>LNDU01000001.1 GCA_001464735.1 Nitrospira sp. Ga0074138
AGAAGGGGATATGGTTTCTCCGCCGGCCTTCCCGAGGTGGAGGCACCTGGAAATCGCCTCTTTGGATGGTTCACGCTCCATTTCTTCAACAGTCCCATACAGTACAAGGAGTCAGCCGGTGCTGTGGCCGTGAACGGGAAAGATCGCCACAGCACAGGGGATGAGTTCGAAGAGTTCTAACCGCTACATGTGTAAGCGACTTAGAGGTAAACGTCGTCACGCTCACGAGCCAGGTGGTGACAGGTTGCTCCTGCCACCACCTGGCGTTGTCCATCATCTGACACCCGCGCGGACTCCACACAGTGACCTCCCATGTGGAGTCGATCCGCCGATGTTCCTTGCGCCTCTTGTTAGGGCTATTCGGACTCGGCAGAACAATCGATAGACATAATTTTTAAAATCATGTAGATAGTATTGAAACCTAACAGTCAAAGAAAGGGATCAGAATAATCAGGACTGGAGCTCCTGGCCTATCCAAGGCTCAGCAACCTACCTCTTTTCTGCTCTGGTTGACCACAAGGTCAACAGCGATTCGCTTTTCCCCCTGGTCTCATGACAGCTTCATTCCCCGTCGATCGTCTTTCCCGAATTTCGGAAGAGCGTCCGAGGAGTGCTTTTCATGACGAGTACTACCGTCTCGCGGCTAACCGTAGAATGCGGGTTGTCGATGCCGGACCAAGCTGACCTGGCCTATCGATCAGATGATCTCTCGCTTCCGGGTGTTGAGCGCTAAGGAGTTGATCGATGGCTGGTAGAAAGCCGAAGGGCCGAGGGGCGTTGAAAGGCTCTCACATTAAATCGAAGCAGCGAGGCAATAAACAAGCCGCTGCGCATTCTCAAGCCAATAGAGCCCTACGAACAGAGGTTGCCAAGCGCCAGCAACTCGAAGCGGCGCTGCGTGAGAGCGAACAACGGCACCGGAGCGTCGTGGCGGCGATGGCGGAGGGGGTCGTCATTCAGGATGAGCAAGGGGTCATCCACTCGGGCAATGCCAGTGCCTGCCAGATTCTGGGACTTACCGAAGCCCAGGTGTTGGGCCGTACCTCGTTCGATACACGGTGGCGGGTGATCCACGAAGATAGCTCGCCGTTTCCCGGCGAAACCCATCCGCCGATGGAAATGCTCCGAACAGGTCTCGCCAGCAAGCATGTCATCATGGGTGTGCATCGGCCAGATGGGACGCTCGTGTGGATTTCAATCAACACGCAGCCCATCACTATGGGCAAGGATGAGTTGCCGTCAGGCGCGGTCTCGTCGTTTCGTGACATTACCGAGCAGAAGCGGGCGGAGGAGAATCTTCTGCGGACGCAGTTTGCCATGGATCAAGCGGTGGATGCAGTCTACTGGATCGATCCCCATGCCAGGATTCTCTATACCAACGGGGCGGCCAGTGTGATGCTGGGCTATACCGCGGATGAGTTTCTGCGTATGACGGTCCACGATCTCAATCCGAACTTTCCTGCGGAGGTGTGGCCTGCATTTTGGGCGGAGACGAGGGAAAAGAAAGTGGTTTCGCTGGAGACGATCCATGTGACGAAAGATGGGCGACGGATTCCCATCGATATTCGCGTCAGTTTCTTGGCCTATGGGGGGCAGGAATTCCACTGCGCCTATGTTCGGGATATCAGTGAACGGAAGCGAGTCGACGAAGCGTTACGTGAGAGTCAAGAACGATTTGAATTGGCTGTCTGTGCCACGAACGACGGGATATGGGATTGGAATATTCTGACAGGAGAACAGTATTGGTCTGACCGTCACCTTGAACTGTTCGGGCTTGAGCCAAGCGCCCTCACCCCCACATATGACACGTGGATTTCGCTGGTACATCCAGACGACGCCGATCGGGTACACCAAGCCACGTGTCGCCACCTTAACACTCGTGAACCATACGATATCGAAGTGCGGGTGAGGATGAAGGACGGCCGTTATCGCTGGTTCCACGATCGAGGCCAGGCGATGTGGGACAGCACCGGTCGACCTGTGCGCATGGTCGGATCCATCTCCGATGTGACCGAGCGAAGACACGCTGAAGAGGCAATTCGGAAAGCCCATGCTGAGCTCGAGCAGCGAGTGAATGAGCGAACGGTACAGCTGGCCATGGCTAACCGATCTCTCCAGGATGAGATTATTGTTCGGAAGCGTGTGGAAGACCGCCTTCAAAGGACTCAGTACGCCGTCGACCATGCCGCCGATCAAATCTTCGTCATCGGCCCGAACGGCTGTTTCCTCGACGTGAACGAGTCGGGGTGTCGCCGGCTGGGCTATACCAAGGAAGAACTCCTGACGATGTCGGTGATGGACATCGATCCGGACTTTCCACCGGAAGTTTGGAACACGTGTTGGGCGAGGCTTACGCGAGCGGGTCAGCTTCGCTTGGAAACCAGGCATCGAAGTAAGTCCGGAGAAATCTATCCGGTGGAGGTGGTGGCGAACTATCTGTACCACGACGGTCAAGAGCTTGATTACGCCATCGTGCGTGACATCACCGAGCGAAAACGAGCAGAAGAGGCGGTGCGCGATAGCGAATTGCGGTACAAGTTGCTGACAGAGGCGACCTTCGACGGCATTGCGATTCACGATCAAGGGATTTTGATCGAGGTCAACACTGGTTTGGAGCGGATGTTTGGGTATGGACCGGGCGAGCTCATTGGCCAATCGATCTGGGATCTGATCGCCGACGAATCCCGCGACCTGGTCTTGACCAATATAAAAAATGGCGTACTCGGACCCTATGAGGCCATCGGACGTCACAAGGACGGCACCACTTTTCCCGGTGAAATTGTCGTCAGGCCCTATTGCTATCGCGGAAAGGATGTCCAGCTGGTGGCGGGCCGTGACATTACCGCACGCAAGCATCTGGAAGTCGAACAACTTCGACAGACAGAGGAGCTTGAGTGCCAGGTTGCCGAGCGAACAGCCGAGATCGCCAAACTGGAATCGCAGCGGGCGCAGACAGAGAGACTGGTGGCGCTTGGCCGTTTGGCCGCCAGCGTCGCCCATGAAATCAACAACCCGATCGCGGGCATCAAAAATGCGTTTACCCTCGTGAAGCAGGCGGTCGATCCCGCGCATGCGCAGTATGAATTCGTCGGCATGATCGATCGTGAAATCGCGCGTGTCTCGTCTATTGTGCAGAATATGTACCAGCTTTACCGGCGGGAGTCCGGTAAGGTGGAGGCTGTCGATCTCCAGACGATGATTGGGGATATTGAAGCTCTGTTTGGCAAGCAGTTGCAGCAGTGGCAACTCAGGCTGGTCGTTGAGGTGGAGCCTCAGCTTGATACCCTCGATGTGCCGCGGAGCGACCTCCTGCAAGTCTTGCTGAATCTGTTGAATAACGCCATCGATTGTTCCCGAGAAGGAGGGACGATCACGCTAACCATCCGTGAAGAGGCAACGGTCATCCGTATTGCGGTGGCCGATCAAGGGTCGGGGATTTCCCCGGAGGTCGTCCCGCATATCTTTGATCCGTTCTTTACGACGAAGACTGAGGGCGAGCAGAAGGGCATGGGACTAGGGCTTTCGATCTCTCAAAGTCTGGTGGCAGCGATGGGGGGGAGAATCGACGTCCGCACAAAGATTGGGCAGGGATCGATCTTTTCGGTACTCTTGCCACGCGCTAAGATTGTGGCGCAGCTGCCTGATGAAATACACACCAACAAGGAGGTGATCACACATGGTTGCTGAAGCTCCGCGGGTGCTCTTGGCCGATGATGAAGACACGTTTCGTCGCTCGACGGCGAGGCTGTTGGAGCAGGAGGGATATCAATGTGACTGTGCGCAGGACTCTCAGGAAGCCAACCGGGTTCTGACGAAGGAACACGATGTGCTCATTTCCGATATTCGGATGCCGGGCAACATGCAATTCGAATTTCTCCGAGAGGTCCGCAGCCGATTCCCGCTGCTTCCGATCGTGCTGGTAACAGGCTACCCCTCCGTTCAAACGGCCGTGGAGTCGCTTCGCTTGTCGTTTACGGATTATTTACTCAAGCCGGTGGACTGGCCGGATTTGCGTCGTGCGGTGGGCGAAGCGGTCAAGAAGACCACGATGCTCCGGATGACGACAGCCGTGCGTGAGGAGGCGAAACGACTGGTCACCTCCTTAGAACATCTGAATCAGGACCTCCCGCCGATAGGCAGTGGCACCAACGGGTCGGAGTTGGCCTGGTCGCTGGATACCTATCTCTCACAGAGTTTTACCCAGATGACCATTGTGTCCGACCGGATCCGTTCTGTGCTCACACGTCAACTGCAGGGCGGTGTCGAGGGGGCCACGGATGTGTGCCGTATGATGCAATGTCCACGACTCACCGTGTATCGGGAAGCACTTGAGGGGACGGTGGAGGTGCTCGCGGAGACCAAAAACTCGTTTCGATCCAAGGACCTGGGACTGTTACGGAGTAAAATCGAGCGGTTGCTTCGTGAAGATGTCGATAGGTGAGTTTGTGATGGCATGGTTGATAAGGGTTAGGGTCGACATGGTCATAACCGGTTGAGCAGAGCCAGGGAAACGTAGCGTGCGTGGACCAGGTGCTCATTCACGGCTCACATGAATTGCAGGGGGACTATGGTCGACAGTATCTTTCAGGTAGATGTCCGATAAGCTGTTGATTACTCACCCCCCTCGGCAGCGGGTTGGTCCTCGCCGATGCAGACCACACAATGGGTTCCTTTCTTCTGGTCTGATTGATTCGCCTCAGCTCCTCTGTGTGGATTTTCAGGATTGTTCATTGGTCTGTCCGCTTTAGCGGCCTCTTAAGATTTCTCTGAATACGCCGATAGGGGTGTGACCAAATGACGGAACGTCGGATGGACGTACGGCACGAATCGTCTAATCGGACAGGAATGAGACCTGTCAGTTGGAGGCGCATTCTGATGCTCTCGTAAAGAGTGTTCGGGATGCGTTTTTTTGCATCGCTTCCGGTCATACAGCGTGATAACCCTCACCGAGCGCGTAGCAGAAGAGGAGTGCCATGAAACAATTCCAGGATCTCACGATGGTCAAAAAGCTGATCTTCATTGCCGCAATATTTTTGGCCGGTCAGATCGTCTGCGGGACCTTCTCTGTGTGGGGGTTGTACGAACTAAGCAATCGAGCGGAGAAGATCTACAAGGAGAACCTTATCCCAGTCACAAAACTTGAAGACATGCGGTCACTCTATTACAGGGTGATCGCTCTAGTGAGTGCGCACATCCAAGCCTATGATTCCGCTGCGATCACGAAAACGGAGCAAGAGATCACGGCTGATGACAAGGAAATGGACGATCTTTTGCTCAAGTACGATGCCATTATCGTGAGCGAATCAGAGCGGAAAACCTTTGACCATTACAAGGAGAATTGGTCGAAGTTTAAAGAAGTTCGCGAAAAGGTCCTCCATTTGAGCCGATTGTTTAGTAAAGACGGCGCGAGTGAGCATCGGACAAAGGAATTGAATCCGATTCGTGAAGCCATGATTGCGAACATTGACTCATTGATTGAGGAGAATAAAAAACAAGCACACGAAAGCTATCAGGCCAGCCAAGAGGTGACCCTCTACCTTACGGGAACCACGATCGGTGCCATCGTTCTCATGTCTCTGGTCAGTGTGGTGGTAGTGTGGTTCATTTCAAAACTGATCACCGGGAATCTGTCGAATGTGCTTGATGCAGCTAAAGGGATCAAGTCAGGCAATTTGGTGATACGTTCCACCGTGACCGCAAAAGATGAAGTGGGCGAGTTAGCGGAGGTCTTTAACCAGATGGCCAGCTCACTCGAGCAGGCCCGTGATCAGCAGGATCTAGCGCTGAAGGCACAGGCGGCGGAAATGAGCGGGGTCACGAACGCGATTGGAAGGGTGCAGGCTTGCATTGAATTCAATCTGGATGGAACGATCATCACGGCCAATGACAACTTCCTCGGTTGCGTCGGATACAGCTTGCACGAGATCAAGGGC
>LNDU01000002.1 GCA_001464735.1 Nitrospira sp. Ga0074138
TTTCGGGATATCGCTGTCGGCACTCAGGTCACGATCGAAGTGAATGACAGAGAAGAGGTCATCGACATTCATAAGGATAAAAGGTAAGGCGCGGGAGCTTGGAAAGGCCATCGCAACGGAGCGCACATCCTATTTCTTCTTTTTACAAATCTCGATGATCGCTTGAACCTCACCATCTCTTGGACTGACCATCAACAACATGCCCTTATGCTCCAGGTCTCTCTTAAACAAGGTGGCATAATATCATCGCGACGTTCCTTCATCGTGGTGTCGCCACTTTGGCGGTCGTATGAACTTTCGAGAACAAATGCGTCCACGGTCTGCGTGCCATTTGCCCGCACTTTGCTCGTGACTCGCCAATAGAGATTCTCTGGATCAAGCATCCCTTTCGATTTTGCCAGGATGACGTTAGGACAAAGCTTCGTCCCTTTGGGCACCTCGACATACTCGCCTTTATCCACGAATTGAGGGAAAGCTGATAGTGGAAATCCTATGACAATTGCCAGAACCAATAGATACACGAACATGTGATCTTCCTTCGTGAAAGGGTGTGAAGACATCTGTGGCTCCGACACGGGATCCCTCCCAATCGCGCCAATTGAATTGAGCAAGGACGACTATCGACAGCTGAAGACAACACGACTACGGTGAAAAGCAGGCCGCTCCCACGATCCGGCCTATGGACAGTCACTTCGTCAAACCAGGAGGCTCCGCACTCGATCGCCCAAAATCATTCGCTCAAATCAACGACCTTATGAAGCAGCGGGTTACAGCCTCCGCCACATCCCGTCTGATCGAGATGGGTCTTCGCTTTTTCCGCGGCATCCTTCGTGGCCCAGAGGGAGAAAGAAAACTCCCGACAGGGAGCAATCACGGCAAATGGCCCCTCCCCACTGAGCCATCGGGCATGATCTCCCCACCTCTGCGTTGCCTTTATACGCCAAGATGATGTGGCCATACTCTTGCCCACCTCCTGGATCGACCATTGCCCGAAGGGTGACGGGACACGATTCGTCACGTAAGCCGCCTCGGCTTCCTGAAGTCCGGTGCCCTCGCGTGCAGAGACAAGCCGCCCTCAGGCGGTGACTCTGAGCCGGTCAAGAATCGCTAAGAGAACTCCCTTTCGCTCTTGCAAATCCTGCCGCATGGCCTGGTTGTCGGTGTGACCGATCTCGGTACGGAGGTCCGAGATGGCGCTCTCGACCCCTCTGGACAATACCTCTTGTTCCTGTGGTGCCAACGTCAGCTGGATATGATCCTCCTTCTTGAACCACACTCCTTTAGTGGGCATCGCCTGGAGAGAAGAAGAGGTGGTCGCGTCTGCCACATTCGGTCTGGGATGATTCCGGCTCTTGTCCCTCCGCTTAGCACTCCCAATTCGCCCGGAGCAGATCTTCGTTCTCCTCATAACGACAGGTGAATGTGCCACGATGAGCATGATGCAACGCCTCACCGATGCGCCGCGCAAGATGGGGATCCGTCGTGGTGATCACCAACCCTTCAGGTGCTTCGGTTTGGTCCTCGATCCTGATGATTCGAGCCAGCGGATGTTCGGCTTTGAGACGAGCCTCCTCATTGCGAGCGAGCCCGACTACCTCCTCTCGATGCTTGGCGACAAACTCACCGGTCAACAGCAACACCCCGCTCGGCGCGTGGTCCCGGATCCGTTCGCAGGCCGGACACACCACCTCCTGACTGTCCGACGGCACAGGACCCCACACCCACCGCCCCTTGTGATACACCGCCTGGCACTCACGACACACCGACGGCTCCCGAAGTTTGCCCTTAGCTTTGTACTGGTCGTGCTTTCGGGCTCGAACCGATCGATCTTTCTTGTCCCGAGGATGATGTGGTGTCGACATGTTCATTCACCCTATCGCATGAGAGATATCTGATAAGTCTGGCTGTAAAGGAAAATCTCCACTGCATCGTGCATAAAAAGGACATAGAGCACGTCAGTTTTGATTGGCACTTCGGCCCTCGCTAAGGCAACGCTTCTCACTCTTCGCCTGCAGTGCCGATGCCAATCCAGGCTCGCAGGAGATCGTGCCGCGTCACGGAGTAGGCAACCCTCCCATCCTTCTTCACAGGGAGATTATGCAGATGCCTCTCCTTCATCGTCTTCACGGCTTCTTCGATCGTGGTTTCAGCTGTAACGCTGATTCGCTCGCGAACCATGATATCTTCCGCCGTCAGCTTCGAAAGATCTTTGCCGGCTTCCAGCGCGCGGAGGACATCAAATTCGCTGATGAATCCGATGAACTCGTTCCGATCATCGACCACTGGCGCGCCGGGAGTATGCGTGGACAGTAATTCCAGAGCCACGAGCATCCCATTTTGGCCGGCGTGTAGGATCAACGTATTCGTCCCTCTGATCTGCCCCACTGTTCGTAATCCTCCGGCCGGAACCCCGGGTAATTCCCACTTCGTCATCTTCTCTTGTTCGAGCATCCGACTCTCCTTTCTATTTCACCATAGCTCATGGTGCTTGAATAACTATGCGTTGCAGAAGCGAAGACCATGCCAATTCACTCCGTCGAAAATTCCGGTGGTTGAGAGAAGCAAGAGCTGTAGACCAATGAGACGTGAGGTGAAACACCCCACAACGGAGGACGCCAAAAGAGGAATATCGCCACAACGGCGCAACACGGCCCCTCCCAGGTAGATCATCCGAGCACAATGCGAAGGTGGTGGTTGCCATCAAGTTCCGCCAGCGTCACCCCGCGGCTCACATGGCGTGGATTTTCCACCGCGATGTCATAGCCCAGCACGAATGGCGGCTGGCGGCGCATCGTTTGCGCGTAGAGGTGGAACCGGCTCATCGCGTCGGTGTACTCCACGCCCGAGGCAAGCACACGGACCCGCCCCTTGCCGTGGCCAGCCGCAGAGGCGCGGCGACTGGACAGACCATCGATCCCCGCACACGCGCCAACTCATAAGCTCGCGTGAAGAGCCCCGGTCTCCGCCGCCCACGGAGGAAGCGATTCCAAACGTAGAATGTCCCCGTTTCTGGCGCTCCGTTTCTCGATACCTCAGCCCCAAGTGCGATGGACCACGCTCACATGCTCCACTCCATCAGTTTTCTCGATCTCCCATGCGACATCATCCGGAATTTCCACAATCTTCAGCTCCGCGCAGTGACCGTTTGCCTCCTCGCCGAGTTCCTCCACCACGCGTACAAGTTTCTCGTCGTCGCGCGGAATGAGCGCACCATATTGATTCAAACTCGGTTCTCGTGGTGTGGCGGCTTGAGGCCAGTAGGCGCCACTATCTGTTTCCTGAAGCGCCTCCCGCTGGCCGAGTTCTTTCAGACGCAGCAATGCCTTATGACTCACGCAAAACGTTTCGTAACTCTTGTTAATCACAATTTTTCGCATAAGCACCCTCCCTTTTCCTTGACTCACCCGTCACAGGCATCGCCGACTCCATGACTCGGCTCACGAAGATGGCCTGGCGCGTTCACGATGCCTTTGGATCGGCATCCTTGTATCCCGCACCCACATAGTTTCCGGTCCAGTGAGCATATCGGCGGTTGACCCAGGTGATGACCTCATGCTTCTGCGCCTCGCCATACCGTTTCTGAACCACCCTGCCAAACGTGGCGAGATTGCCCTCGATCTCGAGAAGATCCTCATCAGTAATCTTCTCCCATTGCGCCTTGAGGGGCGCTTTGAGTTGGGTCCAGAACTGTCCGAACTGTTCCTGATTCATCATGTGCTCCTTCGTTATGGGTGATGGCATTGGAGACCGCTCTGCCTCCTCACGACGGTCGAAACGCCTGCACCCGATCCAGGCCTCGTCGTCGACCACGGACACTCTGGATCTGGCCCACCGTGCGCAATCTTCCGGCCGACACCCCGGGCACTACCTACTTCATCATCTTGTTCTCTTGTTGAAGCCTCTTGCTCGTCTTCCAGCTCCATTCATATTGATGACGGTGAGATGATGATTGACGATCCTGTAGCGAACACAGTGGTGCCACCAGATGCAGTACACTCAGCGAACATCATGCCAATTCAGACCCGACGAGAATTCAAGCAGTTGAGAGAACTGAGAGCGTCAAAGCCGGAGGAGTTCTGAGGTGAAACGCCCCACAAGGAACGTCACTGAATGGGGAATATGGCGACACCTTACGTATTCCGAACTAGATCCTCTCCAGCAGATCGACAAGGGCCTTTCCACCAGGCGACACACCGCGGGCCAGAACAGAACTATGGCCTACTGAGAGAATTCCACATAGACGATGTCGAAGGGGGACATATCCAGAAATCCTTTGGAGATGTTCTGGTGACGCTGAGCCGGGTGTTTGGATGGAAGAGAGTGGAAAGCGTGTCTCATTTTATACAGTCACGGCATGATGATCCCGATAGAATCGGTGATAACGAGACCAATCACACAAAATGGAGGCACTACCATGCCAGGTAAGCTCTTTTCGATCCTCTCGCTCTGTACTATTCTCGTACTCGTGCTGATGAACCCCTTGCTCGCTCATTCAAATCCGGCGGACTCCGAAGAGGTCGTTCATATGAAAGCTGGCCATCAAAAGGTCGAGGGGGTGGT
>LNDU01000003.1 GCA_001464735.1 Nitrospira sp. Ga0074138
ACCATCCTCTTTGGGGTTCTACGAATTTGTCTGTTTTCAAAGAACCAGTCAGCAGGCGATTTTTTAGGACGAGATCGCCGTCGTGCTCGTGGCTGATGATGGGGCATGAATCGATCCCGGACCAGGATCGACGCCAGGTGGGGAAATCCCGCGTAAGCGCTGTTGGCTATTAACAACCACCAATGCCATGGTGCCGATCTGTGGTGAAACTATATCCTCCTCGGTTTATGGGCGATGTTGTCGGCAGTCAGAATGTCCGCAAGGACAGGTTCCTCCCTGTATGGGAGCATTCCGACAACTATCGGAACAAAATTCCTTTCCCGGCTCCGCCTGGCAATGGCAATTGGAGTGAGCACATTTCTTTTGTGTCATCTGAATCTCCTTCTCAATTGGTTCGGTGGCCACAACCAACCGTTTTATGCCTTCACTGTAGGCTAACCGCTTCATCGGCAATACTGGGGACAACCCCAGCCACCGTATCCCATTTATGAAGGTGCAAAAGGAGGCTATGCCATGACACTCTCACTCCGCTGACTCCAATTCAGCCAGATGGCCCACGAAGGACGATTGTTCTTGCAGGTGACTAAAGGGGGGACAGACGTTTGTGAAACCGTCCGCCTAACTAAGACGTTGCTGAACAGCCTTCCGAGCGATATTTTCAAAGAATGATTCGATGTACTACTCACGCCCAGAAGGCGGATAGTCGAGAATGAACGCAGGCTCCCATGCATTCACGGCCATGAGCCGCTAGTTGAGTCAACAGCGCGCGAGGGCACCTGCCTAGTACATTGGACCGTCACAACCCCCGAGGTCAGATCAGCACTAGGGGTACCTCCAGGTGCGTGTTCCACACTTCACTCATATAGTTGTCATATATGTCAGGTAACGTTTGTTCGCTTACAACTATTTTCCTTAAGGAGGTCCAGCATGCACAGCTTATCCAAACGAGTTGGTATAGGATTTCTCACTCTCGTGTGTGGCTTGACGTTTTCTATCGCGGTCCTAGCTGCTGATAGAGCGGTGTACGACAAGCCGGATGTCGAAGTACCGGGCACCACTATCTATGGTAAGGTCGTCAAAGTAATGGAGCGCGACGCGGCCAAACACGCATGGCAAGTGTCCGTTGAGAACGTCGCGACGGGTGAGGTAGTCCAGCTTCATCTTGATAAGACTACTGAGAGGAAAGAAAAGGACCCGGATCCTGCTATCGGAGATAAGGTAGTCGTGAAGTATGACGATAAAAGCAAGCATGCTCTGACTTTTGTGCGTGATACATCAACACAACCTATAAAGCCCTAGCCCGCATTACTCGTAACAGTTCGTCGCGCAATCGCCAAGCCATGTTGTGAGACCGGAGCCCGGAGGGCCTGGGGCGCAGTACGTCGAGGGTCCGAAGGGCATCTTTCTTCGAGTTCGCCCGCTGTCGGACCACCCACTCTCCCCGCGCATACACCTGATTACGCGCTCCCATCAACAGCTGCCGTCACGCACACATTCAGATTCGCCAAGCCGCAGTTGAAGAATAGCCAGTGGATATTCTTCGTCAGCGTGCAGTAACGCGCTTTAGCCCACCCAAAGTTCCGCTTAATCATCAAGAACACATGCTTAAATTTGGCACGGATCTTCGACCTCAACGATTCACGGTCTTCAGAATGGGCTCGACATCAGTATTTTGCGTTCCTGTGCGCTCCTTCAGCAGATCCTGAAAATCTCCCCTGAGTACTTTCAGCGCGAGACGTTCGCTGTCAATTTCCCTGGCAGTCCGAATTCCAAGATGGCGTAATACCGGCAATGGGGGGCACCATCCCTGAACCGCGTGCTGTAATAAGAATCCTGTTACGACAGCCGGAAACAGAAAGAATCGACGATCGACAAAAGCACCCAACCCGATTCCAAGCAATGCCAGTGTTGCGGCGTTGGCTTCAAGCGTCCGCTCCACATCCCACTCGCGATCCAATTCCTCTAACCGCCGATTGATCTCGGCACTGCCTTGAGTCGCGAAATGTGAGAGATTCCGCACAGTCTGTCGATAGATGCGATCATTGATCGCCTCGTCGGTGTTCTCTTCAACACGCTTTACCGTGGCTGGTATCATTTGTTTACTCCTTCCATTCGTTGATACATTCCTGCACCTATTTTGAGGCGCTCCATATTGTAGATTCCTTTTCACAGCACTCGCGACTAGGCGAAACCCTTGCAGTTTGACTCTTTGACTCATAGTTGCAAACACGGGCAAGAAGATGAGTGAGAACGGGCCAGTTGCCACCCAAACTATGGGTTACGCTAGGCCACAACAATCACAGGGTGATATAGCTTCATTATCAATTAATCAACCGTTACATGACATTTGCCGACCACTGTAAATGAAAGGAGAACGGCATGCCTACGAATTCCGATTCTAGTTGGGGCCTGTGCATGAATTGCCAATGGTGGCAAATCGAGCCTACGGCTGAAATTGCGGAGGAGACAGTCGGTTTTTGTATCGACGAAAACCTACAGCCCTATCGCATGAGCATTACTGGATTAGGAGGGTGCAATCGATTTACGAAAGGCCAACCGGCACGTGGGGAAGGTTCGAGTCGGCAACCTCCGACCGCCACCCCCATGAAGTGATGAAATATGAAATGACAAAAAATCATTGTCGAACTTTATAACTTCTCGTCTCGACGATCATACTTTGTTATTTCGTCATTTGGTGATCCTCGGTCGTGGCTGCATCCTTGAACGGAGCTGGTCCATGCGGTCTGTGATAAAACTGAATCGCTTCTTGGGTGGATAGGGGAATCGGTACGCGACCGGTTCTTCCTGTGGCGGTAAATGGCTCATGTCGCGGTAGACGTTCACCGGCGCGGAATCCGCGGCCAAGTGAAACATGGAGCGGTAGCCGAGCCCACAACCTGTGATGTTGAGCAACTCGCCAAACCCATTCTGGGATGCCCGCTGGACCGCCCGTTGGCCGATGGACCGAAACGAATAAAATTGTCCCTTGGCCCACTTATGGCCCCAGTACAATTGCTCAACGGTCATCTTCGCCGGTTTGTACACCACATGTTCGCCGGTGTACGCCGTCCAGTTTTCCGTCAGAATTCGACCGGCGGCCTTGAGCTCTGCAAACTGTTTAGTGCCGGGGTAGGGAGTCATGATCCGCCAGAGGGCACCTGCCAGGCCCATCTTCGTCGCCCATTCGGCCGTGCGCTCGAAGTCGAAGACATCCTCATGGTCCAAGCCACAGATGAAGCCCGCATGAATGTCGATCCCCTGATCATGAATGCGCTTGATCATCTCCTCATACAATTTCGCGGAATTTTGTTTATCAACGGATTTCAGCGAATCTTGATTGATGGATTCAATTCCCATAAACATCGCCGAACACCCTGACTCTTTCAATATCTTGAGTAATTCAGGATGATGGGCGACGTACGTCGCGCTCATTTGGCTCATCCATTTTTTCCCGAGCGGCTTCATGGCCTGGCAGAGCTCACGTGTATAAGCCGGATCGGACAGCAAGTCGTCGTCCCAGAACATCACCATCGGCCCATTCATTTTTTCGACGAGTCTGACCACGTCAGCCGGTGGCTTTTTTCGAAATCCATACTGACCGCCTCCTAGAGCCAAATGAATCGAGCAGAACGTGCATCGGTAGTTGCAGCCTCTCGTAGCCGTCAGCGCATCCCGAAACATGTAGCCTGGCGGAAGAAGGTCCCAGCGTGGGGGCTTCTCATCCCATTGTGGAACCATATACGGCATGCGGTATTGTTGCTGCATCTTGCCTTTCTTGAAATCTTCAATCAGCCGCGGCACGGTCAGCTCACCTTCGCCAATCACGATGGCATCGGCGTGTGTGATGGCTTCATCAGGCAGGGTCGAGGGATGGATGCCGCCCAGCACGACTTTGGCCCCACGCTCACGAAAGAGCCGCGCGACTTCATAGGCGCGAATGGCGACGACCGTGGTGACGGTGATGAACACCAAATCGTAGTCGCGTGTGAAGTCCAGCGGACCAACGATTTCGTCTTGGATTTCAATGTCCCACTCATCCTCCGGGATGAGGGCGGCAAGGGTCGGGAGGTTTAAGTTAGGAGTACGGAACAGCTTCCAAACCGAATCCCATTTCTGATCTTCAGGATGTGGAATAATGAGACCGATCTTATAGTGCCCCATCGCTCAGCCTCCTTTGCGTGGTTGGACCTAACGCTGGCACTAGTTCTCATCGCACAAAGCACACTCTGGGCGATTGTGATCATAGACCGACCCGAGACATAAAGGACTGGTGAATCCCCTAGTATCCTTTCAACATAGGTGATTATAGAGTGTAGCGAGGCAATTGAGGCTCTGACTCGAGAAGGAGGAACGAGAATGACAACAGCACATAATTCTTCTCTCGAAATTAGTCGAACTAAGCGGCTAGAAGAACTGATTCACAAACTGGAACATCTTTCCCAATCCTCAAAGGGGACGTTGCAAGAGCCGAATGAAGCATTGGAACTATTCGACGACGAATGTGAGCAGCTTCTCAAGGACCTCTACGGTCCAGAGCACGAGCGGTTACAATTCTACAAATATGCAACACTGGGAGAAGCAGAGGCCATTATCAACCTTCCGGAGTCAGCTCAGCTGCCGACTGAACGTAACGAGTTCAAAAAAACCCTCCAGCAAAGGAGGCAGGTGCTGCAGGCATGCATCTTAGAGCTGCAAGAGGCGGAAACTACAGAAGTGGAGGCATTAACCGGAGAGGATCGTGAAGATCCACCCGCCTTCGGATGACCTACATCACTCACCGGGCAAACACTTTTCTCGAATAGTAACGGAGATGGTGCGGCTTGCTCTCATCCGATCCTCATGAGTCCTACAGTCTCCAGGCTGTTCCAACGAAAGGGTCCATCTACGTCTATAGGGAGACCAGGTATGTATATTAGGATGGTTCTCGCGATGTTTTCCATTGCCCTTGTTACGACATCTGTCCATGCACAGAACGACCACATCCTTTGCACACAGTGCGTCATAAAGGCCAAGGCAGAATTGAATAGGTGCCTTGAAGCCGCCATCAGCCGGGAGGATAAGGAGTCGTGTACCGAGAAGAATGAATCACAAACGCAGTCCTGTAGCGACGGAGTGTGCAAAATTGAAAAAGCGGCGCAGAGTGGAAACACCAGTGAGAAACAGCAAGAAAGAAAAGCTCCTCCTATTCCATAAGGCAACCCTACGTCGCACTTTCGTGGAAACAACCGGCGTTGCGGCAAGCGGTGGCCGGTGTGTAAGAAAGCTGTCGGCATCTATGGGATTATCGCTATCGAACATATAAGTTCGCTTACTCCCGCCTAAAGCGCACTCTTGAAACAATTGGGTACACATTGCCATCCGGTGCTCCGGCAAACGACTTGATGAATTAGCCGCCGCCCCGCAAGAATAGAGTTATCGTGTCGGCGACTTGACGCGGACCTGTGATGGTATTCGAGGACGGGCAATCCGCATTCCTTGGTGAGGCGCGGGGCGTGTTCGTTTTGATGGGACTTTGACTTTTACTGCTTTGCCGGAGCGAGCTGAGCGCTGAATTGCTTCGATTATAGCCACATCGATCAGGCCTTCAAGGCCAGATGGCTCAGGCTCGTTGTCCTTGAGAATACAGTTGGTAAAATATTGAAGCTGAGGGGCAAATTGATCATGGACTGGGTAGTGGCGAGTAGTGATCCGCCCCCCGATCTGGGTGATTTGTTTCATGTCGGCCGTATATTCATACGCAGATTCAAGACGGACACTTCCCTTTGTCCCGACGATATCAATATCCGTTCTGTTTGAGGCTCCGAAACTACAGACGAATGAGGCCAGACGCTCTCCTGGGAACCGCAGACATACACCATCCATCTCTTCTACCCGCCGAAATCTTGCATCTTTATTGCGAAGCGGCATAGCGAACGCTTCAGACGGTTCCGCTTGGAAAAGGTAGCGGGCGGCATTAATACAATAAATGCCAATATCTGGTAACGGCCCTCCCCCGACCTTGGGGTCCAATCGCGTGTCTCCCTTGCGAACCTGCTGCGTAAATAACGATTGGACGATTCTGACATCGCCCAGTCGCCCGGATTGTACCAAACTCATGAGATTCAAATGGGCATCGGCAAAGTGCAGGCGGTATGCCACCATAAGTTTTGCGCGACTACGAGTCGAGGCCCGGATCATCGCCTTACATTCCACCGCTGTGAGACCCAGCGGCTTCTCGCACAATACATGTATGCCTTCGCGCAATGCCGTGGTGACATATTCCTTATGGAGATGATTGGGTAACGCGAGATAGACCGCATCCACTAAGCCACTCCGCAAACATTCATGGTATCGATCGTACGTGTACGTATGCTCGACACGGTACTGTGACGAAAGCTTAGATAATTTCACCTCATCGCCGGAGACTAATGCACTGAGGACATAGTTGACCCGCGCATGACCAAATGCCGGTAAAACCGCGGCTTGAGCGATGTGCCCTAATCCTACAACGGCATACCGTATAATTTTGCGAGGCGCCGCTACTTTCCTTTTTATCACATTCATCGGATGACCCTTAATGGCTCATGGGCTCATTATTGGCAGATCTCAATCAAGTGCTTCTCTCATCTCCACTAAATAAAACATTCTGGCTCGCCCGCGAAGTATATCTGTCACGTGATGTGTCCCATATATACTGGGAAACGCCCTAAGTACAACAAGTGGGATCAATTGATTGGCTCCAACGCTTTATAAGTTAGTTCGCTAAGTCCAAGAATTGATTCGGTAGAGGGAAGTGGACTAGGTGCTCCCCTAGTTCTTCCTGGCCGAGTGAGTTCGTACAATGACCCTTAAAGTGGACCCCAAATTCGAGACACCGGTTTAAGCTGTTGTCCTAGGAGGATAATGGCATGAGTGACGGCAAGAAGCGCACGGTGCACAGCGCGGA
>LNDU01000004.1 GCA_001464735.1 Nitrospira sp. Ga0074138
GGTGAGGTTTGGGACAAATCGATGAACAGGCTTGAAAAGTCCACCTTACCCATCAACAATCCAAGAGGCGGCATCAGGACGTCGCTGACGAGGGACGACACGATTTTTCCGAACGCGCCACCGATGATGACGCCGATCGCCATGTCGAGGACATTCCCCTTCATGGCGAATTCCTTAAATTCTTTCAGCATAGTGCTCCTCCTTATGGAAACGCCTCAGTACGATATTGTGGGGAACCTAACGGTACCATTTCCCCCAAACGGAAAGTGGTCTAAAGTGAACACTCTTCAATTGAGTCCGTGAGCCATGGGCTCTTCGTTTTGAAATTGGAATGCCAGGAAACATCCAAATTCAAACCGGCCCACTACCACCCTATCGCGTGCGGGTGGTGTCGAACGCGTATCCCAACGTGAGCAAGTATAAGTTATCGGTATCGCCCGTGCCGGCAGGCGGCCGATTGTTATACCGGGTGGTCACCTGGAATCCGCTCGCCAGACCGGCCAAAATCTTCATGCGAACCCCGTTATCCATCGTGAAGAAGAAATCCGACGCGTTCTGGACCGATGGAAATATTTCGTTGTAATGGTACAGCGTGACACGGCCATCGAACAGCGGCCAGTCCCATTTCATCGCGACGCGAGCGCGAAAGCTCGCCCGATCATCGGTCAGACGATTATCGCGATAGTCCTCATTGAAATATGTCGGACCGGCTTCGGCGTAGAAGGTCATATCCTTAAAAATACCCTTCAGATCTCCACGCTCAAGAAATTGGTACCCCGGGCCACTGGAGATCGCCGTTCTCAGCTTGAGGTTTTGGAGAAAATCGTTTTCGACATAGGCGGATGCAAACCAGAAAAACCGCTTGGTGATAAAAAAGTCGAGCTTGATCGTTCCTCGCGCATTCCTCACCTGTAAGCTTCCGTTGTTGTCTCCATTAACATAGCGGCCCAAGAGGGTCAGCCGGAGCTGCTCACTGCGTGCCACAAGATCTCCTAGAATACTGACGTTTCGAAGACTGCTATTTCCCACGGATTGCGAGTAGCCCGCGTTGAGGCTCCCGATATAGATGACCGGCGCCTGAACAATCGGGTTCACGTGGGTCACGGCATTGATCGGAATCGTCATCGTGTCTCCGCCTGGGCCGGCCTTCACCTTCATCGTCCCCGGTTCTCCCTCTTCAACCGTACCATTAAGAATCGTCCCTTCTTTTAAATGAAAGGGAATGGTGTGGGATACGGACAACTTACTGACTTCCGCCCACTTCAGCTTGATGATGTCTCCCGCCAAGGCGTTCTTAATCTGTAAGATTCCGCCCGACATCTCGATCACTTCGCCATAGATGACGCTTCCGTCTTTCAACGTCACGACATCAAGGTTCGGCGTTGTCGCGGACGCTCCATCATCGGCACAAACTGATGTCGCCATGATACCTAGAGCCAAGACCGCGACCAGCAGCATGAGTGACTTCATCTATC
The DNA here is from genome assembly GCA_001464735.1 of Nitrospira sp. Ga0074138. Taxonomy (GTDB): domain Bacteria; phylum Nitrospirota; class Nitrospiria; order Nitrospirales; family Nitrospiraceae; genus Nitrospira_D. The sequence goes on from LNDU01000004.1 coordinate 1,476, forward strand.
CTCCTTCGTATGGCTAAGTAGGTCAGTTTTGGTGAGTCGAACTTAGGTATATACGTGGCTTAACTCGACACTGCAATAAGTTGTTGTCCGCCTCCGCCATGCCCTGTATGGACTTCGTATTTTTCAGGCACACGTGGAAGCTGTCTCATCGCCGGCCTGAGACGTTTTTGGTTTTAGTGAGAACCGCCTTCAAGTCCATGCGGAACCTTTTCCAATTGCACATAGTAGCGTGCCGCCTCGGATCGCCTGGATATTTTCAAACGCTTGTAGATTCTTTGTAAGCGAGTGGCCACCACGCCAGGCGCGCCGTTCAAGTCTTGCGCGATGGCCTTATTTGTCTTCCCGGATACGCAAGCGAAAGCGCCGGAAGATCGTTTCTCGATCACCTATCCCTGACGCGGTGCTTTCTGGAAATCCGCCACCGTACCCGCCAAGATTGAGCTTCGTGAATCTGCAGAGCGTGGAGTGGATTACTTTTTGATCTTTGCCCGATTCAACTGGGAGTAACTCCAGCACACCCTTCGCCGAGCAGCCTGATGTCATCGAATTCATTGCCCTTTGGAGAAGGGCCCAGGAATGGGGGGGGGCGGAATAGAAGCTGGTCTCCTGCATGTTACCCTTTCACCAAGTGAACGTCGTGACGGGAACACGGCAACTCGATACCATGTGTCCGGAATCGTTCGAGAATCAACTTGTTCAACTCCCCCTGAACCAGGTTGTAGTTGGTCACAGCCGCCCAGGGCTCCACGGCAAGAGCGATTGACGACTCCCCCAGAGACGACACTCCTACGGAAGGAGCAGGGTCTTTCAAGACCAACGGGTGCTGTTGAAGGATATCCTTCACGTGCGCCAGCGCGTCATCGATTTTGACGCGGTGTGAGAGGGGCACCGTCAGATGCAGCTGACGGATGACACCGAAATTATGCAGGATTTCCCCGACAATTTTTCGATTGGGAATAAGGACGCGCGAATGGTCAGCGTGCTTCAGCGTCGTGGTGAAAATATCAATGACCATTACGTCACCGTGAACTCCGAGCAACGAGATATGTTCGCCGACCTTGTAGGGTTTGCTGAAGATAATGGACAACCCAGCCATCACGTTGCTCAACACTCCCTGTAAGGCCAACCCAATACCCACACCGGCGACTCCCACGCCGGCGAGCAGCGGAGCAATGGGCACGCCCAGTGTTTGGAGCGCGATCATCGCCGTAAACAGTATGACGATGATTTTCACGATACGGACCAGAAGCAGGCGGACCGGTGGCTCAAGGGTCTGTTTTTCAAGCGCCTGTTGTGCAAAATTAGCAGCCCCGCGAGACGCCATCATTCCGCCGATGAGGATGCCGAGCGCGACCGCCGCCTGCAACCCGTACTGCACGGCATATTGAGTGAGCGTATCCAGAATATTCATGGTGAGATTTCCTTATCGACCGAACAATCCTTTGAGCAGCTCTTTCCCCTCTTTCTGGAGGTCCTCAGGCTTTGTCGTCCCTTTGAGTAGCCCACCGACGG
>LNDU01000005.1 GCA_001464735.1 Nitrospira sp. Ga0074138
TTGTTTGGGGCGGCCGGCGGAGTCGCGGCGCAGATTGTGAGCCGGATGTCGAATCTGGCGGACGTGATCTGGAACAACGCGCCCAAGACCATTCTGGACCCGTTCCCCAGCCAGGTGAATCCCAAGGCGAAGTCCGGGTACTAAGCAGACGAATCAACATGTGACCCTTACTGAGGGTTTACAATCAGAGGGCTGGTTCGGGTATCCGGACCAGCCCTCGCCTGTTTTATGGGGCAGATTACAAACGTAAGAGTTGATTGGATGAGGTGCAGGGGGCGCAATAGGATTCAGGACAAGATGGATGGAGATTCGGAGATTGATTGCAGGGGAGAATTTGAAGCTCTGACCTTTGGGTTATGAGCTGGACAAGGTCAGACAGCTTAATCCGGATGGCAGGGAGGCGATTGCTGCTCGAGATCTCGCTGCCTCTGACAGCTGAGAGGATCAGTGCGCCAACTCATATCGGACGGCGCTCAGCAGTTCCTCAATTCCGAAGGGCTTGCGCAATGTCCGTCGTGCGCCTAACAGTCTGGCCGTCTTCCGCAGGTGTTCCTCACCGAATACCCCTGAGATGGCAATGACCTTGATGTCCAAGAATTCGCGCGTAAGCTCGATGATCGTATCGGACCCATTCAATTCAGGCATCAGAAGATCCACGATGACCAAGTCCGCCGGCCTCTGACGGTACGACCCTAGGCCCTCGCGCCCGTTAGCTGCTTCGACCACAGTGTATCCTGCCGATTGAAGAGCCGTGGACAACAACGCGCGAATGGGAGCTTCATCATCAATTACTAATATGCTGGCCATACATCCCCTTCAAAGAACATCACACTGAACAAGAAGCCTGTCGAAGTCTACGTGAAATGTGTCGAGTTTCAACAATAACCTGATTTACGGGAGAGGGAAGCATCTCAGCGCTTTAGGGACCAAATGAGTTGCGAGAGAATTGGTTCTAAGCTATTGAAAGGAAAGATAGAAAATGTTGGTTGCTGAGAGAGGATTTGAACCTCTGACCTTTGGTTTATGAGGCCGTAAAGAGGAATTTCGTAATACCCTTATTTTTTGTTTGGTTTCTCGCTTTTATAAATGAATCAAACTCACGGAGTGATCCTGTCGATACAAGTGATGGACCAGCGCGAGTATCACGAACTCAAAGGTCGCGGCTCAACCTTTGTGGCCAATGTGGAGCAAGAAGGCTTAGCCGCATGACGGAACCCTCCCGTCTCTGGCCGGGGTGGTCCGTGAACACTGAGGTTGCAGGTGTCGGGCGGATCCTATCGTGAAGTTTGCGTCAGCATTCTTTTACAGAAACAAGTAAAGAGCCGCTACAACTCCGAAAAACTCAGACGTGTTTCTACCTCTTAGGCTGAACCAGGGGCCGGCAATAAGACCGACGTGCTGATTAAAGTTATATTCCATGGCCGGAGCAATCGTGAGCAGATTGCTATAACCAGCTCCAACGATCGCCGGTTCGCCGCTCAGACCAACCCCTAGTGTGCCAGAAAAATGCGTCGCATTGATCGTCTGAAACCCGATATCGAGCGCGAGGACCAGGTGTCGTGTGAGACTATACTCTCCAGCGACTGTCAGAGTGGTTACGGATCCTGGATCGACCTGACCTTCGGTGTTAAATCCTCCGCCGTAGGTATTGAATCCGCGCACTGTCACGGGTGAGTGGAAGCTGTATGTCGCATTCACACGGTACCTGAACACATGATCCCCTCCCAGCCATATGGCTTTCTGCACTGCGATGCCCAACGTCGTCGCAAAAGAGCCGCCTCCGGTCCCTCCCAGACCGATTGTAGACGGAGGGAGATTGTTATGACGTCCAGTCGGAAATGTTTGCTGAACCCAAACCCGAGCATTGGGGAACCAGGAATCGGAACGGCCTTTCAGGACTTGAAAGCCAAGCTGGAGTGGAAAGTCGCCGAATCCGGAAAGGGATTCGCCTTCGGAAGAATTTTCGACCCATTGCGGCGCGATCTGGATATCAATCCGGCTCGTTAAGCCATAAATGAAATATGTTTCCTGGATGATGGTCCGAGAGGCGGTGGCCGATTGAATGCGCCAATTATCGTTATACAATCCACCATATCGCGTGAAATAGACGTATGGTTCAGCAACGGCGTGTCCTTGATCGAGTGTTTGGCCTCGAGTCGAAAGTAGCGTACCAGTGAACCAGGGCCCAGCAGAGTGAGGCTGGCGGTATTCGTGGTTTTCACCCCACACTGCTCCCCCTGAAAAGCATAGACTGGCGATGAGCAAGCTGAGAAAAGTCTTGTATAGCTTCCGGCGGAGAAGAACTTTTTGGTGGCTTCTGAACATGTCAAGAGGATGTGTTCTTCTCAGCGGGAAGAGTTTGTGGAAAGTCGAACGCGACGATGGAAGGTGGAAGATCGAGAACGTATAGGTACTCTGCCTTGTAGCGCAGTCGCTGTCTTCGTTCGTTACTCCAGATATCGGAGGAGTGGAGTCGTACTGCCTTACTGCGAACCGTTCTTTGTTATTCATATCGGGATCCGGTTCACCTCAATGCTGGCCTGGGAAGACGGCGACATGAACAAGGACCGAATAAGTTGGAAGCTTCTACACTTCATGCGGCATTTACCGCAGTCGACTCAGGAGGAATTAGAACACATGAAATCGTTCAATCCATGGAGAGTCCACCGGGTTGAAGGGAATGAACATCGCCACTCTTTGAAGGTTCTTGGAGGAGTATTTCCGTAATACCGCCTCAGCGTCCTTGCGGATTGAGACTTAATTCGTCGGCCCCTCGGTTTCGTGTCCTTCATCTCATTCAGCGTGCCTAATTAGCAAGAGAGTGATGATCATCTGATCCCTTTTGTTTTTCAAGAATTGGATCGCCAGGGAAGACCAAAGAACGTATTTTGCCTCGTATGTGAAAGACTCCCGGGTACCTTTTCTGCCTACCGATGCCTGGTTCCACGCAGAACGTGACCGAGCCGAGCAGCGTGTGAGCGGTCATCCACTCCTTCGCCTCAAAGGCGACGTTCATGAGCGCCTCGAGATCCTTGAGACCGAATGAGGTTCCGTTGCGCCAGGCACCGGCCTGATCCTTGAACGGTCGGAAGAAGGTCGTCGCGAAGAACGGTCTCTTCTCGCTGACATTCTGCCAGATCGTCGCCTTGATGCTCCCTCATCGCAATGTGATCACAGGCAATTTCGATGGCCATGCGAGAAGCACATTACCATCCGGAGAGTGTACCTGCTGGCATCGGGATTCTTAATCAAGTTCCGGACGAAGGCAGCACAGTTTTAGCGCAATCGGCTAATTGCACTGCAGGGGAAGTTGCGATGGAATGGGTTCTAAGGTATTGAAAGGAAATGTAGAAAAGGTTGGTTGCGGGGAGGCGATTCGGTCACGATTTAACCCCACGGTGACCATTGCCCTAACAGCGTGAATTGAGGTGAGCCTTGCACTACACGAATGCGGGCTCTTTCTGTTCATCCAGAACCTGTGTTGCTACATCGGAGACCGATTGGCGGATGCTGTCTTTCTCCCTTTCCGAAAAGCCATCCGTTAGGAACAAGGCCTCGGAGGCGATGGCGAACTCTTGCATCGATTCCCGTTCGTGAAGGACCTGAGTCTTTGAAATCCGCACCAGCTGATCGACAAGGTTGGTCATCTCAGCAGTGTAATACGATATCCAATCAATCTCGTCCTGAGTAAAAGGAATGGAATCTGGCGAAGCCGCTGCAGAAATGAGGTGCTCGCAAGCGCTGGAATAGTCCTTGATCTCTTTTCGAAGAGGAATCATCGGACGACCGCCTTTCTCACACAAGTCGGCGGTCAGGCCTTCTATGAAGCCGTCGGCAGATGTGGGTTAGAAGTAGAATTTTATCCTGAACCGATGCGCCGAGGATGTCAAGGAGGAGATTGCGGGCCTGGATCAACCTTTTGATGTCCTTCGTTGGCTTCGCCCTTCGCTCGTTCCAGTTCCGCCCTTAACTCGTCCGCCTTGGCTTGTTCCACTTGGCGCTTGGTCCTCCCGGTGAGACTTCCTAGCGCTGCGATCAAGAGTCCTAACATCACGCCCTCCTAATAATGTGTCTGATAGACCCATGCTAGCTGCATTGGCTCGTCTGGAATCCTAGCGGATTCCCTATGTACTGCACCGGCATTCCACACGATGATCCTGATCGACTGCCTCAGCTGTGGGAGATGTCGAGAGGAAGTTGTTGAAAATAATTTAAAACGTTGGCTGCAGGGAGGCGATTCGGTCACGATTTAACCCCCTCCGTGACCATCGCGTTGGCGGCGTGAATTGCTGAGCTAGGAGCAGTTGTAGGGGTACTTCTGAAGAGGGCCTCGCCTTGTCCTGCCGTATTCTACCGAGTAAACTTCCTTGCCATGATGTTACGGGTCAAAATTCCCCAGCGACTTTTCCTCTGCAGCAGCTCAGAAGACCAACTTGAAAGTGTATCGGTCTCCTTCTGCTACCAACATTTTGCAATAACGCTTAGCCTTGAAGGCGGCGAGGTTAAGAAGGCCACTTGGACTAAGCCTGATGAGTATACTCAGTGGTATAGCCAAACGACGCACGCCCTACTCATTATCAAGGAAACGGAAAGATCATATAGGTCGATCACAGATCTCATTACATCTCCAGATCACGAAGATCTGTTGGATCTCATTGAAGGGGCGGCAATGAAGGCAATCCGCGTCGTACGCAATGTGGGCTTCGTGCCAGAGCTTCCTGAATCGCTACCGCGTAATGTGCCACTAGAAGAAATTTTGCGCAGTTGGAAACCAGAGATATCATCCGAGGGGGATGCCTGGACCAACCCACTTCCGCCTATTTCGGAGGGGAAATACGGCTTGCTTTTTGGGATTTTCGGTCGATCCGGTTTTGCGTCGGGTTTTGACCCAATGCCGGAATTAAAAATGTTTTATTGGTCGCGAATCAAGGAAGTGCTGGAGGACAATCTAGAGATCGCACCAGAAGATGAGTTTTTGACGAATACGATCGGGCATTTGCGCACCTGCAACTTTCGTCTAGCCCTTGTCGACGCGGTGATCGGACTGGAGATAGTGTTAACGAGATATTTGAGGTGTTATCTCGCAACAATCAAGAAAATGCCAGACAAGCGAATTGACTCATTTTTGCGGCACGATTTCGGGTTGACGCCACGTCTCGCTGGCATTCTTGACCTGACGATGCACGAATCATATCTCAAGGACATAAAACTTGATCACGTGCTCCAAGCTGTGACGTGGAGAAATCATATTGTCCACAGAACTGGTCAATTGCCATCTAAGGTTCCAGTCAAAACGGTACGCGAACATATTGACGCGGTCCTAGAGCTGGCACGTACGCTAGCGGAATTATATGTGAATACATCGGCTTCACAGGATCGGGCAGTAATTGGTGACAAACTCAAGGCGAATTGGTCAGGGCGAATCCTCTGGCCTAGCCTATGGATTAAGCCGTGGCACCGAGTCTATGCAGAAGTTGGGTGCGACATTGGCACCCCCCTGACCAGAGAAGAGATGAAGTCCATCGCGGAGGAATTAGGCGAATACTTGAAAGCCAGAGATAAACGCTTCGATCCTACCAGCGATCTTCAGGTGAACTTTAAGAGGTATTTAGGGGAGTCCATCGGAAGGTATGTCTTTGGTCAGTTGCTTTTGGCTCCTGCGGCGACTTCAGAATCCGCAGGTTCAGCACCGCCTTCCGCAGATGCCGGAAGCTCCGAGGTTTCTGCCACTTAGCTCGTTCTTTATTCTGTAGCTATCCTATTTGGAACGTCATCGGCTACTCATGGCGAGTTGCTGGACGCGCCCATGAGGTAAGGCGCTGGGCAGGTGGGCCTGTGGCCAGTCGGCCTGTCGTCTTCGGACAAGCCGAGACTCTCTCATCTACTTGACGTAAGCGTTCCCCCTATGTAGACTTACAACTATGAATGATAAAGAAACACCGCGATTGAGTTACCAAGGACTTCTCGTCCTACGCGCCTTTCTCGACCGACCACGCAAATCGCTTTGTGGTGCTGATTTACTGAAGATCGCAAATCTCTCAACCGGCACGCTGTATCCCATTCTATTGCGCTTCGAGAGATACGGTTTGTTGGAAAGCGAATGGGAAGATGTGGAGCCGAATGAAGCGGGGCGTCCTCGGCGGCGTCTTTACAAGATCACCCCACACGGGGCACAGACGGCTCGTAGACTCCTGACGAATATCGCTCACCCGCTGAGCAATCCTGTTCCTGTCGGAGGACATTAGACGGCGATGGGCAATTTCTTGCTTGGGCTGTTCGGAAACTTACTGGCTGCCGAAATAGGCGCCTGGTGCCGAGGTCTGGCACGGAAAATTGTTTGCGCCACGGCACGGAAATTACCCGAGAAGCTCAGACCGCGAATGCTTGAGGAATGGAGCGCACTTCTCGAAGATATTCCAGGCGACCTCTCGAAGCTCTGGATGGCGATTTCATTGTATCGGAAACGTTCGGTGCTGGCGGATGAGTGCGAAAAGCTAAGAGACGATTTGAGTCTCACGAAACGGTTTGTTGACATACTAGTCTCAGCTAGCGGATTGCTGTTGCTGTTACCACTATTCTTACTCGTCGCGCTTTTGATTAAGATCGAATCGCCAGGGCCGGTGTTTTATCGTCAAGCCCGGGTCGGATTGCGCGGGCGGCCATTTTCGATGTGGAAGTTTCGATCAATGGCGCAAACGGACAACCCACAGATCTCCCGCATTGGGTGGCTTCTGCGAGAGACTCGTATCGATGAGTTTCCGCAGTTGATCAACGTCCTGAAAGGGGAGATGAGTCTTGTCGGACCACGCCCGCAGTAGCCAATGTTTGCGAGCTACATGCAAGAAACCATTCCCTATTATGATTTGCGCCACACGGTCCGGCCCGGTATCACGGGGTGGACGCAGGTCAAATTGCCCGATGGTTTTTCTGTGAAAGATGCCCATATGAAGCTGCAATACGACCTCTACTATGTCAAGCGGCTATCGTTCATGCTTGATATGAAAATTATAGCGGAGTCGGTCCGAGATATGTTGATGGTGACGGACCGGCACGGAACATAGCGAAGGACCGCGAGCACTATAACTGCCCAGATGTCCTCTGCTTTCCCCCACCTCTTTCCCTTTTTCGAAATCCCCGGGTATAGTCCCCTCCGAGGCCGCTAGGGTCGCCCCCGATGAATCGGCTTTCTCCCCGGTTCGCGCGGCCTCGATCTTCCCCCGGAGAAGCGTCACGGAGAAAAGACGCACCCCATGCCTTCCGATCCGAACCAGCCCTCTACTTTTTTGTAGTGCGGGTTGCGAACGAACGAATCCCTTGGTTCAGTTACAGAAGCCAGGGGCAAATTGGATACGAGTTAAGATACGAGGTGAGGTTTGGTTGCAGGGAGAGAATTTGAACCTCTGACCTTTGGGTTATGAGGCCGTAAGAGGGAGTTTCTTAATGCCCTGATTTTCCGTCTTGTTTCTCGCTTTTACAATAACTTTCATGGACTTAGCACATTCTATTCGTTGCGTGTAATTCTAGTGATTCTGATGCTTTCACAGTCGAATGGGGTGAACCCCTCCGGTGAGACACCGGAATTAGCACACTTGGTGGTTTATTGAATGGTACTCCTCACGTCCGCTTCTGTTGCTGCAGCCTGATCCCTTGCTGATGAGGCCGGTCGATCGAGTGCTCGAGACGTGAAAAACCGCATCATGATTCTGGTCGTCGAACCAGCCGCGTGCTCGAACTTTTCTGCTGATAGGCAGGCGCCGAATCCAATCGGCCGCAAGTGTACTGCTGCTCGGTGAACGCTGCATGGCATGAGGCTATCAAACCACCGCAACAGTCAGTTGGAGACTCACGAATTGCTCCAACTCATCACCACCTCAACAAGATCAACACTTAGCTCGGCAAATCAGGGCAAAACGGGGTAAAAAGTCCTCAACTCTACAACCAACTGCAACCAAGATTCTGACGGTTTAGACCGATCTCAGGCTTGAACGACTCCTAAAAAGTGATCTGATTGATTTTCTTCGGTTTGGTCTGCTTCTTGGGACTACTTAATTCTCCATTCTCGGCGCGTCTGCCGGCAGGGCTTCTCCCAGATGCTCGGCCTCTGTTCTCATGGTGGGATGAGCAAGCTGAGGCGTGGCTCAGCCAATCCCCAACAAACGAGGAGACGATACACTATGAACCAATCGTGGAGAAACTCCCCCCACCGTATCGCCATCGTTTGCCTGCCAGCTGCCGACTGGTCACACCAGATAGCTCCTAGTATTTCCACTCTCGCACGAGTGGACCCCCCACTCATCAGAAGGAGCCTAGGGACCTGCCGAGCTTCTGGTTTTACGATAAAGCGCTATTAATGTTAATAGGATCAAAGGAAGAATGTGAGCTATGCAATACAAGCTTTTATCATTCAAGACGCCTTAGTTCTAACCGCAGAAGATCACGAGCTTCTTCCAGGTAGGATTAAGTCATGGGAGGATGTCAGATGAAGACCGCCTCAATGTTCATTATTCATTTACTGAATATTTCTCTCATGCTAGTGGGCTGCAGTCATACCATTCCGCCTGATCCAGGAAAACCGCAATCGCCGCCTCATCTGGGGAGTGCAGCTCCCGCAATCCCATCGGTTTCCCCAAGCACTAAGCAGACCCACGCCCCTGAATCAACTCTTCCAGTCAGTGTAACTGCGGATCTGTCTCCATTGATACAGGTTATCCAAGCCATGCTCCCTGAACGTTTTACGGAGGAGGGCAATCCCCTCGGAGCTGATTATAGGTGGCAATTCGTACGAGACGGTGAACCGCAAGTACACATACAGGATGGGATCGTGAAATACCATGCCACCTACAAAGGAGAAATTGAATCACCCGCTCTACGCGCCTGTCGTCTGGATCCGCTCTATCCGGTGATCGAAGGCACCGGACGGCTCTCGATCAAGGAGCAGGAGCAGAGTGTAGTCGTGATACTGATCGATCCCCGAACCACGATCGACCTAAAGCCTGAAAGCGACAGCAGCTGCAACATGTTTAAGATCCCTGTAAAAGATCAGCTTGCTGAAATACTTGATCGAGAGGCTCTCACGCGACGGTTTAGTCAATCGGTCGACCGAGCGGCCTATACGCTCCCACTGAACCTTGTATTGGAACGACTACAACAGCCGATTGCCGTTGGCCACGACAACATGCAAGTGTGCTTCTACAGCCAGGTTCAAGAGTTCATCGTCGGTTCTATGGAAGGGTCGGCGAATCGGACCACGATTACGAGCGTCAGTAAACAAATACCCATTGCGCTCACTCAGACTGCATGTCCACCCGTCAAGGCTGCTCGTCCGATAAAAATGCATATAGACCGATCCATCGTCTCAACACTAGAGAGACAACCTTATAAAATCCTACTGACAGTTCCAGTCCCCTATACCCTAGTCAGTCAGCAATTGCAGCAGCGGCTTTTCCATCAACAAGTGAAACTTCCCACTATCTTGGGGGATAATCTCTTGATTGAACACGTGACGGCCTCCGATGGGAATGGTCGGACGCTTCTGTCTGTCAACACGAGCGGAGCCGTAAAGGGCACCGTGTACTACTGGGGTGTGCCTCGCCTCGAACAAGACGGAAATGTCATCTCAATATCGGATATAGAAATGGCTGCCGAATCCAAGACCGCGTTGGATCAAGTCAAAATCGGTTATTGGCAGACGGTGGACCTTGAATTGAAGCCTCGCCTGCAGAAAGCGGCCAGCATGGATCTTTCGGCTCAAATGCGAAGCGCAAGGAATGCGCTCAGTGCACAGCATAAGAACGGATGGTTGCAACTCGATCTTCTTATTGCTCGACAGGAGGCAGGTCAAGTGGTGTCCACCCGAAATGGGCTCATGACCGAGGTTGTCCTTGAAGGGCCTGCCAGCGCCACAGGACAATTACCCATTGAACAGCGATCGCAAAGATCTCAGACCCAAAAGAGTCTGACTGAAGAGGCAACGTCTGGATTTTCAGTTCAGCATTAACTAGAGAAGATCACATGTCTGGTCGTGAAACATGAAACGGGGGAGTGGAGTGCTTTCGCATGGGGTCAACTGGATGCGGAGCCAGAGAGGCCATCTCATCAACTGGACGTAGAAGGCAACGTGGAGTGTCGTCCATCATCGTGCGGATGTTCTCACCATCTTTTGCTGTAGCTCGCAGAAAGTCGCCTCGGTTCCTTCCGTCGTGCGCATCCCTGATGCTGAAAGTGCCCAAGAGACAAACCCATGACCGAATCCCGGCAACCCCACCAGAAGCTCGTCGTACGAAAGCCCTTCATTAGAAAGAGCGCATTGAAAGCCTCCTGTATTCCCTATCAACGGACGCGGGCAACCCCACACGAATTTACGCACCTGCGACGTATGCGCGCTTCCTCAAAACCTCGATCACGACATATTGACCGCTGTATTTCTTTTCGTAAGTATGCCTTGCGTAAAGGCGGGCAGGACCCAGGCCGAGATCGGCTAGGCACTGGAGATTCAGCCAAGGGACGGTTAGCCGGGAACTGGCTTGGAACGGAGGACGGCGGGGCTACCGCGTTCAACGCCCAACGAGGTCTTTCACGCATTGGCTAGACGCGGCTGAGCGTTATGCACTGGCGAGTTGATTCTGCGCTTTCTTACACCGAGCTAAACTCCGTTTGGAGGGTACGGAGAGGCAAGTCTGGCCGACATCTCCGTCATTGCCGGGCCATAGTGCAGAGACCCCCGCGCACCGTCGCTAGGCTATGAGCTTCCGCGACCGTGCGGACACCCAATAAATTATCAAAGCGACGGAAGTGGGCATCAAAGGGAGGATTTGTTCAAAAAGATACTGAACAATTGCGCCGGTGCCAGACCACCAGTGGTTATCTGGTGGCCTGACAGCCCGGATGGTTACAGCCGCAAGCCTTTCCCTCGGTGCGGGAGCTGCGGCATGCGTCAGAGCAGAATTCTTTTCCCGCTTCCGCGGAACATGTACACGGAGGA
>LNDU01000006.1 GCA_001464735.1 Nitrospira sp. Ga0074138
TCGGCGTAAGGACAGGGCAGCGCTGCTCCGCGGCGATTGAAACGATGGGCGTAGCTTAAACTCGGATGACATCTGTCTTGACAGAGGGGTCCACTTTAATTTTGAAGCCGATGTGATGACTGCCTCCTCCTTAGGCCTGGAGGAAGACGTCTAAAATGTACAGTCACTGAGGCGGCCTCCCAATAGTGCATAGTCTGAGCTCACTCATTTGCTTGCTTTGCGTGAAGAAATGCACTTTTGGAGAAGTTACACGCCCACACCTTTATAGTCTCCGGGGTAAATACACGTAGTGCCGTAAACAGACCAGTTCGGCAACGCGTAGCCTTTCCTTGACGACCAAGGCGTCTTCTGCCATTGTTGGTGTCATTTGTATCATTCTTTACTCAAGAGGGGGCGGTATGAATAAGCAAGAATCGCGTTCGATTGCTGTTGTGGGCTTAGGTTACGTGGGCCTTCCGATTGCGGTGGCATTTGGGAAGATTGCTCCTGTGATTGGCTTTGACATTAATAAAAAGAAAATTGAAGAATTACGAATGGGCATCGATCGCACAGGAGAGGTGTCACAAAATGATCTGGCCGCGACTCAAGTCAGATACACATCGGACTCGCAGGACCTCAAAACAGCCAAGTTCATTATTGTTGCCGTTCCGACTCCTATCAATGAAGCATTGCAGCCCGATCTTACCGCCTTACAAAAATCCTCAGAGCTGATCGGGCAGAACCTGTCTCCCGGTACCATCGTAGTCTATGAATCGACGGTTTACCCGGGTGCGACCGAAGAGGTTTGTCTGCCAATATTGGAAAGAACCTCCGGAATGAAGGCAGGTGTAGATTTCAAATTAGGGTACTCGCCGGAGCGAATAAATCCTGGAGATAGGGAACATACGCTCGAAAAGATTATCAAGGTCGTATCGGCACAGGACCCTGAATCTTTGGACATCGTGGCGGACACGTATGCATTAGTTGTGAAGGCAGGTGTTCATCGAGCATCAAGCATCAAAGTAGCGGAGGCAGCCAAGGTTATCGAAAATACTCAACGAGACTTGAATATCGCATTGATGAACGAGCTCGCTTTGATTTTCCACCGACTGGGAATAGATACTAAATCTGTCCTTGAAGCTGCGGGGACGAAGTGGAACTTCCTCAAGTTCTCTCCTGGTCTTGTCGGTGGCCATTGTATCGGAGTGGATCCTTATTATTTGACTTCAAAGGCAGAATCAGTGGGCTATCATCCACAAGTGATTCTCTCAGGCCGCCGCATCAACAACGGCATGGGAAAATTTGTGGCGGAACACACTATGAAGCTACTCAGCCACATGTCGCGCCCTGTAAATGAACTCAGAGTAGGAGTGCTCGGCTTGACGTTTAAGGAAAACGTGCCGGATCTCCGTAACAGCAAAGTGCCTGACATCATCTCCGAACTTCGTGAATATGGAATCGAGGTGCTCGTCCATGATCCAATTGCCGAGAGTGAAGAAGCCGTGGCAGAGTACGGCATTCACCTGGTCGAATGGGAAAAGATGAAAGAGCTTGATGGATTAGTCGTGGCCGTTGCACACAAGAAGTTTTCCGATATGAGCATTGGAGATCTCCTCAAGCCTCTTCACAATCAGAAACAAGCTGTCGTGATCGACGTCAAGAGCATCCTTGATCCAAGTCATATTCCTGCATCGATACGATATTGGCGGCTATGAAGGTAGGCTTGACTGTCAAGCGGCGGGGAAAACTTCTTCTCCTTCAAACGTGAGATGAGAGAAACTGCCGAAGATCAAGCGATGCAGGTATTTGGTGATCAGATACGTCGGACCATTCTGCAAATTGCAGTAGAGAGATTAAACTACCACTTGCCTTTCGCTGACGGGGTAATCCAACATATAGCTCGGAAGAGAATTTGATGCCACACCATTGAGAATCACATGGATGGGCCTGTCTGCACGCAGTGATCCTATCGCCTGTTTGACAGCTTGCTTGGACGTCAGATTAGCTCTTACGACAAGAAGGAGAAAGTCGCAATGGCTTTCCAGAACATTCATCGTGGCTACCGGGAGAATTGGTGGGGCATTTATAAGGATATAGTCAAATTCCTCTCGCAATTGCGACAACACACGACTGAGTTGACCAGCCCTTAATAGGTCGTTGGAGTCAGCTACAGCTTCGCCAGCCGGCATAATCCAACAGGGGACATCGGTGAAAGCACTCATGGCCTCCTGCACTGGAATGTCACTTCTTAGGCAATCAACAAGCCCATATCGTACCGGTGATTCAAGGAAGGCCCTTATTTCGGGATAGACAAAGTCACAATCCATCACGAGTACACGCTTGCCAAAATCTCGCGACAGGGTATAGCCGAGATTGATGACAGTCGTCGTTTTCCCTTCGCCTTTAATCGCACTCGTCACAGCGACAACCATCGGCGCCCCGGTCGTATTGATCAACTGCAATCTCGCCGCAGCCACACGATACTGCTCAGCAGCCATGGAACGAGGGAACATTTTCGCAACAAATCTCCGGTCGATCTCATGCGAACTCGACCGTTCGGCTAACGGTTGGTGACTCGGCACGATCTCTGACCGAGGTCGCACGGTCATACCCAAAGACGGTCTTGGCAGAGCAGGTGTCTGGAAATACCCTGGAGCACTGGCAGCACGCCACAGCGATGAAAAATCAGGGATGGCTGCCAATAATCGAGGACCTGCAAGCAGAAATTCTATATCCTCCGCGCTGCGGAACTGAGGGGTGAGGTGTTCACGTAAGACCGACAGCCCTGCTCCCAAAACACACCCGAACAGAAGTCCTAGCACTAAAACCCTTAGTTTGTTTGGAATGGCCGGATCCGTTGGAAAATTGGCACGGTCCAGTATGCGATACTTTCCCCCCTTCTGCCGTTTTCCGATGTTTTCCTCGACCCGCGTATGCAACCGCTTGTCAAGAAGCATCGCGTAATTGCTCTTTAGATTACTGTAGTCACGTTCGAGAACGAGCAACTCCTGTTCCACTGCCGGAGACCTATCGAGACGCCTTTCAAGCTCGCTCTTGGTGGTGCGCAGTTGCTCTAGACGCTGTCGGAGAAGAGCTATCTCGGTTCGTGCTTCGCTCTGCTGCTTCAACAAATCCTGAAGGACCGGGTCCAGTGGCGCCGTCTTGTCTGCCCGGAGCGCATCCGGACCGTACACGTTGGTTAACTCTTCCTCTGTTTGCCGAATTTCTTCCTTCGTTAAGATGATTTCGGGATATCCATCCCAAAACTCAGCCCGAAGCTTGACTAGTTTTTCTCGGAGTTCCTTCAGGTGCCGAAATAATGGATCGGGCTCTATCGAGCGTGTGGTCCCACTCCTAAAATTCGACTGTCCAGTCGTACGGTACAGATGGACTTCTTGATTCAGCGTGCCAAGTTTGTCGGATTGACGCTGAAGACTCTCGTTAGTGGTAAAGATCTCTGCCTCTATTCGATCCAAGGCCCGAAGGTTGGTATCTGCCTGCTGGGGAAGATTGCCAAGGTGAGATTTCTTAAAGCTACTGATGCTCTCTTCTCTCTTCTCTAGCTCGCGTTTCATCAAGCGCAGTTCTTCTTCAAGAAACTCGCCCGTACCCTCAACCTTCTTCTCACGCTCCTTGTTGTTCTCCTCAATGAATTTATCCGCGATTCGAGCTGTCACCTGCATGGCAGTTGTTGGATTCTCATGAAGGAAGGACACCATGAAGCCTTCAACCAAACTTTGCGGAGAGAGGGCCACCGCTGGGTCCATCTTGACCCGCTCAACCCTCGTCCTATTCTTTAATTCGATGAGGGCTTCACGCTGCTGTGCCTCATTGAGTTCACTTGGGAACAGGCTGAATTCTTTTGCAATCTCAAGCAAGAAATCTTGATTGATGATTTGCCGTTGGATAAGGAAAAGGCGCTGTTCGAAACTTCCTCCTCCGTCTCCGTCTTTATCGATAAGGTTGTCGATCGACCCGTGTTGTTCCGCCACAATCATCGTCTGTGACTGAAAATACTTCGTCGCAAGCAGGTAGTACCCCCAGGCCAATGTCAACGACAAGGCTATCGCGCCTGCGATGACCCATTTGTTGCGTGATGCGATGAGGATATACTCGTGAACTGTGGCCATTCCCGTTTGTCCTACAGAGGCGGCTGACTCAGGATATTGCATAGGTACCCTCCGAACTGCTTACATTACGGCATAGCGAGACTTAGATATAGAAGAGGCACACCAGCAGGATCGCCGACACAGCTCTAGGTTTACAGGGAACTAGCCGGCACCGTCGAAGACTCCGGATCCGAAACGCAGGTTTGGAACATCGGAACGATCTCCTTGAGCCGTTCAAGCAACACGCCGGCTGCATCGCCATAGCTTGCCGCCTCTAATCCAGACAGCTTTTCACGAAACTCTTCGAAGTCGAGATGGCTTATCGTCCGAATCTGCAAGATTTTCTCCAAAGGTGATCGCACCGCAACCTCTCCCGCGCCGACTAATTCCTCATACAGCTTCTCCCCAGGGCGTAGTCCGACGAATTGAATAGGAATATCCTTCCCCGGATTGAGCCCGGACAGTCGAATCAGACTCCGAGCAATATCAAGGACCTTGATTTGCTCTCCCATATCGAGAATATAAATATGGCCTTGCTCGCCAATAGTTGCCGCCTGAAGCACCAACTGAACCGCTTCAGGGATCAGCATGAAGTATCGTCGGATCTCCGGGTGTGTAACAGTGACGGGTCCACCGGCCCTGATTTGCTCCTGGAAGCGCAGCAACACACTACCACTGCTGCCAAGAACATTGCCAAATCGTACAAGAAGGAAGCGGGTCCGACTACTCCTCGCAATGTCTTGAATGATGAGTTCAGCCACTCGTTTGGTAGCTCCCATCACGCTCGATGGATTGACTGCTTTATCTGTCGAGATATGCACAAATTGCTCGACCCCGTAAAGGCTCGCAGCTTCAGCAGTGACGCGTGTGCCGATGCAGTTATTCTTCACGGCCTCCATGGGATTCAGCTCCACGAGAGGCACATGCTTGTGCGCTGCCGCATGGAACAAGATCTGTGGTTTATACTCCTCCAGCACCGAACAGAGCCGCTGGGCATCGGTCACATCGCCAATCAGCGGGACAACGGGAAACGCAAGTCTCCGGTCATCTAACTCTTTGTGGATGTTGTATAAACTGTTCTCATGGCGCTCATAGAGCAAGAGCACTTTCGGCTCAAACAGGGTAATTTGACGAGCTAATTCCGAACCAATCGACCCGCCAGCACCGGTAATCAGAACACACTTCCCCCTGACCATCTGCCTCGTAGCTTGCTTATCAAGATCAATGGGCGCTCGTGACAAAAGGTCCGGGATCGAAACATTCCGTATCTGACTAACCGTACTTTGGTCTGCGAGGAGTTCCTCTTTGGCTGGCAGTGTCTTGATCGCAATATTATACGGCTCCAATTTGATAACGAGGTCTCGAAGGAACTCAGGAGCCGCATTCGGCTCTGCAACCACAACTACTTCAGGTTTGAGTCTTTCGACAATTTTCGGAAGGTCCTGCACCGTGCCCAATACTCTGACTCCATGGATGCGTTGATTAAGAAGCCCGACATTATCGTCGACGAATCCGATAGGCTGACAGTTAAATTCCGCTCGAGTTTTCATCTCCCGAACGACTCGTTCTCCTGAGTCTCCGGCACCCACGACCAGAACCTTTCGTTTTTTCTGAAAAATCGGCTTATCACGAAGGACCCTGGAGGGCAATCTCACCCCGGCCAGAAGCCCGATGAGTAGGATCGCATCTATGGCGAATATGGAACGCGGGTAACCAGAGATCCCCATCACCCAATGAACCCAACCATAAAATACGACCGTACTAGTTAAGACCCCCCCCACAATATTTTGAAGATCCCAAATACTTGTATACCTCCACAAACCTTCGTTCAGGCCAAATAAGGCAAACGCTACTCCTCTAATGGCAACCAATGCGAGTACTGTTTGCCCAAAGGTAATGAGCTCACTTCCGGGGATACTACCATCATATCTCAGGGCAAATGCCAAGTAGTTCGCCAGAATTATTAAGCTCACATCAAGAACGACGATAATTGGCTTCCGCCACCTCATAATAAAGGACGACAGGCTCGTCCAAGGAGAGGCCAAGGGAGGATCGACAGCAGCTTTGAGTTCAGGATGCGTGAAAACCACGGTTGGAATCCTAGCAATATGCAGCAATGTTTGTATGATAATGGCGAGATCGAGCCGTAAAGACATATGCCGGATATAAAATTTTGCCAACCGTAGCTTTTCCGGAAGAACTTTGAGCTGATATTCTTCTTCGGGATTTGAGGAATATGCGAGGATCGACGCCTCATCGATGTATCTCAACGAGGCCAAGTCTGTAATCCCGGGACGAACCGTGAGTACCTCGGAAAACTCAGACCGCAGGCGTTCAACATAACGGGGGACTTCCGGTCTTGGGCCGACAAAGCTCATATCACCGGCGAGAACATTCAACAGCTGAGGCAATTCATCGAGCTTGCATTTCCGTAGAATTCGACCGATTCTCGTTATGCGAGAATCTTGTCCAACTGTAAGAGGCAAGCCAGTATCAGGAGCATCCACAACCATGGTTCTGAATTTCTGTATGGCGAAGGGACGAAACCCCTGTCCTACTCGAACCTGACGAAAGATCACCGGGCCCTGCGAGTCCAGCTTGATCAACACGGAGATGATTGCCAGTAGCGGCGCCGTGAGAACCAGCCCTAGGGCAGCCATGCAGATATCAAACGTACGTTTCATTACAGTCGGTTCCTCTTGATAAGATCACGAACGGTCTCAATCACACGATTGACTTCGTCCTCCGTCATCTTCGAGTACAACGGCAATGAAACGATTCGTTGGAACGCCGCACTAGCAACAGGGAAATCTTCTGGTCGATAGCCTCCCCTCTCCCGATGATAGGGATGCAAATGGAGGGGAATGAAATGCACGCTGCAGCCGACACCGGCTTGCTGCAGTTGACGGATAAATTCATCGCGACCGATCTGCAAACGATCCAGATTCAATTGAATGACATACAGATGCCATGCGTGCTGTACATGAGGAGTCGCTGGAGGGCACGTAATTTCAGGGAGATCTTGGAAACCTTGCTGATACAGAGCGGCATAGTGCTCACGCCCTTTCCAAAAACGTTCACACTTCTTCAGTTGAGCCAAACCAAGCGCTGCAGCAATATCCGTCAGATTGTACTTAAAACCAGGCGAGAGTATTTCGTAATACCACGAACCTTGCGCAGAGTAGCGATTCCACGCATCCCGACTGAGACCGTGCAAACTCATCATCCGCATGCGAGCAGCCCACTCAGCGTTATTCGTGGTAACCATTCCACCTTCGCCGGTGGTGATATTCTTCGTCGCGTAGAACGAAAAACACGTGGCGTCTGATATCCCGCCGATCATCTTGCCATGATATCGTGCCGGCAACGCATGAGCTGCGTCTTCGATCACGTGTAGATTGTGGTTCTGTGCGATCGTGTGAATGGGCCGAAGATCGCACGGGTGCCCGGCAAAATGGACGGGGATGATCGCTTTCGTTTTATCTGTGATGGCCTGTTGGATACGATCCGTGTTTAGATTCAGCGTGTCTGGTAGGCAATCGATCAGAACTGGCCGCGCTTTGAAGTAGGTCACCACCTCAGCCGTTGCGGCAAAGGTCATTGTCGGGACCAGTACTTCATCTCCCTCGCTCACACCAGCAGCTTCAAGGGCAAGATGGAGGGCGGCTGTACAGGAATTAACAGCAACAGCGTGCTCGGCCCCGACCATTGCGGCAAATTCTCGCTCAAATTCCCGCACCTTGGGCCCCGTTGTCAACCAACCGGAGCGAAGTACCTCCACCACTTCTGATACTTCTTCTTCGCCAACATCAGACCTATGAAACGGCAAAAATTCTTTCATTCACAGATCTCCTCTTCGGCTAACAAGTGTGCACATATGCCCGCCTCAGAGTCCTACTTTCCCATAATTCCGGAAAAGCACAACCCTCCTTTGGAGGGGCCATGAAGCCGTATCCGTCTAAAAAATGTTTAAAGAATCAATCGAGTATCAATTCTACAACATTAGAGAACCCATGGCTATTGGAGAATATTGAATTAGAATTTTATAATTCCTCCTCCGCTCCACGATTTCTTTGGACACCCCATTGGGGCATACTGCCCTTCAGTGATGGAGGTGTTTATGGGGCTGTTGAAGAAAGCGGTGTGCGGCCTCCGGTAAGAGGACGATGGCCCAAACGATCTCGCCAAAGGTCTGCGAGGAACGCCGACGTGTTAGGC
>LNDU01000007.1 GCA_001464735.1 Nitrospira sp. Ga0074138
TGAACAGCTCCAGGGGTACCAGGTGGGGAAGCAACTGTGGACGGGGCGCAGTATAGCAAAACGTTCAATCAACGACCCTATTATTCAACAGGCCCTGAGGTGCAACGATTATCGAGTGGGTGATCTACTGTAAGAAGCTTGATATGGATGCATAGAAAACATCGCACATCCCGGATCGGAATCAGACCGAACCTCCGCTGTGGGCGATCGAAATAGCAGTAAGCATCATTCTCTTTACTCCTCTTCTGCTGTACTCAGTTGCGCCGACAGGGCTGCTGCGAGAAGGTGACACGGTATTCTCCGCTGGACAACAGCGAGTGCGCATTGAAACCACGACCACGGGCAAACCAAATGAGATGGGCGATACCTGCTTGCTCGATCCGGATAGTCCTCTCATCGTCATTCACGCACCACATAGTGACGCGGACCGTTCGATCACTGCCGAAGTCTAAGGCAATCCGATCGATGAATGGCCCTTTTGCCCAGTCCATGCAGCGGTAAGCATAACAAGCCCTCAAATGTTTCAGAAGCCAGCGGTATTCGAGAACGTTCGAGAGCTCTTGGTGGGATTTTTAAACCGATGATGAGAGAGACTTTCTACGGCTTCAGCCTTGCAGCAAAGCGCAACAATCTATGTACTGAGTGATTGTTAACAAACCGTTTACACAGTGTTTACATGATGGACACGGGAATACGTTACGTAAGTCAGATTGATGCGTATGCATCCGAAAGGCGGTGTCATCGTCTTAAGTGCCTGGGTTTACCTAACAATTAACTGAGGAAAGGATTTCTTATGAATATAATACGCTGGTCCATGGCCCTCCTGGTATTGACCGTCGGCGGGTTAGCAAGTGATGCGCAGGGATCGAGCTCAGTGTCGGCTCCTCATCCTGTCACAGAGGCGGATCTTCAGAGTGTCTTGCGTGATGAATGGTCACGACAGCTTTTCTGGGTTCGCAATGTGGTTTTGGACAACGCAAAGAACGATCTACGGTCTCGAGAATTTGCGGAAAAGGCTGTTGTTGCCAATATAAGAGATATGGCACGGACGTTTGCCCCGTTCTATGGAGAAGCTGCTTCTGGTCAGCTCCGTACCCTGCTGACACAGCACTATAGTGAAGTTAAGGCCTATTCACAGGCTACTGTGGCCAAAAATAAGGGCCAACAGGACGCGGCCATGGCCCAGCTAGCCTCGAATACCGAAGCGATCGCTACATTTTTTAGCAAGCTTAATCCCCACCTCTCGAAAGACACCGTTAGAGCTCTATTTGCTACGCACGTCGACCATCAGGTTGCTCAAATCACCAAATTCCAGCAAGGAGATTACGCAGGCGAGGAAGAGACCTGGCCGGCGATGGAGCACCATGTGTACGTTATTGCCGATACGCTAGCGACTGCGCTGGTGAAGCAGTTTCCGAAGAAGTTTAAGTAGTTTGTCGCGGATATGACTAGTCAGCGCGGTTGCCATGGCATGATTTGAAGAGCTGCGCTCGATAAGACGACCATCTGTGAGATGGCGGATCCGCTAATCCATTTTCTTAAATGAGATTTGAGAATGGATCAAAGGCCCCTGCACCACGATTTCCTTAGACACTCAATTGGGACATACTGATGACGCATCAATGAATGGGTCGCTGACCACGGTACAGACAGAGTGAGGCCCGTTCTTCAAGCGAAAAAATGTCGAGGCGGTGCTTCGCGCATTCCGGAGAAGACCTGAATCGGGCCTCACCAGAGGTAGGTATCCTGGCTGCGATTTGACCGACACTAGTTTGGAACCTGACGGTGCGGCTGAAATTATCACGGAAATCGGTGCGCCACATGAGGACTGGCATCCCTTTGGCTGATGGAAAGTCAGCGTAATGAGCCACGTCATGTCATCGTCCGTTTATCGCCCGTATCGGCGTCGTCTAAGTCTGTCAGGAATGGGGCCTGAAAAGGCGATGTCTATCATTGGTGGCCTCACTCCTGTAACCCTAGAAAGACAGCATGGCGCCTTTTGAACTAAAGTGGCTCACATGAGGAACTCTGGTACGATACTATTCTTTGGAGCAATACTGTGCCTCGGGCTTCCTTCCTGCCAGATTCGCCTTCCAACCGTGACTATCCACGATGATCCGGCACGCTTTGTCAGACTCGAAGTAGACCATACGGTAGGCGGCAACCATTTCCATCCTGCCAACATCACGACGGATGAGATGAGAGCGGTTCTGGCTGGCATGATAATCGACGAGCCGCATCTCTTTCCTTCGTTTAAGGGCAAGGGCAAAGAGCTGCCTCGACATCCAGCGTTCAAAACAGGCGAAATGGACTTCTTTTCCCCGTTATTGGCAAAAGGTTTGAGAACGGCTACACCAGAGGAGATCGTCACGTTTTATCAAGCCACTCAGGAGACCGCGATCGTCCAGATAGTTACATCAGGCGGGATGTTCATTGACGGCGACGGGCTCCATGTCATACTAGGCAACTACCGCTCATCGACTCACTATGCCCCGGACCCTGGAATTGGGGACACGGCCGATGGCCGATCGGCTCCGCTGCAGCCTATAGCCCCCCAAGAAGCACGATTGGATTTTGAACCGAGGGCTGCCATTGTTCCGTTACAAAAAGACTTTTTGAGCAAGTTGATCCGACCAGAACGGCGAGAGATAATCGTTCTGTACAAGATGCTCACAGGCACAACTTCCGACATGGACCGCAAACTAAATTGACTGCTTTGTGAAAGCTTGAGCGCCCCTTCTTTTCTGTTCGATTTTTCTTCCGCTGCTTGGCTGAAAGCGATCGGCTCTTCCCAATAATTATTATTGGAGCCTGCCTAACAGGGAGCCTTTACCTCACATGACTTTCTTGACATGAAGCGACTGACACCGACTTCGGCCTGATGTACAATGCCCATACACTGATACACAAAGACGTGTCATCGACTCCTGAGCAAACACCTACCGAACCTCCACTTTGGTCAATCGGTATTGTAGTAGCCATCATTCTAACTGCCCCTCTCGTCCTGTACTCACTTTCGCCAACTGGGCCGCTGCGCGAGGGTGACACGGTGTTTTCAGCCGGACAACAGCGAGCGCGCATTGAAAACACAACCGTGGACGATACCTGCTTGCTCGATCCGGATAGTCCCCTCATCGTCATTCACACGCGTAATACTGATGACGACCATTCGATCATCGCCGAAGTCCAGGGTAATCCGGCCAAAGAATGGCCATTTTGCCCTGTTCATGCCGAGGTGAGCCTAAAACACCACCAAATATTTCAAAAGCCGGCGGTATTCGAGAGCATCCGAGAAGTCTTGGCTGGGCTTTTAAACCGATGACGAGAGAGACTTGCTACGACTTCAGCCTTGCAGCAAATTGTTTACGAAACTTCGCCACCTTTGGGCCGACGACGACTTGGCAATACCCTTGGAGTGGATTCCGCGCAAAGTACTCCTGATGATAGGACTCCGCCTCGTACCATCTCGTAGCCGGCACGACTTGCGTGACGATGGGTGCGTCGTACAATTGTTCGCCGGATAAATTTTTGATCACGGTTTCTGCTCCATGGCGCTGTGCTGACGTGCCATAGAAGATTGCGGAGCGATATTGGGTGCCTCTGTCGTTTCCCTGTCGATTGAGCGTCGTGGGATCATGAATGACGAAAAAAATCTCCAGGAGCTCTTTGTAGGAAATCACCCTTGGATCAAAGGTGATCCGCACGGCCTCGGCATGGCCGGTCTGCCCCCCACACACCGCTTCATAACTGGGGTGCTCTAGGTTACCCCCGATATAACCAGACTCGACCGATTCCACCCCCCTGACCTGGTCAAAAACGGCTTCAAGACACCAAAAACAGCCGCCTGCAAGGATAGCAACTTCCATCTGGGGTAAGATCGATTGCGATTCAATGCCCATGGTGTGATCGGTCAAGTGAATGACAAGATTCCTGCCGCAAGCAAAGACCAACTACTCCTCTTCTTCCTCAATATCCTCAATTCCCTCATAACTCATTTCAGGAAACGATGCCGACGCTTTTTCACAGGCGGTTTCGACCATCTCTTCTGCATCTTCCGCCGAATCGGCATCGACCAAGAACTTCACGGTGATTGCATACCTCTGTTCCACCCCCAACTCCTTTCTCTATCCTTATGAGATGATTTTTGGATCGAGACATCACTTCTCCCGTACTTTCTGACAGTTACGGTAGCCATGTCAACCGTGTTCAGGGCCAGGAAAGCGTCTACACAACACATACAGCCACGCTGGAGAGTGAGAGAACGACGAAGGCTCACAGAATACTGTTTCAGGAAATCCTTACGAGAGAGGAGGTGTGCACGCTGAAGCGACTAGAAGAGAAGTTACTCGTCCTGTTCAAGTTCGGAGAGTATCGTCTTGAGCTTCGCAAGCTCTTCTGGACTGATCCGCGAAAATGCGATCCCGAAAGTATTGCCATCGACCCAACGCACCATGGCTTCGTCGATCCTCAAGGGCCAATCAAGGCCTGGAATGTGGAGTCGGCATTCGAGCTTAGCCCCTTGCATCACGTTGGTATCGCTTTCGATCTTACACCCACCGACGGAAATATCCAGCGTCCGTCCCTGCCCCTCCTCTCGTTGTCCCGAGAAGGTACTCCGAAACTGGGTCGTGAATCTCGGCTGGACCCGTCGGTCTTCTGGCCGGGGCTGCGCTGGAGCTTGTTCGGTACTTTCTGACTTAAAGAACGACCTGAGTTTTTTCACTGAAGAAGTCCCTATCGCAATCTCATGAGTTGTGGCGATCCAAAAGCTCCTTGCCGAATCTCAGGGGGGAACCCAATCGATGAAAGACAAGGTACTCATCGGCGAGGCTCTACTTTTTAGTGGAAAGAAGCATGTGGCCACGGCGGTTCTGCTGATAGCAGGATTCGTCCCGATCAAAGCAGAAGGGACGCTCCTTTCCATATGAGACAATCGCCACCTGCTTGGAACTCACCCCGACTTCCGCAAGATAGCTCCGAGCAGCCTTGGCGCGTTTGTCGCCCAGCACCATGTTGTAATCGGTCGTGCCTCGCTCGTCACAGTGCCCTTCTATCTTCAGCGTGGCGCCTGGATGATCCTTCAGGTACGCCGCGTCGTGATTGAGCGCTTCCATGCCGGGCTCCGACAAGGTCCACTGGTCATACCCGAAGAACACGTCCTGCAACCCCGCCTCCACAGCAGCCTTTTCTTCTTGTGTCAATTCCGCATGCTGACGCGCGCGGTGCCCCGACGGGTTCAGTGACGTCGAGTATCCGCCTTGCCCAAGTCGTTCCTCCGATGGATTACGGGAGAACCCGCTCAATTCACTGCTGGGGCCTCCTCTTGACAAGTTTGGGAGCTTCGAACTCCCGCTCCCAGCACCACCTTCACCGTCAGACTTGAGCCACTTCGTATTACAACCCTGGTTCGACAACAAGACTATCCCCATCACCATCACAGCTCCGGACTTCGCTAGTACTCTATTCATAATCTCTCTCCTCCGGGTGATATCAAGATTCAGCTGCTCAATTAATTTCATTCATAGACAATCGGTGCATGAACGATAGTTTGCGATGCTCGCTCATTCCCACTCCAAACAAATATAGCACCGCCGTTGAAAAAGGACGCCTTAGTAGAAGCTTAGCTGATGGATGGAAGGATGCCTAACACAATTCAATATTTAGCTAGGCGACCCAAAGTGACCTTCCCCCGATTTGATGGACACCAGGTTAGGCGACTGCGGCCCTCGCTTCGTACTCGGCCGGGGAGTCATAGCCGAGGGTTGAGTGCCGACGC
>LNDU01000008.1 GCA_001464735.1 Nitrospira sp. Ga0074138
CGCGTCGGCACTCAACCCTCGGCTATGACTCCCCGGCCGAGTACGAAGCGAGGGCCGCAGTCGCCTAACCTGGTGTCCATCAAATCGGGGGAAGGTCAGAAATATGTTTAGAGCCGTGAAGTGCTCCTCCAGTTAACACGTAGCCCCATAGTGAGCTAATGCAAACCATCACCAGGAGAGGCGTCCACATTAGAAAGGGCGCATTTGAGAAATATGGCATAGCCTCGACCGCGAGGATCAAAGTATGTCAGCTCAAATTCTCGTACAGCGATAAGTGTAGCAAAAAGTGACTGTGCTCGGCGTTCATGAATTCCCGAAAGCGCTATGAAAGTTGATTTTTCGATATCTGAGAAATCAAGATCCTCTCGTCTACCAATTGATAGAATAATTACGGCATCGAACAATTCTACATGAAGTCTGTTACGAATTACCGAAAGAGATTCGCCGCTTCTGTAAACCATTACAGGTGTGAGGCTATTGTCCACATTGGCAGAGGATGTCTGTTCCGGACATTCACTTGCAATTACGATATTTCGACTATACGGACTTTTAGCCGCTATACTCAGCAGCCTGTTGGCATCTGATGCCTCTCCGATGATCAGCGTAGTCCCGAATTCACTACTTTGCCATAAACGCATGACGGTACTTGTAAAGTCCAAGTACTCCGGTCGCCGATTTGTGAGTAGCTCAGCAAGCTTGGTCTTCAGGAAGAACAAGCTTCTTGATTTTCGTGAAGAACAAGCTTCTTCGTGAAGCTCAGCAAACTTGCTCTTCACGAAGAAGCATCTCCTGCCAGCAAACTGGAAAGCACGCATGCTCCACGATTGTCTAGACATGGCAGGTGTGCGGCGGTATTTCTTGCGTCCTGAAAGGTTTGCGGTCTTAGTAACCGTTCCTGTCGTTGTAACCGAGTTATCTAGATACATTAACTCGCCATAGATTGATTGAACCTTCTCCGCCAATCTGAATTGGCGGCTTGCATGTAATGAATCCAAAACTTGCGCTATCCATACCTCAAGCGACAGACTTGCCTGATTATGCACGCTAGGTCTCACGGGACACGAAATAAATGAAGGTTGAGCTTCGTTAGACGGATACAGAAGGTGTATCAGAATCCGTGCACGATCAAGTAGTGGATGGCGCAAAGAAGGATACTCTGCGGCGAGCCGCACTGCCTCTTTCTGATTCTTAGATACGATCAGAGAGAGTATCAAGTAGCTCCACTCAACTGGGTCAGGGTCTGCAGCGTGATGTCTATCCAAAGACGCACTCAATACCCTGTTGATCCACTTTTGCGCGGCCCACGGTTTACCCATTAGGAGGCTGCATAATGCCAGGCCAAGCAGAGGTTCGGGCATGAAGTGATAATTTAAGCACGATCGGTACTCGCCCTCAGCATCATCAAGCCTCCTTTCTCCTAACAATGCATCGGCTCGGCGAAGGATTGCCCGGTCTATACTTCCTGAAACGACGTGACCATTACGAATTGAGGCATCCGTCTTGGCCGTTACAAGGGGCCCAAAGGGACTCACCTGAATGATCTTGTATCCCTTTGGAAGATCCTTATTGAGCCAATACCACTGCCATATCTGGTCACGACTTCGACTGGTATGTCGAGAATGAGCAAGTTCATATCCACGTCGACTGATAGTCGTGGCTACATCCGGATTCCGGAAAACATAGTCTAGTTTGTCGACTATTGTTCCAGGGTCGGCGAAGACGCAATTCTCCAAATCAACGAATCCAGCAGCCTCCAAGGCGACAGTTCGCTCCGTCACAAGGATAGTTGCGCATGCCGGAATTTCGAAGTGCTTTCGCACAACCTCTTTCGCGATCGTCCCGCACGTCGGTGCAACGATCGCTGAGTTAATTATACGAGCATACTGCTCCCCGAAAAGCATGCGCTGTGTGTGACTTGCGCTGAACCAACCAAAATGCGGCATAACGAGGGTAGGAAAATGTTGCGCCACAATTCGACTCACCTGATTTCTCCAGGGATAGTGCGTTGCCTGGCTACCTGTGACCAACACCGGAATAGACTTATACAAGCCGTAGTCACGATACACAGTTTCGTCTACGAAGTTTGGCCAGGTGAACAAATTCTCAGCCATACCGGGCATGTACTCGGCAAGGGAGACAGAGATAGAAAAATAGGTATCAATTCCCCATTCGGCCATGTCGGATATAAATGTACTTCGCGTTATGCAGTACGCATCCGAATTGAATAAACCGATCCTTGGTACGTTGAGATTTGTCTCCAAGCCGCTAATTCGACGAGGTCCTGAATACACACTTGTTTCAAATAGTGCCAAGTCCGGTTCATGGATATCGCACATCTCCCGAAAATCACAGTCGGGTTCAACTGTAACTACATCAAAAAACAACTGGAGGCAATCCACCTGCTGTTGCAGATGCTGCTTAATATAATTAGGGAGGTCGGTTTGAATCGAACGAAAAAAAACAAGTTTCGGCCGAATCGCTGATCCCTCTATATTGACCAACGCCAAAGCTGATCTCTCCTAACAATACTCTACGGGCTTCACGTTTAGTGAATTGCGGGCTAGATACACCGTTAGTTGGCAATAAGGACTTCTTGGCCCCTTTCTACAGACGCAATGGGCTTTATAAACAATTCTTTCCTTCGAGCATATTTGCTAGTGGTGACACGCATCCCTCTCAAGCTAACGGTTGCAATCCATGTGTTTCATTGGCAATGCAAGAGTCCTATGGCCTGCGAATAGACTTCTAATTAATATTATTCTCCCTCCCCTCTAACCTCTCCTACCATGGGAAAAGGAACGCTCCCAGAGTTACACACTTGGTTTGCCGTTCGGATCTGTCAAGCAGAACCACAAAAGCGTGCGCTAAAAAGCGTTCGGATGCGAGCGGAAGATACAAGATGGAGCAATCCCCAAATTGAGTACAGGACACTGAGAACGACAATACCGGCCCCTATTTTCGTCGCCCAGATCGCTGGTAAGGCGTAGAACGCCGAGAACACGACTGTAATCACGAATGTGAATATCAAGCCAGTATGTACGTTTGCAGTAGACCAGCGAAAGTCACTGATAGTACGCGCAATTACGTAGTTAAGAAAGCAGTGAAATGCGTAAGAAGCACAAAATGCGATGCCGATTCCGTTTAGGCCAAACGCGTCCACACATAGCCACGCGAGCCCTAAATACACTACCGTCCATGCGAGGTCGCTTATAATAAATGCCTTCTTGGCGCCCTTTGCCAACATGATAAAGCCCATCGGCCACGAAATAATGCGTAGCGCTGTCCCAAGACATAACCAACGCAGAACTTCCACGGCAGGTTGGAACTGCGTCGAGTAAAACAGTGCGATCACTAGCGGGGCGAAGACCAAGGTGACGATCACGCCCGGCCACGCCAGCAGTAGGCTGATTTGTGTCTGTTCGTTCACCATGCGATTGCATAAGGTATTGTCGTGGGCTACAGCGGTCAGACGTGGATAGAAGTCGGCCCCCATTGCTTCTAAAATGAACCCCACGTACAGACCGCCCAAGGTCCAGGCAACTTGGTAATATCCGGCTGCTTCCAGACCGACCAGACGAATGACCATCAATCGCACTGCATAGGCAGCGCCCATTATCAGAAACCCGCTCATCATGAACGCAAAACCCAGTTTCAAGAGTGCGGCCGTCTCCTCTTTTATTTCTGACGCCGTCATCACGAGAGTTTGAATCTTCACCTTCCGGCTGTACCACCATGAGGTGACCATGAACATTGCGGCGACGGCGACAAGAGCAAGCACTACTCCATCTTCGTGCCAGAAATATACAAGAACGATGCTCGCAATCGCGCCGAAGGCAGCACCCAGTATGTTAATCTTGGCAAGATCGGAGATGTGCCTCATCCCCTGCAGCAGAGCGCCCCGACCATCGGAGACTAATCGAAACAATACAGCGAGCGAGAGTAGCGCCACCCCAGCCGCACGCTCATGACTGCCAAACGTGAGGTCAGAAACTTGCCACGATAAGGCAGCTAGCAGAACAGCACCCACTATTCCCAATACGAGGGACGTTCGCCGCAGAACGACCACCGTTCGCGCGATACGCTTCGTATCTCCCGAGCCGGTTGCTGCGGCGATCTGACGCACACCACTACTGTTGATCCCCATGCCGGCAATACTCTGCGCCAGATCGATGATTGAGCCATAGACGCCCATCAATCCGAATCCGGCTGGTCCCAACAGCACCGCCATTGCTTTGGTTCGCACGATTCCAATGACGATATTGATGGCCGATGAACCGCCGATTAATGCCGACGACTTCAGAATCTGGCCGTAACTATCTTTGTTAGTGGTGGCCGTTTCTTTCATCCTGTCAGAACATTTCGATGGAGATCTAACCTGTTTCGTACAAAACTGGGTCAAGGTTGAAACACGACATCCACCCAATAGTTGGCCGCATTATAGGTCTGAGTGGGAAAGACGCTGGTAGCGCCATAGGCATAGACGCCGTTCCCGCCGGAGACGCCATTGGCCAGGGCATGGAGCGGTGGGCTGTCCACCCCCGTCGCAAAGTAGTTCGAGTTGAAGCTGAAATGGCCGTTGAGTACATGGTAGGACGCCACATAGACCTGGTTGGCCGTGATGGGCACCGGGCTCGAGAAGGACACCTGCTGCCAACCGGAAGCAGTCTCTCCTGTGAACGTAGCTGTGGCCAGCAAGGTACCGGTACCCGACCAGAGATTGGCTACGTGAGTCCCCGTATTGGTACTCCCCTTGTAGAAACGGATGCCGGTAATGCTCCCGTTCGCGTCTGAGCGGAATTTCACCCCCAACTCCACCGCGCTATCAGGTCCCGCGTCCACCACGCTAGGGACTGTCGTGCCAGGCCAGAGCGTGACAAACGGGTTACCAATAGTGCTCAAGAGCGTGCTGGCGGAAAATGTCCCCAGCGTAGCCGAGATCGTGGTGTTGCCGGCATTGAGGGCGAAGGCGAGGCCGGAGTTATCAATCGTGGCCACACTCGGGCTCGAAGAGGTCCACGTGACTTGGCTCGTCAGATTTTGCGTGCTGCCATTTGAGTAAGTGCCGGTAGCAGCGAATGACTGCGTGGTCCCCGTCGAAATCGTGGGAGTGGCCGGGGTCACCGCAATAGATGATAGTTCTGCAGGATTGAATACGACATCCACCCAGTAGTTAGCCGCATTATAGGTCTGAGATGGAAAGACACCGCTAGCTCCATACCCATAAACCCCGTTCCCGCCAGAGACACCGTTGGCCAAGGCATGGAGCGGTAGGCTGTTCACCCCCGTCGTCGCGAAGTAGTTCGAGTTGAAGCTGTAGTGCCCAGTGAGTGCATGGTAGGACGCGACGTAGACCGTGTCGCCCGTGATAGGCACCGGGCTTGAGAACAGTACCTGCTGCCAGCCCGAAGTCGTCTCTCCTGTAAACGTGGCCGAAGCGAGCAGTGTGCCGGTGCTCGACCAGAGGTGGGCAACGTGGGTGCCGGTATTGGTGCTCGCCTTGTAGAAACGGATGCCGGCAATGTTCCCATTCACGTCAGAGCGGAATTTCACTCCCAGCTCCACTGGGTTATCAGGTCCCGAGTCCACCACGCCAGGGACTGTCGTGCCGGGCCAGAGCGTAACAACGCGGCTCACAATAATGCTCAAGGGCTTGGTGACCGATTGCCCATTCGCAGCTGTCACCCTTGCGGTGAAGTTGAACGTACCGGTCGTCGTGGGTGTTCCAGAGATAACCCCTGTGCTGTTGGTAAGTGACAGGCCCGTCGGTAGTGCCCCACTGGCGATCGACCAGGTATAAGGAGTCATTTGGCCGCTGGCTGCCAGCGTAGCCGTGTAGGCCGCATTCAAGACTCCACCGGGCAAGGAGGTTGTGGTAATTGTCAGCGGGGTCGCCTGCACAGTAAGGATCGTGCTGCCGGTAACTGTCCCCAGTGTGGCAGAGATGGTGGTACTGCCGGCATTAATAGCAGTCGCGAGGCCGGCACCATTGATCGTGGCCACACTCGGACTCAAGGACGTCCATGTGACTTGACCTGTCAGGTTCTGCATGGAGCCATTGGCGTAATTCCCGGTGGCGATGAATAGCTGCGTGGTCCCTGTCGGAATCATGGGATTGGCCGGGGTCACCGCAATTGACGAAAGCGATGCGGGGCTAAACAGCATATCCACCCAGTAATTTGTTCCATTATATGTTTGGGTGGGAAGGACACTGGTAGCTCCATACCCATAGACGCTGCCCTCGATGTGGAGCGATCCGTTACTCAAGCCAGATGGTGAGAAGTAGTTCGGGTCTGCACTATAGTGGCCGCCAAGGGTGTGATAGGAGACCGTATAGACCGTATTGGCCGTGATGGACACCGGACTCGAGAACAGCACCTGCTGCCAACCTGAAGCGGTCTCTCCCGTAAACGTCGCCGTCGCTAGCAAGGTGCCGTTGCTTGACCAGAGGTTGGCGACGTGGGCACCAGTGTTGTTATTTGCCTTATAGAATTGGACGCCGGTAATGCTCCCGTTCACGGAAGAGCGGAATTTCACTCCCAACTCCACCGGACTGTCTGGTCCTGCATCCACCACCGTAGGAACCGTCGAATCACTCCAGAAACCACATGTCGTACATGCAATGACCGTCACGCCCCTTCCAGCTGAAGGATTTTCCAAATTGCCGCTGTCGTCAACGGCTCGGCTCTTGATGACCGTGGGACCCACGGTTGCCGACCGCCAACTATAGCTCCAACTCTCGCGGCCTGTGGCCGGATGCCATGTCGTTCCTCCGTCCGTCGAGACTTCGACTCCGCCCACGACTCCACTCCCGCTGTCCACGGCCGTACCGGCAATTGTGACGCTTGCACCCTCTGTGAACGATGCACCTGCCGATGGAGCAGTGATATTCGAGTTTGGAGCAGCAGAATCAGTGGAGGCAGTCGTTGCTACAAGTCCCGCCTTCAGGGTCACGGGCTGCACACCCATGTCGGCAAAGAGGTTGACGGTGGCCTGCTGCATACGGATGTCAGTAATGTTGCCCTGGTTATCGAGATCGTGGTTGGCGTCCAGTCCCCAAGACCAACGGTAGGTGCCAGCGCTGAATACCAAGGATCCGCTCGAGTGGCGGTACAATGTCAGGTGGTGGACCATGGTGCCAGACCCAACGGTAGTCCCGTAATCGAGTAGTATGCTTGACGAGATGATCCCGGTATTGGTGGAGAGGTGGAACAGGCCGGCCGGGCGAAAACCGTTGTCCTCATCGGCATCCAACTCTGCTCCAAGGGACCCTGGAGCTAAGGTGTCGGTCTGCCCAGGATTCAGCGTCGCGATGTCAGTATTGCGCCAAAAGCGCATCCTGCCGTCGGACTGAGGGACCGTTATGGTACCACTATAGGGTCCCACAACTCGGCTCCAAGTACCCATCAACGCATTTTCCGGACGACCACCATCGGCTGGAGGGCTAAAGCGAGGATCGCGCCAGGTTCCAGTCCAGATTGGTGGATCTTCGGGATCGATCGCGGCATTTTCCCAGGTTTCCTTGTAGCAGACGAGCGTCCGGTAGGGCACGCCGGCGCCATCGATGCTACTCTCCCACCTCGTCTTCCAGTAAACCGTATTCCCGCTAAAGAATGCCAGATGGACCCCGGCGTTGCGCGCTGCCTCTACGTTAGCCCGCTGATTTCCCGACCAGTATTCGTCGTGGCCGTTTGACATAAATAACTTGTGATTACGGATCAACGAGCCGCGGCGGTCTGCGTCCACGTCGGTAAAATAGGTGACATCATAGCCATTCGCTTCCAGCCATCGCACCATCGGATACTCGGCGCCGAAGACCCAGGTTTCTGGCTCAAACGATCGGGTGTAGACAGGGCGGTTATAGCTGATCTTGAAGGCTCGACAATTGGAGCTGAATGTCTCATTGCACCCGTAAAAGTTCTGCGAATAGGTGTTGTACGCCTGCCAGGTGGCATCTGCAGTTTTGAAGAGAATGTCGGAATGACTGGCATCGTTACGAACGACGAAAAAGATATGGCTGGCACCGCCTGTGTCATTCCGAATGGCCTTCGCGAAATAGATCCCCGACGTCGCATTCGCCGGTACATCCCATTGTGCTGTTTCCGCCCAGTTGCCGCAATCGGTCAATCCCGTAGTTGCTTGATAGATGCAGGGCGGTTGCTGAGGGAACGCAATAGGATTGACGGTCGTAACTTTGCGAGCCCCCATCCCGCCGTAGTACCCCATCCGGTAGATATCAAGCTTGTAGTTGGAAGTATTCGCGTTGACCTTGAAGTGGACGGTGCCTCCCACGTTCACACTCATTTCTGTTGCGAAACCCTGGATAGTGGTGTCTCCGATCGCGGTGGAGATATCCCACGTGCTGCTTGGAGTACCAGGCAAGCAGTTCTCTGCCTCGATTGCATTCGCGGGTGAGGCACATGAGCTCGCGGCCTCTCTGACAGAGAATACTGATAGCAACAATGTGATAAACGACACAGTCAGCAGCCATCCTGTTCCGCCACCAAGTTGTTGTTTCATGCTGACACTTTCCTTTTTAATAGATGGTGTTAAGGATTTGAACTCTCTACCCGCCCTTCGGCAGGCTTCCCAGTCCTTACCGGGATGGGCCGATGCATGCCGGCAAGTTGATCTTCGCTCAAGAGAATGGAGTACGCACTGGTGATCACGTGTGGGTACCGGCGGAAAATCATGTTAAGAGCCGGATCTGGATTGCGGTGGCTGTGCATCCGGGTGGCCCTCGTTTGCAAACGGTTGGACCTGAACCTGTCTTTACATGCGAAGTTACAGATCCTAAGCATTACGTCATTCGAAAAAGTGCCGCTCCTTCCAGGGCTTAGTGAAATGGCTTCAGATGAAAGATGAAATGTCCCCACAGGAACCGAGCCGACGATTTATTCTGATAAGGTGTCGGACACTACTGCATCCACTTCTGTCGTTACTCGAACCTTCGGATACCGGCCTAACACCCGAAGCCAATCCCACAATGCGTTTATCGCAGACAACCACCTCTAGGAGTTGCGAGTACATTCTTAGGGGCGATTGTCCCCGGGTAGCCATCAATTCGTCATTGAGAAAAATGTATCTGCCGGAATAGACACAGTGAACTTACCCCTGACAACCGAAATATTCGCTGCCTGCTGCAAGTGCAACGAAGCGTTCGTTTGGTAGAGGGCAAGCGAATTTACGATGGGAAGATTCTGCAGCAGACCATTAATGGTGACCGGCAAAGCGCTCGCATTATGACCGACGATCGACACTTGCCCGCTGATTGGATGGAAGAACGCCACAATGGTCACCCCAGCTATGGAATGGTTCACACCGATCCGCACAGCCCCAGGACGGATAAACCGATTCAGCTGCGCGTTGGCATAGAATCGAGCACGGGGTGTGTAGATTCCGGTCTGCTGATTAAAGGCGAGAAGACCCCAGAAGCCAAAATTGTTGTGGTGGAAATAAAAGCTGTCGTAGGCGTCATACACCAGAATGCCAGAGTAGCCGTTTGCCACGTCGGTGAGAAAGTATTCAGTGGTGGCCCTGGCAAAATTCCACTCACCACCGCTTACCGTGCCCCCCGAGTCGCAACTTCCACATGCTTCCGCCGATTCCGTCAGCCAATAGCTCTTGGACGGGAACGGTGCGCCTGGGCTGGCTGAAGTGCCATAGGTATGCTCACCGAAATGATCGACTCGTCCGGCCACGAGACTATCCGCCATCATCAGAGAGAGATATCCCCTGCCGGCGCTGATGTTCGCAGTATCCGGCCCCACAAGACGCATGTCGCTGAGTCCCATCGTATCCAGTTCTGCGATCAGCGTCTTGAGGATTGTGACATATTGGCTGGCATCGACACAGGGTCCCTCCTGACAGCCGTGGTCGGACTCATTCAAGGGAGTCAGCAACAGGAAGTCGAGGTTCCTGACCTTGCGACCGTAGTAGATCAGCGAGGCGACCATCGTGGCGAATTGTGGTTCCTTTCCCGCGGTAATATAACTCGGTCCGCCAAAGGCACCGCTGCCACCCATCCAAGTCGGCGTCCACCCCATGAAATTGAGAATGATCTGATTGCCGCGAACTCCGAGCTGGTTCAGCGCGCTAATCGTGTTCCAAATATCTTGCATCTTAGGGGCTTCATACACCTGCCGTAACGTGACGGGATCCAGGTTGTGCAGATCCGGAATCAGGGACTCGCTCGTGACCCAATCCATCGGGTCGCGGATGACCCGTATCAAAGAAGCACCATTCGCTGTGACCAACAGGTTGAGGGCAGGGGCGAGTTGCCCCCCATTCCAGCTATTGACATTGAGGTTGACGCCCATCCCATCCATGGTCTGGAACATGTGGGCGCCATCGACTGTGAGATTGGTGGCCCCGGTGTTCGTCGGGATCGGAGTTTCTGCTTCCGGCGGTACATCTTGCTGACGCAATCCGGTGCATCCCAGACACACCGAGAGAATGAAGGCCAGTACAACGAAGCCGGAATTTTCCTTGCGCACGCGATTCCCTTATTCCTGAAGTCTGCGGCACACGCGCCCGCAGATCACTCCGCCCTCATCCTCGCCGACCAACAACGGAACCCAGAACAACATAGTGAGGGATGGTGACAGGAGACCTTACTCAGCAGCCCACAAACTGCTGTGTCTGACACTGCTGTATTAGTCGCTGGCCCTCTGCGATCTGCCCAGGAGTCATTCGGCGTGCAACCTTATCTAGGATGGATTCTTCCGATTTCTCTCCTTTACCAGTTGAATGGGCAGCTGCAAGCTTCCACCACATGTATGCCCGCACATAGTCCTGCGGAATACCCCGCCCGTTGGCATACAGCCATCCAAGGTTGGACTGCGCTTCCGCATGCTTCTGAGCAGCGGCTTTCTCGTACCACTCCTTGGCCTTTTCATAGTCGCCCTGTTCCTTTTCATACATGAACCCGAGGTTGTTCTGTGCGTCCGCATTGCCCTGGGCTGCAGATTTCTCGAACCATTCCCTCGCTGTTGTAGAGTCTTGCGGGACGTTTCGACCCAGAAAATATAGCTTCCCCAGTTTGTTCTGCGCGTCCGCGTTGCCCCGAACTGCCTCTATTTGTAGCAATTGCAGGTCTTCCACTGAAATGGTAATCGGTGATGAAGCTGTTGCA
Source organism: Nitrospira sp. Ga0074138 (assembly GCA_001464735.1). Taxonomy (GTDB): domain Bacteria; phylum Nitrospirota; class Nitrospiria; order Nitrospirales; family Nitrospiraceae; genus Nitrospira_D. The sequence continues at coordinate 11,132 of LNDU01000008.1, forward strand.
GGCCCAGAGAGGAAAAAGAGTAAAGCCGGGAGTGTCATGACGAAGTGGTTACGCATAAGTGTGATAAGACGTGGCCCCTCCGACCGTCAAGGCTGTTGAATGAGGCGGGCGCGAGCTCAGCAAAGCCAACTAAGGCTCAAGCGTAACAACAGGCCTTTCATCATTTTCACTTGATGGCTGTGGAGAGCAACGCGACACGCTTGCTCCCAAGTGAGGTCGGTCCGAATGCTTCTAGGAAGCACACTTCCTGATTGCTCTCGAGGGGTTTCCGACCGCAACAGTCCCCTCTTCAATATCCGAAATCACGTTTGAACCCAACCCGATAAGGGTTCGTTCACCAATCCGAATGTTTTCGCGTATCTTGACGCCCGACCCGATATAACACTCGGACCCAATGGTGACTGAACCAGAAAGCGATACATTGGAGCCGATGCAACCATAATCCCCGATGCTGCTATCGTGCGCGAGAACCGTATTCGGCAGGACGATGCAATGATTTCCAATCCGACTCCCGCAACTAACAACGACGTTGGACATCAGCAGTGTGTTATAGCCGATAATAGCATCAGGCGCTTGCACGACTGAGGGATGAATAATGGTTGCAAAGCGAGACTTGTCGAGACATAAGCCGTCGATGATGGTCTTACGCCTCAAGTACCCTTTCGGACTACCAGGGACTGCGAGCACGTACGCACTATCATACGCGTCCAGCAATTCCCTGCCACCCAATACCTTTATGCCGCAACATTCTTTTCCGTGGACGGAGTGGTCATCGTCAACAAATCCTACAATGTCCCATTCAGGTCGAATGCTGTTGATCGCAAAGATGGATATGAGGCCTTCCCTTGCGTTGCCGCCGAATGGAAAGAGCAGCAGCTGCTTAGACATCTCTGAGTCGTTGGATAACGGATTCCACTTCTATCTGAGTCATGCCCGTATAGAGCGGAAGAAGGACCACCGAGTTTCTCGCCTCTTCGGATTGCTTCAATGCAGGATGTCGGCTGTACGGAGGTTCTTGATGCGCGTTCATAATCCCACGGCGTGATGAGATGCCAGAATCGAGGAGGCGCTGCATCAGCTCGTCGCGACTCACCGGTGCGTGCTCCAGCACCTTAACGGCATAGCTCTGCCAATTGCTTCTGCAGTAGGACGGTTCATGAGGCGGCTCCAGCCAGGATATATGTTTCAATTGTTCACGATAGAGAGCCGCAAGCTGTTTCCGTTGTTCCAGGAATCCTGGCAACCTCTTGAGTTGTTCAATCCCGATGGCAGCCTGCACATCGGTCATTCTGTAGTTAAATCCCGTCGTGACATAGTCTTCAAAAATGATCTTGCTGGCACTATGCCTGACGGTATCCGGCACACTCATGGCGTGTTGCCGCAAGAGACGAAACTGGGCGTCATATTGGGGGTTGGATGTAGTGATCATTCCTCCGTCCCCGGTCGCGACAATCTTCCGCGGGTGAAACGAGAAGCAGGCGATGGCACCGTGCGGTTTACCGATTCTTTCCCACCGGCCCTCAATCTGGATTTCACTCCCTATTGCACAGGCGGCATCTTCGATCACAGGCAGCTGGAATTGATCGGCGATGGACAGGATGGATGGTAAATCGCAGGGCATTCCTATTTGATGCACCGGCAGGATGGCTGCGACTCGCCCCATCTTCCCTTTTCTCACACCCTGTGTCTCGGCAACAAGATGGCATAGAGGCGACTCGCCGCCGGTAAGTCGCGCGACATCGCGATAGTAGAGTTTCCCATCGACCGCATCACATTCCTCGCGCAAACAACGCTCCAACCATTCCGGAGACATGTTATAGGTCCGCGGGTCGATGTCGACAAAAACCGGCTCAGCGCCGCAATATCGGATTGCGTTGGCTGTGGCGATAAAGGAGTGGCTGACCGTCAACACCACATCTCCCGGCTTTACGCCCACGGCAAGAAGTGCGAGGTGCAGGCCCGTCGTACAGCTGGAAACGGCACAGGCGTACGGCGTGCCTACGTACGAAGCGAAGGCTTCCTCGAATTGCTTCACCTTCGGACCCTGGGTAAGCCATCCCGAGAGAATAACCTCTCGTACCGCCGCAGCTTCTTCTTCTCCAAGGAATGGTTTAGCAATTGGAATCATTTGTTACTCGCCTCTATGAGACAGTTTCCGCTCATTCCCACAGGCGCTGCCTATACCACGCTACTCTGGGCTGCCAAGACCTCGGTTCGCCAGGCGATCAGGCGCTTCAACCCCTCTTCTACGCCGACCTTTGCCTTGAAGCCAAGAAGGTCCTCTGCTTTCCTGGTGTCGGCCAGCCGACGGGGAACCGGATTGACCGCGCGCGCGGGGAGAAACTCCGGCTTCAGGACCGACCCCATGACGCTGAGGACCGCCGTAAGGAGTCCCAGGAGGCTTGTTTCGGTCCCGCTCGCGACGTTGAAGACCTCGTCGGTAATCTCGGATTCCATTGCGGTGATATTGGCGTCGGTCACGTCATCGATATACACAAGATCCATGGTTTGAAGGCCGTCTCCGTAAATCACGGGAGGCTCACCGGCAGCAATCTTATCCAGCCATCGAATGAGGACTTCCGTATACTTCCCGTGAATGTCCATGCGAGGTCCGTACACATTGAAGTAGCGTAGTGCGACATACCGTAAACCGTACATGTCCGCAAACGAACGGGCCATCCCCTCGCCTGCCATCTTGGCCGTTCCATAGAGGGTCCGATTGTTGAACGCATGATGATCTTCGCTGGTGGGGAACACATCGGCCAATCCATACACTGAGGCCGAGGAAGCATAGACGAGTCTGCCGACTTTCTGCTCCGCCACCGTTTGGAGCACATTATGGGTGCCGACCAGCATTACCTCCATCGCCTCCCGCGGGTTGTCGGCACAGGCGGTAATCCTCAATGCGGCCATGTGAAAGACTCCGTCGATGCCGACCGCGAGTTCCCTCAAGAGATCGAGGTCACGGATGTCTCCCTTCACCAACCTGACCCGTCCATCCTTCAGCGCAGATTCGATATTATGCACACTTCCCCGGACGAAATTATCGAGCAAGATGATCTCCGAAGCCCCTTTTGCCAGGAGCCGATCGGTGATATGAGACCCCATCAATCCCGCGCCGCCCGTGATCAAAAACCTATTGCCTTTGATTTGCATGGTTGTTCCTCAAATCTATTCGCGACAGAGCACCGCTCACACCGATCTCATTCGAATGACGAATCATGATGACGCTTGGGTGGTCCTATGTCAGTTCACTGCTGGTCACAGAAAGAGACTTCAGCACTTCCGTCACCACTCTCTCCTGCTGATCCGCGGTAAGCCCAGGGAACATCGGAAGCGATAGGATATGCGCCACTGACTTCTCGGCGATCGGAAAGTCCCCGATCCTGAAACCGAGCTCTTCATAGGCCTTTGTCAGGTGCAGCGCTATCGGATAGTGGATCGCCGTCCCGATGCCCACGTCGTTCAGCTGCTGCTGAAGCCGAGCACGGTCCTCGACCTGCACCACATAGAGGTGATAGACCGACCGCGCCCAGCTCGGCTGATGCGGTATGGTGACTAGCCCCTCTGCTCCGGCGAATAATTTATCATAACGTTCTGCCGCCTGTCGGCGCTGTTCATTCCATTTCGTCAAATGGTGGAGTTTGACGCGCAGAAATCCGGCCTGAATCGCATCAAGGCGACCGTTGTAGCCTTCGATATCGTGGAAGTACTTCTTTGATTGCCCATGGTCTCGCAAGAGCCGGCACGTATGGGCGAGCTGTTCGTCATTGGTAGTCATCGCGCCCGCTTCGCCGCAGGCCCCCAGATTCTTGCCAGGATAAAAGCTGAACGCGGCGGCGTGCCCCATCGAACCGGCCTTGTGCCAGCGATTGTCCTTCTGTGAGAAGTACTCAGCTCCCTGCGCTTGGCAGGCATCCTCGACTACTTTGAGGTTGTATTGAGTCGCCAAATCCAGAATGGGATCCATATCAGCCATCTGGCCATAAAGATGGACGGGAACAATGGCCGTGACCAGCTTACCAGTCGCGTTGTGTGTGACTTGCCGCGTCTTCGGATCCCACCTGCAAGTGTGTTCCAGATATTCGCGTAATTTTCCAGAATCCATGGCATAGGTTGTGGGATCGATGTCGACAAAATCAGGACGGGCACCCGCCTGAGATATCGCCTCGGTTGTGGCAATGAATGTGTTGGGGACCGTGATGACGATATTACCGGATTTCACACCGGCAGCAATGAGGGCGAACCGAAGGGCGTCCGTCCCGCTTCCCAGACCAACGCAGAGTCGGGACTCGCAGAACCCGGCAAAGTCCTCTTCGAACCCTTGGACCATTGGGCCGCCGATGAACCCGGCGCTTTTCAGAGCGGTCTTCAACACCTCGACTAATTCGTCTTGCAACTCTCGATGAACAGTGACGAGATCCAGAAACGGGATCTTCTCGGTACTCATTGCTGCCCCCTTGATTTTTCCCCCACATTATTCGTGAACGCTTCTCCTGCAACCGCCGATACGCCGCTCCGACCAGCTTGGCCGCGAAGTCGAAGGCAAAGAACCTCTCCGCCGCGATGTGATCGAACGCGGCGGCACGAGCAAGCTCAGTTTAGCGGACAGGCTCGCCCTACGTGGCATCAACCTACTGCTTCAAGTATGCCTCCACCCCTCAAGGCTCTGCGTGCCCGTCTCGCAAGGCGTCCTGGCTGTTTCGTCGCGAACCGTCATGATCAATGCGGGCATTCCGCACCACTCTGCCCGGATTCCCGACAACGATCGCGTTGGCCGGCACATCTCTCGTGACGACCGCGCCGGCCCCGATCAGCGCCTGTTCCCCAATCACTACGTTGGCAAGAATCGTCGCGCCGGACCCGATAGACGCTCCCCGCTTCACCAATGTTGTTTCGACCTTCCAGTCCGCCTCGGTCTGTAGAGAGCCGTGCGCAGTTGCTGCACGGGGGAACGAATCGTTCACGAAGGTCACGTTGTGTCCGATAAAGACTTCGTCTTCGATTGTGACCCCCTCACAGATGAACGTGTGGCTCGATATTTTGCACCGCTTGCCGACTTTGGCATTCTTCTGAATCTCAACAAACGCCCCGATTTTGGTATCGTCGCCCACCTCACATCCATACAGGTTGACGAACTTGGAGAACTTCACATTGCTTCCAACTTTGACGTCTGGCGCAATGCAGAGATATCCGTTGATCGGTGCCGCATTCGTCTCCGATTCCTTGGTCGGAATCCGCACATGAAGGGTCAGCTTACTGTCGTGATCGGTAACACTGTCCGGATATCCGAGCGCCTGCTCCGTTGTGTGTTCCATACGATACTCCCTCAAGATGATATCGCCCGCTATGAGCTGCACTCCTGGCGAACGTCGCACGTGATGTCGGAATAGAACGCGAGAACTATTGATGGTAATACTTGATGAGTTCTGGGGGCGGTTCGTATTCCCTACGACCTCACGCTCTCGACTGAGCGATCCGGTCCATAAGGCATGGCATATCCATACAAGTGGTGCGACATGCTTTGCGCATCGACCCAGTTGAGAATCACTTTCCGTTGCGCCGTCACGCCCAGCATCGTGAACGCCTTCTGTACCAGAAGTTTGGGCGAATAGCCTGCACGGATCACCCACACAATTTCATCAGCCAGGCTCGCCAAGATGCCCACGGTCGCGCTGGACAAGACGGGCGGTGTATTGATGATGAGATACTGAAAGCGCTCACGAAGCACCGGCACAATCGCTTTCAGCTGTTGAATCCTCCAAAGCTCGTTACAGTCTCCGCCCACTCCACCGACTGCCAGGATTGAACAAGGAGACTCATCGATCACCGACAAACAGTCATCGAGCAACGCCTGACCATCCAAGAACTCCATCAACCCTGCTCGAGCAGGCACCATGGCATAATGATGAAGAGCCGGCCGTTGAAAGTCACAATCGATGAGCAGTGTTGTTTTCCCAAGATCTCGCGCAATGGTGTAACCGAGATTTACCACCGTGGTCGTCTTCCCCTCACCCATCAACGCACTGGTGATTTCGACAACCGTGGAACGGCGTCCCTCGGCGGAGAGGACCAGTTTCGTGGCAGCCATCCGATATTGCTCGGCAGCAATCGAACGAGGCTGCCACTTGGCGACCAAGTTGATATTTTCCGCAGTGAACCCGTCCCTATGACCGTTCACTGCTATCTTCCCCACAGGCACACGGAGGCTGTCACCGCCGGTTATCCGAAGGCCAATCTTCGGCATCGTGCTGAGCTGAGGGCTCAATGTGAAGAACTCAGGTATGGTCGCCAACACTTGGATGCCGGGCAAGACCTCCACCTCTTCACGCCGTTTGAACGTGGGATTCAATTGATCGATTCCCAGCGCCAGGGATACACCAAGGCCGCCGCCTCCCATCAGGCCCAAAAACATAATCAGCATTCGATTCGGCTTCTCGGGCTTCTGAGGAAGATTAGCTGGATCCAGCACACGGATTTGTTCTCCTTGTTGACTCTTCTCAAGGCTCTCCGCCACACGGGCATTCAATCGTTTGTCCAGCAATGTTTGATAGTTCTTCTGCATATTGTCGTAGTCGCGGGTCAGGATCATCAATTGTTGTTCACGCGCCGGCGTCTGTTCGACTCTGCCCTCAATTCCCTTCATTTCCCGAATGATTCTGGATTCCTTTGCCTTCAGGTTCGTAATGTCCAGTCTGGACTCGTCCATCTGATCCAAAAGCTTCTGTAGCTGTGGGTCGAGCACTCTCCCTGACCGCTCGTTGTGATCCGGTTGAGGTTCTAACTGGAACAGCTTCTTATTCTCGGCTCTCTGAGATCGTTCAGCTATCTGAGCTTGCAGTTCCTTAATTTCGTCTTTGAGGATGGCGACATCCGGGTATGCGTCCTTGTAGGTCGCCATCAAGGTCGCAAGTTGTTTTTGAAGTTCACTCAAGCGAGCGCTCAGAGGATCTTGAACAGCCTGATTCCTCATATGAGACATCGGCTGACTTGAAATACTGCCTTTCATTTCATACTGCTCATACTGGGCCACAGCCTTTTCAAAAAGGCTGTGGCGTGCAGTGAGACTATGGATGGCCTCCACCGTCGTGTTCAGTTCCGTTTGTAATCGATCCAACGTCCTGAGATTCGCCTCCTTCTGTTCCGGAAGCTCGGTGACATAGCGTGCCTTGAATTCGCTGATCGCGCGTTCTTTCGCCTCCAACAGCTTTTTTGCATCATGCAGTTCTTGCTCAAGAAAGACCGAAACACTGGTCACGAGCTGTTCGCGAGATCTGGAGTTTTCCTCGACAAACAATGACGCGAGCTTGGCCGTCACATTCATGGCCGTCGCCGGATCTTCGTGAGAAAATGAAATAGTGATCGCCTCGACACTCTTGCCCCATGAACCGGGGGTGCCTACCGTCTCCACCTTGATCATTTTTCGCAATGTCTCAATGGCCGACTCGAGGCCTTCCCGCCTCACCTGGCTCTCATAGGGTTTGTATTCGTCTACAATCTGACTGAGGAACGTCCGGCTCATCACCTGCTGATGAATCGTCGTGAGACGTTGTTCGATGCTGGCCCCCCCGATGCCCTTGACGTAGTCCTCGGGGATCTTCTGATTTTCAATGAGAATCAGGGTGTTGGAGCGATAACTTTTCGGCAGAACTACACACAAAATCGCGGCAATGGCGCCCCCTGCCAGAATAGAGCCCAGCACCACCCATTTCCGGCGGACGATGTTGCCCCAATATCCCCGGATCAGCGCGGGCAACGGCTCTGACGGTACATTGGGCTCAACCTGCGTTTCGATTTCGTTCACGCTCATCTTCTCTTTGCCACTACGTTTAATTGCATGCGAGCGATCTTACTATCGACATGCTTGTCGAACGCAAAACGGGTGCCTCCGAATGAATTATCAATGTTTTGGTAGTTATAGGTCAGTGTGAGAAACAGCTTCTGGGTGGCCCGATACCGCCAACCAGCTGTTCCCCCCACTGTGGTCCAGGAGATGGCACTTCCGGAATTCGACCCGTACTCGTTGGCGACGCTGTAGTTTGCTCCAAGCAGCCCGACCAAATCACGGATCGGGGTCTTCTGAGTTATGTTGCACGACACCATGTGATTGAGCAGAGCCGCGCCTTGGAACTGGAATGACGGAGTGATACCGGAGCGATATGCGAGGGTCATAAACGTCGTGTCATCCTTCCAGGCGATGGCGAGACCACCGACTGGTGCAATCGTCGAGGAGACGGACATCCCATTCAATTCTCCCGACAGCACCTGCGCACCACCGGTCGCATTGAGGCTCATGGTGGGGGTAAACCTGTGAGTCCAGCCTAGAGTCCCGCCCCTTGCGCTAAACGCCCCAAGGCTGCCTTGGTCAAATTCGTTACCGGTGAAGTCTACTCTCACGGAATCGTAAAGAGAGAGCTGCGTGATGAGACCAGCGGTGTAGGCGTGAGCCTGTTGGCTGATCAGGGGAGCGGCCTGCTGAACTTGCGATGCCCCATAGTGGATAAAACTGTTTGTATAGCTTGCGCTCAACTTGACAGTCTTGTTGAGCGGAAGTTCAAACTGAGTGTTGACGCTATTGGACCTTGTATTGGTACGAAATGCTTGGAAACCTGTGATCAATGGATTCGCCTGTTCCCCTGATAGGCCTCCTACAAGAAACGCGGGAGGCTGAGGGCTGTAAAAAAATGTGTCAGATACCGTCCACCTTGATCCAGGCCTCCATCGACTTAAAAGATCACTCATGTCAAGAACTGCACCGGCATTGGCCCCCACATAACTGAGTCCTGTATTGTTCGCGTAATAACTGCCGACCGCTCCCGCTACTACACTCACCTTCACCAGATTTTCATGATCGGTATATAACCCTCTGACTTGGGGCACGACTGTCGTGACAAAATCTTCCGGGGTGAGTCCCTGAAGCAGGCTCTTCGGTGCAAAAAATACATTGCTGTCGTATCGCTCGGAAACTTGAACCGAGGGAACCACGTGCAACCCCGTTCCTACTCGAATCGAACTGGGGTCGGTCGCCCCGCCAAATTCTGTTCCAGGAATAGTGGGCATCCCTCCGCCCATTCCACCCATCTGCGCTTGACTAAGCGAACACCATCCCAAACCCATCCCAAGAATGATGCTTGCCATATGCGCAAGCAGCCACCTTCGACTCACCTACGGCACCACGATGACATCGCCGCTCTGCAGAATGAAATTTCCCGGGATGGCGATGCCTTTTAGAATATCGTCATAATGCACGGGAATTTCGATCTGACGTTTCTCTTCATGCCCTTCGGAACCAGTATTCACATTGCGCAACACCTTGATCTTGTTCTTGCTCGCAAAGGGTGCGAAGCCGCCGGCCAGCGCAATGCCCTGCATCACGTTGGCATAAGACTTCAACGGATACTTCCCGGGCTTCACGACTTCTCCCAACACGTAGATAAAATAGCTGTTCACTTCTTTTACTTGAACCGTGACAATTGGCGATGAGACATATTCAGTGAGCCGCTCGGCGATGCGCTTCGCCAAGACATTGGCAGTCAGACCGGCTGCCGGCACATCCCCGATCAGCGGCAGGGTGATCGTGCCATCAGGACGAATCGTCACCTCACCCGACAGATCCGGACTCTTCCAGACCGTCACTTTCAGCACGTCCTCCGGCCCGAGGAAAAACTCAGACGGCGCGATCAGGTCGCTTTTGTAATGCACCTTCTCTTTGCCGCATCCCACCACCCCGAGCGCTACCGAGACGACAAGAATCCAGCTGAGAAAGGTGCGCATCCTATGCCTACCCATGGCGATAGCCATCATCGATTCTCGCTAACAGTCTCCCCTCACATCTCTGATCAAGGCCGCCCGGAGCGTCGCGTAATCAAGTGTGAGCTCAGCAAATTGTTTTTTGAGCCGCCGATGTTCATCTTCCAATGAATGTAACCGCTCTTTCTCATCCGGTTGTTGTGCATTCTTATCCACATCGGCAAACTTCGCCCGCCACCGGTAGAGGGTGCTGATGGAAATCCCATGCCGACGAGAGACCTCTCCGGCCACCTGACCGGCGTCTAGTTCTGAGACTATGGCTTCTATCTGGTCTCGAGTAAAGTGGGGCTTGGGCATAACTGCCAGTCCCCCCTTGTCATCGTCCTACAAATGTTCCGTAGAAAGAGTGGAAGGGGAAAAGGAAGGTTCACTGCACGGGCGCAACTTCGTCGGTATCTATGCGGATGAGCGCAGCTCGCTGAAGGAGGGAGGCGCGGATCACTAGCCCATGGTGACTCGCCCGTCGTACGAGTTGGCCGCGGAGGCCGACCAGCGGACCCCTCATCACTTCTACCCAGGCGCCTTCAGTCAGGTAATCGCAGGGTTCCATCATAGGGTTAGCCGACGACACTTGCTGGAATATGGCGATTTCTTCAGCCGGAATAGGTTCAGGTCTCAACGTGCCGACAATACGAACGACACCCGGTGTTTGTAGAACGGCAAGGCTTCCGGTTAACGCAAAGTTGGCAAAGCAATACCCGCTAAAGAGTGGAAGCGTCGTCCATACTTTGCGGTCGGACCATTGGCGGCATTGCTTACCCAATGGAAGCAGAGGCTCGATCCCCACTGCCAGCAGCCGGTCGCGAACCTGTTTCTCGTGACGAGAATAGGTCTGAATGGCATACCATCGGCGATCGGTCTTCGATCCTGCGACCTCGTCTACCTCCGGTACAGTTACTGGCTTGTACTGTACAACCTGCTCTTGAGTATAGGTAGTGATCATAGCTTCGCCCCGTAAGTCCCAGGCTCTTTTCAAAAACAATACGGCTGTTTGACTGCGTAGAACAGGAACAAACGGCCCTATTTGTAACAGGGGGCATCGCCACTAAACCATAAGATAAATGTCGAGTTCTGGTGTAGGCTGCACCAGCACCTTTATCCGAACGATTGGCCGCTAAACCCATCACGACTGATCCAATGGTTCAAATAGGACCCTGCCAGGCTTACCGTCTCTGGCACCCTAGCAGGATGCGGAAAAAGTCCGCCAGCGGCGTTCTCGCCTCGCTCAGAGGCTCAACGTACGGCCTGGGCAAACGCCTGTTCACACAGGCGATGGGTCGGCGGGTGAATAAAGTCTACGTTCGCCACTTTGCTCGCTGCGGCCTCGCTGGACGGCGTTTTTGCGCATCCTGCATGGCTGTTCAGCGTCGTCCCAAACCTCGATATCTGCGACGGCTACAGAGGTCAAAATTAGTTTTTCCGCAGCCTGCTAGATGACTCATGATAAGTAGATTTGGCTTCTGTGCCAGTAAGAGCCCTATCAATATTCATCCCTTACTAATAGGTCTCACGAGAGCCTGGCTGCCAGGAATAGAAATGAGAAAATGCTAGCACGATCAATGAATTGAATACGTGCACCAGTCCGATTCTACATACCCTACCAATAGGTAGTACCGTTTGTACCTATCATGAGAGTAGAAACGCCCTCGCTTGTGAGCTACATGCCAATGGGAGATTCGCGTGAAAACCGCTAATCCAGAGATCGATCCCTTCCCATGTGAACACTAGCCTCTGAAACTCCATGAAAAGAAGTTCACTAGCACCCCGTTTTCCGTCTTGAACCAGGAGACAGTATGTCCAGCGCCACAATCCCACCTCTCACGATCGCGATTCTGAGTCGTCAATGCCTTGTATGGCTTGGCTTACAGAAAATTCTCGAGAATAGCGCAACCATTCCGATGGTCGTGCACCCGCACCCGTGGAAGATAGCGGACCAGTTCCCCCCAGAGACACGACCCGACGTGGTCATCCTGGACCTGGAGACCGAACGCGGGGTCACCCGCACGCTCGCACAGATTCGGGAGTCCACCCCAACCAGTAAGATCGTGGTTTTGTGCGGGCTCGAAGACCAGGACCGCACCCGCGAGGCATTTGCCTCCGGTGTCGACGGCATCATCCTCAAGATTCAACCGCCCGCCGTCATGCTTGCGGTGATTGAGTCGCTCTATGCCCCCCCCGCCCAGGTTCAGATGGAACAAGATGGTATGGTGGGAAGGAGCCTCGGGATCCCATTCACAAAGACGGTCAACGCCGCCACACTGCCGTCGGCTTGGCCCGATGCCTTGACGGAGCGGGAACGTGAGATTATCCGATTGGTAGGACAAGGCCTTTCTAACAAAGACATCGCCTACAAGTTGTCGATCAGTGACAGCACGGTCCGTCATCACATGACGAGCATTTTCGACAAGGTCGGTGTGCCCAATCGGCAGAAGCTCCTGATCCACACCCATCAGTTCCGCGCCACGCCAGTCTAACAGGATGTTGAAAAATTCTGCCCGCGGCCTTCCCTACCTTCTCCGGAGCGGCTTCGCGCAGGCAGATCACGGCGCTCGTCCTTCGTGAAGGATATCTCGCCACCCAGGGAAATGGTTTCAAGTTGCAAGATTGAATTAAACAGTAAGCATTCAACATTCTTCTCCTCCCAAACACGCTTCACGAGATCCGACGCCCAGGCAATTTCGTCCCTCGACTAAACTCCAGACCCTGAGCAAGTCGAAGGATCATGAATCGTCATGAATCAGGTGGACCAGAAGAAACGCCACATACGCGCGAAAGATGTGGAAGTCAGATGTGCGACCTTGGTAAGATGCGCGGGCGTTGGCTGGTCTCGCGCGTGTGGGAACAATCAGCGCTGAACGATCGAATCCCTTCTGTGCCGAGGTAGCTCAGTTGGTAGAGCACAGCCCTGAAAAGGCTGGTGTCGACAGTTCGATTCTGTCCCTCGGCACCACATTCCGCATACTTAGAGATTCTGAATCACTGGCAAGTGGCACCCAAGTGGCAGTACTGGCACCTGAACATCGTTTTCCCCGCTTAGAACCGCCTTTGTAAACGCTTCCAGCCTGGTCACTGCATCCCGCAATCGCGCGTTCTATATTGTGAATGTAATACTTTGCCGAACCAGGCAGCGGTTCACCTTTTAACTTCTGGATCACAGCGTAATCCACGCCACATTGTGTGAGCCAGGTCGTGAAGGTATGACGAAGATCGTGGAAGTTATGAGTGGGTTCAGAATTTTTGACCATACCGAAAAGATAGGGGTAGTTGTGGGCCTGATACGTCCTGATCCCGAGGGGGGACTCACCTGGATCCGCAGCAAGGCAGTGTGTCGAAGGAGGTTCGGTTGAGACGATGCTGGCTGGGCTAGGTATCCCTCTCGCTCTCCCCATCAAGGGTGTCTCAAGAGTCGTCATTTGGCATTGAGGGGAATTGGGGCCAATTTTTCTCTCAAGAGAACACGCCGTGAACACATAGGGTTTTTATCTAGATATGTCTGATGGCCAGGATGCCTCCCGACCCGTCGTGAGACGTGCTCGTCTTTCTGTCCACGTCGTAGTCACGCTTTTCCCCTGCTTGGCAGACTTCCGCCAGGGTTCATCGTGGCTCTCCTGAAGAGGTCGGTGATCTCCGCACCGCGGCCTTTACGGTCTTGCGCCTCCCCCACGCCGCCCAAGGTTTCCCATACGGGATTTCAGCACCTATCTGTTCAACATTTGAGATGGGTCCTTTGAAGACATTTGCCACATCTTCGCCAGCCACCTGTCCGCAGCTTGGGGCGTCATGGCTCCCAATGCATTCATCAGCGAGAGCGCTCCTACTGCATTGCCCTGTGCATCCACTACCGGAATGTGGCGAGCGCGATGGTCAAGCATCGCCCTGACGGCATCGGCAAGGATGGCGTCCTCGTGACATCTGACCGCTTCGCGCTTTTTGACGATCTCATGAACGGTAGCCACTGGAGAATGGTTATCGGACTCCATCATGATGAGTGCGACCTCGTATTCAGTGACTGCCAACACCGGTTCGTTGTCTAGGCAGATGATCAGTATGGAGCATCGGTGATCTTGGATTATCTGAATCGCCTCCTTGAGACGAGTGGAGGCATCGATGGTTGCGACCTCCCGTATCATGATGTCTTTTACAGGCCGGTCTTCACCTTGAAGTACTCCATAGGCTTCGTCACGGGTCGACTCCAAATAGATTCCAGAAGGCTGTCTAGGAACTATAGTGACCATAGGATGACCAACAGCTGCTACATCCACCAAACATAACTTAGCATTCAACTCTCGACAGTCACCATCCGTGCTCATCATGCCTCAAGGACCACTTCAGTGCGACCCAAGGCTTAAGCATTATTTGATCGAACGGATGGACGTCGCATGATCCTTATCGTTGACAGTGGCCTCGATCTGATCGCCCTTCGCAATTTTCCCCTCCATCTTGGTGGTCTTATCGGCATGCAAGCGGACTTCACCACCTTCCTTCAGCTTGATAAAATAATGCCCGTCTTTTATGCGGAACAGCTCACCGTTAATTGTCTTGGTGGCCTTTGCCGCGCCTTCCTTTCCAGCATCCACATTCTGAAGTTTGTCATCATCCGATTGAAAACCTTGCCGATTGGTCACGGAGTCGGTTTTCATGACGTCTGAAGGACCAGGAGCATGTTCAGCGTGTGCCGGATTCATCGACCCCAAGCACAGGAAGGCACTACCGAATAGAAGACCGACGATCTTGTGGACTGCTATCATGGAAGCCTCCTTGGGAAGACATAAATCATGAGGAGCATTCACGCGCTCCCACCTGCAGTCCCCCTGTTAATTGGTTTGAATGCATCTGCCCATGAGTACGCCATCCGCCTAGCAATCAATCCCCTTGGTCGGATACTTCTGCATCTCGCAAGCGGATCGCAAACGCTAAGACGTCAATGAGCAATTGGTTGATCAGTCAAAAACGAAATGGCATGACCTTGGCCGTCCACTTTTGCTTCAACATTATCTCCAGGTTTCGCTTTCATGGACGACTTTGTATTCGTCGTGCGATCAACATGCATGCGCACTACTTTCCCGTCCTCTTGCTTAACGAAATAATTGTCCCCATCCACGCGCACCACCTCTCCCTTGATGGTTGTTCCGGGCTTCGATTCTCCAATCGCATCGCTGATCAGCATGGCTGATGGAGCGATAGTGAGCTGGTCCGAAGACCACGCCACATTGGACGGCGAAAGGCCCATCCACAACAGGACCCCGCACGAAAGATAACCGAAAACCTTTTGGGATACTGTCATCATAACTGTCTCCTTTCACCTGATGAGTGATGAGCGAATGGCATCCTGTTACCTCTGCTCATATATTGATGTATCAGCGCAATATCTTGACCTAGGAAATGCCCTGGTTCGCTAATCAGGCAAGGTCACGGACCTTTGATTCACGATTCCAGGAGCGCTTCGCGGCTGCATCGACGAATGTTGGATCAAGATCCGTGATTCCATTATCATAGATAACACCAGCCTTATCGAGTAACGGTCGGGCTGCACTAGTATGGCCAATGGCTTTCAAGTGAGCAAAGGCATCAGCTATAAACTGGACAGCAGCACTTTCCTTCAAAAGGCTCTTCGTGCCCTGCTCGTTCAATACCACCGCCACCGCATCAAACAGCACAGAAGGAGAGCCAGACAATTGTCCATCGGCCTTTAAGACTTTGCCGTCAGCCAATTTGGTGCCATCGACCTTTGGGGCCACGAGAAAGACAGTCCCGCCTTCACTGTTGATCTTCGCGCGAATGTCTTGGATCTGTGCACCATCAGACCCTTCGGCAAACAAGATCCCGATTTTGCGTCCCTTGAGCGTTGGCTTTAGGTTCTTCTGAATGGACAGCGCCGGACTGGGGTCCATATCAATTGCATCTTTGGCAGCTTGGAGCTTCGGCGGCAGTACAAGACCGAGCCCGCTCGAAACCCGCTTCGCCAGCTCTTCATCGACGTTTCGCAACCGTCCAATCATGCGGGCGGGCACATCCGTTAACTTGACCTTCGACAGCTCAAACACAAATGCCGATACCAGATGTGATTGCTCATTCGGAGTCTGCGATTTCCAGAACTGGCGGGCTTGGCTATAGTGATCTGCGAACAGTTCAGGTCTCACCCGGCTCTTTTCACCCTGTTCATCCCGGGCTGAGCGATCAGGAACGCTGGTGAACCCACTCGATACCTCCCGAGGTCCAGCGGCTTCCCCATGCTCAGCAAGAGAATTCGGTTCGTAGTTTGCCCGTCCCTTGGGAATTTGCGTTTGCATCATTCCGTCGCGATGGAAATTCGCAAATGGGCATTTGGGTGCGTTAATAGGCAATTGATGAAAGTTCGCAGTACCCAGCCGTGACTTCTGTGTGTCCAAGTAAGAGAACAAACGTCCCTGGAGCAGAGGATCGTTGGAGAAGTCGATACCCGGAATAATGTTCGCCGGGCAAAAGGCGACCTGTTCCGTCTCGCTGAAGAAATTGTCGGGATTCCGATTCAACACCATGCGCCCGATGAATCGAACCGGCAACACTTCTTCCGGAATCAGTTTGGTGGGATCCAAGACGTCATAGGGCAAACTGTCTGCAAAGTGTTGATCGAAAGTTTGAATCCCCAACTCCCATTCCGGATAATTTCCGGCATCGATAGCCTCCCACAGATCCCGTCGATGAAAATCATTGTCAGCGGCCTGGAGTTTCAGTGCTTCATCCCAAAGGGTGGATTGCAAGCCCAAGGCAGGTCTCCAATGAAACTTGACGAAGGTGACGTCGCCCTTAGCATTGACGAAGTGAAACGTGTGAACGCCGAACCCTTGTATCATCCGTAATGAGCGGGGTAGTGCATGATCGGACATAGCCCACATCAGCATGTGCGTGGCTTCCGGCATGAGTGACGCCCAGTCCCAAAACGTATCGTGGGCAGCTGCGGCCTGCGGATATCCTCGATCCGCCTCCATTTTGACGGCATGGACGAGGTCTGGAAATTTCATCGCGTCCTGAATAAAAAATACCGGAATGTTGTTCCCCACTAGGTCCCAGTTACCGGTCTGGGTGTAAAACTTCACCGCAAACCCCCGCACGTCGCGTACAGTGTCGACTGACCCGGATCCACCGGCAACCGTGGAAAACCGCGCAAACACCGGAGTCCTCCCTCCCTTATGTTGGAAGAGATCGGCGGTCGTGATGGCAGAAAGGGACTCGTACAGTTCGAAGTATCCATGGGCTGCGGAACCACGCGCGTGGACGATGCGTTCGGGAATGCGTTCATGATCAAAGTGAAAGATTTTCTCGCGGAGCACGAAGTCCTCAAGAAGTGTCGGTCCGCGGGCGCCACTTTTCAGGCTATTCTGGTTATCCGAGACTGGAATGCCCTGATCAGTCGTGAGCCATTCCCCGCGTGAGCCAATCTCGGTACGCTGGTGTATTTCTCCCCCCGCACCTTGGGAGGTCTCATGCGACACTTCTTTGGCCATATTGACTCCTTGTCTGAACGGCCTGAGGAATATGAGACTTATATGTCATGAACCGCCACCGCCCATGTTGTGAATGCCAGCTGACATAATGGAATAGTCGTATCCCTACGACCGAAACAGAACTAGGCAAATCCCCAGACGGAACGTCCTGTCTCCACGAATCATTTGGTTTTCTAGACGAGCACATTGCGATGAACGCCCGCCTCCGATGAGGATAGCTGCGCTCATCAAGCGTCAGTTACAACACATGCTTGGAATACTCTGGAAAGGAGAACCACAAACGAGGTATTTCACTAGGTTGATTTGAGCTGGAAAGTGGTGATGATAGAAAGGCCCACATGAATCTAGATCATTGGAGCAGCGATCGGGATCCAATATAGAGCATAGGGTGGCATTCTTAGCACCACTGAAAGGAGGCAGCCATGATTAAATTGTCCTCATTTGTGGCGGGAGCGATTGTCGGAGGTGGAGTCGCCTTGCTTTTTGCTCAACAAGGCGGCGTTCCGATCCCCTGGGCCAGTCAGGAGTTCGAGTCGCAGGTCCAGGATGGGCTCACCGCGCTCCAAGAGAGGGACTCGACAGAGTCGGGCGCCGAGGTTGATCTAGCGCAAGGACACATCGTACACAAGGTCGAGATGATTCGCGATGGTTCGCGCAACGCTCTGTGAACAGAAGCGAGCACTCCCACGATTTCCCAACCGGCTGGTGTGGCGTAATGTGTCTGAGCATACCCACCGGTTGGGAGCTCAGCACATCAGGTTGTCCTTCAACCTTCTATTGTCTTTCGTCGTAATCGTTGTTCATGTGTTCCCCGACGATGGGTGAGGGCTTTTCTCTGTGGTCTTCTATCATCACTAATCGCGAGAGGCGAATTGGCACTCATGCGTTGATCCTTTCGAATAGAGTTTTTAAGCTCAGGCGTAAGAGCTTTATTGAGACCCACAAGATAGCACGGCTGGGAAAGGCTCTGATTCAGCAGCGTAATCCTGGCTTGTATCGTTACAGCGGAAGCGTTAGTCTGATTGTTACTGGGAGGAGGAGGTGGAACGTTCAAATGGTACCTAAATCAAAGATCCTGCTCGCGGATGATCATGTGCTGGTGGCAGAAGGCCTACAGAAGCTTCTTGAATCCGAATTCCAATTAACCGGAATCGTGGCCGATGGGCGTGCGCTGCTGAAAGCCGTACAGGAAGCCCCCCCTGATGTGGCTATCGTCGATATATCGCTCCCACTTCTCAATGGGTTAGACGCTTCCCGTCAAATTCTCAAGCTGAACCCATCTGTCAAGATTATCATCTTGACGATGCACGCTGAACCCACGTTCGTCACAGAAGCATTCCGTATTGGGGTTTCAGGGTATGTTTTGAAACAATCTGTCGGATCAGAATTGGTATTGGCCATTAAAGAGGTGCTGAAGGGCAACACGTACGTGTCCCCCACTGTGGCTGAAAGTCTCGTCGAACAAGCCGTTCATCCTTCGAAGCCCGGTGTGTCTCAGGAACCGGGGGGCTTTGCACAGGATTTGAGCTCACGTCAGCGAGAAGTCCTGCAACTTGTCGCTGAGGGCAAATCCATGAAGGAGGTGGCGGCCGTGCTGAATGTATCCATCAAAACCGTGGAATTTCACAAGACAAGAATCATGCGGCAACTCGGTCTGCGCACCACCGCAGAATTAACAAAATATGCGATAGCGAATGGACTCATTTCGATTCAGTAGGTGCTCAGTATGGGGTCAATCAATTAAAGGGAGGTCATCCCCTCCGTCAGTGCAAACCGGATTAGGTCGGATGTCGTTCGAATGCCCAGTTTATGGGTAATATTGGCTTTGTGGAATTCCACCGTTTTCGTCGAAATGTTGAGTTCCTCCGCAATGTGCTTCGTGGAGCGACCATTGGCGAGCATAATCAAGACCTGCCGTTGACGACCAGTCAGATTGCTCGAATATCCCTCCGGTCGTGACCATTCACATTCAATGGCCTCGCGAACTTGAGCGTCAATTCCGCTCGAGAGAAAACGTCGATTTGACAGGACGCTTTGGACAGCTGAATACAGTTCATCAGATACCGATTGCTTCAAGACATAGCCCGATGCTCCGGAACGAAACCCTTCACTCACCGCAATAGCATCCGTCAGCATGGTCAGAAAGACAATTTTTACACTTGGAAGTTTGAGATGAAGTTGCCGAGCTGCTGCGAAGCCACTCATTCCTGGCATATTGACATCCAACAACACCACTTCAGGTCGAAGGGCCTGGGCCGCCGCCAGCAATTCTTCCCCCGTTCCGACCGTGCCGACAACGCTGAACGTCGGCTCTAACAGTTGGCGGATGCTCTCCACGACGAGTGGGTGGTCATCTGCGATGAGAATGCGCGCACTGTGCATAGGACGAATCTACCCCACAAAAAGGATGATGGCAGTTTGTCATCATAGGCAGTTGCATTGAGCGTCTTATCATGATCTCCATCGTGTCGTATATTCAATAGTGGCGAAGGTTGAAGGAAACAAGCCCGTGGACCCAGATGAAACCATCTAACCCAGCCTATCGTAAATCGGTCATATTGTGCAGGATACTAGGCAGATCCCTAGATCAGAAGCTGCCAGACGGTCACGATCCCATGTTCTACTCCAGGCAATAATCCTTTCTTCAGCCCTCACGCTCCCCCTTATCAGCAGCCAATCAATCTTAGCCTAAGTGACCGGCACTCCCCCCGTAGACAATGTTCCGCTACTGGATGAATCCCTTGAGGCATGTCTTGACGAGCAGTCCATCCAAAACTAGGGAACAAGCTAGTCCTTGTGCATGCTAAAGCAGGTTAAAAAGGAACAGGCAGTGCGATGGCCATCACTGGCTAGCAAGGTGGATTCATGAGCTCAGCCGCGTGCAGGAGACATTGAAAGCAATTTAAGAGCGCGCTCAAGTGGAAATGGGAAGAGATTCACGGATGATGAGTTGTTACACACCGAAGGCAAGTCCGACAAGTTCAAAGGCCATGGACAAAAGCGCTAACGCCAACGCAGAAGAGTTCCACCGAAAATCACAAGGGAGGTGTCATGCGTAAAACATTACATATGTGCGCGATCACGGTGATACTGAGCCTTCTGGTTGGAGCCCCTGCCTTCGCCTTACCCGACACGAAGATAGAGCTCATCAAATATACCGAATTTACGATGGTGGAGGCCGTCAGAAGCGCAGTCACATTTGTTCCAGGAAGAGCCGTTGAGGCGGGCCTTGGAAATAGAGAAGGACGCACGGTGTGGAAGATCGAAATCATCGATGCCAGGAATAAAAGTCAAACCGTCTATATCGACGCCCAGACCGGTGAAGCTCATTGCGATAAGTCATCTTCAGTCATGCAGTGGCCTGGAGATGAGAAAGCGAGAAGAGATTGAAAGCAGTTTCAAGAAAGGAGCCGTCGATGCATTCACTCATTCGTGTTGTTGTAGGCGTATTTGTGACTCCTGTACTGCTAATAGCACTCGTGGGTCCCCTGTATTTTCCTGTGCAAGCCGATGCGGCCGATACCAATTGGGCAGGGATACCACAGGTCGAGATTCCGTTCTTCTCCCTCGGTGGAAGAGCCACCTATTTTGACCCAAAAGAGGGCGAAGACCGATGGTTCGGAGGTGCACAGGTTCGTGTCCACCCGTCTCATTACTTTGCCGTTGAGGGATCGGCAGATTATCGACGCGAAGAGTTTGATGGAGGCACCAAAACCCATACCTTTCCGGTGCAGGGGTCGCTGTTGATTTATCCCATCGGCACTACCAGGCTGGCGCCTTTCATTTTAGGAGGTGGAGGCTGGTACTTCACCTCGATCGATGGCCCGGGCGGATTTTCCGACACCCAACACCGTTTCGGCGGCCATGTGGGTGGTGGTTTGCAGCTCTTTATTACCAACCATATCTCCATCGACAGCACCTATCGACACATCTGGCTTGAAAGGGTTGAGTCAAAAAATGTGAGCTTGGATGATAAGAAATTCAATGACAACGGACACATGGTCACAATCGGGATGAATGTGCATTTTTAGGCGCATGGCCTTCGGAGAGGTTCAATCGCAAGGCGTTGAGTCGTTTGCACGTGGTACACATTAAAGGGAGGGTTCACACATGTTAAGTTGGGCAGTCACATTCTTTGTTGTCGCTATTATTGCCGGCGTATTGGGTCTTTCCGGCGTGGCAGGGACCGCCACCAATATCGCTTACATTCTGTTCGTCGTATTCTTGATCGTGGCCGTCGTGAGTTTTGCGACTGGTCGACGTCCCCCTGTGGCATAGTCAATATTATGAGCGGGCGGGGCAAGCTTACTTGCCCGCCTGTTCATCTTCTTTCCACCGGCAGGGGTATCACACCTCCTTCGTCTTCATTCGCATGGCTTGCTCAATGGCCTTATAGAGTTCTTCCGTCACCGATCCCTTGGACACAAACCCGACGGCCCCAGCCTTCATAAGGGCTTCTTTCCAATGTGAGCTTTCGTGGACGGAGAGTCCAATCACACGCACCTCGGGACACTGTTTGGTGATCTCACCTGTTGCTGCTATTCCATCCAGGATCGGAAGATTTACATCCATGATTACGATGTCCGGTCGGAGCTGTGTAGCCAAGGATACCGCCTCTTGGCCGTCAGACGCTTCTCCAATGACCGTAATGCTTTCATGATTATCGAGTATGCTCTTGATCCCCTTTCGGACCATGACATGGTCATCGACAAGCATGATCCGTATACCGGCCCTATCGGCCTCATCGTGTTTGGTCCATGGCCGGCCTGACACCTCATTCCTGTTCCGTTCCCCATCAACCAGATCGGAGCGACGATCGGACTGAGCCGTAGCCATAAAGCCGGCAACTTCCCTAACTCTGTTAGATTTCCCACTGACATGAGAAACAGGGGCCGACGAGTTCTTCTCACCACTGGGCCAATAGGGCAAAATCACCGATGCGCGAGTTCCATGGCTCGGTGAAGACTCCAGCTCGATTCGCCCGCCTATTGCCTGCATACGTTCGCTCACGCTAAAGAGCCCGAAGCGAGTCGTCGTGCAGTCCCGTGCGAGCAGTCCCGCCGCATCGAAGCCCACGCCCGAGTCTTCTACTATTATTCGAAGTTCCCCAGTCGGGGTGGTGTCCAATTGGACGAGAGCGACGTCCGTTTGTGCATGCTTGATGACATTGAACAGCAGCTCCCGCACCGATTGGAAGAGGAGGATAGCCTGGTCTTCTGGGAGGTTGATATGTTGAAGGTCTGTCTTAAGGGTCACAGAAAGCCGATGGCTCCGCATCTGTTCTTTGAGCCAATTGAGCGCCTCTACCAGACCGAATTCTTGAAGACTCGGTGGAGCGAGATCGGTGATCAGCGTCCGGGTATAGGTCAAGGAATCGTCGAAGATCTTGTCTAGTTGCTCCAAGTACGTCACCGTGCTTGGATCCTTCGCTTGATTATGGGCTTGCCGTAGCTTCATGCGACCCACAACTAAGAGTTGTGCGAGATAGTCATGCAGATCGGTGGCGAGCTTTCTCCGCTCTCGTTGTTCAGTCAATGTCAGGTCACTGGCTAACGCGCGGAGTCGTTCTTGAGACCGAAGCAAGTCTTGCGTTCTCGCTTGCAGGGCGCGATGCGCGGCACGATTATCGTCCCGCAGTCGCTTCTGCTCCAGAGCTTGTGTCACCGCTGCACCTAGACGATCCGGCCTATCCTTCATGAGATAGTCCGCTGCGCCATGGCGCAACAGTGAGACCGCCTGTTCTTCACCGATGGACCCAGACACAATGATGAAGGGAAGATCCATTTCACGGTGGCGCAGATGATGCAACGCATCGATCGCGCTAAATCCCGGCATGGAATTATCCGACAAAATGACATCATAAGAGTGCTCGAGCTGTGCAAGGTACGCATCCTCGGAGTCGACCCGCCGCCAGTCGGGGTCGTATCCTGCTCGCCTGAGCTCACGCACCATCAATTCAGCGTCATGCTCCTCGTCTTCCAGTAACAAGACGCGTAGCGGTTTACTCATTGTCCCCTCCACAGAAGCGCTTCAGGCGCTGGTTGGTATTCACGGGAGACCCTGGTTCAAGACCAACCAATACACATTAAGTTGCCGCACAGCCTCCACAAATTGATGAAAATCCACGGGTTTGACGATGTAGCTATTCACACCCAACTTGTAACTCTCTACCACATCCCGCTCTTCGCGCGACGAGGTCAGAATGACGACCGGAATCGACTTGGTGCGGGGGTCGGCTTTGCATCGGCGCAAGACCTCCAGTCCGTCGACTTTCGGTAATTTCAGATCGAGGAGAATGAGTTTTGTCTGATGACACACATCACGATTCTCATAGGTGCCGGTGCTGAAAAGACAATCTAACGCCTCGGCGCCATCCCGAACGACATGGATATGATTCGCCAAATGATACTGATCAAAGACCCGAAGGGTCATCTCAACGTCATCTGGATTATCTTCAACCAATAGGACTGAGATGTACTCCGGCTCCTTCGTATTCATTGACCCTCTCAAGCATCATGGAAATAGTTGCGCCTTGATCGACTTGCCCTTCCGCCCATACCCGGCCGCCGTGTCGCTTCACGATACGTTGGACGATTGCCAGACCCACCCCGGTCCCTTCGAAGTCTTCCGCCCGGTGCAGCCGCTGGAACACACCGAACAATTTATGGACGTATCGTTGGTCGAATCCGACCCCGTTGTCGCAAATCCAATACACGATCTCCTTGGAATGCTGGGCGTCTTCGCTCCAGCCGATCTCGATTCGCGCACTGTCTCGGGGACGGGTGTATTTCAATGCATTGGATAGCAGATTGCTCCACACCTGCTTGAGCAGACGACGGTCGGCCCGACAGCGCGGCAGATCGTTCACGATGAACTCAATTGTACGCCCTTCTCGATCCTGCTGAAGCTCGAGCCAGGCTTCTTTGATGATATCCTTGGGGTCGATGGCACGAAGCTCGATGGAAGAACGCGACAAGCGCGAGAAGGTCAACAGATCATCGATCAATTCTCCCATCCGCTGAGCTCCCTTGTGAATGATGCCCAAGCATCGGCGAGCCTCATCATTCAGCGCCGGACCGTGATCTTCGAGGAGAATCTTGACGAACCCGTTGATTGATCGCAGGGGTGCCCGAAGGTCGTGAGAAACAGTATAACTGAACGCCTCCAGCTCTTTGTTAGCCTCAAGGAGCGCCTCCTCGGTCCGCTTACGCGCGGAAATATCTCGGACGGTTTCAGAGACTCCAATCAACCGTCCTTTTAGTAGCACAGGCGAGACCGTGATAGAAACGTCTACCAGACTTCCATCTTTCCGGAGACGCTGCGTTTCCGTATTCCGGGGAGCCTGCTCTAGCCGCACGGTTTCAAACAGCGCGGTCGATTCCTGAAGCCGGTCATGAGGCACAAAGAGCCATTTGGGTTGCCCGATGGCCTGAGCCTCCGTCCACCCCAACAGTTTCTCGGCACCCTTGTTCCATGTGAGAATGCGCGAGTCGGGCGAAAACGAAATGACGGCGTCATCCGTCGACTTCACGATTGCAGCCAGATGCGCCTGTTGCCATTCCGCTTCCTTGAGGGCCGTGATATCCCGCGTAAAACACCTGGTATGACTAAACTGGCCTCGGTTCCATGAGACATTGGCAACAATGGACACATCGCGAGTAGTTCCGTCTTTACGCAGGAGTTTGGCTTCATGGTTGTACAGCGTGTGCCCGACGGACAAGGCATTCAACATATGTTCTACCACCAGAGGGTCGACATGGAATTCGCGAATGTGGTGGCCGACATACTCTTCTCGGTCGTAACCGAGTAATTCCAACTCCGCTCGGTTAGCCCAGAGAATCGTTCCATCAGGACTTTCTCCGTGCAGGCCGATAGCAGCGCCCTCGACAAAATCTCGCAATTCGGCCTCGCTTCGGTGCAGGACCTCTCGCTGTTCCATCAATTGTTTCACCGACCATGTCGTCACTCCCACGGCCAGCATACCGATCAAGCGATTGATGAATCCAATGCTTGGATCGATCCCGGGAGGCGAGAGCCAGAATCCCAGCAACATCAATCCGGCACATATGCCGCCTATGATAAAGATAAAGGAAGAAGAATGACGCTCCGACATGCCTCCGGCGATCCATAAAGGAAAGAGATAGAGCATCCAGACGACGAATCCCAGCGGAGTCACACTGTCGAGAAGAAATATTGCACCGATACTGAGCACCAATACACCCCAGGTCCAGCGAGGGCCTGGAGTGAAAACCCATAAAGGAGTATTCAAGCGATGGAAGGACTGCGCTATATTCTCGAACAATTGTTGCTTCGATCGCAAGGATCCAATCCTGTCGCCAAAAGGTAAGGTTGTACTGGTTTGCGACGTTAATCAGGAACCGGAAACACAATAGGTGATTCGTACCCGGTAGGCACACTAGGGAGACCCCTAGTGCTGAGGACGAGTCCTCTTTCGTTGGTTGGAGACACTGTTCGGTCGGTTAACGCGAGATGGGCAGAGATTTCGATAGGCAGTTTGGAGGGGTAGTATCCTAGTGACCGCTCTCATATCGAAAGGCTCCATCATCACCTGACACGCGGCAATGCATGCCGCTGTAAGCTGTCTTCGAACAGATCCCGGTTGATCGCTTGGCCCGCAATGGCGCCCTGCCCGGCCGCGATGATCATCTGGCAGTTCGCCGGAGTCACGCATCCCGCCGCGTAGAGTCCCGGCACGGTCGTCTGCAGATAATGATCGACGACGACTTGACCGTCCTCATCCAGCTTCGCGCCGGCGTTTTCTGCCAGATCGTTATGAACGACATCGCCTCGTGTCGTAAACGCTCCCTCTACATTCACGGAACCACCCTGCTCAAAGATGATGGCTCTCAACCGTCCATTATCGTGCCGCACGGAACCGATGCGATCGTGTCGGATCGGAACCGCATATTCTTCGAGCCATCCGGCATGGTCTGCATCCCATCGAGGTCTGTGTCCATTCGTGCAGATCATCACGCTCGACGTGAACAACAGCATAGCAAGCGCATAGTCCGCCGCTTCATTATTCCCTCCGATGATGACGATCTTTTTGCCTTGCATGCGATAGGCGTCGCAATCTTTGCAGAAAAAGAGACTCTGTCCCAAACATTCCTTCACGCCGGGAATCTCCGGTGGAAGATGCGTCAGGCCGGTGGCGAGGAGCACGCGCCGGGCCCGATAGACAGTGTCTGTTCCGCTGAGACAGAATGTGTCACCGTCATGGGTCAACGAACGGATGTCGTCTTCGGTCATCTCGACGTCGAACCGAACGACCTGCTCCACCCCTCGCGCGAGGAGATCCTCGCCGGCGATTCCCTTCGGAAATCCCAGATAGTTCTGGACATCGGATTCCCATTTGGCCATCGATCGATTCGTATGGATGAGCAGCGTCTCGCGCCGGCTTCGACCGAGGTAAATAGCCGCGGACAGTCCCGCCAGTCCTCCTCCGATGATAATGACCTCACGGGTTCCCATCTGCGCGTCGGTCATCGATCAGTTCGCCATTTCCTAGAGAATTCCGGTCTGTGAAAATACGGTCAGCTCACATATCACTCGCTCAAAGCGAGGTCTCCACTCCGACTGTGAGGCAAAATGCGCAGGCGTGTCCATGGCCTGTTGATAGAGGTTCGCTGTCGACAGCGCCCATTGCCTAGCGATATTCAGGCCATCTCGTGCATTCAAGAGCTTGAGCCGGGTTCGCTCATTCATAGGAAGTTGCTCCAGTGATCGACCGACTTCACTTTTGCCAGGCAATGTGGCAAACAACGGATGTGGCGCGCCGGGCGCCGCTGCCTGCTTACAGAGCACCCTCACCACCTGCCAACTATCGCCTCTAAATTAGTCCATCACATGCAATAGTATTGGCAATCCGGTGTCAGTCAATGCGGAAAGGCCCTGGCCGCTCTTACACACTCTGGACAATCAGCACTACAGGTATCGGTTTGATGTGTGGCTGTCGATTCACACATCCCCATTTCTGTGTTTTTTGTGAGCCGCTGCTCATAATGGCATGATGCGGGAATGAAGTGCGGGGCCATTCTGAGGGGTCGCAGGCTGCCCTGGCCCGTGGTTACGTTGACCCCTAGCAAGTGAAGATCATTGGTTTGATGATTCCTTCGTGAGAGTTTAGCCCTCAGGGATCGTCGGTAATTTGTTGTTCCTAGCCTCATGCTCGTCATAACAATCGAACGGACACCTGCCGCTTTTTACACTCACGATCGCTACAGCTTGGGGATCCGGAGGGTTTTGCTGATCATCAGGGTTCCCGAGAAGACGAACATGAGCGACAATGGATGGAGATCCCAGGGCCCGACAGCCCATGCGCCCCAGTACAGATACTCGCCGAGTCGATCTTGCCAGGCCGCGAAGGCAAGGATGCTGGTCAGCAGCACGGTTGTCGGAATGGGGGTGCCTTCAAAATAGGCCACCCTGTCCCTACCCAAAGAGAGGCTTTCTGCAGTTACATTATATCGAGCCAGTCGGCTCACCCCGCAGCAGACGAAGTAGATCAGCGCGATCCAGTCCCACCCTCCCTGAAGGCCAGCAGCAAATCCGAGGGTCGCCGGTGCAACTCCGAAGGAGATAATGTCAGCCAGCGAATCCAATTCACGCCCGAGCACCGACTGCTGATGCAGTCGTCGAGCGACGAGTCCATCGAACCAGTCGAAGAGAAGCGCCGCGGGGGACAACGCTGTGGCGGCGAAGAAATGGAGGGGCAACCGGCTACTCATGTAGCGCATGGCAAAAAACACAGCTGCCAGACCGCATGCAGCATTGGCGAGGCTCAGCACATCGGCCACATGAAACTCGCGGAGCATCGAGAAATATTTCGGAGGTGTAGCGGTCACGGTGGGAACACCTATGCGGGGGAACACACGCACAACATCAGACCCTCCCGAGCCTACCCCTAATGAGCGAGCGCTAATCATGATCTCCCGGTGCAGAATTTTCTTTGCCGCACCACAGACTGGCGTATCAGCTAGTCTTCGGTCAAAAAGCTCGCTCCCACGGAAGTGTTGCGGTCGATCCAACGCTACGCCCACTCAAAAACATAGGCGGGGGCGGTAGGCTTGGAGGCCCACCGCCGTGGGAAGACACTATTTCTCAATCCGCTGCAAGGTGGTCACGTGGCCTTTATCGGTGACGTAGGCTTTGACCATATCGCCATCCACCACCTTGTCGAGCTTCGTGCTCTTATCCACATGCACTCTTACTAATTCCCCGTCTGTATTTCTTATCGAATAATACTCTCCCTCGATGTTCATGAGAGTGCCTTTTATGGCATCCTTGGTTATTCTTTCTCCGATGGTGGGCGTGGCTTCCTTCTCTTTCATGGGATCGGCCGCAAGAGCGAGTCCTCCCCCCCCCGCGACTAGTGTTGCGACGATCAGCATTTCATAATATCTCTTCATCATAATGAATCCTCCCGTTTCATGAGTTGAGTTAAATTCAACTTTAATAGACTAACCCGTAAGAGCAGGAGCATATACTGGGGAAATCCCCATCCACTTAGGGGTGAGTGAGTATCTGGAAACGCATGCTGGATCAACCTGAAACTGGAGTAAAGAATCCGAGTTCGACAGAACGATGAGACGAGTTTGATGTGAGGCGATAGAGGGCCGAGGCTGGGGACGCCGGCGACGCTGAATGCCACCGTCAGCACCTCGCCTTTCTTGCCGTCGGGATAATCGATGGGCGCGGGGTGAATTGCCTCAACCTCGCTGTCTGGGAACGTCTTGGCGTAGAAGCGCGCCGCAGCTTCGAAGGAGCAATCGAGAAATTGACAGCAGAAAAGAGATCGGCTCCTGCCGCATCACTGGTCACGTGTCATTCCGAGACCGTTTTTCAGCTACATTTTCCCCGCACACAATGCAGTTATAATTTCCAGTTTGATATCCTCCCTCACTCCATTCCAATTCTAGGTTCAAATGCTCGCACTCGATGGGATGGGCTTGCCCTTTCCATTTAACCCGCAGTTCAGCGGCTTGCGTCGTAGTCATTGCTCCTCCATGAATATAAGCCCCTTGATCACTACTCTGCGTCTATTGTTAGTCGACCGTACACAGCGAACAGCTGAGTGAGTCCTTCTGGCGCCTTTTTGAGAATGACATGCATGGCAGTCTCGGTGTCGATAAACATCGATTCCCATGCCTGCATGGACGAAAGCCGCCATGAGAAACACGACAGCTTCGCCGAATAGCAGCAATCGAATAGACGAAATTCTCTTGGCACCGTTCATGCGGATGCCCTCTATTCGTTGGAATTCTTGTGCCATGTCCCGTCAGACTGACAACGGGCTACCTCGATGGCATAGACTGTGATCGGCGTCGTCCCCGACAGACTCCATTGTGTATGCATCAAGGCGATATCCACAGTTTCGACCACCCGTTTGGCGTTGAAATCGAATCGAGTCTTCTTCTCCGCAATCGGAGCCAACTCTGCTTTCAAAGCGTACGGACCTCTCGTGACCTCGCCGCCCTGATTGGCAAACACAGCTTCGGCGTCATACAGGCTGAGCACCATTTCCAGATCACCGTTGACCATCGCTCGCTGAAACAGACGACAGATATCCTCTGGAGTGTGTGCCAGGCATACTGTGCCTCCATGCGCATTTCTCGTGCACGTTCCTTGACAATACGGTGCTACGTCGCACTCGCGATCAAAATGTAACAGGCAATGTCATGACGTACCTTCATCTAACTCATGGTCGAATAACAGCCTGCAAATCGATAGCGAAATCCGACAACATTGAGAATTCAGGTGCAACAAGCCCACCAAAGGATCTGTAACGCAGACCTCATGAACAATTCTTGGGCATTCTCTATATTTCCATTACTTGCATCTCTCGCTTCGCACACGCGAAAGCCACAGCAAATAGACAATCTGTTCTGACCCTGGACAGACTGTCCTCCAGAGATCTCGACCGCAATGTTCTGGAAAACGTAATGAGTAGGTGGAGGCTACGCGGCTAAAGATTTGGACCAGTTTGGTTAACCTGATCAACAACTACTTGCGGAATCGACGTGGAACGAGACTTGTAAGGTTCTGCTTCAGACAGTTTATTAACCACACAACCCTTGAGTCTCCTGATCATCGGCGTCGTAGGCGTGATGGGACCCCCGAAACTGTTAATTCAGCAACTGTGACACTCAGAATGACCTGTCACACTTGAGCTGTGAGTGGTTAGAAGAAGTTCTTATGTGGCTCTTGATTCTGATTTTACTGAATGATGTGCATGGGCTCACAAAGACCACGGTGCTTCAGACGTATACCACCGCTCAGGAATGCCAAAGCGAGAGGAACCGCATCGGCTTCGAGATGGCAGCAGCCTACCCTTATGAACGCGATTTTGTGATCGCATGTCAATTGGACACAAAGCACGAGTCATAGAAACATAAGGAGTTCGGACTATCTGACGAGTAGTAGGAGAAGCGAGCTGAGGGGACTGATCCTCACCACGGCTAAAATGAACTGCTTGAGTACACTGTTACGGAGTTCCATACCTCTCAAAAAAAGAGCCATGCACATCGAAGGTCGATAGCCAGCGATCGTCTCTTTGCGGATGCTTTCACGCCATATGAGCAGGACAATTCGTCGTGTGGCGGAACAGTTGTCCGGGAGGACTGTCGTAAAAACTCTCTTACCCATAGGCTGCCTCGATCGGAGCGAATGGCCATAAGAGAGGAATAGAGATTGCATATTGCATTCATATTTTCCCGAGTGATCCGGGATATGCGCGTTCTTCTGGCTGTAGACCAATCTGAAAGCGCCCTGCGTGCGGTGCGATATGTTGGATCAGTCTTGCATCGCACACCGGATGTCACGGTGACGATCTTTCATGTCCTCAGACCGATGCCACGCGTCTTGTTGGAGCACGGCGGATCTGAAAATCCTGATATGGAAGAAGCTCTCGGCGCCCGCTTACGGGAAGAACAGCGGACATGGGTGAAGTTAGAAAGTGCGGCTGAATGCCCCATTCTCGAACAAGCTTGTGAAGCGTTGGTACGGACGGGTTTCGCCAAGGGTCTGGTCACCCTGAAATTTGGACGTGAGGACGACATTGCGAAAACTATTCTCGAAGAAGCGAGATCTGGATGTTACGAGACAATCGTCGTAGGTCGCACCGGCACGTCCGGGATCAAGCGTGTCTTTGGCGGCGGTATCACCGACCATCTGCTGCATGATGCGCGAGGCTTCGCAGTTTGGATCATTGAATAGTATCGGAATATCACGAACTCTTCCCTGTAAAAGGCTTTCCGACCAGGTAGCGCCCGCTCCCCTTCCGCGGATCTCCATCGCTTCTCATCGAGCACTCTTCATAAACAAGTTCGGCACCCGCGCAATGCGGGCAAGCAGTTGATCTGCTGGGTATGAATGCGGTTTACCGCTTCCTCGAGTATGTGATCTCCATCATTAAGATCTCGGTGCCTTTCCCATGCGGCCCGTACATCTCAAGAATTTGCGTGTTAGTGTCTGGAAACTTCCAGACGGCGCGCTGCTTCAAAGGGCCTTCAAATGGATCCGCAAGATAGCCGTGCAAGGTGATGGTTGTATTGTCGGCACCGGCCTTGCCTTCCATGGAAAAGATGCCGGTCCCCAACGAATCGATCCACGTCATCACATACTTTTTAGTGAAATTGTCATAACCCTGCATCCCGATGCCGGTAAAGGGATGTCCCATCATCGTGCCCGTGCAATCCTGTTGTACATAACGGCCATCGAGCAGCGTTTTATATTCGCACGTGCCCGAGGATTCCGACGGTGGCTTACCCGGCTCGATCCATTCTTTCGTATGCGTCGTCCAAGTGCCTGCGAGGCTGGCCAGTCGTTTATGGGGCTCCCCCGGTGTGGCCAATTTCCGGTAGGTATCGAGCATCACCTGCGGGTCAACGGCCTTCTTTGCCTGGCTCTCCTCTGCCAATGCCGGAGCCGAAAGCAGACAGAGGACAAGGAATGTGGGTAACGTGCGATACATAAGCGTCTTCTCCCTGAGGACTGTCGGATTTGGTTCGTGTGAGCGTTTGCATCACATTTAGTATGATTACCACGAGGCTGGCTTTTCTCGTTACCTCCCTATACCGACTCAGTATGCCGGTGACGGTTGTAGCCCTTTAACACGGCGCTACCTCCTACCTGTAATAAAGCAGCGATTTTCAGACGACCCAACTCGCCAAATCCCTAGGGGGGGGTACCAATTGAACCAGACTACTGACCGGTATCGATTGGGACATATCTGCACGCACCGCGAATGTTGGGAAACATTGGTTGATGATACCCAATGCGCGGCGAAGAAAGCCGCACTCACTCATCCGACGTGGCTGGTGCAGCACTGAGCGGCACATAGTTTGCTCATTTTTTGCATGATCATGTCATTTGAGAAAATTCCCCCGAGGGAACCTAGAACAAGGCTGGTCAATGTCATTATTGACACGCCCCGTGGCAGCCGTAACAAGTTCAAGTTCGACGAAACGCTGGGCTGCTTCAAGCTTTCGCGCATCCTGCCTGCCGGACATGTCTTTCCATACGATTTCGGCTCGATACCCGGCACTCGCGGCGAAGACGGTGACGCACTTGATGTGCTGGTGGTCATGGACGAGCCGACTTTCCCGGGCTGCCTCATCACAACGCGCCTGATCGGCGTGATCGTCTCGTGCCAGACCGAGAAGGACCGCACGATCTCCAACGACCGGTTCATCGGCGTACCGCAAACGCTGGTAAATAAGCCTACAATCCAGGAGCTTTCTGATCTGGGAACCGCTCAGCTCGATCAGATCGAGCATTTCTTTATTTCCTACAACGCCGCCCAGAATCGGCGGTTTACACCAGTGCGCCGACTTGGCGCTGCACAAGCGGAGCGTATGCTTCGGCGTGCGATCACTGCTGGCGCACCCAAGGGAGTGCAGAGATGAATCGGCGAAGGGCGAGTAGGACTGTACACGCTACAACGGTGCGCGATGCGCTGCTGCAGCACCTTGAGATGGCGGTCAAGGCAATCCGCGCGCGTCATCCCTCAGACGCACAGATCCATAAGGCCCGCAAGGAACTCAAGCGCGCCCGCGCGAATCTGCGGCTCTTGCGGGACGCAGTCGGCAAACCAGCGTACAGGCGTGAGAATACCGTATTACGCGATGCCGCACGGCCGCTGAGCGGTGTGCGTGACGCCGCGGTTCTTCTTGAGACAGGAGGCAGGTTACTCAACATGGCGCGCCACGGCTCGCGCCGAAGATTCCTCTTGAAAGTACGCCGGGCGCTGAAACAGGCACGGCTTGAGGCTCGTGCCGAACTGTGCAGGATCAACGCCACGAGGGCAAGTGCCGCATCCCTCGTTGCAGCAGCGGCGCGTATGCGCAAATGGAGGCTCGAACGAGTTAATATGAGCTCGGTGTGCAGCGGATTGCAACGAATCTATCGACGGGCGCAGAAGGCGCTTGCGATCGTTTGTGCCGACCCCACACCTGAGAATCTTCACGAGTGGCGCAAGCAAGTGAAATACCTCAGTCAGGCGATGGGGATGTGGGAGGCACAGGGTGCAGATGGCGTGAAGGAGCTTATCAAGTGTGCGGACAAGCTGGCTGACCTGCTTGGGACCGATCACGATCTCGTCGTGTTCGAAGAGCGGTTGGAAGAGCTCGACGCACCCAATCCCATCCGGCTCGCCGTCACCCGCGACATTGCCAAACGACGGCGTATATTCCGGAACGAAGCGCTGAAGAGTGGTCACCGGCTGTTCAAAGCAAAGCCCCGTTTGTTCGTTTTGGCGATGACACCATGAGGTTGAACAATAGCGAGGATAAAGATTGGCGAGGGCACGTCTAGGGAATTGACCAGGTGTCAGAGAGAGAAAAGGTTGATAAATATCTGTGTATGTTCACGATGAAATGGAGCAACATCGCTATTGAACGCCCAGGCCCGGATCCGGATCCTATGCCGCCTGATCCCAATCCTTTTCCCTCACCGCAACCACCTCTACCCGATCCATCACCTATGCCGCCCCTTCCGCGCCCCCCTATCCCACAGTTGTAGGCAGACCAGATATGGAACTGAGTGTTCGACGAAAAGACGTAGTCGAACAATTCTGCGGGATGGGATAAAGGCGTCGCCGAACACTAGAGACAGACCTAGTGCCCTACTAGAGTTGCGATCCCTACAATGTAGATCGTGATTTATGAATGGTCTTGTTATAAACAGAGGGAGCGTCTGGTCATGCTAATATCCAAAACAGTCAAAGACCCGGTATGTTTGATGGAGGTCAATCCTGATGAGGCAGTCGAATCCGAAGATTATCAGGGCCATCGATATTATTTTTGCAATGCAACCTGCCACACTGCCTTTCAGCTGGACCCTGAGCGCTATTCAAAACAGGCGTAAGATCCAGGAAGAGCATAGATTAGGAGTTCTGTCGCTATCACTTGATGGGCCTCGTCTGCAATGAATATTGGACCGAGCGCGCCTTCTCTCGATGAGCCTCCACCAAGGGCAAAATTGAGGAGGCCCATTGCCTGGCATCCAGATCTGGCAGAGTCTTGGCATCCCGCCCGAACTCTTCAACATTATCCGCATGATGTTGGATGATATATGATAGGTAGGCCCGGTCAAAAGCATGTCCGGATAGCAGAGAGAGCTCATTGATGCGCCGCCTCTGTCCCCCACTGAGTCCCGGCGGCAGCGTCACACCCTTCTTGGAGGCCAGCTCCTCAAGTTGTCGACTGGCCTTCATATGATCGGCCGCCATTTGCGCGGCAAACTCCTTGACGCGCTCGTTCTCCCCACGTTGCGTTACAAGAACCCCCATGGCGATCTCGACCAGTTGCGCCTCTGCGGCTTTTATGAGAAAGGACTCTGCGCTCGCCTTGACGTCCCGCTCTGCAGCGTGCACGCCGATGAGCGAGATGGAAACCACAAACAATACGGCGGTAAGACCGATGATCCTGTGAGGCATTAGATCCCTCCGATGGATGAATGTTGCTCAGCTTCTCATGGCACTTCCCATTGGTGCGTGTCTGTAGTAACGGAGTGCCTGAAGAGCCGATGGCGATCGAATATAGGTGCGATACGCATCAGACATCGAGTGTGGCATTCATCGTAATGATGGTATTGAGGAGTTGCGAGATCGGACAGCCGCTTTTGGCCGCCGCGGTGGCTTTGTCCCAGATGGCTTGGTCTCCCCGTGGGATCTTCCCTCGCACATCCAAATGAATGCTCGTGACCGTCCAACTCGTCTCGACCTTTTCGAGATTCACCGTCGCAGTGGTGTTCAGCTGCTCAGCCTGAGACCCTGCCTTCTCAAGCTGCGCAGACAATGCCATCGTGAAACAGCCTGCATGGGCCGCGGCAAGCAATTCTTCCGGGTTCGTCCCGTTGCCGTGCTCAAACCGGGTACTGAAGGAATAGGGGTTGTACGAGAGCACGCCGCTCTCCGTTGAGAGGGCCCCCTTGCCGGTTGTGAGACCTCCTTGCCATTGTGCCGATGCACTTCGTTGCATACGTCCCCGTGGTTAAAAATTGATGACGCGCCCTGCCTGCTGGCCCACTCGCGGCGGCAATCTTCCAGCCGGTTGCGGGTGAGATTCTCAAGAGCGATACCCGTTAGAGTTGGCCCGCTCCGCTCGGGAGTACGAGCGACTGCAATCTGTTTGACAGTCGTAGATTTTCGCCATAATCGACAGGACAATCGATCACCGCGGGCTTGCCGCAAACGAGGGCTTCGCGGAAGACATCACCAAAACTAGTGGGACTATCGACACGAAATCCAGCTGCTCCAAAACTGCGGGCATAATCGACGAGGTTCGGGTTCCCAAACGTAATGCCCGACGTCCGGCCGAACCGCAGTTGTTGCTTCCAACCAATGACCCCGTATCCGTCGTCACGCCACACGAGAACAATGATCGGCAGGTGGTATCGAATCGCCAGTGACGGCGACCACGCGACGATGGGGGTACAACAGTTGGGCCCCGATAGCACCAGGTAGAGCGATGCCCATCACGGCAAATCCATTGGACACGATGCACCGGTTCGGTTCCTCGCAGGGAAACATTCTCGCCATCCAGAGCTTATGCGCTCCGACATCGCAGATCACCAGGCCGTCGTCGTCGAGCGCATTGCGTAACTCACGTACGACATGCTGTGGACGCATCGGCCACGTATAGAGCTCGGAGCACTCAGTCTCAAATCCGGACACAATGTGCTCTCGGCAGGATCGACTCCATTGCCGATCAACGTCCGTGAGGGATTCTGTCAGGGCCGAGAGTGCAAGCGAGATATCACCCAGCACCTCCACATCCACGACGTAGTGCGCGTCGACTTCCGCGGGAGAAGCATCGACATGTACGATCTGTTTGTCACAATCGGGATTCCAAAAACACGGCGCATATTCGACGAGGTCGTAGCCCACCGCGATGACTAGATCGCACTTCTTGAGGACCGCAGCGACATAGTCCATCATCTGCATCCCCACGGTGAAAAGCGACAAGGGATCGCTATCAGGCATCACACCTTTCGCCATGAACGTGTGGAGCACCGGCATGCCAACCCGACGGGCAAATTGTCGCAGCGCGTCCTGCGCCTGTCCCCGCACCAGGCCATTACCGACCAACACCAGCGGACGCTGGGCTGTGCCGACAGCGGTTCCGGAAGAGTCGAACGCTTGTACGGCAGTGGAGTACACGACGGCGTATCAACGATGGATTGCCCGGCTACATCTTCGGGCAATTCGAGATGCACCGCCCCAGGCTTTTCGGTTTGTGCCACGTGGAATGCTTTGCGTACCGCTTCAGGCACCATCTCCGGCGTAAAGAGTTCGGCGCTCCATTTGGTGATGGGACGCAGCATGGCATGGATATCGATGTATTGATGGGATTCCTTATGCATGCGATTGAGCGAAGCCTGTCCGGTGATGGCCACAAGCGGCGCACGATCGAGATACGCGTCGGCTATACCGGTGACGAGGTTGGTGGCACCGGGACCCAATGTAGAAAGGCAGACCCCGGCTTTCCCGGACAAGCGTCCATAAACATCGGCCATGAACGCCGCGCCTTGCTCATGTCTGGTGGGTATGAACTGTATACTGGAGTCGAGCAATGCATCTGTAATATCTAGGGTCTCCTCCCCCGGCACGCCGAACATAAAGCGCACCTCCTCATGTTCCAAGCAACGGATCAGCAGTTCAGCCGTTGTCATGATCGTGATGTCTCCATCTGCACATCTTAGCGATGATGAGCTGGCACGCAATACTGGAGGATCACCTAGTTCTCTCATCTATAATAGGCCAACAATGGGGCCATGCGGCGTTCCTAGTCACAGTTGAAGGATGAGTACTTAATAGTTGGGTTTTCAAAACTAGGGGTCCCCCTAGTGGGCAAAATACCCTAGCCGTTTTACGGTCATCCCGCCATTCACGTATGCCTACCTGAACCGCGCGCGGATTACCTCGTGCACGACGCGGAAGATGGAGCGTCAGGTGTCGAAGCGGCCGCTCGCCTACAGCCTGATAGCATCCTTCTCGATCTTCGTCTCAGTGGGGAATCGGGCTATGAAGTGTTATTCGCCTTGATGAAGCAAGATCGTTTGCCTAAGATGCCGGTCATCATGTTGACGGGAGCCACCTGGAA
The DNA here is from genome assembly GCA_001464735.1 of Nitrospira sp. Ga0074138. Classification (GTDB taxonomy): domain Bacteria; phylum Nitrospirota; class Nitrospiria; order Nitrospirales; family Nitrospiraceae; genus Nitrospira_D. The sequence goes on from LNDU01000008.1 coordinate 49,050, forward strand.
TGTGCTGGAAAGGGGCGCCCGTTCGTTGGGTGCGAGCGGCTATCTCGTCAAGGGGAAAATTGACGCCCCCGGACTCTACCGCGCAATCCGAGACGCCATTCTACGGGCACTGACTGCTCAGCGACATGAGATCGACCAGATGGAACCTCGATGACCGCGAAGCTGGCTGATACGCCAAGCCGAAGGGAGACTCTTGCCATGCCGGGTGTTAGAAAGACGAACGGGCTGCCGTTGCCCCATCTCGCCAAAACGCCGACCGGCATTCGTGGGCTGGACGAAATCACCGGCGGCGGCTTGCCGAAGGGGCGCCCGACGCTGGTGACCGGCGGGGCCGGCTGCGGCAAGACACTCTTCAGCATGGAGTTCTTGCTCCGCGGCGCAATGGAGTTCCATGAGCCGGGACTCTTCGTCTCGTTCGAAGAACAGGAGCGGGAGCTTCTGGAGAATGTCGCGTCCCTTGGGTTCAACGTGAACCAACTCGTCAAGCGGAAGCGTCTCGCAATCGAATTCGTGCGGGCCGAGCACAGCGAAATCCACGAGACCGGCGATTACGATCTCGAAGGGTTGTTCATCCGCTTGGGCCATGCGATCGACCGGATCAAGGCGAAGCGCGTCGTGCTCGATACGATCGAAGCCCTGTTCTCCGCCTTGCCGAACCAGGCGATCCTCCGCGCCGAACTGCGCCGACTCTTCCGGTGGTTGAAGGACCGTGGCGTCACGGCGATCGTGACGGCCGAGCGAGGAGGCGGCATGCTGACGCGTCACGGGTTGGAGGAATATGTGTCGGACTGCGTCATCCTGCTCGACCATCGGGTGATCGACCAGATGTCGACGAGGCGGTTGCGGGTCGTCAAGTATCGCGGATCTGCCCATGGCACCAACGAGTATCCGTTCCTGATTGACGAGACCGGCTTCTCTGTGATGCCCGTCACCTCCTTGACGCTCGACCACGAGGCGCCGACCAAAAGGATGTCCACCGGCATCGCCCCGCTGGACGCCATGCTCGGCGGCCAGGGCCTGTTTCGGGGCAGCAGCATCCTGATTTCCGGGACGCCTGGCTCCGGGAAAAGCTCGATCTCCGCCCATCTCATCGACGCCGCCTGCGCCCGAGGGGAACGGTGCCTGTACTTTCCCTTCGAGGAGTCACAACAGCAGATTCTCCGCAACATGAGGTCGATCGGGCTCGACCTCAGTCAGTGGGTGGAGCGGGGCCTCTTGCGGTATCACGCGGCGCGCCCGCATTTGCGGGGCCTCGAAATGCATCTCGCCACTATCCATAGGCAGATCGCGGACTTTCAGCCCAGGACGGTCGTGCTCGATCCCGTGTCTAATCTGATGGACATCGGGACGGCAGCGGAGACGAAGGCGATGTTGACCCGGCTCATCGACTTTCTGAAGAGCCATGAGATCACGACCGTCTTCACGAGTTTGACCTCCGAAACGGACAATCCAGAAACCACCGAAGTCGGCATCTCCTCGCTCATGGATACCTGGTTGCTGGTACGGAATCTGGAATACAACGGAGAACGCACCCGCGGGCTGTATATCTTGAAATCCCGCGGGATGGCCCATTCCCACCAAATCCGCGAATTCACCTTGACGGACCATGGCGCGAAACTCCGGGATGTCTACACCGGACCGGCTGGGGTGCTGATGGGCACAGCGCGCACGTTGCAGGAGGCGCGCGACCTCGTCGAGCGGGGCTCGCGGCACAATGAGCTCACCAGAAGGCAGCGCGAACTGGAAAGCAAGCGGCAAGCCATGGAGGCGCAGATCGTGGCGCTCCGTGCGGCCTATGACGCGGAGGCCGTCGAGCTGGAGACGGTGATCGACGAACGCAGACAGGCCGAGACGATATTCGATCAACAGCGCGAGTCTTTGGAGCTCCTGCGCGACGGCGCGACGGGAAATGGAAGCGGCAATACCAGAAAGGGCGTAGGACATGAACGTCTCCGTCAACAATCGAGGGCAAGGAATGAACGCAAAGAACGGCCGCGAGGCGAAGCGCGCTAAACAGTGGAAACTGCGCCTGTACGTGGCCGGTCAGACGCCGAAGTGTCTGACGGCCTTTGCCAATCTCAAGAAGATTTGCGACGAACACCTGGCAGGTGTGTATGACATTGAGATTGTGGATTTACTCAAGCGCCCGCAGCTCGCGAAGGGGGATCAGATTCTCGCCATTCCGACGTTGGTGCGGAAACTGCCGTCGCCCGTGCGCAAAATCATCGGCGATCTATCCAATGTCGAGCGGGTACTGGTCGGGTTGGACCTGCGGCTGACGAAAGGGCTTCCGAAAATCCGCCCAAAGATGGAGCGGACCGTGGAGGGCTGATTCAACGATGCCTGCCAAATCACCAAATAAGACCGCCGAATTCGAGCGGGCATTAGCCGAGCCCGACACGCAACTCTATGTCCTCCGGCTCTGTATCAGCGGCATGACCCCTCGCTCCCGGGAGGCCATCATCAACATCAAGCAGATCTGTGAAACCCACCTTCAGGGGCAATACGAGCTCGAAGTCATCGATCTCTACCAGCAGCCCGCATTGGCTGCCAAATATGAAATCCTGGGGACCCCCACATTGCTGAAGACCTTGCCGGCGCCTGTCCGGCGGCTTATCGGGGATCTGTCGGACACGACGAAGACACTGCGCCGCCTTGGCGTGGCGGTGAAAATGAACAACGCATGATCAAGAGAAGCCGCCCATCCTACGATGATCTCGTACGCGACAATGCCGACCTCCGCGCACGGCTGGAGGAGGCAGAGGATACCTTGCAGGCGATCCGGACCGGCGGCGTCGATGCGTTGGCGGTCGAGGGCCCCAACGGCGTGCAGATCTACACGATCGAGGGCGCCGACCACCCCTATCGCCTGTTCGTGGACAGCATGAGCGAAGGCGCGGTGACGATCGACAGGCAGGGCACGTTGGTCTACGCCAATCAGACCTTCGCAGACCTGGTCGGACAAGTATTGGGGAAGACGGTGGGAACCCAATTTCTTCACTGTATCCAGTCCTCGGATCGCCCGCAGTTCGAGAAGCTCCTCCGTGAGTCGCATCGTCAGAACCTCCGGCTGGAACTGTCGCTTCTTCACCGCACGGGTGAGTCCATTCCTGTGCAGCTGTCCGCCCGCCCCACATCCCTGCTATCCGGCGACTTTTACTGTCTGGTGGTCACTGATCTGCGAGAGCAACGTGTGGGGGAACAGCTTCATGAAAGTGAGGGACGGCTGCGGGTGGCGGTTGCTCTCGCCGAACTGGGGCTGATTCATGTCGATTATGGGGCGGATACCGCCATCCTCGATGAGCGAGCTGCCGAGCTATTCGGCCTCACGCCACATGTGGCGATCCCTCGTGCTGACGTCCACACGCGGTTCCATCCTGACGACCGGGCTGAGATTATGAGGCTGATGAAGCAGAGCCTCGATCCGACGGGAACGGGATCCTTTGCGATGGAACACCGCATCGTCCGCGCAGACGGCTCCCTTCGATGGCTGACGGTGAAGAAACAAATCATGTTCGACGAAGGCGACGGTGTGACTCGTCCGCTGAGGGCGATATTGGCCGTCAGAGATGTGACGGAACGCCGGAACGCGGATGCGGCCTTGCGCGAGAGCGAAGCTCACCTTCGCGAGTTAACGACTGGTTTGGAGCGTCGTGTGGAAGAGCGAACCGTCGAGTTACATCAGTCTCACGCGCGGCTCCGTGCCTTAGCGAACGAGTTAAATGTCACGGAACAACGGGAGCGCACGCGACTCGCCGGGGAGTTACACGATTATTTAGCCCAGTTACTGGTCGTCCTACGGATGAAACTACGCCAGATGGCGCCGCTTACGACGAGCGGCAAAGCGGAAACCTTGCTGAAGGAAGCGGATCACATCCTCACTCAGTCGTTGGACTATACGCGGTCGCTCGTCGCCGAGTTGGCTCCCCCCGCGCTCCATGACTTTGGGCTGACACAGGCCTTGGCTTGGCTGGCCTCACAGATGCAGCAACATGGCCTCCATGTGCGCGTCACATCTCAGCAGGACGTGCTCGCGATTCCGGAGGATCAGGCGATGTTACTGTTTCAGTCCGTGCGGGAATTACTGTTTAACGTGCTGAAACACGCGCAAACGAAACAAGCCACCGTCTCAGTGTCAATCACACCAAACCACGAACTACACCTGTCGGTCACGGACGAAGGCTGCGGATTCAACCTGAACAGGATACAGCAGACCGATCCCAAACGGTTCGGACTGTTTAGTCTTCGAGAGCGACTCGCGGCGATGGGGGGACGGTTTGAGCTCCACTCCACTGTCGGCCAGGGGACCCACGCCCTGTTGGTCACGCCCTATTGGCCGGCCCCAAGCGAGGTGTCGAGTCACGACGGACCAGTGGCGAACGGCAAGCCATCCCACAGTGATCGGGAACGCAGCGAAGAAGATGCCGAGCGCGGCCCTGGCCATTCTCCAGCAACGCCTCACGCCGTACCACATATTCGTGTCCTCCTTGTCGACGACCACGCCATGGTCCGGCAGGGATTGTGCAGTGTCCTGAAGGAGTACGAGGATGTGATCGTGGCAGGCGAGGCCTGCAATGGGGCAGAAGCGCTCGATCAGGTCGAAGCGTTGCACCCCTCGGTGGTGGTGATGGATATCAATATGCCGAAGATGAATGGCATCCAGGCGACCGCTGTGATCAAGGCACGGCATCCGGATATTTCCGTCATCGGCTTGTCGGTACAGGCTGGTGGCCTTAATGAGGAGGCGATGAAGCAAGCAGGCGCAGTGACCCTCCTCACCAAAGAAGCGGCGGTGGACGAATTGTATAGCGCCATTCAAGCGGCATTGGCAGGTCGCCGCTCTCTTGGGGTACAGTGAAAACATCACCATGACCATGGGTACAACGCGCCCGTCTGTACTCTCCAGAAAGGTCTTTAAATTGTCGACTCGCATGAAGTCTGCTAGAACCACCAAACCACCCACGACGCCCGGACCAAAGAATGTGAGCCGGCAGACGGAGCCGATCACCCCTGGCCGATCCGACGACCGTCACGATCGCTTGCTGATTGTCGGGGTCGGGGCATCCGCCGGCGGACTAGAAGCCTTCACCCAATTGCTCGCGCATCTACCGGTGGATACGGGCATGGCATTCGTGTTGGTGCAACACCTTGATCCGGACCATCCCAGCGCGCTGACCGAGATCCTGTCGCGTGCCACGTCTCTACCGGTCCGTGAAATCCGGCAGAATCAACGGGTTCAGGCCGATCACGTCTATATTATTCCTCGGGACACCAATCTCCGGATCGAACGAGGTGTCCTGAAGCTGCAGCCACGTGATCGAAAACGCTCGCCGCACCGGCCGATCGATGCCTTTTTTGAATCGTTGGCGCAAGACCAACGCGAGCGGGCTATCGGTGTCGTACTGTCCGGCACGGCCAGCGACGGCACGCAGGGGCTGGCAGCCATCAAGGAGGAGGGCGGAATCACCTTCGCGCAGGACGGATCGGCCAAGTACAACTCGATGCCACGCAGCGCCGTAGCCGCTGGCTGCGTGGATCTCATACTCTCACCCGAGGCCATTGCCAGCGAGCTGGCTCGGATCGCCAAACATCCATACGTCGCCGGGTCCCCAATCGAACTACCGACACGCGCTGAGCAGGATCACGCGAACGCAGTCGCGCATCAGGATGACGCTCTGGCCCTGCCCTCGGGCGGACGCGGAACCCCGCCTACGGGTGGACGGCAGGCGCGCGACGAAGCTGAGCGGGAGGAAAAAGGCCAGGATAACCACGTACCGGACGGCTACCAGACAATCATGGTGCTCCTGCGTAACCATAGCGGGGTCGACTTTTCACTGTACCGTTCCAGCACCATAAGGCGGCGCATTACTCGGCGTATTCTCCTGACCAAGCAGGACACGCTGAAGGGCTATGCGCGCTTTCTCCGAGGCAATACCGCAGAGCTCGACGCGCTCTTCTCCGACGTCCTCATCAGCGTCACGAGTTTCTTCCGCAATCCTGAGATATTCGAGTTGCTCCAGACTGAGATCCTGCCCAAGCTTCTCGCACAGCGCCGGGAGGATCCGATCCGCTGCTGGGTGCTCGGCTGCTCCACCGGCCAGGAGGCCTATTCCCTGGCCATGTCCTTCGTCGAAGCGGCACGAAACGCGCCGCGCGCGCGACCTATCCAGATCTTCGCCACCGATCTCAACGAGAAGCTCCTTGAGAAGGCACGACAGGGCTTATATGCAAAGACGCTCGCGCAGGACATCTCGCCCGAGCGCCTACGGGAGTTCTTCGTCGAGGAAGACGGCGGCTACCGCATCAAGAAAGCGCTCCGTGAACTAGTCGTCTTCGCCCGGCAGAACCTTCTCGCCGATCCTCCCTTCTCGCGCATGGACCTCATCAGTTGCCGAAATCTCCTTATTTATCTCGAACCGAGCTTGCAGCAGAAGGCGCTGCCTACGTTCCACTATGCGCTGAAACCGGACGGATACTTGCTGTTGGGCGCCTCGGAATCAGTTGGTGGCTTCACTGATCTCTTCGAGCCGGTGGACCGGAAGCACAAGATCTTCGCCAAGAAGCCCAGGCCGACCCCGGGGTTTCGTAGGTCCGCCAAGAAAGAGGGGGCCGTACGAGCCACCCCGAAACGTCAGCCGCCTCTGCCGATCGGAAAGACGGCTCTGCCGGCTGGGACAGAGCCAGTAGAAGGGTTTCGCTGCGAGCTCAACGCGCAACGCGAAGCCGACCGGATCGTCGTCGCTCAGTTCAGTCCACCGGCGGTGCTCATCAACGACCAGCTTCAAGTCCTGCAGTTTCGCGGACCTACGGGAGCCTATCTCCAGCCACCAACCGGTAAGGCGAGCTTTGATGTGCTGAAGATGGCGCGCGAGGGGCTGATGCTGCCGTTGCGTGCCGCCATCACCGAGGCGAAGCAGAGACACGAGACCGTGCACAAGGAGCGGGTGCGGGTCACACGCGATGACGTGACCAAGACGATCCATCTCACGGTGATTCCGCTGAAAAATATGCAGGAACGTTGTTTTATGATTCTGTTCGAAGAAGCGGACAAGACCCGACGCGCGGCCTCCCTGCCGTCTCCGAGCCGAAAGCCTGCCGCGTCGCGTGTGAGCATGCGAGAAGAATCGCGCCGGATCGTCGAACTCGAAGCCGACCTCTCCCAAACCCGTGAGTATCTCCAATCCCTGCAAGAGCAGCACGAATCGACCACCGATGAACTGCAGGCGTCCAACGAGGAAATCCAATCCGCCAACGAAGAGCTGCAGAGCATCAATGAGGAACTGGAAACGTCCAAGGAAGAGCTGGAGTCGACCAACGAAGAGCTGAGCACCGTCAATGAGGAAATAGTGCATCGGAATGCGGATCTCAGCCTCGTCAACGGCGACCTGTTAAACTTGGAGAATTCGGTCACGCTCGCGATCATCCTGCTGAACCGCAACCTGACCATTCGCCGGTTCAGCCGGCAGGCGGAGAAGCAGTTCGATTTGCTGGCGACCGATATTGGAACGCCGGTCAGCCGCCTCGGACACAATCTCGTCTGGGCTGACGGTGCGGAACCGCCGCTTGACCTTGCCGCGCTCAGCGCCCAAGTCATCGCCGACCTCCGCGAGCACGAGCGCGAGGTGCGAGACAAAGCCGGCGGCTGGTATTCCCTGCGCGTGCGTCCGTACCTCACGCTCGACAACAAAGTGGATGGCGCGGTGTTGGTGCTCGTGGACATCTCCTCGCTCAAGCGCAGCGAGGAGATCATCAGGGCCCAACGGGACCTGGCGAACGTTGTCGTCGAGACGGTGCGCGAACCGTTGCTGGTACTCGATCCTGATCTCCGCGTCGAGCAGGCCAATCAAGCCTTTTACAAGACATTCGGTGGGGGGCCGGTCGAGACGCTCGGCACACGCCTGGGCGAGCTCGGCAACCACCAGTGGGACATCCCGCGCTTGCGGGAACTGTTGACAGACGTGGTCGTGCAAAGCAGCACCGTCGAAGGTTTCCTCGTCGAACAGGACTTCCCACAGGTAGGCCGCCGCTCCATGCTGCTCAATGCCCAATCCATGAATCATCCATCACAGAAGACGCCACGGATCTTGATGGCGATTGAGGACGTCACCGATCGCGCGAATCTCGAGCACAAGCGGCAGGAAACCGAGGAACGGTTGCTGGCCTTCTCCAGCGAGTTGGAGCAATTGGTCTCGGCTCGCACCAAGGAGTTGGTGGAGTCGGAGAATCATCTCCGTGCTATGACCATCGACCTCAACTTGACCGAACAACGCGAGCGTGAACGCCTGGCCTGTGAGTTGCATGACTATCTGGCACAGTTACTCGTGTTGTGCTGTCTTAACCTCGGACAAGTGAGACGCGTGCCCCTCTCGCCCAAGATGGAAGAACTGCTGATGGAGACCGAAGAGGCTCTGAATCAAGCACTGAACTATTGCCGCACGCTCATGGCAGAGCTCAGTCCTCCCGTGTTACGGACGCATGGCCTCCCAGCTGCGCTCAAGTGGCTCGGTGAACAGATGCAACATCGAGGGGTGAAGGTGACGGTGGAATGCGAGCACCCGAACGACTTGAAGATTCCAGAGGATACCGGGATTTTACTCTTCCAGTCGGTTCGTGAGCTGCTCATGAACGTCGTCAAACATGCCAAATCGGAGCAGGCAACAGTGCGGCTGGCACAATGCGACGGAGCACTGCGTCTGGCCGTGAGTGATAATGGAACAGGCTTTGACCCGATCGCCGTTCATCCCACCAGTACGAATCCTCTCTCGTCTCACTTCGGCCTCTTCAGTATTGGTGAACGGATGAAAGGCATGAACGGGCGGCTCGAGTTGCAGTCGGCGCCTGGCAAGGGAACGACGGCGACCCTTATTCTTCCATGGCCAGTCCCCACTGGGTCGGCAGCACAGGAGCTTCTGCCGGTCGCAACGAGGACTGAGGACTCAGGACTCGCCTCGCTGAGTCGAAGCGGGCTGAGAACTGAGTCGTCCGAATCCGATGGCTCAGCACTCAGCCCTCAGTCCCCAGCACTTCAGAAGAAAGCGACGATTCGCGTCTTGCTGGTCGATGACCATGCCATGGTCCGACAGGGACTTCGCAGCGTATTGGAGCAGTACGAGGATGTGATGGTGGTGGGTGAAGCCGGTAATGGGAAAGAGGCGGTGGATCAAGTCGACGCGTTGCACCCGTCGGTGGTCGTCATGGATATCAATATGCCGGAGATGAACGGCATCGAGGCGACCGCTGCGATCAAGGCACGTTATCCGGATATCTCCGTTATCGGCTTGTCGGTGCAGGCAGGCGGCGCCAATGAGGAGGCCATGAAGAAAGCCGGCGCGGCGACCTTACTCACCAAAGAAGCCGCGGTCGAAGACCTCTACCGCACGATACGAGAAGCGTTAGCGCTCGATCACCTCAGAGAGTGAGGCATTCCAAGGTGCGACCCCATTGATGCCCATTCATCCAGCCGATACAACTGCCCCTTCTCCATGAGGACCGTGACAACCTGTCCTGAAGGCGACAGGCTGTCCAATTCGTTCCTTCCAGCTCAACCGCATAACATTTCGTCTCTCCGAATCAAAAACAATTGATAGTCGGTTGTCTCCTGGTTAGATACCCGGTCGACCTCACGCGGTCTAATCTTTGCACAAGGAGGAAAGGGTATTAACCCATCTTACGAAGGAACCGTCATGCCCCGAAACACCAAAGCTGCGTTTCTCGATAAGGACGGCCTGCTGAACATGAATCATTCGAGCCGCCGTCTGAGGGAGGGACAGGTCGAATGGTCCCCAGAGACCATCGAGGGGCTGCGTTTATTGTACCTAGCCGGATATGCGCTGATCGTGGTCACTCCGGAAGATGAGGCCGCGCGTGGCAGGTGCGCAGGGGAAACGATGTTCGATGAAGACTTCACCTTACGGATCAGTTTGGCCATGTTGGATATTCCGCTGGTGAATGTGTACCACTGTCCGCACCATCCCCAGGGCACGATGGCGGCACTGGCACACGAATGCCGCTGTCGCAAACCAGAATCCGGCCTGTTGATCCAAGCCGCAGACGAATACAACATGGACCCGCAACGGTCCTGGATGATCGGCGACACCTTGGATGATACGGAGGCAGGACGAGCAGCTGGATGCCGAACGATCCTCTTGTCGAACGGCCACGAAACCACCTGGAACATGACTGAAGGGCGCTGGCCGGACTTCATTGCTGCCAATATGCTCGAGGCCGCTTCCCTGATCTTTGTCACCGATGCAGGTCAACTGTGGGACCGATCGCCGAGCGCGCTCGAAGTTGACGACGAGGAGCCTCGCTGACATGTGGCCGTTGTCTCGAAGTCGCTGTCGTCTGAGAGGTGACAATGGAAAGTATGCGCGATTGAGACAAGTTATCCCCGGCCTTCTTGAATCGATGGGCGTGCCTCAAGCAGTGTGATTCCCTCTCGTGTTGGTCTCGCTGGTTCAACCCATTCACATTTCAAAGAAAATAGATGCTGCCCTTGATCAAGACAACGGAGGTGCGCATCTTGCTAGCGGTATATGTACGTTACGTAATTCTTACCATATACAAGGAGGTTGCCTGTATGAAGTTGATGACCAAGGGTATTGTAGCGGGAGTCCTCAGTGTCCTGACCGGATTCTCGCTTTCGTCTGCACAAACAACCTTTCCGGATCGTTCTTCAACGGTCGACCCGGAGAGCGGACGCACCATACAACATGAACAAGCCGTAGGCGAGCGCGTGCCGCAAGATCGAGTCGTAGTGAAGGATCGTGTCGTCGAGCGACGACACGAGGGCGAACTCTACGTAGCCGGTTTCGGAGGATATACGCTGGGGCATAGTTTTACGAACCTCGATGGAACAGGCACGCTCAAGGGAACAGGGGTCGAAAGTTTGGATCTGGCCAACTCGGCGGTCTACGGTATAAAAGTCGGCTACTTCCTCCCGACCCATCGAATGAATTGGTTAGGGTTCGAACTGGAAGGCTTCAGCACCTCCCCGCATTTGGAGCAGCAGAACGGCTTTTCTGACGGGTCCAACCTCCGCGTCACCACAGTAGCCATGAACGTGATTGCGAGAAAAAGACTGGGCTGTCACGATCGTGACCGCCATGATCGCACCCGTCACGCGACGACCTACGATAAAGATGGTCGCCATTACGACAAGGACGACAAGGATGGTCGGCATTACGATAAGGACGGCCGGCATTATTATGAGGATGACTGGTCACCGGAAGACGAGAATGCACGGTGCCCGCTACAAATCTATGCCGGAGCCGGTCCGGCGATATTCTTCGCCCAGACGTCCAATCGATTTGCATCGAGTTCTGAAAATGGGGAAGTCGGTGTGAATGCGCTGGCCGGTGTGAAATATTTCGTGCACCGGAAGATGTCGATCTTCGGTGAATACAAGTTTAACTATGCCGGGTTCGATTTTAACGAGTATGGATCTGCCGCGTCGGCTGGCGGCTCGGGCGGCATCACGGGTAATTATAAGGCGAGCCATTTCGTAGGCGGGCTGGCTGTTCACTTCTAGGGATTTCGGCCGCAGCCTCTTTTGACTGCATCCGCATTCAGGGATCGGCAACTACATTGCCGGTCCCTGTTTTTTTCCTGTATGTCACATTGTACTTCCTCCTTCACCCTCCTTTGAGCCAGGCTGCGACTCCTGGGGTCTTCCACAATGGGTCAATCCCCGGCGCGCGACTGAGGTGACAATCCCTGAAGCAATATAAACCTTGCCCGTTCCAGGCTGTCAGATGGAGGCAGGAAGAATGTCTTGCTTCCGTTGCTGCATATGCATGCCGAGCGTGGTGGTATCCACCGTGAGCTGGGCCTCTGCGAAAAGCTCATCCTCCTCCTCAAAAACATGGTCCGCCACGGTCTGCTGCAATTCCATCATGGTTTGCTGGAATTCCAGGCTTGACGCGTCCTTGAGCCGGAGCTGAGCAATGATGCCTCGAACAACATTGTGCTCGTCGTACGCGTCGGTGATCCTATGGTCGACCTCGACCACCTCTCCCACGCCGTCATTCTCTTCCTCTCGCTCTGCTTCTAATTCGTCTGACTCATCGAGCTCATCCGACGTGTCTTCCCTGTTCGGCTGAGTCCGATTCCCCAGTAGCACTTGGGTCTAGAAGCGCTGGATAGAAGAGCTCCTCTTCCAAGGTGCTGTGGACTTCCAACTCGTGGAAAATCTGGTCAGCGATCTGCGGTTGCCTTCCAGCCTTTTCTTTAAAGAATTGGTCGAAGAGCGCTTCCACTTTCCTGTGATCTTCTTTCAGCATGTGAATTGCGTCGATGGGGGGGTTCTTTCTGGACGACGTTTTAGAGTCGGTTGTGATTGAATCGTGCTTCGGCATGAAGACCCTTCCTTCTAACCCTACATCATTGCGCCGTCGAATGCAGATCTGAGTTAACGGTCAGGAACTCAGATCCATGACTGGTGCATCAAACAATGACATTCAGGGTAGTTCCGCTATGGTTGGTATATGCAAGGCAGAGAGACGAGCGTCTCTCCGCCTCACTCAGGTATGCGTGGGAAGGTGCAGGACGAGATAGACTAATAACCACCACCTCCGCCCGAAGATCCTGTTCCTGTTCCACCAGATGATCCCATACTGCCGGAATTGGATCCCGACCCACCCCCCCCGCTCGTTCCTTGACCCTGGTTGCTCTTATTCGAATCGGGGCTTCTCCCTGATTCCCCCGACGTTGGGGCACCCTTTGTTTTCGGTATGCCGGTTCGGCCGTCGATACCGTGCTTTTGGTCTGGCTTCATAGATCCACCCGATCCGCCGGTAGTCCCGGATCCCATCCCTGATCCAGGTCCCATTGCGCCACCGGAGTTTCCACCGCTCGATTGTTCTGCCTGAGCGGTTCCGCCTGAGAATACCAGCAATCCACCCACGATCATCATGTACGCACAGGTCTGACGTATCTTCATACAATCCTCCTTCGAGAAAAAAAGGCTCTGAACAGGACCATCAATAGGTGATAGGCGGTGCAAGATATAGACCCCTTCTCGTGATCTATAGAGCGAAGAATGCTTTCACAATTCTATGAGGAGGTTGCGCAGAGCGCCGGACTCTAAGTGGATTGGAGAATGGGCTGATCACCACAATCGACAAGACATGCTGTCTTGGCATGGACAAACCATCCGATGTCTGCCCAACCAAAAGCGCGTCATGAAACCGACCATCACCGTTGGCGCTTGTTCATAGATCCGCTGTCAGCGTTCCTCCCTTCCTGCCGAGGATTCCATCGCTTTCTTCCCTTGTGCAAAAGAGCGTCTCGCGGCATTGAGTCTTTTCTTCGGCACGAGCTATGGGGTATTGGCAATTCGGGAACGAGCCTGGCGCAATCACAACACGGAGCGCGAATCCGATGGCTGCGTCTTCCTTATTGATCGGCCGGAGCCATAAGTTCCGCGGGAGGCGTTTCCATTACTTTCACGACCTGCCCGTTTTCAGTGAGGCCGATGCTCACCCGCTGTCCGACTGACACACTCTGAAAAAGATCCGGGCGGACCAGGTCAAAAAATACCGGCTTCCCGAGATCCGTCTTGAGCATACCTTTCCCGGCTTTTAGATCGAGTGTGGTGAGCGTCCCGGTCACGATGTGATGAACGACCGACTGTTCGTGATCGTTGGTAGCCTGTCCTCCTCCATCCGCTTGGGCATAATTCCATATAAGGGATAAGGCCAAGATCAGCATCGCCGGAATGCACATGACCATACATATCAAGGACGAGAACGGCGCCGATGTGCCATCCGGAGGGTGATTAGAAATGAGAGGTAGAATACGCATGTGTGTGACTCTACCGTACCTAGGAATGAATCATACTGGTATAGTCCCTAGCGGACTGCGGAAAGCTCATGATGCCGGCCCCAGTGTCCAGGTCTAAGGCGACGGAGACTCACCATGTCCAAAAAGCACAGACGTGCTTGATGACCACTGATCGGACCGAATGAAATTGGTTGCCCAATTGTGGTCGGCTATGCTTCCACTCTCATCTCGCTGACTGCGGCGGAAGACTTACGCTGTATTTAGCGTATCCGGTCCTTCTGAGATAAAGCTTTCCACTGCGACTCATGCGATCCACCTCGAGAAACACCTGATTCCAGGTAAATCTTGAGCAGGCGACTACGAGGGAATCGAGGCAGCACTCTCGCCTAGCCACAATGGTCTCCATGATCATATTGCTGAGTTCTTCTTGGCCCGGCGCGGATTCCACCGGTTGTGATGACCGCCGGGGTGGATGAGTGAGTGTGACGTTCATCGGGGGCCTCCTTTTTAGATTACAGCCATCTGATCAATTAAGAAGGAAGTCTAGCTATTTTCGTCGAAGCAACCACTAGGAGCTCTCCTAGATCCTGGCTCGGCTCTCGCTCGCAAAGGCAGACCTGCGTGTGGCGTGATTTCAAGATCCTGCTTCAGACATCTCTCTCATCACTCGCCAACTTGTCCTCACCAGGGAACGGCCTAGTCGAAGGCCACCGAACACCTCGAATAGGATGGGGAAACGACCATAAATAGTTGGGCACACAATGTCTAAGCACGATCACTCCACGACTCCATCCCCTCTTAGGCTCAGTGAACAAACGCACGTCTATACCCCCTGTCTTCTGTGTAGGTCGACCAGTTTTAGTATTATCAGTTCACGTGAGCATCTGGCAGACCAGCGTCGCTATCTGGCGGCATTCCACCGACAACGGTTGCAGCATCCATCTGACACAAAGGACAGAAGTCAATTTACCCAGGATTACGGTACGCAAATTGTTGTCTGCAGAGGATGCGGACTGCGTTTTCGCAATCCCCATCCTCCAGCCGGTTCTATGATGCAAGCCTATGCTGCAGATCAATATGATTGGGACCATTTACGACAGGAATTCGACACGCAGCTCAGGTGGGCCCGTACGAAGATTCCTATCGTGCGGCAGTGGCTTGCAGAAAGACATCGACCACGGCTGCTGGAGGTCGGCAGTTTTGTTGGAGGATTCTTAGCCGCTGCTCAAGAAGAGGGCTGGACCATCACCGGAGTGGATCCTGGCGAGACGGTGACTCCTTTTTGCTTCGAGCACAAATTGCCGGTATATCGAGGCACGATTGAAGAGGCTCCACTCAGGTCCGGCGAATTGGATGGCATCGTGGTCTGGAACACGTTTGACCAGTTGCCGGATCCCCGCAGCATGCTGGTTGCAGCAGCCAAGAGCCTGAAAATTGATGGGTTGCTCGTGATCCGCTTCCCCCATGGGACTTGCTATCGTAACTCCATCTCTTTCACAGAGCGGCATCGATGGATGCAACGCTTCCTGTACCCCCTGCTCGCTTGGAATAATCTCCTCAGCTTTCCCTATCTCCATGATTATGACGTGGACAATCTGGATCGTCTGGTTACTCGGCACGGTTTCCGAAGAGAAGTGGTGTATCCGGATACATTAATGACAGCCTCTTCACCGAATACCCGATGGTGGGCCCAACGGGAAGAACAGCTGGTGAAGGCCCTGTGTCGCGCAGTGTGGCGAATGGAATCGTGGGCCGGCAGACATCGCTATCGAAGTGCTTGTTGGGTGGATGTCTACTACCGTCGAATATCAAGGATTGAAGGCAACGATTACTAGGGGGTGCACCAGTAGGCGTAGCCGGCAGACTTGAGCACACTACACATGGCGCAGGAGTCATACATGCGATTTTTATCGCGACCCGTACCAGAGGAGTTGGTTTCGCTCTTAATGAAAGCAGGCGTGTTGCGATTATGTGCACAGAGTAACCGCGCGAAACCCACTCCTCTCGATTGGTCCCTCGGTGTCAGGCTCTATCGTATGTTGAGCCGGATTTCACCGTGGGGCTAGAGGTGGCCATGGGACGGTATCCGGTCTTGTCTGACCGTCTTTTTTGATCAGATCGAGGACGGGCGGTGTCTTCAATAGGATTCACGTTTGTCACCGATCCACAGTTGAGACAGCGGAGACCATGACATTGCCAGGCAAAGTAGTCCGTGGCTCCATAGAAGTAATCATGAACTGTAAAACCTCCACAGCGTGTGCATCTCATGGTGGTCTCTCCCTTCTGTCGATCGGGGTGACGTTGAAGTCACCATCTGAATTATGCGGTTTGCCTCTGGTTTCCATACTAAGCAGGAACACTGCCATGAAATGGATTTCGGCTAAGTGGTCGACATTAAATTCAAATCTCACAAAACGTCGCGCCATCGATTCAGGCCTATCGCGGGACAAATTGTCCCACAGAGGAGAATCAGTCGTCGTTCACGTGAGACGCGCGACACCAGATTGGTTCGAAATGCCGATACATCTAACTACCTTTTGCGCATGGGAGCTATCGCTATGACACAACATCCCTTCATCTTAGTGGTGGATGATAATTTAGAAACTTTGTCCTTTCTTCGAGATGTGCTTTCGCAGGAAGGTTACGAAGTCGATACCAGCAAGAGTGCCCAGGCAGCTCTCAGGAAAGTCGCTGAACGCTCACCGGATCTCATTTTATCCGACATTCATATGCCGGGGCTTGACGGATTGAGCTTGCTCACGGAACTTCGTTCCCGCCATCACGAGATGCCGGTGATATTGATGACCGCGTATGGGTCGTTGAAGACGGCGGTGGACGGTATTCAGGCCGGAGCGTTTGATTATCTGAGCAAACCCTTCATGGTGGAGGATGTGCGCCTAGTGGTCCACCGGGCCCTCGAACATACGCAAGTCTCTCGTCAAAACCAGCAGCTCAAGGACCAACTTCGCGACCATTACCGATTCGACAATCTCGTCGGGAGTAGTCCGGCAATGGTGCAGGTGTATAAATCCATTGCTCGGGTCGCGCCAACAGACAGTACGGTCCTCTTACAGGGTGAGAGCGGCACAGGTAAGGAAGTTCTCGCTCGGGCCATTCACGCCAACAGCACCAGGAAGGCAGGACCATTTGTGACGGTGGATGGCGGGGCGTTGACTGAAACATTGCTCGAATCAGAATTATTCGGCCATGAGCGGGGAGCCTTTACCGGTGCCGTGGGTATGAAGAAAGGACTCCTTGAAAAAGCCCATCTGGGAACCTGCTTCCTGGACGAGGTGGCCGACCTATCTGCAACCTTGCAGGGGAAGTTGCTGCGGGTGATTCAGGAACGTGAGATTCGCCGAGTCGGAAGCACAACACCGATGGCTGTCGATGTGAGGATCATCGCTGCTTCCAAGAAAGATCTAAGTGCCCTGGTGAAAGCGGGT
The DNA here is from genome assembly GCA_001464735.1 of Nitrospira sp. Ga0074138. Classification (GTDB taxonomy): domain Bacteria; phylum Nitrospirota; class Nitrospiria; order Nitrospirales; family Nitrospiraceae; genus Nitrospira_D. The sequence goes on from LNDU01000008.1 coordinate 66,278, forward strand.
ACCTTCCGTGAAGACCTGTATTACCGGCTGAATGTGGTGGCCATTAACATTCCCCCATTGCGCGAGCGAATGGAGGATGTGCCGCTTCTGGCGGAGCATTTCGTTCAGATGTACGGCGCTGCAAAATCCCAGCCAGTGGCTGGGATTTCAACCGAGGCCATGACGGCTATCACCCAGTACTGGTGGCCAGGCAATATCCGAGAATTGGAACACGCCATTGAACGGGCCGTCGCGCTGAGCCCACATCCGATTCTCTGTCCAGAAGACCTCCCACTCGCGGTCCGTACGGCGACGGTGAAAGAGGCTGACCAAGCTCGCGGATGGATGACATTGGAAGAGCTGGAACGGGAACACATTATTCGCGTCCTGAAGCACCATCATTGGGACTTGGGTCGTTCTTCATCCATACTCGGCATCCATCGGAAGACCTTGCTCAGAAAGCTCCGTCACTACGGATTGGTCAATGGCCTTCGGACAGGCTATCCCGGTCTGGATGCTCTGTCCGCCCAATCGGAAGACGAGCGATCGTCCATTGAAGAAACGCCCTATGAAGAATCTGCTTATACATCCTGAGGGACAGAAGACCAGCGACCTGAGACGTGAGCGAGAATAGTTTTTGCAAACGCACGTATAATCTCACAAGGAGGTGTGTGATGCAAGGTTACGGAAAACGCATCCTGGTCATTGATGATGCAGAGGGCCTTCGTTATCTCACGAGTATGGCGCTTTCAAATGCCGGCTATAATACCTACACCGCCTCGGACGGAGCGGAAGGGCTGGATGCGATGACAAAGCGACGGTACGATGTCGTGTTGGTCGACTACCACATGCCGCGAGTCAACGGCTTGCAGTTTATTGAGACGAGTCGATCCAAGTGGCCCGACACACCGGTTATTCTGATGTCCGGAGACTCTCCCCGCCATGGTCAAAACTCTCTACCCAAAGGAACCTTCGCGTGCGTTGAAAAACCCTTCGAGTTACCCCATCTCCTTGAGTTGATTGGCTGTGCCTGCCGGAGGGCACCGCAACAAGGATTGGCTCAGATGCCTGCCTTTTCATACCTGGGCTCGGTGCCTTTTTAAGACGATGTGATGACGGTCATACACTCAGGAAAGATTCTCTGCCACAGTCTTGTACACTGATTTTCCGCCCCTCTCAATCCTGGACAGCTTGTCACCTGTGAGACATGCTGACCTGATCCCGATATCTCTATTAGCCTCCTCGCCTCATGCACGCTTCTCATATCGCTCAGTTGAGGCGTTCTGCCGATGGTCCTGTTATTGCACAATCTATTGCTCAGACAATGCCATCAGATCGATTAGGATCATCATCAACAACTGGGGAGGATAGTTCATGGAAATGGAGCGAACAATTCAACAATGGTCGATCGGCGGCACTCGCCTCAGCTGGAGTGCGGTATTTGCTGGATGGGCTGTGGGAATGGCCACCCAACTGACCCTGACTTTATTGGGACTGGCGATCGGCGCCTGGTCCATCGATCTCAAGGCTGCGGAACCTGTCGGTGGGGTCCCGATCGGCACCGGGGTGTGGACAGGCCTCTCCATGCTCATTTCCGCCTTCGCCGGCGGATATATAACGGCTCGGTTGTCAGGGAGCACGCTCCCCAACGACGGGCTCTACCATGGAATCGTGGTATGGGGCGTCAACTGGTTGGTCTTCGCATGGCTCACCACCACGGCTATGGCGGCGCTCTTCGGCGGGGTGTTCTCCGCTTTCGGGAGCACGCTCCAAAGCCTTGGCCAAGGGGCCACAACGGTCGTGTCGGCAGCTGCTTCGAAAATGACCGACGGGAAGACGCCGCTTTCTTTGGATGAACTGCGCCGCCAAACGGAATCCGTCCTGGCTGCGACGGGGAAACAGGAGCTTCAACCAGGCGAGATTCGGAAGGATGCGGAACGCGTGGCTAACTCGTCGCGGAGCGGACCGCCGCCGCAACAGACGGCGGACTCGGCTCTCCAAGAACTGCAACAAAAGCTCATGGCGTTGGACAAGGACGCCGCGATCAACGTCATGACCACTAAGATGGGCATGACGGAACCCCAGGCAAGACAGTTGGTCGAATCGACTATCGGATTTATCGACCCTCTCAAAGACAAGGCTCAACAAGTCAAGCAACAATCCGTCGAAGTCGGCAATCGCGCTATTGACGGTGTGGGGACCACGGCAATGTGGCTGGCTGTCCTTGCCATCATCACGCTGGGCTTGTCGGTATTCGGGGGGATAACCGGTATTTCGAAGATGCCGACGATTCATGCCCAATCTGAACAGTATCGGCCAGAAGTCCGACGAGCCGGTAGTATAGCATAACCGATGACCTTCAGAGGGGCCGGATTGCGGCTGACCGCAATCCGGCCCTTAACGGATACACCTCGACGGTTTTTATAACAATCACCGTATTGTCATCGACCGGTTCACCGGCTCATGGTGCTGGCTATTCGATGGAGGGTCGAGGTGAACACCCGCGTTGAGAGGTTGTGACCATGTCGTCTATCCCACCAATCGCCGGTTTGGAAATCACCCAAGACCTCGCTGTCCAATACAGAACCTGGAAGATTCAGCGGATGGGGTGGGCAGCCATGGCCCTCATTATCCTGGCTGCGCTGGCCGGTCTGTTCGGCAGCGGGCCCTTGGCCCGCACAGCGGTGGTGGACGATCAACAGCTCGTTCGTCTTGAGTACAACCGCTTCGGCCGTTATCAAGACGAATCGCTTTTGAAGCTCGAACTGACGCCGAAAGCGACACAGACCCATCGAGTGACCGTGAAGGTTGATCGGAACTATTGGACGAGTCACGCCATCGAGCAGATCGCTCCTGAACCGATGACATCCAGCGCCGGCTTCGATGGCTTTCTCTACACGTTTGAGGTCGACTCTCAGAATGCCCCGGCGGCGATCATCGTGCGCCTGAGGCCCGAATACCTCGGATCATTGGACGGCCACATTCGCGTGAATGATCAAGGTTCACTTACGTTTGAACAGTTTATATTTCCGTGATTGCACGCTTCGACAGAGCGTCAACCAGTGAGGTTGTCCATGGAAACCGTCTTGCGGGCGCTGTTCATTTATCTTGTTCTGTTGTTGGTCTTTCGCCTGGCTGGTCGTCGCACTCTCATGCAGATGACCAGCTTCGATTTCGTCTTGCTGCTCATCATCAGCGAAACCACACAAAATGCCATCCTCGGCAACGACTATTCCATCACGACCGGCATCTTGGCGATCGTGACTCTTGTCGGAACCGATATCCTCCTGTCGTATTGGAAACATCGTTCAGCGAAAGTGGAACGTTGGTTGGATGGACTCCCGTTAATTATCGTGCAAAACGGCATTCCGCTGAAGCCGTTGATGGACCGCGCACGAGTCAATGAGGAAGATGTGCTGGCTGCCGCTCGCCAGGGTCCAGGCCTGGAGCGAATGGAGCAAATCAAATATGCCGTACTAGAAGTAGGAGGTGGCATCTCAGTGATCCCAAAATAGGTAAATACGCCGGGACAACGACAGAAAGCACGCTTGCTATCGATACTGTAGGAGTTATCTACGCCCCCGTAGCGGCAGCAGCACCAGATGTCGGATGGGAACGACCTCTGATCGGTGGACCCGGTCAAGCTCCGCACAAGAAGCCACAAGACTAGGGTTTGCTCCAGTACTGCCTGCAGAGAGCAACGCGCACAGTCATACCCAGACCTGCTCGATCCGAATGTGCCTACGACTCTGCAGACACGCCACTGCGACTGTCTGACCTTTCCACGATTCTGTGAGAGCGGGTCGGCCTGGTCCATAGTTGAAGACAAAGGTATAGGAACATGAAAAAGACAGCGACGATTGACAGAGGATTGGGCACATTAATCATCACCGGCAGCAGCGGCCGCATCGGCAGCTCGTTTATTGATCGCGTCGGCAAAAGCTTTATCGAAATGGGGTTCGATCGCGAAGGGCCACCCCATCCGCCGCCGGACACCGAACACGTCATCGACTGTGATCTGAGCTCGGATCACAGCGTGCAGGCTGCGTTGGATAGAGTCCGCGGGCTCGGACATACACGAATTACCTCGGTCATTCATCTTGCCGCCTACTATAGTTTTTCCGGCGAGCCGAGTCCCTTGTACGAGCACGTCACCGTGCGTGGCACCGAACGGCTGTTGCGCGGGTTGCGCGATTTTGAGGTCGAGCAGTTCATTTTTTCCAGCACCATGCTCGTGCACGCGCCCTGCGAACCGGGAGAGCGTATCAACGAAGAGTGGCCTCTCAAGCCGAAATGGGAGTATCCCAAGTCGAAGGTCGCGACCGAGCAACTGATTTTGCGTGAACGAGGAGATGTACCGGTGGTGCTGCTGCGTATCGCCGGGGTGTATGACGATCACTGCCATTCGATTCCCATCTCACATCAAATCCAACGCATCTACGAGCAACAGCTCATCGGGCGTCTGTACTCGGGCGACCTCACGCATGGAGCCTCTTTCGTGCATATGGACGATATGGTTGAGGCCCTGGTACTCGCCGTCGAGCATCGCCGGGACCTTCCACCGGTGACGACTCTGCTCATCGGCGAGCCGGACACAGTCGGCTATGACGAACTCCAACGCACCATCAGTCGCCAGCTTCACGGTCATGAATGGACCACCTATCGCATTCCCAAGCCGGTCGCGAAACTTGGCGCCTGGCTCCGGACCTTGCTGCCGGGCGCCGATCCGTTCATCAAGCCGTGGATGATCGACATCTCCGACGACCATTATGCCCTCGATATTTCCCGCGCCCGCGCGCTGCTCGGCTGGAATCCGCGACACTCGCTGCGCGACACATTGCCGACAATGCTCACCGCGCTTCAATCAAACCCCGTGGATTGGTACAGGGAAAACGATTTGAAAGCGAAGACCGTTTCGGACGGCCCGTCCTGGGTGCATGTGGCGAATCTGCTGCTCGGATTGTGGCTCATCGGCACGGCGCCGGCGCTCGGCACGATCGAGCCGGCGCTGTTTTGGAGCGATCTCGTGAGCGGGGCGGCGATTATGCTGTTCAGCGCGCTCGCTGCTCGCCATGCCTGGGCCGCTTGGACCGTGGCCGGAGTGGGCCTCTGGGTGATGAGCGCGCCGCTGGTGTTCTGGGCATCGAATGCCGCCGTCTACAACAATGATCTGCTCGTCGGCGCGCTGGTGGTTACTTTCGCTGTCATTGTCCCGCAGTTCGGTCGTGATGACCCCGGCTCAGGCGCTCCGCCAGGCTGGAGTTACAACCCTTCCGGGTGGGTGCAACGATTGGCGATCGTCTTCCTGGCGTTGATCGGATTTTTTCTGGCTCGTTACCTGGCGGCGTTTCAACTCGGCCACATTGTATATCCATGGGACCCCTTTTTCGGCGAGGGCACGAGACGTGTCCTCACCTCGGACGTCTCGAAAGCCTTTCCCGTATCCGACGCCGGATTGGGAGCGCTCTCCTACCTGCTCGACGCTCTGGCCGGGGTGATTGGGGGCGTGCGACGCTGGCGTACCATGCCGTGGATGGTGGTGCTGTTCGGTCTCTTCATCATCCCTCCCGGTGTGACCAGCATCGTCCTGGTGATTCTCCAACCGGTCGGCATCGGCGACTGGTGCACGCTGTGTCTGGTGGCCTCGGTAGTGATGTTGCTGATGGTGTCTCCCGCACTGGATGAGGTGATAGCTACCGGTCAGTTTCTCCTTCGCACACGACGTGCAGGTGCGAGTGTCTGGCGCGTCTTTTGGCACGGTGACCGCACTACGGTGGATGAACCAAAGATAACAACACGATCGCTGCTTTCAGAAATGCTGCACAGCATTGAAGCATTCTCCGCTCCGTGGAATTTGTGGCTGAGCACAATGGTTGGAGCCTGGTTGATGGCTGCGCCGACATTGTTACACGTGGCCGGAACCGCTGCCGACAGCGCACACATCGTCGGGGCCCTGGTCGTGACGTTTTCGGTGGTGGCATTCGCCGAACCTGCACGTCCGATACGTCTACTCAACATACTGTGCGGCGCATGGCTGCTTCTCGCTGCCTGGATGCTAGACGGTGGCATGCCGGGTTGGCCGTGGATCAGCGCCATCAGTGGGCTCGCCCTTATCGCGCTCAACATTCGACGCGGTCCGGTGGAAGATCAGTATGGTAACTGGCAAGGATGGATTCATTGAGAGTTTAGGGCGACTGGGGGAGGAAAAACGGACCGATACCCCGTTCCGCGTACGAACCTCTCGTATTATGGGCCCGTGGAGGGCACAGTGTACCTCTCTTCGATCGCGGAGCGTACTAATTGTCGGCTTCGCTCAGCACTGGTGGAGGACTGCTGCTCGATGAGCCGAACCGCTTCAGCCAAGTGAGGATCTTTAATGCCTTCTTCCATCCACTTGCTGTAATCGCTCTGTCGCAGGTGATGCAACCAGGTCGCCTCATCGACCCCTTCCGCCATTTGCATAAACAAAAGCAAGTTATGTGCTCGCAGATTCAACACATTGTCCGGACCGCGGAAAAAGAAACTCCGGTCCGACGGCAACTCCCCTTCGGCATATTTCCGTCGATGACGTCGACGGTCCGCTTCACAAGGGGCAATGCGTACTCGATAAGGTGGCCTGTGGGAACGCCGCTCCCAAAACATCGCTTCACCATGATTCAGCGCCGTCGGTTCCATCTGAGGAACGGGCACATCCAGCGTCCCACAAAACCGTGCGATCGTACCGGCCGGATCATCTCCCAACGCCGCCGCCACATCCACCATATGAAGTACCTGTTTTGCAATCTGGTCCGGATGCACGGTGACGTAGACGATGCCGGTCCAATCTTGAGCCATGACATCCTGTACGGGTTGCCAATCGCGGGGCATTAAATGATGCGTTTCGTCGATGAGAATCCAATGGGGTCGCCCGAATTTCGCTCGGCGCTCTTGAAGCGCGGGCAACAGAGCCAGAAAAAAGTCTGGACGATCTTGTAACGACAAGCCTACGAGATTGACGATCACATTCGTGTTCGCGCCATCCAGAGCTGTGAGGATTTCCGCCATTCCCGGACCCCGTTGCGAAGTTCCAAACATGACTGCTCCCGCAAAGCCCTCGTAATCCCCCTCAGGATCGATCACGCAGACCTGATAACCTTGTTCTATTACGCGTTCGAGAATCCCAGTAGCCAGAGTGGATTTTCCGCTCCCGGACGATCCGGCCAGCAATAGGTTGAGTCCCGTGGCAGGAATTGAAACTTCCTCGCTGTTCTCTTGCATACCGATGAGGATATTCCGGCGGTTCGTGTTGAACGGCGGCACACTGAGGTCATGCTCCACCAGTTCACGGATGATTTCGGCAACTCCGACCCCTTCCGTTCCGGTGGTGACCCAATCGGCGATGTCCTTGAGAGTCGGCACGGCGTTCGCCACCGTCACCGCATACTCGCAGTAATTGAGCAAGGCATGGTCGTTTTCCCCATCTCCGATGGCCACGACGTTGCGCGGAGACAAGCCCATCTCTTGCAATGCGGTCGCGAGACCGGTGGCTTTGTTGACTCCGGACGGGACGACCATGACGGCATCCCGATTGAAAATGACTTGCAATTCAAGACCTAGATCTCGAATCACCTCGAGCACTGTCAGCTCATGCGGCCGAATCGTGCCAACAATGGACTCTCCGACGGAAAGGTCAGCAACCTGTCGGCGGCGAAGCTCATCGACGAACCCCGGAGGAATGGGAGTGGCCAACGTTAGCTGTTCCCGTGTGGCGGGGCGATAGAGCAGAGCGCCATTGTCTGTGACGACACGCTCGCACAGTCCGATTTCCGGAAAGATGTCCAAGATGTCCGGCAACCGGCGTCCCGTCACCAGAATAATTTTCCGTCCGGATTGATTGAGACGTTCGAGGGCGGCGATTGTCTTCTGTTCCACCCGGCCACCCACGGCCAGCGTATTATCGTAATCCGTCGCTACGGCAACGTATCTCATAGGAATCGCCTGAAACCCCGGGCGTACTTCATCGCCAGCAATCTCATGGCGTGTGCAATCCAGTCGTAGTCCACCAAATATACATTGACTCCTCGTAGCAGCTTCGAGAAATAGAGATGACAACGAGTGCGAACCATCACAGGCATACGAACATTGTGACGGTGACGCATTGCACGACCTACTCGGCGCTGTATGTCACTCCGGTGTTTGAAACGAAACCGCATCCCCAGAGTTCGTACGTTAGGATTGACTTCCTGACACACGAGCACCCCGGATATAGGGCCGGTATCCGTATGAACCATACCCATAATAATTAGAATAACCGGCAAATGGGTAGTGCGATCTGGTGCGTTCTTCCCAGACAGTCATGTCCCGGATTGCCAGCACCGGATAGTCATACACGGCCTTGTTAGAGGGTTCCGTCCCAACGCCAAGAATCTCTCCAATGACCGTAATCTTCGACCCTTCCTTAAAAATCGCAGGGTCGATGATTTCACCACGATTGTCCAATGCGAAGAACCGCCCCCGTGATGACGCCCGTCCCTCTAGCGGAAAATGGTCTTTGTTCAACGGTATCTCAAGCACTTCGACTGTCGTCTTCTCAGCGTCGCGTGCAGCATGAAGCACTTCTCCTCCCCACACGACTATTTGTCCCCGATAGCCTTCCGGTGAATTTCTGACTTGCTCATAAGACAGCTGAGCGTTGACCTGTTTCGCGAGGTGATCCGGGATTACCTGATAGCGGCTACATCCGCTAAGGATAACCGAGAAAAGCATACACATGGTCCAGACTTTTGCGTTGATGGTCATACCAAACACCTCCGCTTATCACCTCTCTCAATACCAAGACTCTGCCGAGATCCTCTAGCGTTTGCTGCTTGGATGGTCACCTTCATATCCAGGCGCCCCGCCCGAAGGTAGTGCGCTTGTCCCGCTCGGCCCTTGACCACCCACCGAGGATTCACCCATCGGACCTGCGGCCCCCTGGCGATCGGTTCCTCCGGCACCTGTATCTCCGCTCTTCGGCTTCGGTTGACTGCGGACCTTGTTGACCTCATCCATGTATTCCGAAACATCCGGCGACTTATCCTTTCCCGACGTGGAATTCGTGATCGGTCGTAAGTCTTTTTGAGTCGCATTCAAGGTCAAATGATCGCCTTTCTGCTTGAACTGGGTCCATTGAATGGGCATCTGAAACTTGTCGTCCTCCAGCTCGAGCACGGCATATTCCACTTTGCCCGTTTTGGTGTCCTTCAACAATTTGGCGATAGTGCCTATCGTCTCTCCTTTGTTATTTTTGACCAGCTGATCGAGATGCTTTCCTTTTTCATCGACCAGTTCACCTTGACGAACAGGCACCACATCGTACTTCCCTGTCAATCCCTTTTGGCCACCGCTCATATCGGTTGCCTGATTCTCGTATGAAGATGTCGGCTGATTCATCTGTTGCCCAGGTACTTGCCCTTTTCCGTCACCGGTCTGATCCTTCTGCGCGTAGGTGACGCCCGTTAAGAGGATAACCGAACAGGCAATTATGAATACGTTGGTCGAGTCGATCTTTTGCATAACCACCTCCGTAACAATTATGTGCGATTGATAATAATGGTTTTCACTCAATGCACCAGGCTTATGACGGTGGTTTCACAACCAGACCTTGGGTCACATCCCTGGAAATTGGTGAAGTATGTGCGAACCGGCTCAAGGACACTGTTTTGTGAGGCGCCGTTGGCTGTTCACCGTACAGGTCATACACCACTACCGCCGATGTGGATGGGGAGACATCAAGCCAGCTCGGCTTGTCTAAACCACTTGGAGTTCTCATCCACGCTTCCTTAGCATGAAGTATGAAATGACTTTTGTCGCCACTGAGAGTAAGCACTGACAATGGCACCGCAACATACTTGGCTCCGAGAGCCCCTTCTGATGACAGCACGGCGTATTCGATGTCTCCACCTCCTCGCCCCTTGGTGATCACCTTTCCGAGGTCCTGCCCTTCTCGATCTGTCACGCTCTTTCTACTGAGGGTGCTCTCCTTGGTGACGACTACCGGTTGATCTGCATAAGCCAGACTGAAGGATGAGACCCACTGGAGCTCACCCACTACTATCAGACCGGCTATGACAAGCATGAGGCGTACGGATCTCATTACTGCTCCTCCGGAACCACGGTCAAATCTGCACGTTACTTCCAAAACAATTCAGTGCAAAAGATAGACCGATAGCGGTGCCCCCTGGCCGCATGCCTGAATCGCCCATTAGTAGTATGTCCTGGCTCGATTGCAGTGCAGGTCAGGCTATTTTCCGTGAGACCATGATCTTCCGGACAAGTTGTCAAATAGGAGACAAACCATCCCGATAAAATCAGGAGTCAGAGAGACAATGGCGGTCTACCACGGGCGAAGCGGCTGGAGTGCACGAGACTCGAGAATGGCACTGTGATTGCAGCGCCACCCATAATAAATCAAAGAAAGGGAGACCTCGAGAGATGGAAACGATCGGTCGTAAACGTTGGGCCATTGCCGAAGGATATATTCCTCCAACCAGCACCGGTCCTGCGCCGCACATGACTAGTCATGAAACAGTCTGTCTGTTGAACGTGAGTGATCTTGATGTGAGGGTGCACATTACGGTCTTTTATGCAGATCGCGAGCCGGTTGGACCCTACCGTCTTATTGTTCCTGCGCGCCGAACGAGGCATGTACGTTTTAATGATCTTCAAGATCCTGAACCCATTCCACACGATACCGATTTTGCGAGCGTGATTGAAGCCGATGCGCCTATCGTCGTGCAACATACGAGATTGGACTCTCGCCAAGCAGAAAATGCTTTGCTAAGCACGATAGCGTTTGCTGGTGACACGTGATCCGGGAATCCGTCAACCGAACAGAGCGCCGCAACGTGCGTTGGGAGAAGCAGTAATTCGATGAGTTCACCTCCTCCTGCGCCGACGTCCAGAACCGTGCCGATACCGGGGACCTTGCCTCCGGACGGTGCAATGCATGGCAAGCCAGGAATCGATCGGCACCTCTGGGAAATCCAGCCCATTCATGATCTGTTCATATTCGTCGCCATGGCCGGGCTGCTCTGGTTTCTCTACGAATTACGCGCGGTCTTCTTGCCGGTGTTTGTGGCACTACTATTCGCCTATCTGGTAAACCCGCTGGTTGCATACGCATGCACACGTTGGAAAGTCCCACGGCCCCTGACGGTGGCTGTCGTGATGTTCCTCTTAATCCTCGCCGGTGTCGGCATCGGACTGTGGTTCGTCCCCCTGTTGATCGAACAAGCCCAGGCGCTGATACAGAAAATTCCGGTGTACGCGCATACGCTGTCGCAGCGTTACGAAAGATTATTCGGTAGCTGGTCGTTCAACGTGCAGGATCTGCTGGGTCGTATACAGGATGACCCGATGGCGACGCTCCGACCCCTGTTCTTGGGGACTGGACAGGCCTTTGGCCTCCTGGGACAGGTGCTGGGAGTCACGGCCAATGTGGCTCTCTATACGATTTTGATCCCGGTCTATTTTTTCTTCTTCGCCTGGCATTTCGAGAGTATGAGCCGGTTCGTCGTCCGCCTTATTCCCATCGCACATCGATCGCGCGCATTGCATGTCCTGGGTCGCATGGATACCGCCGTTCGTGGTTTCTTTTTTGAACGCCTTCTCATCGCCGTGATCACCGGTGTGTTGTACGCAGGTGCTTGGGCATTAGTCGATGTTCCCTATTGGTTCCTGCTTGGAATCGTCACTGGATTGACTTCCCTCGTGCCCTATCTCTCCGCCATCGGATGGCCGTTAGCCGTAGTCATCAAGTATGCCGATGTCGTCGCCACCGGCCAATCGAACGGGACCGACTGGATGGCAATCCTGTTATGGCCGAGCGTGGCCTACTTGGTCGTGCAATTTATTGAAAGCTGGGTCCTCACACCGTGGATGCAAAGCCGTTCCACAGACATGAGCGCCGTGACGATCCTCATCGTCGTTTTCGTGGGCGGGGCCGTCGGCGGGCTATTTGGGCTGATCTTCGCGATTCCCGTCGTGACCTGTCTCAAAATTCTGATCGAGGAATTTATCAGGCCGCGCTGGCTTCAATGGGTACGGGAAGCATGACTGTGTCTAATTACCCAAGATGGATGATCATACTATGAATGAGAAACAACGTCCGCGGAAGGTCGTCGTGGTCACTGGTGCATCGGCCGGAGTCGGTCGCGCCATTGCCGTCGAATTCGGGAGGCATGGGCATGCGGTCGGATTATTGGCGCGTGGCCGTGACGGACTGGGGGGCGCTCGAAATGATGTTGAGCACGTGGGTGGGACTGCCTGCCTGGTCCAGACTGATGTCGCGGACCCCGATCAAGTCGACCGTGCGGCGGCACAGATCGAAGCCGATCTTGGGCCGATCGACGTCTGGATCAACAATGCCATGGTCTCGGTGCTATCCCCGGTGAAAGACATGACGAGTGATGAATTCAAGCGCGTGACCGATGTCACGTATCTAGGATATGTCTATGGGACTCTGGCCGTACTGCGTCGGATGATCCCACGCGACCGAGGCGTCATCATTCAGATCGGATCCGCCTTGGCTTATCGAGCCATTCCGCTTCAATCAGCCTATTGTGCCGCGAAACATGCCATCCAAGGGTTTACCGAATCGCTTCGATCGGAATTGATCCATGATGGGAGCCATGTCCAAGTGGCGACGGTTCAACTCCCTGCGGTCAACACCCCACAATTTTCTTGGATTAAGTCCCGCATGCCATGCCATCCACAACCTGTCCCTCCGATCTATCAACCGGAAGTGATCGCTCGGGCTGTGTATGCCGTCGCCCAGCAGCCGCGCAGAGAATTCTGGGCCGGCCTGCCTACCGTGAACGCCATCATGGGTGACAAATTCATTCCTGGTCTGTTGGATCATTATCTGGCGTGGATGGGGTACGAGTCTCAACAAACAGCGGAACCGATACGCCAGGATCGTCCCAATAACCTGTACGAGCCATTCCCGGGTGACCATGGAGCCCATGGACGCTTTGATCACGACGCACAGGATTTCAGCATACAGGTCTGGGCGAACATCAATCGAACATGGGTGACCTGCATCGGAACCGGACTCCTTGCGGCGTTTGTCTGGCGAACTCGACTCCGTGCATCCCGTGCCGCGCAACTCCGTCGATCATTCACATCAACGAGGGCAGAGGCAGGGTATTCCTGAAATGGATACTCGACTCGGCATCCTGCTGGAACTGTCCTAGGAATCGGATCATGGCATGACGGATTTGCTCGCCGCCCGAAGTCAGATGGCCATGTCCCTGGGATTCCACATCGTCTTTGCCGTGATGGGCATTGCGATGCCGGTGTTGATGGCAGCGGCCGAGTGGAGATGGCTGAAGACGAAGGACGAAGCCTATCTTGTACTGGCCAAGCGCTGGTCGAAGGGCACCGCGATATTATTCGCCGTCGGCGCCGTGTCCGGAACCGTCCTTTCGTTCGAGTTGGGCTTACTCTGGCCTTCATTCATGGAGCGGGCAGGCCCCGTCATCGGACCCCTCTTTGGGCTTGAGGGGTTTGCGTTCTTCACGGAAGCGATCTTTCTCGGAATCTATCTCTATGGCTGGTCGCGCATCTCGCCACGGGCCCACTTTCTGGCCGGTCTTGTCGTGGCGGTGAGCGGGACCGCCTCCGCCATCTTCGTGGTCACGGTCAACGCCTGGATGAACGCGCCTACCGGTTTCGACATCGTCGACGGACAGATCACCAATGTCCGACCTTTGCTGCCGTTGTTGCACCCATTTGCCTTTCATGAAACGTTGCATATGCTGCTCGCGGCCTATGCAGCGACCGGCTTTCTCGTGGCCGGCATCCACGCCTTTTTTCTCCTGCGCCGCCCGGCAAGCCTTTTCCATCGGAACGCGCTCGCCATCGCGCTGGTCGTCGGCGGTATTCCTGCTGTCCTTCAGCCGGTGAGCGGAGATCTGATCGCTCGGGCGGTCGCCAAGCACCAGCCGGCGAAGCTCGCTGCGATGGAAGCGCTCTTCGTCACGGAACCCGGAGCGGATTTCATGATCTTTGGATTGCCGGACGTGTCCACACAAACAGTCGACTATGCGCTGGTGATTCCAAAGGGGTTAAGCCTTCTCTTGCATGGAGATCCCCGCGCGGTGGTTCCAGGGCTCGATAAGATCCCTCGTCAGGATTGGCCACCCATCGCCGTCACCCATGTGGCCTTCCAACTGATGGTGGGCTGTGGGCTAATCATGGCCGGAACGGCTGTGTGGGCCGGTGTGCGCTGGCGACAAGGACGACTGGAAAAGGACCGATGGCTGTTACGCACGTTGGTGGTCATCGCCCCGCTCGGATTCATCGCCATCCAAGCCGGTTGGGTGGTGACCGAGGTAGGTCGTCAACCATGGATCATCCAGGGACTCATGCGCACGTCGAAGGCCGTGACTCCTATGCCGGGCCTGTGGATTCCCATGGTGACCTTCTCCGTCTTGTACGTGGTCCTGGGAGGAGTCGTTTTCTGGGCTATGCGGCGTCACATTGCAGCGGTCGACTTCACGTCTTCTGCTGAGGGAGAGACAGGAAGGAACGCGGCTTAACCATGCCCTCGTATGAACTCATAGTGGCCGCTGTGCTGATCGGTGCGCTGACCTTGTATCTATTGTTGGGTGGAGCAGATTTCGGAGCGGGGATCTGGACTCTCTTTGCCAGGGGACGTCAAGGACAGTCTCAACGGGCATTGATCGATCAGGCCATCGGTCCCATCTGGGAGGCCAACCATGTCTGGCTCATCATCGCGGTCGTAATTCTCTTTACGGCCTTTCCTCCTGCCTTCGCCGTGATCTCCGTCCGGCTGCACATCCCGCTGACTGTGATGCTAATTGGGATCGTGCTGCGAGGGACCGCCTTCGCCATTCGAACGCATGACATTTCATCCCGTTCAGATGGATTCACGGGAGCCCCACCGATTTGGCATTGGATATTCGCCTGGTCCAGCCTGATCACTCCGACCATGCTTGGTATGGTCCTTGGAGCGATCGCATCCGGGCGCGCCGCCGGGCCGGCCGAAACGATCCGAGAAATCTTCGTCGATCCGTGGTTAGCGCCATTTCCCATCGCCGTGGGTCTACTCACAACGTCGCTGGTGGCCTATCTGGCATCCGTCTATCTGATCCTGGAAAGTCAAGAACCTTCCTTGCGCCGTCTCTTTCGACACCGTGCCATGATAAGCGGAGCACTCGTCATCTTCTTAGCCGCCGTCGCGCTGTATCTAACGGGAGAAGGGGCGCCTGAAATTCACCAAGGTTTGTTCGCGACGGCGTTGGGTCGCGCGACGGTCGTGGGCACGACGCTGGTGCATCTCGCAGCTTTGTGGGCAGTGATTACCGAACGCAATGTCATGGCTCGAATGTTCGCGGGAGGCGGAGCCGTCGCGATCTTATGGGGCTGGGCCTTATCGCAGTATCCGTATCTCGTCGAGCCTTCCGTCACAATTTATGACGCGGCTCCATCGGGCACGCTACACGTATTACTGGCCAGCCTGCTCCTCGGATCTGTCGTGCTCTTCCCGTTTTTGTTCTATTTGTACATCCTGTTCAAGGGAGACGTTCTTACGGAGTCGGCACGGTTCAAGCATTGAAATAGTCGTCTCGTTATCATCGACTTCAGGTGGCGCTGTACTTCTTTGGCATGGAGGGAAAGACCGTCCCTCTGGTCCGACGGTCAACACAGCTCAGCCGTCCCATTGATCCGTCTATCCGTGGTATGAAGATATCTTGTCCGCGCTCGCGCCGACCGACTGAACAATCACATCGTGCAGGCGATCGACGGCCGTGTCTTTTGAAAGGAAGGCGGCGGCTCCGGCTCGCTTCATGGCGTCGCTGTTGTCATCTTCGCGGTCCACGGAGATGCCGACATATTGATATTCAACACCACCACACTTGGGCCAAGATCCTCGACCAGCTTGACCAGCTCGACCGCCTCTGCGCCATCCCGGGCTTCCGCAACGACGTCAAGATCATCATAGACATCCAACACGAAACGAAGACTCCGCTGCACCATCGCCCGATCATCCACAAGCGACACTGAGCAAGGACGATCATTTCATTACCAACAGGGTTCTTCCTACTATGACACCATATTACTGATGCTCACTCGGGATAGTCCTAGGTTCCGGTCTCTCTCTATCCCGGTATGTTGAGGCATAAAGCATTTCCATATTAATACAAGTATGGACAAGGAGGATGCGATGAGAATGAGATTGTTAATGGGTTTAGCGGTGACGGCTTGTTTTGTGATCATTGTTGCGACGGGCCATGCTGGTGAAATCAAGGCAGAGATGGAGAATGCTAAAGGACAGATGAAGGGTGAACTGGAAGAAGCTAAAGGAGAAGCGAAAGCGTTAAAGGAAGAAGCCAAGGGTAATGACATGAAGGCGACTGGAGAACGGGCGAAGGGGAATACCAAAGGAGCGATGGAAAAGGGAAAAGGGAAAGCAAAAGAATTGAAGGAGAGATTGAAAGATTAGACGCACGCAATTCACAACGGGTTCATCCGAGTAACTGGTGATAAATGATTCGAGGAAGGAGAACTACCATGCCAATGTTCTACCGCAGTCATCTTGTACTAGTGATTATTATGATGCTCATCGGAAGTGTAGGCTGCGATGCAACTCGGGAATTAGTGAAAGCTCCATTTGATGCCACGACGGCAGTTTCTAATGGGACCACACAAGCCACGGGGGAACTTACTCAACCATCCAAAGAGTTTACCTCCAGTACGACTCCCGGTTCTTTGTTTAAAAATGAACAGCAACTGCGAGCGTTTATTGCCTACAATTTCAACAATCTACAACGCGATATTGCACAAGGTCGTGGCGAATATCTCACGTCAATGGCCACTCTGGCAGAAATTCCGCCCGATCGACATCGGCAATTATTTGCAGAGCTACAGGACCGGTATCCGTTCTTCTATTCTCACGACAGTTCTCCATCCCAGTCCATGGAGCATTTACTGACTGCCGTGGGTAATGACCGGCGCATGTTGTAGCGGTGCAATAAGATCGTGAGGCACTGCGACGCGGAATCGCTCCCAGTGGGACAAGAGAACTCGCAGAAAGTATCTGTTGCGTTTTGTCATCTTAAATACGGAGCACAGGATGCCTACCGCACGAACTATAGGACGAGCTGAGAAAGCCAAACGAGAAGGGAAAGCCCCTAGCACCCAGGCAGGCGAATTTGTGAAGGAGGAAATGCATGATCTCAAACACGGAAAACGAAACGTCACATCTCGCAAACAGGCCATCGCCATTGGGCTAAGCAAGGCTCGTCAGGCAGGAGTCAAGCTCCCGGGGCGATCGAGGAAACCACAGCGCAAAGATTCTCACAACGCTTAGTGAAGAGGCGTGAGGGGGACTCATTAAGCCAAAGCTTAGTCGTTATGAATCTCAATCTGGAGGCTCCCATGCATCGCGATAATCGCTTGCTGACGGAGAAACAGAGGCAGTGTGTTGCAGCCTGTACCTCCTGTGCTCAGATATGCGAAACCTGTTCCGACGACATGATCGGAATGGGCAACCATGATGATCATGACCTGATGGTACAGTGCATTCGGTTGTGCCGAGACTGTGCTGACATTTGCATGCTGACGGCGCAATGGTTATGTCGAGTGTCTTCATGGTCTGAGGAACTGTGTCAGTTCTGTGCGGACGTCTGCGAACAATGTTCGCCCATACATGCGAGCAACATGCTTCACAACATCCATTGTGCGGCCAATGTGCAGAGGAATGCCGCCGGTGCGCGGCATTGTGCCAAGAACTGACCAATGCGCCTGCTCGCTAAAAGAACCGGAATACGGCCAATTGGCCTGGAGCAATCCATGCGTTACAATTCTCTCGTAATGGCAGTGATAGCCCTTCTTTACGTGACGTCGGAATCGTCTCATGCAATAGCCCAAGTAGATCCTTTACCGAACCCCAGTCCTGGCCCCACGGATCCGATTCCCAAACCAATACCAAGTCCGATTCCCAAACCAGGCCCGAATCCACTTCCACCTTCTCCCACACCGTCGCCGCCATCCCCTTCCTCCATGTCATCTGTCGACCAAGGAGCATCTTAATGACGTCTGCAACCGTCCCAACCTATTCTGAATCCCTTCGCATCGGATGGACTCTTCTGTGGCGTGGGACGGGAAGTGTTTTACTTCTTCTGATCCTTTGTAACATTCTTATTTTAACTGTGCTGCCTGAATTGCAGCGAACCGGCCCATCATTATGGGCGGCGCTCTTTCCTCTTGCCATTGTCATCTGTGTCGCAACTTTTGGCGTCATGCCATTTGTAGCCCGGACACTCTTCACGGCATCTTATAATGGATTTCATTTGCAACTCGTCCGGGATGCTCAACCAACAACTTCTGACGAGGCCGTTTTTCCTCAGTCTCCAGCAACCATCGACCAACATTGATGAACCACTTTCAGGAGGTGTCCATATGTACGCCCCGCCATCTTCCCGATTGTATGAAGCCAAAACGTATGAGCTCCATGGTTTACAAGGTATCTCTGACAGGACCCTCGAAACGCATTTTTCCCTTTATGAAGGCTATGTGAAGGAAGCCAACAACCTGACCACGCGCATTCGGAATCTTCTGGCCGACGGTCACATCGATCAGGAAGAACAGCCCGGTTATTCAGAACTGAAGCGCCGCTACGGCTTTGAATATAACGGCATGGTTTTACACGAATACTATTTCGACAACCTGACACGGCAGGGGTCTCCTGATCCAGGAGCACAGTCTCCGTTTCGAAAAGCAGCCGAAGACAGCTTCGGGACGTATGAAATATGGAAAGTTGATTTTGTGGGGGTCGGCAAGATGCGCGGAGTGGGCTGGGCGGTCTGTTATCTCAATCCCTATAACGGCCGACTGACCAATCATTGGATCACCTTACACGAATCCGGCAACATTGCCGGCTTCGTTCCGATGCTCGTCATGGATGTGTGGGAGCATGCGTTTATTCTTGATTACAAGCCGTCAGAACGGGGGTCCTATATTGAATCGTTTTTCGCAAACATTAACTGGAGCACCGTCGAGCATCGCATACAACGGTCAGTTGCCCCCACGTCTATTCCCGCTCTTGCGTGACCGTGTACCCCTTATTGGTCAGAGTGTCGATGGCTGTTCGACGGCATTGCAGTTGTGGCATGTCAAAGCTTGGAGCTTGTCAGGAGTGAGGTTTCACAACATCCAAAATAACTACCACTCGATTACTGCCTTCAGGGGAAGATGGTCCGATGCTGTAACTGACAGACTCGTTTGATGTGCTTGGATATGGATCAGGGTTCCAGGTGGGCGGGTCCAAATACGGTCGAGAGCAAAGAGCGGTGAGCGCGCGGGAAAAGTTCGTAGGGCCGGCGAATGCCCGAACATGGTCCGAATCCACCGCAGTGGGCGTCCCCAGAGAAACCATTCATTAATGTCTCCCAATAAAACGCAATATATGTTGCGGGACTGTTTGAGAAGCGCTTGTACTTGCGATCTCCGCTCATACGGTCGCAGCCCCAGATGCGTGGCGATGACTTGCACAACCTCTCCGTTGCAGTGGAGGTCCACATCGATGGCACCACGAGGTACCTCTCCCTGTATGGTCAGATCCACCAGCCGCAGATCTCCCATTGTGCAATTGGTGAGTATGCCGTTGCCGAAAGATCCCGTGTGTTGCAGCACCGGGCCTGCGATGCCCGTCAACTTCATGCGTTCTGCCAACCAGAGCAACGTGCCCTCACAGTCTATCTCTTGAAGAGCTATGACATCGGCCCGCAAATCTTTCAATACGTTGAGAATCCGTTCGCGATTGTACCGACCATCGGACCCCACGCATCCATGTACATTATAAGTGGCAACAACCAATCTCATGACGTGTACGATGACTGACCGCGTTCATTTGACCTCGCATTAACACGCTGACTCAACCAGTGACGGAACAGCATGGCCCCCGCCACCATCCCAAGTGCCACAGCACTCAGCATGAGAACACCACCTGTACCAGGGTGACGCATCGTATCCGTGATTCGGTCAACGAAGATCGCCAATCCGAGAAGGCCTGGTATTTCCCCGATGACCGTTCCCAGAAAAAAATCCCGCATCCGAATATGGGAAGCCCCAGCAACGGCGTTGATGATTGAAAAGGGTGCAATAGGCAGGATTCGGATGGCTATGACTGCGAGCAGGCCCTTGTTGGCCAGTTGACGGCTGATATTTCCGAAGCGCGGACCTGACCAGCGACGCAGTGCCTTTTGTCCCACCTTGCGTCCGATCCAGAACGTGAAGATCGCGCTCACCGTCATTCCCAGCAGGGAATACACGAACCCGAACACCGGTCCGAACGCCAATACGGTGATCGCAATAAATATCGTAACCGGCATGACCAGGATGCCGCCAATGAGAAAGCCGGTTACCGCCAGTAATGGGGACCATCGATTATGACCGAGGTCTTGCAATTGATCGGCTAAGCGAGGGAGGTCCAACCAGTTTGCCAATGGGGTCCACTGCCATGCTGCCGCCAACGCCAACAATATGAGAAGACTCATGGCACCGGCGGTATATTCTCGAAGAGCAGGTTTCCGCGATTTATGAGGAACCAATTGCTCTTCGTATGGCTGATTCGGATCCAGAAAATCAGCTTGGGGCACCCACTCGTCGACTTCGGGAGTGGTTTGCGTATTGAACGGTTTGAGCGTCCGAGCGTCCTCCAGCCGTCGCAAGCTCTCGAGTGCGGCGAGCATGGATCTCTTTTCCTTTTCCTGTTGAGCTACGTCGCAAATATCCATGCCGAGATGTTCTGCCAAGAGACGATGTCGGAACAGCCGAATGCCCTGTTCAACTTCCTCCCTCCCCTCCGCCTCAAGAGCGAGGTCGCATTCTGTATCGAAGCCCATGGATCGATCGCTCAGATTTGCCGATCCCACCCTGGCGAAGGTATCGTCGATGATGCAGACTTTGGCATGCACGTTGAGGCAACTGGTTCCCATCCCAGGGATGTGTGGGTAATAGAGGCCCAAGCGCTGAAATCGGTCACTGGCCCGCAACTGTTTTATTATCCGCGCTCGTAGCACATCCATCGTATGTTGTTCCAACCATCCGTCGCCGTTCGGATGCAGAATGATAATAATTTCCGGACCTTGCTGCTCCTGTAACCGTTGGATCAGCGCAGTCGCCACACGCCGAGAGGTCAGATATTGAGTTTCCACGTAGATGAACCGAGCTGCCATTCGAATGGAATCGAGATACAATTGCTCCACTTCTTTCACGCCCACGTGCTCCTCGAATTGAGGTTGTGTCCGGGCGATTCCAACATGGACGTTTTCAATGTTCGGTGCTATGGATACAGGCCACTTCGGCCAATAATCCGGACTGTAATTCGGTACAGGCGGCAACGTTTTGTCCGTCGCCTCACGCCAGCGGTCACGGGCTAATTCACCTAGAGCTGAGGCCACCGATCCCTCGACCAGCGCTTGCACATCATGAAAGGGGCGACAGGGCTCTCCGCCGGGTTCCGATCGACGCTGCGGATGCTCCGGACGATGCTCAGGCGTATCCCATCGACATTGCGCAAGATCGATCCCACCACAAAAGGCGAGCCGATCATCGATGACGACGAGTTTTTGATGATGGGCCGCTCCCACTGGATGGACATCGTCCTTCTGAAAATGGAGACGTCTATGCGCCAGAAGCTTGGTCGGGAGCCACCATTCTCTCTGCGCGAAGTACAGCATGTGAAAATCCCACATAAGTAGATAGATCTCAAGTCGAGGTTGACGAAGGAGCAACGCGTGGAGAAATGCCCCGATTTGATCAGGGTAGCCGTCCGGCTCGTGACCACCGAGCATCCGGGTCCGACTATCAAAGTCCCACCCGAGAATCATTATGCGGCGCTGTGCTGTGACTGCGGCTTCTCGCAGGGCTTGGAAGTAGGCAGCTCCGTCGATGAGAAAGGCTACACGCGTAGCCGACTCGATCCGCCAGCAATTCTGCTTCTCGTGAAAGATGGGTAGGGAAGATAGAGCTTTCGCTTCCTGGCCCATTTCCTCTTGTCGCAATCGTTCAACCGGAGAAGCTGCTGCCTGTCTATCCATCATTGCTCAAACCCCTTCTATACTTTTCACGCTTTGACCTCTGCAAACGCAATGCCTGTATACACTGACGAACGACCTCGGAACTCATGTCTGATCTGGGACAGCTTGTCCGACGATTCTGCATGTATCGTGATAATAGCGATCAGTCCAATTTCCTGGGAAAAGCTACAGACCTTCAGGAATCCAGGGACAGCCCTCGAATCAATTCATTCGCTCACAGCATTGGCCCACGTCTTGCACACCCTAGTCTTATCATTCAGAACAGACGGACTTAATAGGAGGATAATCATGGTGGAGTTATTGATGATTGCGCCCTTGATCATTGGCACACATTTAGAATCGCATGTCAGTAAGCAATCGCTGGTTGAGTCTGATTGGCAAAGAGCTACTATTGTCCACGAACACTCCAATCAACCGATGCCAAGGCCGATGATTGTACAAGCGAGTGGTAGCGGTTCAGGCATGAGCTCATCGGGCGGAGGGTCAACCGGTGGCGGGATGGGATCTAATCCTAGTCGTTCGGAGAATTCGGGAAGCTCCGACATTGTAGGCGGTCACAGCGAATCGAATAGTCCAACAAGACCTGGCCCCGGTCGTTCCGAAAATCCAGGAAGCTTCGGTGTCGACGGTGGAGCGGGATCGATCAGTCCATCCACACCTGGCCCTGGTCGTACGGAGAGTCCGGGCAGCTCCGGCATTCCAGGCAGTGGAACGGAAACGATCAGTCCATCGCTACCTGGCACCGGTCGTACGGAACATCCGTGAAGCTGCACGCTTCCCGTCAGTGGAATCGAAGAAGTAGATCACGATCCGGCACAGAAACAAGGGATACGACCATCGTCGTAGCCAACCCTCCCGCTGCCAGATTGAAGGAATAGGAGGAAGATCCAGGAGATTACGGAAGATTTTATGGATGAAGTCCTGTGACCTCCACAACAACAAGTCAGGCCTGGGAAGGAATCCGGAATGATGCCACGACTGACCTCGACGGATGACACTCCACAGAGGAACACCGGTGATAGGTTGCAGGGTAAAGTGGCTCTTATTACCGGGGGAGATAGCGGAATTGGTCGTGCGGTGGCATTTGCGTTTGCAAAAGAAGGTGCTGATCTGGCCATAGTTTATCTCAGTGAAGACAAAGATGCGGAGGACACTAGGCAATTTGCAGAGGAAATAGGAAGACGTTGCATAACTATACGCGGCGACATCGGCGATGAGACATTCTGTATTCATTGCATCAAGGAGACACTAACAACATATGGCCAGTTGGACGTTCTGATCAATAATGCCGCCGAACAACATCCACAGGAGTCGATTGCCCACATTACCGCCGCCCAGCTCGAGCGCACCTTTCGTACCAATCTTTTCTCCATGTTCTATCTCACAAAGGCTGCCCTCCCACATCTTCGCCAGGGAGCATCGATCATCAATACGACTTCTGTAACAGCGTATAAAGGCAGTCCGCAGCTACTCGATTATGCCGCTACGAAAGGCGCGATCGTTTCCTTCACTCGATCATTAGCCTTGTCGCTGGTGGAGTATGGGATTCGCGTCAACGCCGTTTCGCCCGGACCAATTTGGACTCCCCTTATCACATCGACCTTTCCTCCGGACAAGGTGGCCTCATTCGGATCCGATGTCCCACTAAAGCGAGCGGGCCAACCGGCTGAGGTAGCCCCCAGCTACGTATTCCTAGCTTCAGCGGATGCCGATTATATGACCGGGCAGGTGCTCCATCCGAACGGGGGAACCATAATTAACGGATAGGCCTTGATTCACCTCTGCACCAGTCCAGAAAATATTGTGCCCAGTCTTCAGCACAATATCCGGCTGGTGTTGCGCGAGACCGTCAGGAAGAAGAAGACCAGCTGGTTATCGTTTCCTAAGAGGCTAGGCGCGTATGGACATCTGGTTCAGGGTGCAAAGACACATAGCGCTTTCGTTTAATACAACCGAACTCGTATGAGATCAGGCATCAACGGCGTGTCGAGTTCATCCTTTCTACCGCACCGGGAGTATGGCGAGGGTTGAAGCTGAGCGAATCAGGCTTATCAGCCTCGCGGATGGTTATCAAGGGCTCGATCAAGATTATACGCCGCGCTGATCAAAGCAATATGTGTGAAGGCTTGGGGAAAGTTGCCTAGCGCCTCTCCATGGTCACCGGTCTCCTCTGCATACAACCCGAGGTGATTGGCATAGCCCAGCATGTGTTCAAATAAGAGCCTTGCATCTCGCAATTTCCCTCGGTCCACTCGGCCGGCCCGAGTCAACGCTTCCACGAGCCAGAAGGTACACATGTTGAAGGTACCTTCCCCTTCTTGAAGCCCATCCTCTCCGGTTTTGGCATCATAGCGATAAACCAATCCGTCAGAGACAAGACCCCCATTTTTCGGTGGCCGGTATATGGCCTCAAGTGTTTTTAGCATTCTCGGATCATTCGGCGAGACGAAGAAGACTAACGGCATGATGAGATGGGACGCATCCAGCGCGGTACTGTCGTAGTGCTGCACAAACG
Source organism: Nitrospira sp. Ga0074138 (assembly GCA_001464735.1). Lineage (GTDB taxonomy): Bacteria > Nitrospirota > Nitrospiria > Nitrospirales > Nitrospiraceae > Nitrospira_D. Next base: position 90,860 of record LNDU01000008.1, read on the forward strand.
TCTCATTTGTAACATTCCATCCCTTCGTCATGATGTCCCTATAAATGTCATCTCGCACTGTTTGCCATCTGACTCGATCGGCGGGAAACGATCGTTTGTCCGCCAGCCGGAGACCACGGTCCATCGCCACCCAACACATGAGTTTCGAATACACAAAATGACGTGGACCTCCGCGTGATTCCCAAATGCCGTTATCCGCACGGTGCCAGTTGTTGCAGAGCCAGTCCAACCGTTGCTGAATTCTGGTCCAGGCATCATACCCAATCGGCATCACATACTTGTTATACAGATACATGGTATCCAACAGCTCGCCATAGATGTCCAATTGGAACTGGCTGAATGCTGCATTTCCGATACGCACAGGACGTGATCCCCGATAGCCATCCAGATGATCCAGCGTCTGTTCCGTCAACTCATGCCTGCCGTCGATCCCATACACAATTTGGAGCGACCCATCCCGTTCTACTTCTCCGACGCGAGCCGACAGCCATTTCATGAACGCAATCGCTTCTTCGGTAAACCCGATTCGCAACAATCCGTAGATCGTGAACGCTGCATCCCTAATCCAGGTATATCTGTAGTCCCAGTTGCGTCCTCCTCCAAGCGATTCCGGCAAGCTGCATGTGGGAGCAGCGATAATGGCCCCTGTGGGCTCGAAGGTCATGAGCTTGAGCGTGAGCGCGGAGCGATTCACCATCTCTCGCCAACGTCCTATATACGTACATTGCGACAACCATCGTTGCCAATAGTCCACGGTGTGCTGAAACAGTTCTTCGGTCTGTTCCCGAGTGGGACATCGATCCCTATGCCCGTCAGTAAGCGGGCGGAGCGTGAACACCGCGACCTGCTCTGCGTGGAGCACAAATTGGGCATGCACCCCTTGTTTGTCTCGCCTCAACGGGACGCTGGCCGCCAGGGTCAGGCTCAACTGGTCACAGTGAAACACTGCGCCATGATCAGTCATCCTTGTATGGTGGCTTGCACGAGCATAATCGAATGCGGGATGACAGTGAAGCCGAAACTGGACTCGTCCCCGAGTCACCTTGACTCGACGAATCACTTGATCGTGCCAGGACGACGCCCGCCCGTTCGAACTCGGATCATGGACAGGGGTGTCCGTCTCGTTCTGTATCCAGTGCGGTGGGGCACCCACCGGCATAAAGTCTTCAATTTCACCAACGCCGTCGACACAAAAAAACCGTGTCACCAGGATATTCGTGTCAGGCCAATAGAGTTGAGTCGTCTCAAGTAGGGGATCGCTCGGTGCAATCTGAAAACGACCACCGCGCTCATCATCTACAATGGCTGCAAATACGCTTGGTGAGTCAAAGTGTGGAACGCATAACCAGTCGATGGATCCGTTCATACCCACCAGCGCCGCGGTGCGCATATTTCCAATAAGTCCGTAGTTTTGAATGGGCTGATAGGACATGATTACTTCCGCATAGCGTTACGTTTTATATGCATTGTTGAATATTGATCATGTAACTTAGCACCCGACTATCCTCCTCACTCCTAGGGTAACTACTAGGCCATTGCACGCGCATCTTCTCGTATAGTACGTATTGCAACTTGACATAACTACGCATCAAGAAATTGCCATCGGACAAGGTGGGGAACTACTTTACCTCAGAGTCTCGAGGAGTATTTGCCTGGCAAGCCTCTACGACATAGAGCGTCGGCTCATCTCGGCCCAATCGTTGAACCACAATGCCCCAAACATAATAGGTCATATCTATGTCACATGAAGAAGTCATTCTGGTTACCGGCAGCAGTGGACTCATTGGCAATGCAGTGGCAGCGCGTCTTGCAAGCTCCTACAAAGTTGTCGGTTTTGACCGAACTCCCCCGTCACGAGCACATTCCCATGTGTATCCAGCGCCTGTCGATCTCACTTCCGAAGAAGATCTCTCCCGTGCATTCAAGACACTTCTGGACACACATGGCAACCGCCTGACGTCAGTGATCCATCTGGCAGCCTATTTCGACTTCTCAGGCGAACCGAACAAGCTGTATGACACGCTCACCGTTGAGGGAACACGGCGATTGCTCCAACGGCTAGCTCCCCTGTCGGTCGAACAGTTTATTTTTTCCAGTACGATGTTGGTGCATGCTCCTTGCCTGCCCGGGCAATTTCTTACGGAGGAATCACCGCTTGATCCCCGTTGGGACTATCCTATTTCGAAAGTGAAGGCCGAACAGGTCATTCATTCCGAGCGAGGGTCCATCCCTGCTGTGTCTCTACGCATTGGAGGCGTCTACACAGATCGCTGTAACTGCCTCCCCCTTGCCCATCAAATACGGCGCATTTATGAACGCTGGCTCACCAGCCGTGTCTTCCCTGGTCCTATTTCTCACGGTCAAGCGTTTGTTCATTTGGATGATCTGGTTGATGCATTCGTTGCTACCGTCGAGCGCCGCAAATCGTTGCCTCCAGAATGTGCGATCTTGATCGGGGAGCCGGAGCCCCTCACATATGACGAGTTGCAACACCAGTTCGCTCGACTCATCCACAATGAGGATTGGGAAACCACGCAGATTCCCAAGGCTGTGGCCAAGGCAGGAGCCTGGGTCCAAAACACCATTCCCATAGGAGAGGAACCCTTTATCAAGCCATGGATGATTGATTATTCCGATGATCACTATGCGCTGGATATTACCCAAGCTCAGCGGTTGCTGGGATGGACTCCTCAGCATTCGTTACGAACCACCTTGCCAAAGATGATCGCAGCGCTGCAGACTGACCCAGAGAATTGGTACCGCGAGCACCATCTAGACTCCGAGGCCATCCCGGATTCCTTGCCAGCATGACTGCTGAAATCAGCATCACCGCGATATCAGTTAGGGAAAGAGTGGGGATCAACGCTCCTAATGGCTCGCCGAATTTAATGGACAGTGCTTCAACATGTCGAACAACTGCTCAGCTTGGGTGGAGGACTGTTGATGAATGGTCACACTACAATGACGCCAAACTCAGAGGATTTGAGAGGTTGACCAACGGCCAACTTTCCTAAACGATAAATCGAGCATCCTTTTTTATGACCGCAGCAGCATCGCTCGCCAATCATACCGACGTTCTGACAGCCCGATCACATGCGCAATTCATGTCGGCGTTCTCTTAGAATAACAAGGTGACAATCGCAGTTGGAGATCATGCAGCTGCCAGCTGGCAAGCCACATATACAGGAATCAAATACCGGCCCGATGTGGCATCCTCGAGTGACAGCTGCAAACCCATTCTCCTTCCACCAACGCCAACCACCCTCCAACTCCATGACCGGGAAACCCTGTCCGGCGAATTCAACAGCGGCGGTCGCAGCCAGATGGCACACATGGGAGTAACAATACAATACATTGGGTTTGTCCTTACGCAATCCCTCGAGTAAGTGCCACCGATCTTTGGGCAGATTGATGGCACCGGGAATATGACTTTCCGCAAAATCCCCCGAAGCGCGGACATCTATGACGTTCACCTCATTGGCCTTCATCAGTCGTTCCAGTTCTGCCGGATCGGTCGTAAACGCCAGTTTGTCTTCAAAATATGCTTTGGCGTCAACGGGAGAGTGCATAGTGGTAAGCGTGGTCATGATGTCCCTCCAGATTGTGGTTACATTCTAGTTTCATACGGGTTTTGAACGTCTGCGTGGGAGAGAGCCCTCCTTACAGCTGGCCGCCAGGCGCATAACCCACATAACTCAAAGCTAATACACATTAAGCCAGCATCGGTCTCATTGGTTGACTACCTTGTTCATGGCCGCAAGATCGGTCGTTGTTATGGCAGGCTGCATACCCGCATCTATACTCAGATTCCCAGGCCCATAGACGTAGACATAGAGCAGACCACCGACCATGGCGAGATTCTTCATGAAATGGATCGTCTGGTTTGGGTCTCCGAAGTTAGAATGGAAGATACAGGTCGTCGGAATCATGAAGAGCACCAGTAGGAACGCTCCGATTCGACTCCATAGTCCGAGCAACAAGGAAACCCCTCCAACAAGTTCGATCGCGATTGCGCCCAAGTAGAACAGTATGGTGGCCCAGGTTATCCCCATGGCCTGCATGAATACTTGCGTCCCGCCTGGATCAGCAACTTTCTGAAATCCTGACATCACAAAAATCAACCCCAACAACAAACGTCCGATCAGACTGATGTATGATGGATGAATCATAGGCTTTACCTCCCACGTGAGAGTGTAGCTATGGAAAACTAGCTATTCATGCTCGTCATGCGCACATACCGCGACTGGAGGAGCCGGTGCTGCGGACTGCGGATCGGACGCGAAAGTTCACGATTCCGAATCCACACGCATCATTGGTTCTTCTTCTATAACTAAAAAAGTGTAATTCACTAAAGCTGTTTCAGTCGGGATTTTGACTTGGTCCCTACCTAGAAGCAAAAGGGGTTTACGTAGCGATACAACTAAGCTTTGGGAAGGTCTAATTGGCGTCGTCCCTCGCGCCAGCCCCTACGATGAGGATGTCCCCATCGTACGGGCTGGATCGTGTAAGATAACACCGGATACTCTTTACTTCACAGTCGATCGATCACTATCGTGCATGGCCTGAACTTGAAGGTTATTGTTCACTCGCCGAACCCCATTCACCTGTCTGGTAAGTTCTTCAGCTCGTGACTTTTGTTCCGAAGACGGCACTACTCCACTCAATTGCACGACACCGCGTTCCGTATCGACATCGACGCGTGTAAAATTGGAGACTCGATCTCCGGTCAATTTTGTTTGGACAGCCGTGCTGATCGAGGCGTCGCTGACATTTTGCCCCATCGTCTTTCCTGTCGTGGATTCACAGGCCGACACCGCACCAGCCATGACACCGACCATCACAAGCATCCCCATAACTCGCATCCTGATTCTCCTTTGTGTATTGTGCACCATCAGATTCCTGCAGAAATCTTACCCTCGTGATTGCGCGGCTTCTTTCCCTACTTCAGCCATTTTATCTTTTCCCTGCTTTGCAAACTCCTTGGCTTCTTTCCCCACTTCCGTCATTTTGTCTTGTCCCTGCTTTGCGAACTCCTTAGCCGAACGCCCAGCGTCATGAAGGGCCTCCTGGCCTTTGTCGTAATATTCCTTGCCGCGTTCGACCGCAGTGTCCCAAGCCTCCTGCCCTCGCTCTACAAGTTCGTCCTTGGTATCGGAGGCATAATTCCGTAACATGCCTCGCAATTCAGAACCTGCTTGCGGTGCAAGCAGGAGCGCTACCCCGGCGCCGATGAATGCGCCTGCAATGAAAGCCGACCATCCTACGTTCTCTCCGTTACTATTCTGTTCATAACTCATCGTGATGACCCTCCTTGTTGTTAATGTGACTGTGCTCAGTGCCCAGTCATGATGTTCCGTTCGGCTTCCAACCAATGATCAAGATCATGGCCATCATGAAAGCCTCCCGCGGCATATAGAGAAAACGCTCGCTCCGCAATACGGCGATGCATCTCCTCTCCATGGATTTGGCCCATAGCTTCCTCCTGAGCAGGGTCAGGCGAAAACTGCGTTCCCTCGTCATATGCAGACTCAATTCGTACTTCTGGGCCCTCATCATTTGGTACCAAATCGACTCCTTGGGATAGACCGGATGTCACACGCGCTATCCCAGATTGTGTCAGTGAAGAACTGCGCGAACCACCTGACACATCTCCTTGTACCCGTTTAGCTGAAGCCGACTTGGCCTTGTTCTTGGTTTTGGTTTTGCGTTGTCCTTCAGATGCCTGCGCCATGATATAGACCTCTCCTAATTGTCCTTATTTTATCAAGGTCGTTCATCCACTCAGCCGTTTGATTGCGGTGACGGTTCCCATTTCTGATCCCTCGACCTGCATCTGGCGTACTGCTGGCGTACTGACAGTGAAGTTGCACCTTTGTTTGTGAATGCCGTTTCTAACCGTGATCACTGGACCTTCTTCTGCCTGCAAATCAATGGAGAGCTGATTTCTTGAGCTATTGCTCATGCTGCTCACCTTGGTTGCACTCTAACCTGCATGGGCGATTCACACACCTAGGAAATAGCCTAGAACACGTAAGTTGAGGGCGAGAGGCGGCCATTGCGGGAGAACGTCTCGCATGAGCCAGAGAGACACGATGGTGACCAGGGAATGCTCTAGTGGGGAGGGCGCTGTGTTCGTGACATGCTCTAATTGCTTTACTTACCTTCGAACCGTTCACACTGCATGAAGGAGTAACCCATGAAACTCTTGGGCGTCATCACTGGCACGGTAGCGTTACTGGTTACGGCCTGCTACCACCTGCCGAGTTTCTCCCGCAGTGGCGAAGTGAGGGATGTCACAATCACAGATCAGTTGTCGGAAGTTATCGTCCAGGTGAATGCGGGAGATGAAGTGCGTTGGACGAATAAATACAGGACACCGGTGCGTATCACTTTTGCGGAATATATCTTGGACAAACTATCGTGCCGCAGTAACTTTGAAGGGCACTTTTATAGCGGAGCAGAAGCCGAGCTCCAGCCAAATGAATCCGCCAGTTTATGTTTCCGGGAATCGACGTATGCCAAGTATGTTGTTCGCATGGCTTCCTCGATTTCTGGAGGGGAAATGCACGTCGCAGGGGTCATTCAAGTCGGCGACACCGACTTGGGTCGTCTCTCCTCACAGGAAGCGCCAAACTCTGTCGTGCCTTGGGATAAAGCCCATAACCTAGCAGATTCCTTTGTGGCTGGCGGTTTACCTGCACAAGGTCCGTAGATCGTCTTCTAGGCACTGCGCTAAGCGATCAATTCTCTGCCCATCTGGTTTGTGGCTGGTGTGCTAATGCTCAAACCAACGGTTCGAGCACATCACAATTTACACCATCTCGATCGGACCCTCTGTGCCAATATGAGTGGGACACATTGCCTCTCTTCAATTAGAGTAGCGGGCGGAGGAGATGCACCCCATCATGTATGGTGAGAAGAAGCCCGACAATCGAGGAGTTGAAGGAGTTCGCCAGACGACGGCGAGACTCAGGGCCGAGTCCCCGGTAGGAGCCGCCTTACCCCAACCCACCGGAAACGTCCCGCCGGATCCCGAGGTCGTGGCCAGACCGACCCGGCGACGGTTCACGGCGGCGGACAAGCTGCGCATCCTGAAATCGGCCGATGCTTGTACGGCGGTGGGCAGCCTGGGGGCGCTGCTGCGCGCCGAAGGGCTCTACGCCTCAAACCTCACGACGTGGCGTCGCCAACGCACGGAAGGAACGCTCTCGGCGCTGACGCCCCAGAAGCGAGGCCGAAAAGTCGTGGCGCCGCATCCGCTGCGGGCAGAGAATGAGAGCCTTCGCCAGGAGAACGCCAGGTTGTCGGCGCGGCTAACACAGGCCGAGCTCATCATCGAGGTTCAAAAAAAAGTCTCACAGATTCTGGGGCTCCCACTGGAGACGCCCGTGGAAAGCGGGCGCAGCTGATGGCCGCCACACAGTCCCTGTCCACGACGATCGGTATCAAGCCAGCCTGTCACGCCTTCGGTCTTGCCCGTTCGGGGTTCTATCGTGGGCAACACCCGGCGACGGTGCCCGCCCCACGACCACGCCCCCCGCGGACCTTGTCGTCCGATGAGCGGCACGCGGTGCTCGAGACACTGTATAGCGACCGCTTCGTCGACCAGGCCCCAGCGACCATCTATGCCACCCTGCTTGATGAAGGCCGGTACCACTGTTCTATCCGGACCCTCTACCGCCTCCTTGAGGAACAGGCGGAGGTCAGGGAGCGCCGGAACCAGCTTCGTCATCCGGTCTATCAGAAACCAGAACTCCTGGCGACCGCCCCCAATCAGGTGTGGTCGTGGGACATCACGAAACTCCTGGGCCCCGTGACATGGTCCTACTTCTACCTCTACGTCATCCTGGATATCTTCAGCCGGTATGTGGTTGGCTGGATGCTTGCGTCGGCAGAGTCGGCAACGCTGGCTCAGCGGCTCATCACCGACACCTGCAGAAAGCAACAGATCGCGCCGGGACAGTTGACCCTGCATGCGGATCGCGGCTCTTCCATGACCTCCAAACCCGTGGCGTGGCTGCTTGCCGATCTGGGCATCACCAAGACCCATAGCCGCCCCTATACCAGTGACGATAACCCCTTCTCCGAGGCCCAATTCAAAACGCTGAAGTATCGTCCGGATTTCCCGGAACGGTTTGGCAGCCTCGACGAGGCCCGCGCCTTCTGTCAGCGGTTCTTCACCTGGTACAACGGCGAGCATCGCCACGCGGGTATCGGGCTGATGCCGCCGGTGGCCGTGCACGAGGGGCGAGCCGACCTGATGCAGACCGCCCGGCACCAGGTGCTCATGACGGCCTATGCCGCTCACCCGGAGCGCTTCGTCAACAAGCCGCCCCACCCTCCAGTCCTGCCCCAGGCGGTCTGGATTAATCCGCCGACGAAAGAATCGACCGCGCAGAACGGCGTAGGAACCACGATCGCGATCGCAGACGATCCACGGGTCGCACAACATAGTGAAGAAATCGGGGTGGTCGCGGAGATCGGAGGCGTCACGCCATACGCGATCACGGATCCGACAGACGAGGTTCTACACTAAATGCCAACGGCAAGTGTCCCAAACTCATTGACACGTTCCGGGAGGCCAAGTTCTTGTCGCTCATTATGAAAGAAGTGCGAAGTGTTGGCGCATTGACCCTGCCGCATCCGGAGACGCTGCGCATGGCAATCAGCTAGCGAGCGACACATGTTAGGTGTCTCCCTAGTTATGATCGCACGATCTCTCGCGTATTTGTTTGACGACAGGCCAAAAATGACCTCGTGGAGATCGTAGGTTTTGGGTTCAATACTTTTCTCAAAAATAATTCGCCGCTTCGAATCGCTTGCCCCATCACAACTTTATACAAGGATTGATCATGAGAATTGCACAGGTTGCACCACTGTGGGAGAGCGTATCCGCCGCCGGGCGTGGAGACACGGAACGCATGGTATCGTATCTTACTGAAGAACTCGTGCGGCTTGGACACGAGGTGACATTATTCGCCAGCGGAGATTCGCAAACCTCGGCGCGTTTGGAAAGTTCGTGTCTGAAAGCGCTTCGTTTGGCTCCGGAAATAGTCTGTCGCGAAGCTCCGCTCTACTTGTTGCTGGAGCGAGCGTTCGGAACCTATGCCGACCAATTTGACATCATTCACTCACATATCGATCTGATAGGATTTCCATTAGCCAGGCGCTGTCCAACACCTGTCGCGACAACACTACACGGCAGGCTGGACTGGCAGGAACTGATCCCGCCGTTTCGGGAGTATTCAGAACTGCCCTTGATATCGCTCTCTCACACTCAACGTCGGCCGTTGCCTTGGGCCAATTGGCTGTCTACGGTTCATTATGGTCTTCCACAGGATCTGTTCGGGTTCCACCCGGATCCCGGGAAGTACCTGGCTTTTGCAGGGCGGATTTCCGCAGAAAAAGGGGTGGAAGATGCGATTGAGGTGGCAAAACGGGTCGATATGCCTCTCCGCATTACCGGGACAGTGGACTCTGCTGAGTATGAATACTTGTCCTACATTAAACCGCTCTTGAATCATCCGCTGGTAGAGTATCTAGGTGAAATCAACGGCAATGAGAAGCACCAATTTTTGGGAGAAGCGTACGCACTCATTTGTGCTTCGGATGGATCAGAACCCCTTGACTTGGCCTTGATCGAAGCATTGGCCTGTGGGACACCGGTTCTGGCATATACGCGAGGGCCCCACGCCGAGATCATTGAGCATGGGTATACCGGCCTGATGGGCAAAACTCGGGATGGGATGTCAGCTTTAGTCGCATCAATATCGCAGCTGGACCGTCGAATATGCCGTCGACAGTTTGAAGAGCGTTTTACTGCGGAAAAAATGGCCCGCGACTACCTCTCACTTTATACAACACTTACAGGCAGTCGAGCGCAGGACCTAGAAATGTCAGAACTGCCATCGGATGGATCCCGTCATCCTGTTCAACAGCCTAAGGACACAAGTATGTCAGAAACCGCGCATCCTACTGCGTTTGAGGCGCGGACAATGCGAACAGTTGTTCAATAGTTTATCTGTTGATTGTTTAAGTCTTCCCTCTTCCTACATCACGGCTTGAGTAGTAGTCTCGCTACCATGTCGGCCGAAATGGATTGCTTCACTTGAGCGTAGTCAACTCAGACATAAACCAACTGTTCGGCCACTCACTTCGAAAGGAGCTTGACTTCCTCCCAACCTTTTGTACGTTGCAAGGGGATGAAAATGTGCACACCCTTTCCTCATGTGATTTTGATAAATCAATGCCCCGCCAGTTCAAGCCTGAAATCATAATGGAGAAGTCGTGCCGCATGCTTCTGGATGACGAAAAGGCCTTCTGGCTTGTGGACGGTGGACTCGCCTATCCGGAGTGGCGCAGATGTTTTAGTAAAATCATGCTTGCGCTTATAGTCTCGAAGACCCGTGAACCCACCATATTCCTAACGTGGGTGGAATCGAGCCGGAAGTCGAGAAGACGGATCTGAACACAGCGATGCGACTCCTAATGGTGCGAAGACAGTGCCGGTTCTACCGGAACGATGAGTGCCATACTCAACGCCTGACGGACCATCTGGTTAGCATACCCCCACTCATTGTCATACCAACTCATGACCTTTAGGAGATTGCCATCAACTACTTGCGTCATCTCCAAGTCGACAATGGAGGCATGAGGATCTTGAATGACGTCGGAGGATACGAGCGGATCTAGTGTCACTCCAACCACCCCTTGATAGCGCTCACTTCGCGCTTCCTCGAGAAAGATAGTATTGACCCGCTCGACAGACGTCGCCCGATTCGTCACCATGACGACATCAGCTATGGAGCAGATCGGGACCGGAGCACGAATGGCAGTCCCCGCAAATTTTCCGGTGAGCTGCGGTAATGCCCGCGTTATGGCCACAGCCGCTCCGGTGTCGGACGGGACCAGATTCATCGCCCCGGCACGACCGCGGCGCCATTTCTTATCTGGTTTATCGACGATGGCCTGACTAGAGGTGTAGGCATGGGTGGTATTCATCACGGCCTTTTGGATTCCCAAACGCCGATCTATGATCTCCACAATCGGTGCGATACAATTCGTCGTGCAGCTCGCGCAGGAAAGAATCGGTCCGTCTGATTCCCGGTAAGGGTTGACGCCATACACAACGGTGGGAATGTCATGGTCTTTGGCCGGCGCAGAGAGAATCACACGCTTGGCGCCAGCTTGGAGATGTCCTGTTAGTTCATCTTTGGTAGTAAATAGTCCCGTGCATTCAAACACCACATCAACCCCCAGCTCGGCCCATGGTAACCGAGCTGGCTCCCGCTCAGCGAAAACCCGATACGATCGGTCGCTCATGGTCAACTTCCCATCAGCAACTGTGACACGATTAGGAAAGCGCCCGTAAACGGTATCGTAGTTCAGGAGATAGGCAAGGTTGTCAGGGGCCGCAAGATCATTGATCGCAACAACTTCGAGCTCAGGCATGCTGGTCACAATCTTAAATGTTGCTCGACCGATCCGCCCCAAACCGTTGATGGCGATCTTCATCATGTTGCTATTTTCCGCCCTGAGCAAGCAGAAGGTTTCTCCTCATCGCGCCCCTGCTTCCTGAGGGCTCCCTTCTAGCTGCGTCCGTTTCATTTCTAACGTCGCGAGAGCCGCATCGAATGAATCGACAAACTGCTGAACACCCTCATGTTCAAGCTGCCATAAGACGCAATCGAGATTAATACCCACTTTTTCCAAATCCTGTATCACCTGCGACGCCTCATCCAAACCGGTTGCAACGGCATTCTCCGCTATTCGTCCGTGATCGGCGAAAGCCAACCAGGTCTTCTCCGGCATGGTATTCACTGTGTCACGGCCGACGAGTGGTTCGACGTAACAGAGATCGCTGTACGCAGGGTTCTTGGTACCCGTACTGGCCCATAACGGCCGCTGAACTCGTGCCCCCTTTGCCAAAAGCTGCTTCCATCGTTCGCTTGTAAACGATTGCATAAAGGTACGATATGCCAATTTTGCGTTCGCCACCGCTGCTCGTCCAAGCAGCTTAGCCGGCAGCGATTCTGAATCGCGATTGCCTGACGGAATGCGCTGGACCAAAAGCCGATCCACCAATGTATCAACACGACTCACAAAGAAACTGGCCACTGATACGACCGGACGCAGTGGCCGGTCAATGGTGGCTCTGCGCTCAAGGGCGGAAAAGTAAGCTTCTATGACTGCCTGATAACTTTGAATGGAAAATAACAACGTGATATTGACAGGAACCCCTTCGCCCAAGAGTTGCTCGATGGCCGGAATACCAGCATCCGTGGCTGGAATTTTGATAAACAGATTCGGTCGATTGACCATTTCTCTGTACCGGCGGGCTTCGCACATCGTCCCTTCGGTGTCATAGGCCAGGTGCGGTGAGACTTCTAGACTCACGAAGCCGTCCGTTTCGTCCGATGATTCGTAGACATCTCGCAAGAGGTCGCAGGCGAGTTGAACATCCCGGATCAGCAAGGTTTCGAAAATGTGCTGCGTGGTTTTGTTCTGCCGCACCAATTCCTGAATGTCACTATCATAGTCCTTGCTTACCAGGGCTGCCCCGAAGGTGGTCGGATTGGCCGTAATTCCACGAAGGCCCTGTTCATAGATTAATCGGCTCAGCGTTCCGCTGGTGATCATCTGTCTGGTCAGATTATCTAGCCAGGGACTTTGTCCATGTTGATGGAGTTGTTGTAATGTATTCAATGACACCGGTGACCCTCAGGTAATCCAAAATATACACCCGGGCATTTCCTGCCTTTTATTTATCCGGGCCTGATCGCATCTCCTTGAGCGAACCAGAAGGGACCTGTAATTCCTCACGTTTGAGTGGTTCGTCCATTTTAAGGATCGCTTCTGCGACTCCGCTGGATGTAACCTGGGCTGCGACACTGTCGCCCACTTTCACACGTGACTGAATCTTGGTACCTGGAACGACTCGGATATGACTCTGTACTCCGTTGGGTTGCGCCACCCAATACGATTCTTCAATCTTCACGATTTCACCCGTAATATTCCGGCAGGGCTGCGAAGTCGTGCATGTTTCGGAATCTGGGAAAGCTGGCATCGTCCCTTGAACAGTCCCGGGTGATCCGGTTTGTGCACTGATGCTCTGAACTCCCCCAAAAATCGATATTATCAGCAATGGCAGAGCCAGCATCCGAAAGACAGTAACTCTATTCATGAGATCCTCCTACTAAGGTCTGGGGTTAATGAGGTTTAGTTGGTAATATTGCTCACTCTAAATCGAATGGTACGCAAAGACCATGCTACACGCCTTCCCATATCAAAGTGCCTTGTCGAATTGAGGATCACGCCATTTGTACCTGTCGCTACGAGGCCGTCATCCAGATCATTTCGTTCCACGGAGACAGACTGTCCCTCTCAGCTACTATGTGGCACAAGCTTCATTTTGCTAGGTAAGACCCTAGTGATTGGTTGAGGCCGCTGGTGGCTTCCAAGTTTCCCAACATCACGTCCTGTAGTGCCCTGCCGCTCCATTCAAACCTGAAGTCGTGCGCCGATGACATCGTCTTGCGGTTGCATTTCCCTCTCCTCGAGAGGCTGTACTTTGACATTTAAAATTCTCACATCGATGACCACGCTTTTCCCTGCCAAAGGATGGTTAAAGTCTATTGTGGCCATGGTTTCGGCTACATCTACGAGGACGCAGGGCGTACCATCTTCTGTGGTCAACACCATGCCTGGCTCAGCATCTTCCGGTAAGCGATCCTTGGTGACCTCCACTTGTTTAGCCGCTTCGTATGGACCAAAGGCCTCATCGGAGCTGAGTTCAACTCGTTTTGTTTCACCTTGTTTCATGCCTGTCAGGGCTATTTCCAGGTTGGGCAGAAGTTCATGATCACCCGTTACGAACTGGGCGAAATGGGATGGGATGAAGAGGTCAGACTCGGGAATGCTGATTGTGTAAACCATCACTACCACCGTTCCTTCCCCGATCGTAAGACCTTCGGCCGAAGCCTCCTGTACCACACCGCCGGACATCAGGATGCTTTGAGGGTGTGTCACAGATTTCGCGTAAAGTTGAAAAAGAACCAAAAGACCAAGACCGAGGGCACCGAAAGAGGCAGTCCACAGTTTGAATGAACCTGCCCATTGTAGACCTTTCATGATCTCCTCCAATCACTATTCCGCACGTACTCTGCATTAGTGGTGGATTGATCCTTGTGAATCTCCTAGAGCTCTTATAGTCAAGGCCCTTCTTCGCTGGCTTGCCGTTCCGCATAATCTTCCGACGAGACCGGATTAAGTTCCCAACGCTCCTCGTCTCGCTGGGCGATCTTCTCCTCCAGCCGCAGAGGTTCCGCGTCCTCATACGTCACGCCTATGGCTTTGCCGATTTCGTCGACGGTATCTTGATCGGGTGTCGGATTTGATCCACCGACCACTTCATCCCCGCCGAAAGTTGCCGCCTTCCAATCTGCATCGATATCGCCTCCAGTCAAAACGGCCTCTGGCGGCTCGGGGGTAACCTGCTTCGCTTGCCCATACCACTCCACCTCTGTTTGATCCTCATCCGGCGCTGGAAGCACCTGCTCGGATTCCTGGTAATTTCGAATAACCCGGTCAGCATCGATCTCTTCATTTCTTTCGTTTGTACCGTTTTTAGTCGCCATGTCACCTCACCTCTTCGATCCTATGGAATGAATTCATCGCTCACGCGACGCCTCAATCTTTCGCTCGTGGTGTGTCAAGCTCTTCGATCAACGCGTGGTTCCACATCGATGACGGTCGGCCGCTTCATACTGCTTGTTATCAAGAGCAAGAGACGGACCTTGTTGATTTATGGTGCTGTCAAGGGTGGGAAATCTGACATGGATGAAAGGAATGGTATGAAGATTGGAAATATCTTGTTGAAGAGTTGGCTTTTTCGCTGCAATCCAGACACGTATGTCCGGCACGTCTAGAAAGGTTGTCCACTCGTGGACAACCTTTCTCCACTCAGTCCTCTAGGCAATTCAGAATTTGTCGATGCCCGCATGCACCTGGAGCTTGCGTGAGGACCGCAGACCCATTGACATAACTAGGAGTTTCCCGAGTGGTCCTCCAACCGAATCGCTCGTATCATAGAATCTGGGTCTTGTTCCTAGAGGATGCTATGATTGACCCAGCTACTCTCGTCCGCCCATATCTACTCTATTTTATTTTGCCGTTGTGGCTGCTTGCCGGACTGTCCGATTATTTTCTGCACAAACGTACCCACATTGAGGACAATTCCGGCACGAAGGAGTCTGTACTTCATGCGCTGCAACTTGGGGAAGCAGGAATTCCCGTCATGCTGGGGTTGCTGTTCGATGTCAATGCGCTGATCATCGCCATCATGCTCGTCGCACTGGTGGTACACGAGGCTACGGCTTTGTGGGATGTGACTTACGCCCACACCCGACGCTACATTGGCCCACTGGAGCAGCATGTGCACAGTTTCTTGGAAGTGTTACCCATCATGGCCGTATCCTTTGTAACCGTTTTATATTGGGATCAGTTTCAAGCCCTACTCGGCATAGGGGCTCAGCCTGCACGCTTTGAATTTCGTCCTAAATCCAATCCTATCTCCCCTCCTTACTTGCTCGCGTTCTTTAGTTCTATCGTAATCTTCATTGTTGTTCCTTATAGCGAAGAGCTGTGGCGCTGTCTGAAGGCCGGGCGGCGCCGTGGACTCGTGCATTCCATGGGCCGGGCGACATCTTGAGGCAATCTTTTTGAAGGCTATGTCGAGGGCTCTAAACTCAACAGCGTACTAAGACGGATTGCTACTTCTTCAATACATTCATTACTTATGGCTTGGGTTTACTTTCCTTTTGAACCGATACTGCTCTCCCTTGATTGGTTACGGTTCCTGTGATGCGATCGCCGGGATGTAACTCAGAATTGAGTTTTGTTTCTGGGTCGACGGTAAGAGTGACCTCTCTACCCTTCACTGTTTCTATAGTAAGAGCGTTTTCCTCTGATTTAATGACACGCCCACGAATGGTTTTCAGGCCTGACGCTTGACCGGGATTTACGCTGGGATCTTCAATACCGGTGGCTTGACGGTCATGGCCTTTTGCGGGATGGGATTTAGGTCCTTTTGAGCCGCCTTGAAGTTCTCCCTCTATTCGGTAGTTTTCACCCTGTCCCTGCTGTTTCAACCGATTTTTCCGAATCTCTTCCTGCCGATCCTGTACCGCCGGATCGGGTTCTTTAAGTCGCGGATCTCCCTGCGGCAGGATGGCCTCCTGAGCCAACACAGCAGACAGCGACAGAGCGCTCCACGCGCAGATCATGAATCCTCGGCAAACCGTCCGTCTCATGTTCCCCTCTGTGACGTACGCTGAAGCTCAGGCAACAATAAACCAATCGCAAGGACGGCGTAGACCCACGGAAAACTGCGCCGCGATAGGCTCAGCTCAAATCCCAACTGGAAGCGACGCGCCACCACGTGATAATCCGTGACGTAGGCTACCGTAGAAGTCCCAAGGCCGATCAGGATGAACGTCGTCAACAACTTCGAATTGGACATGCGTTGACGCCAGACGCCGCAGCGCCGCCGTCAATGCTGCGGCGACGCTGCATGTCACTCCATCGAATGCTGCCCTTTTCCAGCCTCCGTTCATCTTTTTAGGCAACCTTTCCTCGCCAGCCGCCGGTTTCCGATCCACGTGACTCAATAAACTCTTTGAACCGCTGAAGATCTCCTTCTATACGTCCGGACACCACGCCTATTGCGTCACCCGTTTTTTCAATGGCTCCTTCTGGCTCGTATTCCAACCGAAGGTTGAGTTTCGCCTTGTTGTCGGACACTTGAGAAAACGTGATGATGCCACCGTTCTTGGCTCCTCCCTCACTTATCCAGGCTATTCGTTGATCGGGCACCTGCTCGGTGATGACCGCATTCCATTCTTTCTCCTTGCCCCCGATGCTGGCCTTAAAGTGCAGACGCCTTTCATCCAGTTGCTGAACCTGCTCTACACCTTCCATGAACCGAGGAAATTCTTCGAATTGAGTCCATTGATTGTAGGCGGTTGTAACCGGAACATTGACTTCGATCGATTTTTCTATGACTGACATAGTGCCTCCTGGTGTATGGGTTGATAGTTTCGATGAACGACGATAAGCGATAGATCCCTCGCGCTAATCAAACCAGCTTGCTCTTCTTTAGCTGTTGTATCGTCAATACCGTTTCTAAGCGACTAGCAAAATCCCCAGAAATGAATGTTGCAGACGACAACGAATAGCGCTGTGTGACTTACAGGACCGTGGCCATCCACCTACCGATCGGTATCGTCAGCAGTGGACAGCAAGACTCCCGCAATATCCGCTCGCTGTGGCTCCCACACAGCGCATCCCACAGCCCATGAGGCCCGTCAGTCGTCATTGCGATCAGATCTGCATCGATCTCCCTCGCAACCTGAATCACGGATTCGATTACGTCTCCTCTCCTCGTCATCCGGTTCCAGCGCCACCCCGCCACCTCCGGACAGTCCACCGGCGGCACGGCCTCCTCTTCGACGTGTAGAAGGGTAATCATGCCGGAGTCGCAACGGAACCCAGTAACCATCCTAGTGACGGCATGGACAGCCGGCTGCGCCGACGGAACCAGCGCTACGGGGATTAAGATGTTCTTTAACGAGATCGAGCCATCATCGAGAGACACAAAACCCTTTAGGCCCTTGGGAACAAAGAGCATCATCTCCCGGGACTTGCGAGCGATGCCGGTCGAGACGGATTGGTTGAGCCACGGGATTCCAGACTTCTCCTGATCGGTCGCCAGGACGATGAGATCGGCGCCGTGCTTTTCTAGATAGGTCGTGATGGATACGATAGGGTCGTCGTGAGTGATTTTTACCTTTTGGACAGTGATCCCGAGTTTCGATACATCAGCTCGCTCGCTATTTCTCGGAAGCCGGCCCCAACGCTCTAAGGTATCGCGGACTCCTGGAAAATCGTTCCACAAGCCGTTCCGACCGCCCGATACATGAAGGACGGTCAGCTTGGACTTGGCAATCAGCGCGACGACCAGCGCGTGTGCAAACGCCTGATTGCCGGCTTCAGAGAAGTCGGACGGATGTAATACGCGCTGAAGAAGAGATACATCGGACAGATCGTTTGGTTCCATAGGCCTACTCGAAGGAGAACTATCCCGCGATATCCAGACACGCTTCCACGGTCGGTCCGTGGCTCGATGGTTCAGATTTCTTATTGTCACATCTTGGAACTAGGAACCTGGAACATGAAACTATAAGAGCGCTATGGATTCGTCTGCAGCGAATATTTCACTACGCGCGCCTTGTCCTGATGCGTCTGTAACGTCGGCAGGATTGAGGCAATCCACTGTTTGATGTCTTCATCCTGCATGGTCTTTGCGCGCCGCTGGAACTCTTCCACGATGGTTTCGTGGTCTTCTAAAATGTAGCTGAGGTACGCACGGTCGAAGGCATGGCCGAACAGTTGGGAGAGTCTATTCACTTTCAGCATCCGCTCCTCACTGAGGCCGGGAGAAAGTTTCATGCCGCCCTTCATCGCCAATTCCTCGACTTGTTGACCGGCCCGTTTATGATCCTCCGCCATCTGCGCCCCAAATTCTTTTACCCGCTCGTTCACTGCGCGTTTCGCCGCGAGCTGGCCCAGGGATATTTCAATCTGCTGTCCTTCAGCCGCCTTTTCCAGAAACGAGTGCGCGTCGGATTTAGCCGCTTGCGCGAACACAGACGACACGAACCCTACGATTCCACACATCGCCACACCTACTGCAAGGAACTTCCACATGCCATTCTCCTTTACCGTGACAAACCGCTTTCTATTGAAACGACCTACTCCTGCAGCGGTTCTATGGGAACACTTCGCCCCAAGCGGGCGTCAGAACGGGAAAAGACGGGATCGTCGAACGACCCGCTCATACCATTCGCGACCAGCCGCACAGCCTGTTTCGCGTCGTCGATCACCGCCCCCATCCCAAAAAACTCATGCGTCACCCCCTCGAAATTGCGGTACGCCACCGGCACGCCGACTTCAAGCAGACGTTCGGCATAGCGTTGACCCTCCGACCGCAAAGGATCGATGTCCGCCGTAATGATCGTGGCCGACGGGAGTCCGCTTAAGTTGCGAGCATTCACCAGATCAATCCATGGGTTTTTCCCATCCGCCGGCTCTCTTAAATACTTTTCGAAAAACCAGGCCATCATCGACTTGTCCAAGGGTTTAGCCTGGGCATTTTCGCGATAAGACGGAGTGTTGAAGTCATATCCTGCTACGGGGTAAATCAGCGCCTGATGCACGGGCAGCAGTTCACCGCGACTCCGAGCCATTAGGCACACTGCAGCTGCCAAATTGCCGCCCGCGCTTTCGCCGGCCACCGCAACCATCGAGGGATCGCCGTCGAAGGTCTCGGCGTTGCGCAACACCCACTGATAGGCCGCGTACGCGTCCTCATGGGCGGCCGGAAATTTGTGCTCCGGAGCCTTTCGGTATTCCACAGACACCACAATGGCCTTTGCGGCTTTCGTAATCGCCCGCGCCGACGAATCATAGGTATCGATCGTCGCAATCACCCATCCTCCCCCATGAAAATACACGATCACTGGAAATGGACCGCTGCCCTGGGGGGTATAGATGCGGATCGGGATATCACCCCCAGGCCCGGGAATCGTTTGATTCTTCGTCTTTCCAATCGCCAGGGGAGCCGTACTTTGCTTTCGTTCCTGCAATAATGCCGTGACGGCAGCGGCGGGTGCAGGTTGAGCTCGTGCTTCCGCAGCGGAGAGCGATGTGATCGTCTTGGGATGTAATTTTTGCAACTCCGTCAGCACCGCGACCATGTCCTTGTCTGCTCGAGACTTTGTGGAGTCCATCGCTTTTTTCACTTCTTTGGCGGGCGGAACGTCGACTTTGCGCTGTCCGCCGCCGTACGTTTCCGTGTTTGCCGTCTGGCAACCCATTAGGCTCTGAAGGCCGAAGACAACGGCCACACACCAACAGAGGCTCACGATACTCTGTAGCGCCATCATGTTGTTTCCTTCCTTTATCCCGTGCATGTCTCCCGCCGTTTCGGCTCTCCCCCAAAGATATTTATTGGTTAGATCCTCATGCGTTCAACCTTCGCACCGGGTGACGTCCGGCTGAAGCTCCACGACGAAAGAGCAAGACCAGTTGCAAACTCGCCGAAGCAGATGCACAAGAGCAGCGTCAAACAGGACTTATTCAACCCCCTAACATTCTCATTGATCCCTAGGAGCTAGTGAGGGAAGAAACCCTTCTGTACCTGGCAGGGCGCCAACACAGAAGACCCACCGATTACCTCGTCATTTCTCTCGTCTTCACCGCCAGCAGAATGGCATCGTGGAGATCTTCGATCGCTGCCTCCTTGGTCAGCAACTGGACCGCCCCAGCCCGAATCATGGCCTCCTGATTGTCTTTTGCAGCGTTCACTGAAATTCCGATAATCACTGTGTCCGGATAGCGCAGCTTAATCTGCTTTGTTGCCTCGATACCGTTTATTCCAGGCATATTAATGTCCATCACCACCACCTCGGGACGCCGCTGCTCGACCCTCCGCACAGCTTCTTCTCCATTCGCTGCTTCACCCACGAGTTTAATATCTGGATAGGTATCAAGCATTGTCCGTAAGCCCTGCCGGACCATGACATGGTCATCAACCAGCAATACGCGAATCTTTCGGACTGCCGGTTTGGAAGGTTGAATACTGCTTGCTGGGGCTTCCTCGCCTGACATCTCTGGACTTAGTACTCTTTTTTTAGTACTGCCCTCAAACAGCAACGAGAGGATCCCCAATGTCTCTTCTCCTGGTGCCTCTTGAATGTCAAGCGATCCAGCCATCGCCGGCCTGTACAGACTTCCATTCAAAAGTGATAGTATCCGGTGACTCTTGAGCTGAACACTAGGGTACTCCCTGGAGTCGTATCGTACAGCTCTTCAACCGCGCCTCCCCCGTCACGAGCGTAGCCGCTCCATTGCAACGCGCTTGTCATCCCCGCTGTTCACCGAGATGCCGCTGACGATGGTGTCTAGATAGGGACACGTGATGTGCTCTGTCGCCTCGATGCATTCATCGTCGGCATGTTGTTGCCTATCACTACCACCCGAGGACGGCGCGCCTCGAGCAGTTTGATCGTTTTGGCTCCACTCCTGAGCCTCTCCCACCCTCCGAATATCGGCATAGGCATCCAGTACAGATCTCAGCCCTTGCCGCATCAGACCCTATAAATTCAGATGACGCGGCTCGCCTATAGGTAGCTGAGTAAATTCAAAGGCGAATGATGGTCACACCCGAAACCAGACCAACGTGTCAAAACCATACTTAAACTTGATCTTTAGTCGGTGAAAGAGGGGATATGATGCGCAACGGAAACGAGAAGGAGGATATGAAGAACAGACATACTGGCGTGGCGAGTGTGATTCTTTTGTGCAGAGCGGGGACCGTACAGGCCCAATGAGGCGGCGACAATGGGAAGCGGGGCAGGAAACCCCGGAGAATCAAAGGGGTTCGCGATAAGAACTTATGGACCTCATTCAAAGCCAATCAAAAAGCGAGAGGCATGAATGGGCATGAAGACATATACCTGGGTGGTGGCCTCAACCTCGCAAAAGCTGCCGCGCGCCATTCCCAGGAAATCTCGAAGAGACACCTCTCAGGCTACGGACCTGGATATTCGCACCAGGTCTCTCGGCAGTCAGCGTAAATCGATCAATGCTTTGGCCGTTTGCACAGCGGCCAATTCGGCTGCTTCTCGAGAAGGGAAACTCCCGTTCACGTGGCCTGTATTGGACTCCGTCCTTGGTTTGCCGGATTCCACGATAGAATATTGACACACCCAGGTTGCATCGGCTTGTTGATTCGAATTCACTACGATCTGGCATTCTTTGTACTCGATGGGTGCTGCAGGTTGTGGTGATTTATCACTCATAGTTGTCTCTCTTTTGCGGACATCACAAGAGGCGGCGGCGTGCCGCAGTACGACATGCGTGGCAATCGACGAACTAAAAGACGGAGCGGCTCAGCGGCTTGGAATCTTCAAAAGTCCGATCGCAATCGCTTGCTTGGCGGAACACGATCCATACTCGCCTTATTGAATATGCGCTTACCGGTTCGTGAATACCTTGGTTTGAGTTGGTTGCCCGGTCATCGCGGCCTGCAATGCAGTCAACATGACTTTGGGTGACGTGTCTCCGGCCTGCATCATAGTGAGGTAATGATCCTGTGCCAATGAAAAGAATTCCGACTGCCGGTCGGGGGGGACGCCCATCAATGTCGCCAACGAGACTAAGTGCTCCCCACGCCCTTGCGCCATCTCCTGTGAAAGATTCTCAAAATTAAGGCTCGCGAACACGGTCGCTTGTTCCTCTTTGACGATCTTGCCGTTGTTCGTACAGCCTGATGTTCCACTGCTGATCCCGAAGGGCTGAGAAGGAACATTCGATGTGGATCCGAGGTGCTGCATAAGAATGGACTTGGGCTCTCTTTCAAACAGCATTTTCCCAAGCCCGCAACCGGGACCATCTCCCCACGCTGCGAGTACGCTCCCTGCTTGGAAGCAGAGAACAATGGATGTAAGGCTGAGGATTATTTTTTAATCTTCATGGTTCCTCCTGAGTTATGGTTACGGCGAAACTGGGGCACTTTCACGAGGGCGTCAGAACGATTTTGATGCACCCATCTTCTTTGCGATTAAACAGATCGAACCCACCGGGTGCATCGTGAAGCTTCATGCGATGCGTCACCACAAAACTGGGATCAATGTCGCCATTCGTGATGCGGTCCAGCAGCGGCTTGAAGTAGCGCTGAGCGTGGGTTTGTCCCGTTTTTATCGTCAGCGCCCTGTTCATCACCGCCCCCATCGGCATTTTATCGATCAAGCCGCCATACACTCCGGGCACGGAGACCGTGCCCCCGTTACGGCAGGCCATGATGGCTTGCCGTAACGCTATCGGCCGGTCCGATTCCAACATCATGGCTTGTTTGAGGCGATCGTAGTAGTACAATGGGCCCGGCGTGTGGGCTTCCAAGCCTACCGCATCCATACACGAGTCCGGTCCTCGTCCGCCGGTCATCTGCATGAGCATGTCATACACGTCGGCCTGTTGATAATCGATGGTGTCCGCACCTCCGTCAGCGGCCATCTGGAGACGTTCTGGAAAACGGTCTATAGCGATCACACGCTCCGCGCCCAGCATGAAGGCACTGCGGATCGCGAACTGACCGACTGGTCCGCAGCCCCAGACGGCCACCGTATCTCCAGGCTGTATGTCGCACTGTTCAGCGGCCATGTAGCCCGTCGGAAAAATGTCGGAGAGAAAGAGGACTTGCTCATCCGACAAGCCGTTTTCAATTTTCACCGTCCCGACGTCGGCAAAGGGCACGCGAACATATTCGGCCTGTCCTCCGGCAAATCCACCGGTGAGATGAGAGTAGCCATAGATGCCAGCCGTGGCATGACCAAAGAACTTCTCCGCCATCCATGCATTGGGATTTGAGTTCTCACAGAGCGAGTACAGTTCTTTTTTGCAAAAGAAACATTGTCCACAGGAAATCGGAAAAGCGACGACGACGCGATCACCGAGCCGCCGATGTTTGACCTCCGGGCCTACTTCGACGATCTCTCCCATAAACTCGTGACCCATGATGTCGCCCTGTTCCATCGTCGGCACGAAGCCGTTGTACAGATGTAGCTCTGACCCGCAGATTGCCGTCGAGGTGACCTTGATGATCGCATCTTGCTTATTAAGGAGTTTCGGATCAGGCACATCAACTACTCGCATGTCTTGCTTGCCGTACCAGCAGTTGGCTTTCATAATTTCCTCCGGGATCGAGGTCTCAGCACTGAGGACTGAATTAATCGGACTGCCCTGTACGCTTGGTCTTTTTAACTACTCTTCTTGCCCTTCTGTTCTCGTTACTCAGTTCTTACCGTCTCACAGCGTTGTCATACTTCCTTGACATGCTTTGCGCTCGCCCAGCGGGTTGTCCCACCGTGGTAATCACGTCGCCTGTTTCCATCACCTGCTTGAAGCGGCGTAAATCCATCTTGACCGTTTGAGTCGGATCCTCGGCGAACCATGAGCCGATGGCCGCACCCACGGTGCCAAGAAGGGGACGATAGCGCAGGGTCACGGTGACCAGCGTTCCTCGGCCGCCGGCCGCCGGTTCAAATCGAACCGAGCCTGCATGCTCGACCGTCGCGCTTTCCACCGACTGCCAGCTAATATACTCATTTGGCCGGTCGTCGGTAATCTCAGCATCCCACTCCACCGTCGATCCGGCCGGCCCTTGCGCGACCCAGTGAGACCGCCGATCATCCTTCACTTCGATCTGCTCCACGTGCTTCATGAATTGCGGCAAGTTGCCGAGCGTGCGCCAATGTCGATACAACTCGTCCGGTGGGCGATCGATGATCAGCGCTGCGGTGACCGGGATCGTCCCGTTCCTGGTTTCGATTCCCCTGCTCAATTGCTGAGCCACCATGATGTCCATCATCGTGGCTCCGAATACCGAGACAATAGATGCTGCGAGACGATTCCGATTTGATCGACTTGAGGCAAATGCTGCACCCAGGAGTGCCAAATCGAGCGCATCTCCGGCGACGCGCGACCACATCGCGCTCGCCGGCTTCCGTTCCCCCAGAATGCCCACACTACTGGCGATCTCTCGCAACCCCATGACGCGGATAAGTCCCTCATGCCCTTGAGGCGCGCCGATTATTTTCGCCATTCGCTGGGGCACCAAGAGTTCCATTAAACCCAACCCAATGCCGAGCCATCCAAGCCCATAAGCCAATCGTTCTTCTTGAGTCAATGTTCCATTACCAGAAAGATCCGTCCGTCTCAGATAACGCTGTACTGACTGCACGGCTTTACTCTCATGCTCGACAACGGTGAGCTGTTCATCATGAGGCTTGGATTTCACGGGATGCGGATGTATCACTTGGTCGGTCTTCATGACCTCTCCTTCATGGAATCACATTATGGTCGAGTCTTCTCCGACTGATCGCCTCGCGATCCTGATTGCCTCTCCGTGAACTTGTCGCTCGATACACGCATGATAGACAGCTCCCGAGTTCCTTTGACTTCTAACTTGACCGGAATTCCAGATTCTCCTCGAATCATTGACACTGCTTGCTCGTAACTTTTCCCTGCAACAGGAGTTCCGTTTACAGCCACGATCTCATCCCCATGTTTAAGCCCCGCTGCATGGGCGGGGCCATCTTGACGGACACTCATGACATATAACCCCGCAGGCTCGCCAATTCGGTTCGCTGCAACTTGGATAGTTATCCCGATTAAACCGTGGGCCAGCTTGATATCATCACCGTGCGCGTAAGGCAGTTGACCTGCAGGCTGATCAGCCTTGGCTATTACCGTCGTTAACAGACTTACCAGAAACAATGCGGCTACAACGACATCTCTCATCTTTCGCATGTGCAGTCCCTCCTTGGTGCCTGATTGAATATTCGCTTTATCTCTATCGTGCTCAGAGATTTAGTGAGCCCAGTTCCTGATATTTCACAAATTCTTGCGACATGTTCTACTGGGAAGATCCCCTGTCATTCTCGAAAGGGAACGCCATTCGTCCAGCGGACCTGCATGGGAACACGTGCATTATCCCAGGATTATTTCGTATCAATTAAACGCAACGCCTCCCGACTCAGGAAATCTTTAATATTGTTTCCAAGACCTTACGTCGAGATAGATCCTTTGGGCGTCAGTATTCCCTAGAAAACGTTTGATTTCGCTGGGGATAGGATGGTTCTAACTTCTTTAGTTGAGCAATGACTCCACCAAACCATCACATCTTAGTGCTATACAGCGAGTGCCTCTCTAAGAGAGTGCATTCGTCCTGGTGGAAGCTTTAGATAGAGCAGGCTCATTAGAATGGATTGGAACTAGAAAATCAGAATACTGTTCTTGTGTGAGATTGCATGTCCTATGCATCAATGTTCATCGACACTTAGGAGGATGCCGGACAAAGACCGTCAGCAACACTCGCGCCTCGCTGAGATTCGTATTTTATAAATGGGTAACAAGAAGCCGTTCTTTTCTTGCCTTCGTCTCCGAGGTATCTCGGGAGAGCGCCGCTATAAAGGCTATCTCAAACATCCTCAATATATATAAAGGGGAACTGCATTTTATGTAGCTACTCGTCACTAGCTGGGATTTTTTCCGTAATGATTTGACAGTTCGACCTCGTAATTCGGTGTGATGAGGTTTGACGGATCATAAGCCGGTGCCGATTCAATCGCCTGTCGGGTCAGGGATACTTTAACCGAACGGTTAGCCCAATCGATTTGGTGAATCCGGTCGGTCGGCACTAACAGCTTCTTACCGGTCCACCGGTTACGCGTATCGACCTGAACGTACCGAATCACCCAATCGTCATCGTGGACGACGAGGTCGTCCAGGTGGCCGATTGCACCATCTTTTGCATGCATCTCATAGCCGATCACTTCAGCACTGCTGCGAAGATGGGATTGTTTCAGTGGCTCCGGCAAAAGCGGCTTGTTAATAATCATCGTTTCATCGTCGAGAAAGTGAATTGGGTTTCCCCACTCCGGGGTGTCCGGCTGCCAATAGGGATGCCATTGAAAATGGTTATAGTAGGTTTCTTCGTATTGGCGTGAAATTGAATTTGCCTGGTCGATAGTCGGAGATTGTTCTATCTGCTTCCTCTGAAGATTGATCCTCATGGAGGCGTTTTCGTCATCGATATCTGCAATTGCACTCGTGGCAATGTGCACTTCACGGCCCATAAGCCAGCCACCGCTTTTGATGAGAAGATACCGGACTGTCCAATTATGATCGTCGAAATACAATTCCCGTACCGTTCCTAGCCGTCCGTCGTTTCCATAAATGGTCGATCTAGCGAAGTCTCGCACGCGTCGGTTTTGCTTCATGCCTGCTCCAAACATAATAATTGAGTGGTCGTCATGAACGGATTGGTTTGATGAACTCCAGCGCTGCCTTTACAAGGTAATTGACAATTCTGTTTCCTCAACATCTTCTCTTGGAAACCAATGTGGACTACCACTCATTTCCGTTTCTCATTCGATCATCCATCTTGTGGCTTCTGATGGATCCATGTACCCATGGCACCTACCTGCCCTTCAATGGTGCGCGCGACTTTGCCCGCACTGTGTGCCTGAGCTTCTTGACTATCGGCATTGGGATTCATTCTTGTCATTAGAATGAGTACGCATTGCCCTTTCGGGAGGATAGTGCAGTTTATTTAGCTCCACTTCCAGCACCACTGGTGGGCCCACTCCCGCTACCAGGGCTCCCCGAACTCGTGCCTGTCCTCCCACTGTCAGATCCTGGATTTCCCCCTGTTCCAGTCTGCTTTTCCGCCCCCGGTTTTGTGTCGCCCGGCGTGCCTTGCTTCGTCCTCTCGTTCGGAGTGCCTTTGTCTGCCCTTCCCGTTTCGCCTGGAGTTCCGCCCTGTCTTCCTCCAGGCGCCATAGTTCCATCTGCGATCAGATCGCCGGGTGCGCTGTTGGCAGCCGATGCGTAACCGAGAAGACAGGTCATCCCCACTGTGGCCACACCAACTGAGAGTATAGAGATAAGTTTCATGATGATCCCCTTTGTTAAGAGTGAAGATACAGGCATGTTAATAATTCTCCGCTTACTTACGCTACTTACCCATTCATCGAACGAACTAGTGAGGTGATACATGAGAACTCACATTTTAGGCTTAGCCCTGTTCCAATGGCGGTGCTGAGTGATTGAGTCAACAAACGACTTGGATAGACCTCCGCCGCTCTTGTCAGTCACAACTCCCGGGCCGTCTTTAATCCCCAGCGATTGGAGCAGTTCATTTCCTTCTGCGCTCGTTGCGATCGCCTTTCCATGATCATACGCGTCCCGCACGAAATGACGCGCCTCATAATCGCCGAGCAGCATCGTGACGCTTTCCTTACCGCCGGGGATATACACGGCGTCATACATGACTGAATCCGATGTCGCTAAACTCTTATCGACCTTTAGGCCGCCCCTCAGCTCGCCGAGATGGGGTGCGACCACTTCAGCCGTGGCGCCTTCTTTCTTGAGTGCGGCTTCTAACTGCTTAGTCTCCCCAGCCGAGACGCCATCCGCCGCCAGAATCGCTATCTTCCGACCCTTTATAGAATCTTTGGGCCCTTCAGACTGACTCAGACCTTTAGTCTTGCCGGCGCGGCTGGCCGATTGTCCCTTAGGCGCCTCCATTCCGAGTTTCAGAGCCACCTTTCCCGCCAGCACGTCGTCTACCTTAGCCACATGATCCAACATGAGCTTTTGAATTTTGACATCGGAGACTTTGCCCAGCTCAAAAATGAGCGCCTGGGCGATATGCTCTTGTTCGATCAGCGTAACACTGTTGTAAAACAGTGCTGCCTGGGTGTAGTGGTCCGCAAAAGTTTTACTGCGTTCACGGATCTTTGTTCCCTGCACAGATGCAGGGTAATGGACATATCCGCCTTGCTTGGCGGGGGCTTCTTTAGGAGAGCCGCTTATCGAGTTGGGATAATAGTTCGCCTTTCCTGGACGATTGGTGAACCGCATCATCCCATCTTGTTGAAAACTGTTCACCGGTGACTTGGATTGATTAATAGGAAGCTGCGAGAAATTTGGTGTACCAAAACGGTTGAGCTGTGTATCCACATAGCTGAAAAGCCGTCCCTGCAACAGGGGATCATCGCTTACGTCGATGCCGGGCACAAGGTGCGACGGAAGAAACGCAACTTCTTCGGTCTCTGAAAAGAAATTATCAGGGTTACGGTTCAAGGTCAGTTTGCCGACACGCTGGAGCGGAAATTGATCTTCTGGCCAGATCTTCGTCGCATCAAGGATATCGAAGGGGGCTTTATCTGCTTCTTCCTCAGGCAAGAGTTGGAGCGCCAGCTCATATTCTGGATACGCCTTGTTTTCGATGGCTTCCCATAAATCCCGACGGTGGAAATCGGGATCTTTGCCGGCCAACTTTAGAGCCTCGTCCCAGACAAGGGAATGCACTCCCAACAGAGGTTTCCAATGGAACTTGACGAAGGTGGACTTCCCCTGATCGTTCACCAGACGAAAGGTATGGACGCCGAAGCCGTCCATCATTCTGAAACTTCGTGGGATGGCCCTGTCGGACATCACCCACATGATCATGTGCATGGATTCCGGTGTGAGCGAGATAAAGTCCCAAAACGTGTCGTGCGCGGTCGAGGCTTGTGGAATTTCGTTGTCGGCTTCTGGTTTGAACGCGTGGACAAGATCGGGGAACTTGATCGCATCCTGTATGAAGAAAACAGGTATGTTGTTGCCGACCAGATCCCACACACCTTCAGTCGTGTAGAATTTCACGGCAAAGCCTCGTGCATCGCGGACACTGTCCGCCGACCCTCGGGACCCGTTCACCGTTGAAAATCTGACGAAGACAGGTGTCTTCACCGATGGATCGGCAAACACCGCCGCCTTGCTGTACTGAGTCAACGGTTTGTAGACTTGGAAATAGCCGTGCGCACCGGACCCCCGGGCATGGACCACACGCTCCGGCATCCGTTCGTGGTCAAAGTGATTCATTTTTTGCAGAAAGTTGAAATCTTCGATGAGCGTAGGGCCGCGGGATCCAGCTTTTAGCGAATTGTCGTCCTCTTCAATGCGAACTCCTTCTTTTGTGGTGAGGTACTGACCTTCCGCGACAGATGGTTCCTGCGCATCACGGGGTGCCGTTGGCGATTTACTCTGTTCTCGCTCCGCAGCACACAATACTTGTGTGTTCAACCCTACCAAGAGCAGACACAGTGTCAGCCCAATCGTTCTCAATGGCTTCGGATTGTGGACCATCGTGTTTCTCCTATTAATATGCTAGAGCATGTGACATCGGTAAGGGTGGCGGTGAAATATTCCCCGAGGTCAGGGTATTTCAACGTATTCACGTGATGGCGAAATTCTTTCAACGTCGCCTCGTGATTCTGCAGGGCCAAATTCATGTTGGCACGATCAAAGACATGACCAGTCAATTTCGACAGCTCATCCACTTTTTGCTTATCCTCTGGGGTGAGGTTCGTGGGCAGCGGCACACTGTGTCTCGACGCCAGCTGCTCAGCCTCTGGGAGGACTTTCTTGTGGCCGTTGACCGTCTGCGCCCCAAATTTCTTCACCCGAGCCTTCTCGGCCGTTGTGCAACAAGGTTACCGAGCGCGATTAGGACTTGCTTCTAATTTGTGCTCCTAATACTCAGTGCAAAACATGGACCTAGACATGCGCTTAATCCTGAGGCTATTCCGGTCATCTGCTGATGAGTCTCGGGCCTCATGCCAGAGGGCATTTCCTGTCGCTTCTTCGGTTAAGAGTCTGGCAGGACATTCCTCGACCCGGCGGCATCAGCAGACAGTGTGTTCCCGAGGGGCCAAGTTGTCTCCTTACCGCCAGGCGCTTGATGGGCAGATACAAGTTCACTGGTTTCTATCGTTTGTCACATGCTCGAGTGTTTGTTCCAGTATATCGTTGTTCAACAACAACACGTTATGACAAATAAAGTGGGCGTCTCTTTGACTCCACACCGATGACCTGGCCACACATTACGGCGTACTTGCAGTACACCATGCTCCTATATGGAGGTCGTCCTTAAAATGCGGAGCATTCAGTCCGGCCACTGCCGCGTAGAGATAACGATCATCTATTTCCAGAGTCGTGTGGTTTTGGCAGTAAGGACATTCGAAGTTCCGACCTCTCTGGGCATTGGCACCTACACTTTCTCGTGACCAATGGTGATGACCATCAGCGCCTGAGAAGGTTGTTCGTCAACTGGCAGCTTCGTTTCTGAAAAGTTATTATGTAACAGAACGTACTCCTATCGAGTGTTGGCCTGTGAGAAGACGTTCGTCTCCATCTGTTCTTTGAAGCGTTGTAGATCCTGGGCCAGCTTGGTATCCGGGTCCTCTCCGAACCACTTCGCTATCGCGGTGCCGAGCTGACCGGCCGGAGGTTCATACTGCAGTGTCACGGTCAGCCATGTGCGCTTCCCATCATCAGTCGGCTTGAACTCCACCGATCCGGTATTGTTCACGTCTGCCCCCTGCAGTGACCTCCATCCGATGCGTTGATCTTTCACATCGTTGATGATTTCAGCATCCCATTCGATCGTGGGGACGCCCGGCATCGACTTCAGTACCCAGTGAGACATTTGATCATTGATGACTTCAACAGAATCGAGATGCTTCATGATGCGCGGGAGATTATCCAACGACCGCCAAAACTGATACAGGTCATTCGGCGGGCGATTAATCGCGATCGCTCTTTGCATTTTCGTTGCGCGGTCTGTACGCACCTTCCGCCGACCCAACCGGCTTGTATCGTTTGGCCGAGCTCGTCGGTAGTCGCTGCTCGTATCAATTCCCATGGCCCCGAACGCCGGGCAATACCCGCTTATCGCGCGATAAAGAAGCCCCCCTCCGACCATAGCCAGCGCCACACCAGCCCAGTTACGGCGCGACAACCCGGAGACGAGGGAGATCACCCCTGCCGTGGCTGACAGCATGCGCTGCACCTCGCCGATGTTTGTTCGATGACCATCCAACTCCGCTCGTTCTTCGTCCCATCTGAAATCCTGCGTATTCGTCCGGTACTGCTCTTTTCCTGAGATATGACCATTCATTCGTGTCCTCCTACGAGTAGCAAGATATTCATGAGACAATGCGTCGGAATGATTGTACGATGTGCCATCCGACAGCCTTAATACCAATGGTTCCGTGATGGAGCAGCGGGTGCGGGGCTCTACTGGTGATAACTGCTTGCATGGTGTCTCCACCAGACAAGCTGTCCCGCGTTGTTGATAATGTGAAGTCCCATTCATGGGGCTTCACATTCCGGTCGTACTGAGTTGAGTACTTCATATCGACCCCCACAAAAATAGTGGATCTGCAAAAGGAGATCGCATCATCAAGACGCCATCCCTCTGCCTGGGAAATAATCGTGCTTCCGTCTCCGCATGAGACAACGGTGGCGGTACGATCCCGTTGGCTCATGGCAGAGGGAAGGTTCATGCAGCTCGACGGTAGCCTTCGGCGATATCAGCGGCTTGTGCACGTTTGCCGTACCCGAAATAGGCGGCAGCTGCGGCAATCCCGCCATGGAGCCATACATCCCATCCATGTAAAGGAATGAGTCCGAATGTCATACTGAGTGGTGGAAAGGTTCCCATTACAGCTAGAATCCCATAAAACCAGGTTAGACCCCGAGCAAAGCCTCTCGCCTTGCTCACGCTGCCGGAAAAGAATAATCCTGCAAGACCCACTCCTAAATGAACCAGGTTATGAATCCAGTTTACCGGAAACAGGCCGATCAGGAGGCCATAACCGCCGTCAGCAAACAAACCTGGTACAGCGTTAGGGTGAGGAGTAGACACGAATAGTGGTATAAATCCAACGACTCCCACCACTAGGAATAGGACTCCAATAACTTGTGCGAATCTTCGACTCGTCATGTAGTCATCACCTCCATTCGTAATCCATCCAGTCGCGCGGCTTGGACTGAACTCTTCTTTCCGTCATTATGATATGTGACTGAGGGGAACAGATTCCCTGCTAGATCAGGCCGCCTTTCGCCAGCCCGACGAACTACGCTTGCGACCAGAGCTCAAACGTGTTTTCATTTGCATGACCTGTCCTCCGAGATCTTCTAATTCCAGACCTTCCTCCGCTTCCGGCAGCATCCCATTTTCCTCTTCCTCAATATGATGTTCGAGGAGTTCGCCAAGAACTGTGAACTTCACTCGGTAACTATCCTCAGTGGCTTTCATATTACGAAGCTACTGTCTTCCAACATATCGTCACTCTGTTCGCGCTTAGGATATTGAGCCATCACGAGCCTTCTCTAAATGCTAAGTGTGTATGGAAGTCGTTCATTCGAATTGATCGCCACTCTCAGAACGTCATGCATGAACTTTGCCCATATCAAGGTTGTATCGCGCGCTAACAAACTGCGCTCGATAGAGCGTTTATCTCTTTAGGCCTAAACTATGTGGGGTGTAACAGAAGTGCCGAGAGGGGACAGGCTGTCTTATTCCGGACAAGTTGTTTCGAGGGCGCGCGGGTACTGAGGATTCCGTGAGTGGAGATCAACTACGCATCTGTCGGCAGGACGGTCAGATCCTCGTTCCGTTTTGGTTAGAGACCCATTTCTACGCGTTCTACGCGTCACACAACTTCGCGAATCTTGTTCTCCAGCACGGTTTTGATGATGTCCATCCGATCCTTCTGCCCACGTGCCATCGATTTGGTGAATTGCCATGCTTGGTCGGAGCTAATCTTCCCGGGCAATGGCGGTTCATACGGATCGACTAATGCTTCCACAACAGCCGGTCCATCGTAGGCGAAGGCCTCACGCAGAATAGATCCAACCTGCGCAGGGTCGTCGACGGAATATCCCTTTACGCCGCATGCTCGCGCGACGGCCACAAAGTCGATCGGCTGCAGATCCACGCCGTACTGTGGGTTACCCTCAAACGCGATCTGCTCCCATTTGATCATACCGAATGAGTTATTTTTTATGATCACCACTTTGACAGGGAGACGATACTTCACGATGGTCGCCAGCTCACCCATTAACATCGTAAATCCTCCATCACCGGCAAAACAAACGACTTGTCTCCCGGGATGTGCCACAGATGCCCCAATACTATAAGGTAATCCGTTGGCCATGGTCGCCAATGTCCCAGAGACAGAAAATTGCATGGCTCCCCGAATCTGAATATGCCGCGCCGCCCATGTCGTAACAGTCCCCGTATCGCAACAGATAATCGCGTCGTCCGCCAAGACCTCATTCAGTTGGTGGGCGACGACCTGGGGCTTCAATGGAGTATCGGTCCTCGTACCACGTTCCTCCATCAGCTGATTCCACTGTTTCATATGACCCTGGGCTCTTTCGAGAAACCTCCGATCGCCTTTAGGATGAAGGAGGGGAAGCAACGCTCGTAAAACATCCCAACATTGACCGACCAGCCCCACCTCCACCGGATACCGTAATCCGATCCGGGCCGAATCGATGTCGATTTGCACGGCTCTCGCCTGTCCGGGCTTTGGATAAAATTCGAGATAGGGAAAGCTGCTCCCCGCAATAATGAGGGTATCGCACTCTTTCATCACATCCTGGGAGGGGGCCGTACCCAACAATCCGATCCCGCCGGTCGTGTATGGATGATCATCCGGTACCACCGCTTTACCAAGCAAGGGTTTGACAATCGGCGCGCCAAGTATTTCTGCCAAGGTGATGATCTCCTTGCGCGCCGCAAGACTGCCACGGCCAGCCAGGATTGCGACCTTCGTTCCCGCATTGATCAAGGTGGCCGCTCGCTCGAGCTGCGCTTTTCCCGGCAGCGGCAGTGCTTCGCTGTACACATCGCCGCTATGGTCAGGCACATTGGCCTTTGATCGAGTCCCGTCAGCAGGCCAATCCTGGATATCTTTGGGGATCGTGATGTGCGCGACCGTTCTTTTCGAGAGAGCCGCTTTGATGGCCTCATCCACCACATTACAGACATGCGCAGGCCCCATTACCCGCTCGCTGTAGGCGGCGACATCACTGAAAACTCGTTCCAATGACACATCTTGTTGATAGTGTGTGCCGATGAGATCGTGAAAGGTATGCCCCGTAATCGCCAAGACCGGCTGTCCGTCGAACTTAGCGTCATACAAGCCGTTAAGGAGGTGAACGCCACCGGGTCCGGACGTGGCGAGGCAGACTCCCAGCTTCCGAGCAAACTTCGCATAGCCACATGCGGCGAGCGCAGCCGCTTCCTCATGTCGCACTTGAATGAGCCGGATCTCATCGCGATGAGTCCGCAACGATTCATAAATGCCGTTGATACCGTCGCCGGGCAAGGCAAAAATGGTGTCGACCTTCCAGGCGATCAAGCGCTCAACCAGTAAATCAGCAACTGTGTTTGTCATGAGTATTGCCTTTCAGCATACAGAGCCATAAGGACAGGTTCAGCGTGAGAGGAGGCCATTGCTCGATTGTCACGGCCTGCCGATCTTTGAGCGAACGATTACCAATGTATCCTGGCATGACGTCCATGGCTTCCCTGCGGAATCAGTGAGAAAGCAACCGCTTGAGTTCGCTCGCGTTTTGCGCGGCGTAAGCGGCCTCGTCGTTATCGAAATGGACATAGGCAGCCGCCAGTTGAGTGCTCAACCGATCGAGTCGGCGAGCCCACGCTCGCAGCGCAGCCGATGAATATTTGCCTTGATACCGCTCCCCCGGTCCGTGCAGGCGTACATAGGCGAAGTCGGCCGTGACAACCAGTGGTGTTCGAAATCCCGCCAGTTCATAGAGACAGAACGCTGCGTTGTGATGCCGCAACGTTTGATACACTGCCGAGGAATGCCAGCTCGCGTCTCGGAATTCGAAACTATAGCGGTACCCAAGCGGCAAGGCTTCCAGAAAGGCCGCCAGACGGTCGACGTTACAGTGCCATCGTGGCGGTAATTGAAACAGGATCGGCCCTAGTTTATGTCCAAGCCGATCGACTAATGGTATGAATCGTTCGAGTATTTTGTCGGAATCTATCAGTTTCTTTTGATGCGTAATGAACCGGCTGCCTTTGACCGAGAAACGGAAGTTTTCCGGAGTCGTCATTCCCCAGGTCTCAAAGGTGCCTGCCGTCGGGAGATGGTAGAAGCTATTGTTGATTTCAACAGAATCGAAGTCTCGGACATAGAACTCCAACATGTGGGATGACGGCAGCTTTTCAGGGTAGTATCGCCCTCGCCAATGGTGATAATGCCACCCCGATGTTCCGATCCTAATTTCCATTCAAGCCTCGAATCGACGCTCTTTCCTTCCCCACGGCATCACACGTCTTTGGGCTGTTGTTTCGTCTTTTGATACGCCCGCAGTACCTCGGCAACACTCCATGCCTGTGCGATACAGCCTCGAGGCGCATACGGCGGTTCCGCATCGAATATTTCACTGATCGACCCGATCCCGTCATCGCTTAAATGAGATCGGAAACCGTCCAACAGCCGACGAGCCTCGACTGGCTCCAGACCGGCCTTCAACCAGGCATCAATGTAAGGACCGATGAGCCATGCCCACACCGTGCCTTGGTGATAGGCAGCGTCGCGAGCTCTTAGATCTCCGAAGTACATGGATTTATAGTCACGATGCCCCGGCGCCAGGGTTCTCAGACCAAACGGCGTTAACAGTTTGTCACGAACGATGGAAAGGACAGGTGTCCATCGATCCTTTTTCAAGACCGGATGTCGCAATGATATCGCCAAGACCTGATTCGGCCGAAGACTGGGGTCGTCACCCCCTTCCCCATCAATGACATCGTATAAATGGCCACCGGACTCATGCCAGAACCGTCTATTGAACGAGTCTTCAATCTGTTTCGCCAGCCCCTGCCAGCGTTCGGGACGTTCTCCCACTGTTTCTGACCACTGCCCCATTAAGCACACCGCGTTGTACCAGAGCGCTTGGACTTCTACTGGCTTCCCTCGTCGCGGCGTCACGACCCAACCTTCTACCTTGGCATCCATCCACGTGAGCGCATATCCTTCGGCTCCGGACCTCATCAATCCATCCCGTGGGTCCACGCCGATGCCAAAGCGCGTCCCCTTCAAGTGATGTTCCATGACCTGCACCAACCCCTGGTACAGAGCCACCAGTGTTTCTCGATCGTTCGTGACTTCGTAGTAACGATCCAATGCATGGAAGTACCACAGGGTCGCATCCACCGTATGGTAGAGTCCGGTTCGCTCTCCTTCCGGAAATAGATTTGGGATCAAGCCGTCACGGATATACCGTGCGAAGGTGAGCAAAATGGCTCGCGCTTCACGATGTCGATTCGTCGAAAGCGTCAGCCCTTCCAGACTGATCATCGTGTCTCGGCCCCAGTCGGTAAACCAGTGGTACCCCGCCATCACGGTACGTGCGACATCGGCAGAGGCTTGTGCCACGGCCTGTTCTTCTAAACGACTGCCTGGAAAGACGATAAACTGATCGGCTGCAAGACCGAGAAGAATTTCGAACCCATCTTTTTCTCCTGCCCATTGCGGCATCAGCTTGTGTAACCGCTCACGCTCGGCTGAAAAAATGGCGTCCAAGCCATGTTCAAGCATCTCCCACGGCTCCATGCTGGCCACAAGCGCTACTGCGCAATCTTGTTCAAGCTTGATCGCAAAATACCCCGGACTGGATAAGTTCTCGACATGAGGCGATCCACGATCGCGGTCCACCCGGTAGGAAATCTGTGTACTGACCTTGTGGTCTGCAACAAATACACCGCCCTCTGGGCGAAGACACAGTTTTAAAGTCGGCACTCCGTCACAAAGATGCACGTCATAGCGGCCGCCGAGAATCGTAACTGGAAATGGAGGTTGCCGAGCCTCGTTCAAGGAGTCATCTGGCCTGCGAAATGTTACAAATGGCCGCAGCCGTAACATGAGCGGATCCCCCGCTTCCAGGCGATACTCCACATACACGGAATTGTGACCGTATGGCATGATGATCCGTTTACTCAACCGGCGGCCGTGGAACGCATACTGCCACGTCGGCGTTTGCCACTCCCGACGAAACTCGGTAAGGTATTGCGGCACATCCGTATCGAGTCGCCCGTCCGCATACTCGACTCCGCTCAATCGCACACGTGTATCACCGATCTCGACTTCCTCGTCCAGTCGAGGGACGACAATGGTGCGTCCTCTCGGAGATGGCAGGTCGGGCACAAAGACACCATGGTACCGGCGGGTGGCCACATTCATGAGAGAGCTAGATGCGTACCCACCCAATCCGTTGGTGACTAACCACTCCCGGGACAGCAATCCCGTTACATCTTGATCGGACCGCCAGGGCACAACAATGTTCGGCGAGGCCACGTTTCCTGTCTCATCCATGCTCGCCCTCTTCGGGTACCGCCGCGACCCCAATTTCCATTCGGAAGAGCCAGGCCGATTCAGCCGGCACATGCCACCCTTGTTCCGTGAGCGGGTTCGGTGCGCCAGGACCTCCATATCGGGGATCGTCGCTGGACCAAATCAACCGCCAATATCCGTTTGATCGGGGAGCGAGTAATGGCTCCGGAGCGGGTACGTAATGGAGATCTTGTCCAAGATTAAGGATGAAGAGACGGTCGAAACCGCCGGCTTCGAGATACCGCACCGCCAATGCGTGAGGGCCCAATACCGCTCCGTCGATCTGGTCGCGAGCCTGGGAGGAGATCACGATATCTTCTCGACGAAGACGTAAGAGATCACAATGTAGCCGATACACAGGAGTCTGAGTGTAGCCCTCGTCAAAATGCAACTTTGATCGCTCGAATGTCGATGAATCATTTGGATCCAGGATGGCTTGCTGAGCTTCCGGAGTTGCATAACTCGGGAACTGACTGAGGAATGTTTTTCGCCCTTGAAATACCTGCGGACCGATTTCATTTCCCTGATAATCGACGAAGAATAGGAACGGACTCGTTGCCCCTAACTCTTGCCCCATGAATAGCATCGGCGTTTCTGGAGCTAAGAGAAGAAGTGCAAGGAGCGCACGATACCGTCCCGGACTCGTTTGCATATGCAACCGTTCCCCGTACACGCTATTACCAACTTGATCATGGTTTTGAAGGTAAAAGACAAATCCGCTGGCGGGCTCGTCTTTCACTTCCGTTCCTCTCGGTTTACGTTGCCAATGGTAACGCTGCCCTTGATACAAAAAGCCTCGCTTCAGCAACGAAATCAGTTCCTGGGGGCTGCCATGGTAGTCGGTGTAGTACGCTTCTCTCCGGCCGGTCGCCGCCACTCGACAGGCGTGGTGAAAATCGTCACTCCAGACAGCGTCCAAACCCCAGCCCCCTTGTTCGACTGGGCGAATGGCACGAATCTCCTGACTCTCGCTCTCTCCTACGAGAACCACTGTCTTTGGTTGCGCGACCTGTCGGACTCGTTGCGAGATCTCTCCGAGAATATGAGTCTCACTGGAATCATGGATGGCCTGGGTGGCGTCGAGGCGTAAGCCATCCAGATGAAATTCCCGAATCCAATAGCACGCATTATCGATAAAGAATTTTCGTACTTCTGAGGATCCTGGCCCATCGAAATTGATCGCTTGCCCCCATTCATTGGGGTAACGATCCGTGACGTACTCGTCGCTGAACGCAGAGAGATAGTTCCCATCCGGCCCGAAATGATTGTAGACCACATCAAGAAGGACGCCCAATCCTCGTCGATGAGCTGCATCGACGAATCGCTTGAAGGCGTGATGATTGCCATATACATGAGCCGGGGCAAACATATTCACGCCGTCATACCCCCAGTTCCACCGTCCTGGAAATTCTGCCACAGGCATGATCTCCAGTAACGTCACGCCCAGGCGTTTAAGGTCGTCCAATTTCTGAATTGCCGCATCGAAAGATCCTTCCTTCGTGAAGGCTCCGATATGAATTTCATACAGAACTTGACCTTGTATGCGAACACCTTTCCATTCTTGATCAGTCCACTCGTACTCAGACGGATCTACGATGAGCGACGGACCATGAGGCCCCTCAGGCTGGAATCGGGAACAGGGATCAGGTATAGTAGATCCTCCGTCCACTCGATACCGGTAAGTCATTCCTGCCCGTGCATCCGCTATCCATCCTGAAAAGTACCCTAAGGCCTCTTTTGTCAACGGAAAGGCGGGTTCATCCAGCAACACCACGTCCACATCTGTCGCCTTGGGGGCCCAAACTTGGAATCGCACACCACTCTGTTCAACAGTGGCTCCCAGCGTCATCCCCGATGGCATGACATTCGACTGTTGTGATTCACCGCCAGCTGCCATACTCATCCTTGGACTCTACCGCTCGGCCAGAGGCATCTCATTACACACCTCATCGCTCCGTCGCATCGTCGGCGTATCCTCTCGTGAATATCAAATCTCCATCCGAAGGCACACTGGGGAACTCACTAGTTTCCAAGTTGGTTCTTTGAGGCTTAAAAGTACTTGAGTGACATTACCTGCTATCGCGAGCAGCTTTTGAGGCTTGTGGAGGATATTGATCATGCGAATCTGGCCTGGCAGCCCCTATCCGCTCGGAGCGACATGGGACGGACAAGGAGTGAATTTTGCTCTCTTCTCTGAAAACGCCGACAAGGTGGAACTTTGTCTCTACAACGAACCGCAAGACAGCCAGCCCATAGCCTGTATCCCGGTAGAGGATCGGACTGACCAAGTCTGGCATGTGTATTTGCCCGAGGGGATGCCAGGACAATATTATGGGTATCGTGTCCACGGGCCCTATGATCCGGCTCAAGGCCATCGCTTTAATCCTGCCAAGGTCTTGCTCGATCCCTACGCCAAGGCCCTTTCAGGAACTATCCAATGGTCCAATGAAATGTTCGGATACCCCATCGGTCATGAGAAAGGTGATCTCGAACGTGACAATCGTGACAATACAGTTTTTATCCCCAAAAGCGTCGTCGTGGATACGGCTTTCACCTGGGGCAACGATCGCCTCTTGCGTACGGCCTGGGATCGGACGGTCATTTATGAAGTTCACGTCAAGGGTCTGACGGCAAGGCATCCTGACGTACCGGATTCGCAACGCGGAACGTACCTCGGCCTGACCTCACCGGCCATTTTGGATCATTTCAAGCACCTTGGAATCACCGCGGTCGAGCTTCTTCCCATCCAACATTTTGTCAGCGATCGCTATTTAAGGGATAAAAACCTCAGTAATTACTGGGGATACAACACCATTGGGTATTTCGCACCGGATATCCGCTATGCCTCGGTCCCTACTCACGGTCGCCATATCCGCGAATTCAAGACCATGGTGAAGACCTTGCACAATGAAGGGATCGAGGTGATTTTGGACGTGGTGTACAACCATACGGCCGAAGGCAATCATCTTGGCCCTACCTTGTGCTTCCGAGGCATCGACAATGCCGCGTATTACCGCCTGGTGGATAACGACAAGCGGTACTACATGGATTACACGGGCACGGGGAACACCTTGAACATGCTTCACCCGCGGGTCCTCCAGCTCATTATGGACAGCCTTCGGTACTGGGTGCAGGAGATGCACGTGGATGGATTCCGGTTCGATTTGGCTTCCACTCTTGCTCGCGAACTTCATGACGTCAACCGGCTCGGCACGTTTTTCGACATCATCCATCAGGATCCCGTGCTGTCCCAGGTCAAGCTCATTGCGGAGCCGTGGGACTTGGCGTCAGGCGGGTACCAAGTCGGCAACTTCCCATTGGGCTGGGCGGAATGGAACGACCGTTATCGAGATACGATTCGTCGGTATTGGAAAGGAGATGGAGGACAAGTCGCCGAGTTAGGCTATCGCTTAACAGGGAGCAGCGACTTGTATGAACAAAGCGGCAAACGCCCCTATGCCAGCATTAACTTCGTGACCGCACATGACGGGTTCACACTGGCGGACCTGGTTTCCTACAATCAGAAGCACAATGAAGCTAACCAAGAAGAGAACCGCGACGGCAGCGACAACAATAACAGCTGGAATTGCGGGGCAGAAGGTCACACAGAGGATCCAGATATCCTGAAGCTTCGAGAACAACAAAAACGCAATCTCATGGCGACCCTGTTTCTCTCCCAGGGAGTGCCTATGCTCTGTGGAGGGGACGAGATCGGACGAACTCAACATGGGAACAACAATCCTTACTGTCAGGACAATGAAATCAGCTGGTTCGACTGGAAGCTCTCCAAAACCGCTCGGGAGTTCTTGTCATTTACGCAACAGTTGATTCGCCTTCGTCGTGAGCAGCCGGTGCTCAGACGCCGTCTGTTTTTTCAGGGACAACGCATTCATCGTTCAGAGGTAAAGGATATCGTGTGGTTCAAACCTGACGGCCAGGGAATGACTGATCAGGACTGGCAGGGCGATCATGCGCGCTGTCTAGGGGTGCGGTTGGCTGGAGATGCCATAAAAGAGAAGGATTACAAAGGCCTTCCTATTACGGGAGATACGCTCCTAATTCTCCTGAATGCTCATCACGAACTCGTTCCTTTCGTATTGCCGGCCCATCGCAGAGGAGTGCGATGGGAGTCGCTGTTGGACACCGCCGTCATACAGGCCGATGACAAAGACGACGAGTCTCGCCAATTTCACGGCGGGGAACCGTACAATCTTCAAGCACGGTCCCTGGTCGTGCTCCGGTTGAGACGAAAACGGTAGGGCTGTGTATTTGAATCACATACGTATCTTAACCGGAATCTGAATCTCGTTTTCTTATCCCTCTGGCCCAGCATATGGCCAAAGCAGGAAATGGAAGCATCTCCAACGACAATAGGCATTCCGAAGCCCCGCTAGGGGTATCCCTTATTATCTTCCACGAGGATGTGGAGTAGTTTATTGAAGCCGGAAGACAACGATACGTCTAAAAATGGCAGTGTGGAGGAGGCCTTATCATGATATTGCACATTCTAAAATATGGAATGCTTGCCCTTATGGCATTAGTCCTAGGAATTCAGACGGCCCAGGCTCAAGAGACCGGTCCACCTCACCGAAGCCTTCAGGGGATCATTGTCGAGAAAGCCGGCTCACCTGCCGTGAAAGTCCCTGACGGGACTGTCTACCAACTCAATGAGAACCGATCACTCCGGCATGGCCATGCATTGCCGAGGATCGGAGAGGAGGTAACAGTCATCATTGACTCGAAAACCAACGCAGTCCTTGAAATGCATCCGAAAGGGACCGAAGGAAACCATCGGTTTTTAACCGGCGAAATCGTGTCCGTTGGGCTTCGACAGGGAATCATTACATTAAAAACATCTGAAGGGGAACAGACGTTCCCACTGGAGAAACGCGAAATGTCCGCATCGGTCCGAGATGGATCGACGGTCCAAGTCGAGCTGAACGAAGCTGGAAGTGTGATTGACCTTCAGCCTACGGAGCACATGCAACTAAAACCAGATGAGAAAAGTACACCGATCAACCGCTCGCATTAGCTGCAGAAACTACAGGTAGCGCCCCTGTGGGCCGGCGTCAACGCACTGTTAGGGCAACTCCTGAGCGATTGCTGATAAAAGACGACCAGCTGCTCGTCGAGCATTAGTTTTGCGAAAATATTTCGTTGAAGCATATGGGTGAATAAGGAGGTTCACAATGCTATTGAAATGGGCTGCCATCTTTTTTGTAATCGCGATGATTGCCGCAGCATTCGGCTTTTCCGGCATTGCCGCCGGTGCGGCAGGAATCGCCAAGATTCTGTTTTATTTGTTCCTGGCCATCTTCGTTGTTCTGTTGATCGCCGGGATCGTGGTGGGACGCAAGGTGTTTTCCTAGAACTCGGATTGATGTTTCAAGCGTCACGACAAGGTACAATTGTGATGTGAGGGATTTCCCGAGTACCAGATGACATGTAACAGCGATATCGTATAGCCAGAATAAGCAATGGGAAATTGTGAATGCATAGTGGAAACGTTATCCAAGCATAGTGAAACATTGCATGTTTGAAAGCTCCGCCCTTGAAAAAGGAAGGAGTTTTTTATGGACTAATCACACTTCCACATGTCTATCTTGGGTGGAGGTTTCATCCTGCCTATTATTCTTCCATCGCTTGTCTGATCAGCACTTCACGGAGCAGAGTCTCGAGATCCTGATGCATGAGTTGGATACTCGACTCCAACTGTTGCAGCATCGCCTCTCGGATGTGCAGATCATCCGCGTCGTAGAGCCCGCCATGGCCGAAGATCAGAGACTCACGTTCTTCTTCCCGCCTGGAACCTGACTCGCCAAGTCGACCTTCCTCTCGCCAGGCTTGAAGCAACACATCTCGCAAACTGTGTCCTTCCAGATCGCGCGTATCGGGTTGGGTCAGAAACCGCCAGACTCGTGGCGGAAAGTAATCGTTATTCTTAGTCTCATCCAAAAGGGCTTCCAGATGATTGCGCGGATGGCTGAACTCTTGCCGCACTTTTACGAAGTTGGCGGATGTCCCGAATAAGACCTCCAGCGTACCTCCGAGGACTGTGACGATATGCGCGGTGTCTCCCGCACCCGTTGCCAAACCTAGACCTCCGGTGATTACGTTCGTCACACCTCCGAAGACCACGGCCAGAATGGTTTGAAAGGTGGTTCGCTTGGTTTGCGCCTGCTTGAGCCGATCTTGCACCTCATCCGCCCTTTGAACTTCGCATTCGATTTCAGCCACCAAACTCGACACTTCCATGGTGGCTAACTGAATCCTCGTCGTCAACTTTCGGCGGACCCGATCAATCTCCATGGGATTTGTCGACTCATTCTCAAGTCGCGCCAGGCGATTGAGCAGAGGAAGCTCGTCCATGATCTCCGCGATGTGTATCGCGATCGAACTGTAGAGTTTGGCTGCGTCGCCATTTGTGATTGTTTCTTCTTTTGAGGGGGCGGGATCGACTTGGCTGACTTGGATGGTTGTCAGGCTCGAACTGACCGGTGTGCAACGGCGGTCGAAACTGTACGTCGCCTTGACCGGCGGGAGCGTGGTAGCGCAGCCGTAAGTGAGGAGTGCCGAAACGGCCAGGATCAGACATGCACAGGAAACAGGGCGGTCGTCTTTCATAGCCTGACTGGGCGGCCAACCCAAGCCTCCGCCCCCTGGACAAGCCAACACTCATACCAACGCAGCAATGATGGCATGCCTCACGCGCTCTTACGTTTAGGCCGATGCCGATGGGATTGTTTTGTATCTAATCGATGACCTTTGCCCTTCGTCTCCACGCTCCGTTTGAGAAGCGCCATCAAATCGATGATTTTACCTTTGGCCGGTTGCTTTTCCTCTTCTTCTTCAGGCGAGCTAATTGCCTCGGTCTGACCGGTTTTAATGCGCTTTTCGA
Organism: Nitrospira sp. Ga0074138; assembly: GCA_001464735.1. Lineage (GTDB taxonomy): Bacteria > Nitrospirota > Nitrospiria > Nitrospirales > Nitrospiraceae > Nitrospira_D. Next base: position 135,644 of record LNDU01000008.1, read on the forward strand.
TGAGCGCCATCAGATCTTCGTGATAGGTGTCACGGAATGTCTCCGGATTCCATTCGTCACTCATCTCTTCTACGAGGCGACGAGCCATTTCGACTTCCCGCTCTTTCACACCGACTGCTTTCAGGGTAGCCGATGGCACTTCCACATCATCTACCGCACGCAGTTCATTGGCATAACGCAACGTATTCAACACGATGACGTCGCCAACCGGAATCAACGCGCCGATGTATTGCCTGGTTCGGATCACGACGTTGGCGATGCCGATCTTGCCTGTCTGCTTCAATGTCTCCCTCAGCAACGCATATCCCTTATACCCTCGTTTATCGGGGCCGAGATAATATGGTGTCTCAAAATACATAGGAGGAATATCATCTTGATTGACGAAACTCAGGATATCGATCGTCTGCGTCGCTTCCACATTGGCCTTCTTGAAATCCTCATCCGTCAGTACCACATACCGATCATTCTCGTATTCATAGCCTTTGACGATGTCGTCCCAGAAGACATCTTCTCCCGTTTCCTTGTTGTACCGCTTAAATCCCACAGGTTTCATCGTGCGACGATCGAGCATGGTGAGGTCGAAGCTATTCCGTTCCTCAGCTGAATAGAGCTCGACAGGGATGTGCACAAGTCCGAAGCTGATGGCGCCTTTCCAAAGTGTGCGTGGCATAAATCCTCAATATTGAATGTTCATTGCTACGTGGTCTCCACATGAACCATTCGTTACGCAGCTTGCTGATTATCTGTCGTATCGGCGGCGGGTGGTCGGGGTGGGTCGGTGGCTGCGTAGTCGATCTCAGCATTGATCTCCGCACCGAGCAACAGCACCATGCCGCTCCAATATAGCCAGAGCATCAGCACGATCACGCCTGCGAGAGAGCCATACACTTTGTTATAGTCGCCGAAATTATCCACGTAGAACTTGAATCCGAGTGACACCAGCAACCACATCATCACCGCAAATACCGACCCGGGAGTGATCCACCGCCAAGGCTGCTCGATATCCGGACAGACGTAGTAAATAATGGCCACGGCTAAAAGCATGAGCCCCACAACCACCGGCCAATGCAATATATTCCAGGCCAGCGTAAACGCGTTGCTTAATCCGACGAAACCGGCGATCCATTCTCCGATAGGTCCGCCGTACAGAATCAGCGTCATTGAGATGATGATGAACACAGCCAGGCCGACCGTCAAAAGAATCGCCGTCAATCTGACCCGCCAGAATGGCCGTGAATCTTCCCTGACATCGTAGGCCACGTTCAAGGCTTCCATAATGGCGGTCATGCCGCTCGATGAGGCCCACAATGCCCCAAGACCCCCTAGCGATAACATATCGGTCCCGCTGCCTTTTGCCACCTGCTCCAAGAAACGCTCGACCATCAACAGGGCATCTGCCGGCAACACGGTGCGGAGATAACTCATCAACTGCGGCATGTAATTCTGGATCGAAAGCAAGCCCATCGCCGCGGTCAACACGATCAACGCGGGAAACAGCCCCAAGAGAATGTAATAAGACAATTGCGCCGCGCGGCCGAGCAGTTCGTCTTCTTGGCTCTGCTGCCATAGGCGCCTGCCCAACTCTTTCAAAGAAAGGCCGCCCAGTTTCCATGGATTAGAGGTCGGCGAAGGACCGGCGAAGGATGTATCGGCCGTCGTTGAATTCATGCGTGACTACCAACCCCGGAATGCATCGAGGTCGGCCTCCACAACCATCATCTCTTTTGTCGACAGTTTCATGGGATCAATGGTTGTCGTTGAAGGTTGGTTTCTACCTCATCCATCTGCAGCCCAATCATATTCGTGATCATCATTGAGTTGGGAATGAGAAACGCTTTCCCCTCTTTCTCAAGTCGTGTGTACCGCAGGTCTATATCTTTCACAATCCCGTCCATGCCAGCCACACTGATGTGGTCATGAATCGAAAACGGTCGATACAGGAGAATCAGAACGCCAGAGACTAAATTCGATAGAATATCTTTCAATCCAAATCCCAGCGCAAATCCCGTAAGTCCCAATCCAGCAACCAGTGCCGAGACATTAATGCCCATGGTGCCCAGCGCTGTGACGCTACCCAACAGCAGCATCCCAAAGGACAGCGTGCGTCCGATTACCTTGAGGACATATCCCGTGTTGAAGTCAGCCCGTCGACCGAGACGGACAAAGAGATTCCACGCGAGGAGACTACCTAGCCAGAAACCCAGAAACACGAACAGGCCGACAGTGAACTTGGGCACCCAGAGAATGATCTGGCCTGCTAACTCTTGCAGTGAATCGTTCAAGACATTCATGGCTGATAACCAGCATCACGATCATCCGCTTCCCTATACAGGCTTCTCCACGATGTCGTTCGGTCATGCTATCAATGGGGTATTCCTCACCAACGGGAAACACATCGTGACGCCACTAGGTGCCTATGTTCAAAGTGGGCGGCCTCTTCCACCTATAGATCTAAGAAACACCCCTCCATCATCCTATCTCCACCGTGATACACCAGCCCAATCCGATACTTTCATCGGCCTCGCGGCTGATTCTGTCTACCTTGACCGCGGATTCCGGTGCTCAACTGATCCATGAGCGAAACGAGCGATTGGCCGGCAATGTGAACCATGTCTCTGGCAAAGGAGTGCCCTATGTGTAGGGCAGCCTGCTGCAGACGTGCCCGTTCGTGCGCTATTTCATCCTTTAAACCATGCAAGAATTCCGACACCTGTTGTGGAAAGAAGGATGAGCGTGTCTCACCAGTTTCACTCTTCTTAGTCTTGCCGATCGAGTTTGATTGAGGACTATAGGTTGAATACGACTCTGGGCTCCTCTGTCGTGAAGCATCCTCCTGCGATAGAGCCTCTATTCCCTCCGTTCGAGGGGTATGAGAAGGGTACACTCCTGATCGTTCCTCCTGTATCAGAACGTCAGCACCCTCAGCTCGAGGTGGATAATAAGGATAGACCCCTGATCTTCCATGTTGTTTGCGTTGTGTCATCCAAATTGCGAAAAGGCCCATCGCCATAATGCCCCCTACAATGATCGGGGGACGTCGCCCCAGCATATCAATGGAGGTGAGCCGACCTGTGGTGGATGTCACCCACTGCAGTGCTATGTGTTTGGCCGCTTCCATCGTATCCATTGCGGTCTCCTTCGTGCCTCGCACCGTGTTTTCTACGCGTTGCTCCAGAGACTGGATCTTCTCCGAGAGAGCCAGGCGAGTGCGTAAGATATTTTTTAGATCTTCCTCAACGTCATGTTCTCTTTGATCCATTGTATGTTTTCCTTCATTGAAAAAATGGTCCGCTGCGGCATTGCCTCCACGCTTCCGGCCAACGCCCGAGCCTTCGCAATACAAATGAGTCCAATAGCGGCCAGGGCCAGGCCGATCAGCCCATAGCTAGCCCACAGTGGCAACCCGGTCCACTCGGGCAGGCCATGTACAAGCATCAAAAGCAGAAAGAGTCCCCCGACGCCTGCCAACGCAGCCCCTATACCAAACCCTGAGACAGCGCGGCCGACTTTCGACATCTCCAGCTTCACTTCATGGCGTAGAAGTTGAGCTTCCTGCTGCATGAGCGACTTAAGGTCCTGTATGATTCCATTGAACAGATCCATAATGCTTGATCGTGGGGGTGGCGTGGTCTGGTCTGATGTTCGCTCCATAGTCACCTCATTTCGTTATATTTATATATGGACCTTACATATCCAGGGTGGCAGTCCCCAACTGGGATGGTCCCTAGCTGTTGGCGAATACAAGCAGATGCGCGTAGCGTACAAGTGCCGCCATCAGAATGGGAAGAATGGGCGCTTCCTGCTCGTACCATCGGTCCCTTGCAAGTGCCCGTGTCAGGATAATCGCTCCAGAAGTGCGACAGGGCAATGCCGAAACACTTTTGCTAAAGGCAATACCCAACGGCCACACACCGATTCAGTGGTCATAATCTCCCCCGTGAAGAGGTGACGAAACTCGCTCTGCTTCGGCCAGGGAGGCGCTGCGACACAAGTGTCATCCCATAAAGCCGCCCCGATTGAAGGCTGTGCCCGATCAGGATTCAGAAGCGCCACAAGACGGGGCACCACGGTGACGAGCACCCTCCCCTCACGAGTCCGAGCGAATGCACAGACATGCTGTCTCTTCCTTCCGTCGCACACTAATGGCAGATAATCGCCCCTCTGAAACAATTCCGGATGGAGTCGCCGATAGTCCAAACTCATCATGATGATATAAAGCTTAATGCGTCCATCGTGGGCTTGTTCCAATAAGGATTGAGCGAACTGTGCCCGGTTCCAGCCCAACTGTTTGAGGGTTTGTCGGAGCTCCTCGACCATTGCTATACGGACCTGATAGTCGATGGGACTACGGTTGTCAGGATCGACCAGGTGCAGACTCCACAGCTCAGTACCCTGAAACACATCGGGAATACCGGGCGCCGTGAGCTTGAGGAGGAGCTGCGAGAGGGAATTGTATAGTCCGTACTGTGCGACACTCGCTTGGAACGAAACACACTCCTCCAAGAAGCGATTCGCCTTCGTGCGGTCCAATAAGGCCTCGACGAATCCATGCACCGCGTGCTCGTAGGCTGGGTTAGGATTAATCCAACTGGCATGCACTTTTGCTTCGTTCACCGCTTTCTGCATGTACCGGTGCATCCGCTCACAGAACGTCCGGTACGTATCATCATCCATTGGCTCAAACGGCCATACGCCGATGAGTGTCTGATAGAATAGATACTCGTCGTTCGAGTCCGGCATCAGTTCACCTTCGGTTTCACGCCTATGCCGTCGATTTAAGCGCTTCCAGCGCATAACTCGCCTTTTCCACTCCCGCGGGAGCTCGGACAGCACATTGATACGGGCCCTCGTATCCTCACTCCGTTTGGTATCATGCGTGGAAGAGGCGGAGAGACTATAGGGCCAGCGCACCTGCCGCTCGCGCATGCGTTGATGAAAGTCTTCCACTGGCATTCCGAAGTACTCAGGATCTCCGCCCACTTCGTTCAGTGAGACCAGTCGGTAATAGCGGTAGAACGCGGTGTCCTCCATGCCTTTTGCCATGACCGGACTCGTGATCTGCTGCAACTTCATAACAAACCGGATTTGCTCATTCAGGTCTTCTGCATTGCCAGTCTCACGTTGCTTCAAGAGAATCGATCGCACAAACTCGAATACCTCTCCGCTGATGGCTGGATTTCTTCGCTTCGCATGCGCGACAGCCATATGGATATAGGCGCAATCTCGCTCGGTCACCGGCATGGATCCGTCGGTCACATAGGTCCGATAGACGGGGAAACAGGCAATGATCTCTCGGAGAGCATGCGTGAGATTGTTCAGCGTAAAGTCCCGTGACCGCCGGTCGCGTTCCGAGATGTGGTTGAGTTGGTTGCCGAGGACATTGAGCTCACTGGCCATCGATGCGCGCATGATCAATTGCTTGGAATCGTAGGCAAGATCCGCATAGACTTTCTCTCGGTCCAGCACCTTTGTATAAAGGTCGGTAAGAGCCTTTTCGTTGACGGAGGCGATGAACAACCCATTGACCTGATTTAAGAAGTCGTAACCAGTCGTCCCATGTATTGGCCAATCCGGCAACGGCTCTTCTCGGCCGAGAATCTTTTCCACCACGATGAAGAAGGGAGCCGCAACCTGGCTTGGATCCGGCTCAGTCAGTTCCCGTAGCCGCGTGAGGTATCGTCCAGGATCGTAGAGTCCGTCGACGTGATCGATGCGACATCCGCGCACGACGCCGTCACGCGCCAGTCGCATCACCAATTGGTGCGTTTCGTGGAAGACTGTTTCCTCTTCCATTCGGATCGCAGCCAGCTCATTGATGTCGAAGAACCGCCGATAATTAATCTCCTCGGACGCCACCTTCCATGAGGCGAGCCGATAGGCCTGATCGTTCAACATCGCATCGAGCAGGTCGAAGCTGTCCGATCGTCCCTTTTCTCCATTAAACACCCGCACATTCTCCATGACGAAGCATCGGATGTTCCCGTTTTCCTCCAGCAACGCAGCCAGTCGTTTCTTGATGATTTCTTTTTCGCGATAGTGTTCCGCAATCCGTATCACGTCCTGTTCATTGCGACTCGGCAAATTCCTGATCGCCGTGAGGATGCTTTGTAACTCCAAGACCGGCGGCGTCGGCTCGCTGCCCTCGGTTAAACGCTCCAATCGGTACGACAGAAGGCCGGTCCACGACTTAGGAGCCAGTGGTAACCGATAGTCAGCGTACTGCAGGAGAAAGCTTCCCTCGTCGTAGATAATCTGCATCTCTTGGCGTTCCAGGACCGTGCCATACTGATCCGGGAGGATCGGCAGCAACACTTTATCCGCCAATTCTCGTTTGATGGGATGCCAATCGATGTCGAACGCTGAGGCATACCGTGAACTCGGACCATTTTCCAGTACGTCGAACCACCATCGATTTAACGCTTTGGCGATGCCCATATGATTCGGAACGACGTCAAGAATCAGACCCATCCCATGCGCTTTGACAGCGGATACAAATCCAGCGAACTCTTCTTCGGTGCCCAGCTCGGGATTGATAACGGTAGGGTCGATCACGTCGTAACCGTGATCGCTGCCGGGAACGGCTTGACTGATCGGGGATAAATAACAGTCCGTAATTCCCAATGCGTGGAGATAGGGAACGATCGCACGAGCGTCGGCAAAGGTGAAGCCACGGTGGAGTTGCAGGCGGTAGGTCGCGAGAGGGAGTGATTCCAACCGACGTTCCCCTGCTGTGGTCGTCATGATACGTGTGTGGCTTCAACTTCCAGAAGGGATGAATGCGGCAACACGACCAGTCCCGACGTCGCATATTGAAATCTCGCACGGTCATACGCCGGATCGGAACCGATGCAACTGTGCGGTGGGACCGTGCTGCGTCGATCCGCGATCACGCGACGGAGGCGCGCGTGCGACCCGATCTGCACATCATCCAAGATGATACATTCTTCCAATTGGGCCCCGCGCTCGATACGCACACCTCGGCCGATAATCGAGCGACGGATGTCTGCCTCGACACAATGGCTGCCTTGGCCCACCATCGAATCATCCGTGGAGGTCCGGACGAGGGACGCCATGGGGCCATCGTAGCAACCGGTATAGATCGGCCATGCTCGGTTACGGAGGTCAAAAGCGGGTCTACTACCCAGCAGATCCATGTTTGCCCGCCAATAAGCATCCAGCGTTCCCACATCACGCCAATAGGCCTGCTCTTCGTAAGACTGAAGGTCTGGAATCTCATTGTTTTGAAGGTTATAGATCTGAACGCGATAGTCGGCCAGGAGCTCCGGTACGATGTTGCGCCCAAAATCGTGGGTTCCCGGCCTGGCCGCATCACGCATCAGCAATGGAACAAGCGTCTCGGTCTTGAAAAGGTAATTTCCCATGGACGAAAGGGCGAATCCTGGGCGATCCGGCATCGGTTTCGGAGTGGATGGCTTTTCTTCGAACCCAATCATCCGGCCGCTTGCGTCCGCTTCAACGATGCCGAAGCCGTGTGCCTCTTGTATCGGAACGGGTAAGGCTGCCACCGTCGCGTCCGCATCGGATTCAAGATGACACCGAATCATCTGACGGACATCCATCCGGTAAATATGATCGGCACCGAAGACGGCAATCACCTCGGGGTCGAAGTCAGCAATGAGATTCAGGTTTTGATAGACCGCGTCGGCCGTGCCCTCATACCAGCCTTCACGAGCTCGCATTTGAGGGGGAACCACGCTCACAAAGCTGGACTGCATGCGACCACCCATGTGCCACGCTGATCGAAGGTGCTCGATCAGCGATTGCGAGCGATACTGCACGAGTACATAGAGAGCCGTGATGCCTGAATTGATGAAATTGCTCAGGACGAAATCGATGATTCGATATTTGCCGCCGAACGGAACTGCAGGTTTACTTCGAACTTCGGTGAGGGGCAGGAGGCGTTCGCCTTTTCCTCCGGCCATAATCATGGCTAGTGTTCGGACAGGGCGCATTAGACCCTAACCATAGCCAGTGAATGTGCTTTTTTATACTCGTGACATCCCTAGTATCACCTACAAGCCAACCGATAGAGTCAGCTCTCAGGACCAGCTTGCATAGGAGAGATGTTTGGGCCCCGGACAACATCCTTGCGCGAGCAACCGTTTTCGCAGACCATTCACAATACCACGTGGTTTCTGCGTGGCATTAGCGACAATGGCATCATCCGTCGGCTCTTCAAGCGTCGCGAATTGAGACTCGAGCAAGTCCGCATTCATGAAATGTCCCTTTCGTTGCCGGAGTCGACGCTCGACCACAGTTGGTGTGACCTTGAGATACACAAAGATAACCCTGTCAGAGATACGCAGATGCTGACGATACATCCGTTTCAAGGCTGAACAGGCAAGGATCATGGAATGACGTTCCGCAAGGCAGCGCTTGATGATCCATCGCAATCGATTCAGCCATGGCCCGCGATCGCGATCTGTGAGTGGAATCCCTCGTTGGAGCTTGGCAAGATTTTTCTGCCCATGGAAATCATCGGCATCGTAGAAGGTCCAGCGGAGCGATCTCGCGAGAGCAGCCCCAATCCTGGTTTTGCCTGACCCGGTGACGCCAAATACAACTACAACGCATGTTCTTCCATTGGCACAATGCGGCATACTCACTTCCTGACCTTGGCGGCAGACAACAAGTCTGAGCGTTCACTGTGGGGCCTCCGACGGGGAAGCGATCACGTGTCGACAGCATCCTCCCATGCTCGGCAAGCCCATCCCATAGGGGTCCAGCCCTGTACACAAAGCACCCGACTCATTGCGATCGCTGAGGTGCCAAAGACACCACTATGGGACTTCCTAGTACTGCATCCGTCGAATGGGAATTACAATGCGAACTACATTGTGCTTCACACTTCACAAAGGAGAACCAAATGGGTAAAGCATTCTTATTATGGCTACTCGGAGTGCCTGGAGTTCTCATACTTGCGCTGTGGATATTTGGAGTCCTGAGGTGACAAACGACATTTGACGGAACGACTCCCGGCTGCAAGGCCAGGGCTTCAGATGTGAACACCATTTCGTCGGCTTAAGAGGCCTAAATAGGTCATTGAATGCCGGGCGGCACCTTTGGAGTTCCCGTTTCAAGATCTTGATCTACTGCGGGTGCATTATTACCCATCAGTTCCCCTGCTTTTGCAAGTGCTAGGGATTCGGCCTTATCGCGGCTGGTTGCTCGGTCGATCTTAAACTGTGTCGTTCGTTTGTGGTCTTGCTCTCCGGAGGATACTGATCCTTCCACTGTCCAGTGATTGGTCGTCGACCGTCGGAAATGTAATGTCACTTTGCAACCGGCGATCACGAATGCCTTGGTATCTTCGGACATAACAATACTATTTTGGTGGCGTTGCGCCTGGTGATGGCGAAGCTGGTGGCGATGGAAATGACGGCTGTTTGCTCGTCGGGGCATCCTGGGGGTGAATCGACATCTTTGGATCAATAGGTGGCGGTGTGACCACTGATTCCGGATGTGGCTCCGTGGGAGGAGGAATCGCTATGCCTGGGTCAATGCTGGGGCGCTGTTGAGGAGGAGTTGGAGGTCCAGGAGTCTGTGAAGGACTGTTATCGCGTTTATCTGGTACGGCAGGTGGAGCCGGTATGACGTCAGCCGCAAATACGCTTGATGACTCCTCATCTGGACTCATACCGAGCAGGAATAACAAGAAGGAAATGAGTACAAGTAACGGGAGAGCGACTTCTCGTTGTTTTATATCTTTCATAACGCTTACACTATATTCACCCCTCTCCTTTTCCCACTAGGCAACCCCCTTGATCATTCCCCCTCTTCGAATGCCTTGACTAGGTGTCTTCCGAGGCCAATGAAAGGAAATGAAAGCTTATCCTCAGATCTTGTGCGTCGCAGCTCGGACACATCATCATTTCTGAAGCGACGATAGCCGACGCCGATGAGCATACTCTCAGGGAGGACGAGATCATGAATCCATCAGTCACATCCGAGCATACCCATTCAGTGTGGATGGGGGTCGACATGCCGACAGCGCGCACTCTGAATGAGGACACAGCTACAGAAGTGTGTATCATCGGAAGTGGGATCGCCGGCCTGTCAACCGCCTATCGTCTATTGCAGGAAGGCAAATCCGTGGTCGTACTCGAGAGCGGGACTCTAGGCAGTGGGATGACTCCACTGACGACCGCGCATCTTTCTCATGTTATGGATAGGGGATTATCGACTATCGAACGACTGCACGGGGAACAGGGGACGCGATTAGCGGTGCGAAGTCACACGGCGGCCATTGAATGGATCGAAGACACGGCTGCCAAAGAATCCATCCCTTGTGGCTTCGAACGGGTGGACGGGTACTTGTTCGCCCCCTTCGATAGTCCCGCGCACCAAATTGAAGAAGAATGGGCAGCCGCTCGTCGGGCCGGCCTGACCAACGTGACTCGATACGATTCGGCCCCACTGCTTCCTTTCCCAACAGGCCCCTGCCTGCGATTCACACGTCAAGCACAATTTCATCCGATGAGGTATCTCTCGGGCTTAGCCCGAGCTATTCAGCAGAAGGGTGGTCGCCTATTCGCGAACGCACACGTCACGGAAGTGGATGCCAAGCCCCGCGTCAGTGTGAAAACACGTGATGGTCGACAGGTATCCGCCGATGCGGTGGTTGTGACGACTAACACACCAATCAACAACACGGTGACGCTACATACTAAACAAGCCCCCTACACGACCTATGTCATCGGCGCCGGAATCGCGGCAGGATCCATTCCGAAGGCCCTCTATTGGGACACTGAGGACCCCTATCATTATGTACGAGTTCATACGGAAACCGTCGGCGGCAGCGAACAAACAGTGCTCATTGTCGGAGGAGAAGATCATAAGACCGGACAAGCCGAGGATGGCGAACGACGCTATGCCGCCCTAGAAACCTGGATGCGCGCGCGCTTTCCCATGGCAAAAGACGTGCTATTCAGCTGGTCAGGACAGGTGATGGAAACGATCGATGGTCTGGCCTATATCGGACGCAACCCCGGCGACTCGAATGTATATGTTGCCACGGGCGATTGTGGTATGGGCATGACGCATGGGACGATCGCAGGTCTGTTGTTGTCGGATCTCATTATGGATCGGCCTTCCCCCTGGGCTTCGCTGTATGATCCTTCCCGCCAACGTATGAAGGCGGCCGGAACCTTTCTCGCGGAATCACTCAATGTGGCAGCACAATACGGTGATTGGCTTACGCGGGGCGATGTCCCATCAGAACAGGACATACCCGTCGATGGCGGAGCTGTTCTTCGCGACGGGTTGCACAAGATTGCGGCCTATCGTGATCGCGAGGGTGTGCTCCATCAATGTTCGGCCGTCTGTCCGCACCTGGCATGCATCGTGGCCTGGAATCGGAGCCAGAAAACATGGGATTGTCCGTGCCACGGGTCACGTTTCGACCGATTCGGGAAAGTCCTCAATGGACCCGCCACATCTAACCTCACTCCGTTGCCGGACCGTTCAAAGAGCACGCCATCAAGCTAGCAGGTTGTTGACAAACTCAATGACGACCCAGAAATGAAGCTTCGTTTACGATCACAGACTGAACCAGAATATCCCGCAGGCTGTTTAGAAAGGCCGTCCAGCAAGGCCGCAGTCAAGCGAAGAGGCGAAATCGTACTCTCAGCCGTACGTTGAGCCTCTGAGCGCCGCGAGAACGCCGCTGGTGGACTTTGTCGACAGCCTGCTAGATGGAAAGGTTGTTTCTCATGGTGACCCTGATCACCAGTAGTGTGTTACTCGGAATGCTCCTCGTGACGCTCTGTCTCTTTAGGGCATTCAAATCTCCAGACTTCGGCTGGCCGTATTTTGGCATGTTCCGCTTAGCCCTGTACCTTTTGCTGACCCTGCTTGCGGTGCTGATCTGGTACGGCGCGAGGGAACAGGCCTATGAGGGGTATGATCCGACGGTCAATATACAGTAGTAGAGCGACAGGGATGGCCTAATAGCTCGATCTGTCAGCGGGGTGGGATGAACTTGCCAGCCGATAGCCAACTGCTTGAACAATCCCATCCCCATCGTGAAACTGATCGACTGCATTATCTTTCATGAGTACTGTGGCCGCACCAGGTTAACACGCCTTCATCTGGCCGAATGAGAGGGTGAAACCTGATCATAAACTGTTTCTCAGAGTCCGGGCGGAGTTTGCCCTCGGTCTCTCTCACTGACTGCAGCATAGACAGCATCATGCAGTTGTTCGACTGCTACTTCCTTGCTCAGAAGACGGGAGGCTCCCGCTCGCGTCATGGCCTGCTGATTATCCTTCGTCGCGTTCACTGATAGCCCGATAATAATAGTCTCTGGATACTGTTGCATGATCTTTGCCGTAGCTTCGATACCATCCATTTTCGGCATATTAATGTCCATCAACACGACTTGAGGTCGTAACTCTCCGACCAGCTGCACCGCTTCCAATCCATCTCGCGCCTCGCCGACCACCTGAATATCTTCATAGTCATCCAGCACAGAACGAAGCCCTTGCCGCATCATCGCGTAATCATCCACAAGTAATATCTGCACAATATTCATCTCTTTAGTATGACCACCGGATTCATTAACGGTAAGACCAACAAGGCGTTGGTCCCCTACTCCCACAGAGGAGTGAATGGTAAACGAGCCCATCTATAGTCCGCATCCGTTCCTGCATGCTACCTGACCATATTTCATACAATCCCGCTACTAGGAAGTCTCACAGCCCCGCAGTTATTGTTGCGGCCCCATACCTAGCCTCACGTATCTTGGCCTCACGTATCTTAATCTGCGCATAGATGAAATGGCCGTCCGGTTTTTTAAGATGGTTGGATCGACGACATCTCCACATTGCACGCAGCGACAGGCGACAGGGAGTTCACCGTCACGCGTCATGAATCCATTGCATCGGCTGCACCGGCTCAACCTCTGTTTCATGAATTCGCGGACGTAAGGGGCATATTCCACATTCTTGTATTCTGTGAGTTCCATCTCTGCGTTCGTGTGGCTACTCTCTCTCTTCGCACGAAGGGCTGTTTCCACGAGTGTCTCCTTTCATCAGCGCTGTTACTCCGATTCACGCTGAATCGTCGTAGCATAGCCGTCCTCCGAGACGTAGGCCTTGACGTGGTCCCCGACTGCCACGCGATCCATCTTGGTGTGGTCATCGACCCTGACACGTTGTGTGTCCCCACCACTTTCCCGAATGGACACGTACTTGGCACCGACCTCGTGAACCCGCCCGGTGACCGTGTCCTGCTTGACGCGTTCCGCCAATCTCGGGGATGCGGCGCGCCGTTCTGCCGCTGTTTGGGCACACCCGAGCGCAGCGGCCGATAACGCGACTGTCGCCACGATCGCCATGTGAACAAGTGTTTGTGTCATCATCTGATCCTCCCTAATTGTCTATGAGATTCTAAACCGATGGGCGATTATTCCCTGCTGGGAAGGACCCTAGTCCGAGTCGCACGATTTGGAAACGGTGGTGCATCAGGGCCCCTAGTTGGTGGATCGCGTATCGGCGCCGATCTCCCCCCAATCCTCCATCGGTCTGCCTGGTGCAGATGTATGGATGCGTGTCGCACGAAATTGAGGTGACTTATGGCAGAGAATGAAAACCGTTCACTTCACGGAACCGATGGGCGCCTCGCGTCTTCGCGTAAATGTAGATTGTGCTCTCACGGAGCAGTGTTCTCTTCCGACCAAACGAGTAAATCCCCCCTTTGTGGCCATAACGACAAGCGAACATGACGTCTTTCCTAAAGTAGAGGTCCTCTGACTGGACCATTTATAAAGTGATGTGATGCCCAGCTTCCAGGATGCTCCCTATGTCAAGGTTTTCTGTCTCCAGGCTTCCTTAATCGTACCGTAAAGTTCTTCGACCGCCGCTTCTTTGGTGATGAGTCGTACGGCGCCTGCGCGCTCCATGGCCTCTTGATTCTCTCCCGCGGCATTCACCGAGAGGCCAATGACGATCATTTCCGGATACCGAAGCTTGATCTGCATCGTCGCGTCGATCCCGTTCATTCGTGGCATGCTGATATCCATGACGACTACGTCGGGCCGCCATTGGCCGACCAGACGCACCGCCTCTTCGCCATCGCCGGCTTCCGCGACAAGCTCAATATCTGCATAGGCGTCAAGGATGGCCCGTAAGCCCTGACGCACCATGAGGTGGTCATCCACCAGCAGCACACGAATGCAAGGACCTCGAGAATGGGCTAAGGCGAGGGGTGCGGCATCCTTGTCTACCGACTCTGAAGCATGCAGAGGCCCCACTGGTTTCTTCTCCAACGGCAACATCAGCATCGCGGTTGTCCCCTGCCCTGGGCTCGATTGGATCTCGAACGATCCCCCGATCGCCCTCATGCGTTCTTGAATACTGAACAACCCAAATTTGGACGAGATCCCGTCGTGAGGGGTTTCCGCCGCCGCCGCCGCCGCCGCCGCCGCAAGATCGAAGCCTTGACCGCGATCCCGGACCTCAATCTGAATCTGGTCCGCACGTTCAGTTATGACAATGGTCGCTTCCCCAGTTCCGGCATGTTTGGCGGCATTAATGAGGAGTTCTCGGATGGATTGAAAGAGCAAGACACGTTGATCTTCCGGCAAGTGGAGCTCATGGTCTTCAGGCGCGATCACCGTCACGGTTTGCTCTTGCCTGTGCTTCATATACTCTGCGAGCCACTTGAGTCCAGCGACGAGCCCATGCTCGTGCAGCACAGGCGGGCACAGTTCCGCCACCAGCGTGCGGCTGTAGGTCAAGGCGTCCGATAAGATGCCATCCACGCGCTGGAACGCGCGTTCACAGGCTGGGATACCAACCGCGACCCGTTTGCCCTGTCCGATTGCGATCTTCCCCACTACAAGCATTTGTTGCAGATGATCATGCAACTCGGTGGCGAGGCGTTTGCGCTCCCGCTGCTCGGCCAGATTCAGTTCCGTAGCGAGGGTGCGCAAGCGCTCCTGCGACTGTTGGAGTTCAGCGGTCTTCTCGTTCACCGCCTGTTCCAGTTCGACGTTCCAGCGTTGGAGACGCTGTTGAGCATCGTGCAAGGCCATCTCGGCCCACTTCCGTTCGTCGATATTTTCAACGATGGCGATTTCATAGTCAGGGGCTCCTGCCGCCGTCCGCATGAGTGAGAGCGTGAGCCGCGCCCATACCGTATGTCCGTGCTTGTGGATGAAGCGCTTCTCGACCCTGTAGGTATCCAGCTCCCCGGCCGCCATGCGGCGAAACGGCACCAAGTCCAGATCGACATCAGCGGGGTAGGTCATGTCGGGCCAGGGAGTCCGCAGCATTTCTTCCCGTGAGTAACCGACAAGCAGGCAGAGTGCGTCGTTGACATCGATCCATGTCGCATTGTGAAAGGCCACGCGTCCAATCCCAACCGCGGCATTGGCAAACGTCCCGCGATATCGTTCTTCACTCTGCCGCAGCGTCTCTTCCGCCTGTTTTCGCTCTGTGATGTCCCGCAGAATCACCGTGTAGAGAGGCTTGCCACCAGCCACCATCTGGGAAATTGAGGCTTCAATGGGAAACTCTTCGCCATTTGCTCGTAGCCCGCTGATAGTACCGAGCGCTCCCATCTGACGGACCGTCGATCCCGCCTGGCCAAACTGCTGGACATGCCCTCGGTGCGCGGCTCGGAACGTCTCTGGAATGAACCGATCGATTGCAGAGCCCACTACATCGCTGGATCGGCAGCCAAACATCCGTTCCGCTGCAGGATTAAAGAGAATGATGCGCTGTTCTGCGTCGATGGCTATCACGGCATCCATCGCCGAAGTCACCAGCCCTTCCAGCCTTGCTTCACTCGCGCGCAGCGTCTCTTCGACCCGCTTGCGTTCAGTGATGTCGCGGGCTATCGTCGACATGCCGATGATTTCGCCCCGGTCGTTTTTGATCGGCGAGATGGTCAAAGACACGTCCAATAAACTGCCGTCTTTGCACCGCCGAACCGCATCATAGCGCTCGACCTGTTTACCGCTCAGAATGCGGGCCCTAATGTGCGCTTCGTCGTCCTGGCGCTCGGAGGGAATGATCAGTGTGATCGATTGCCCCACCGCTTCCAGCCCACTATACCCGTAGAATCGTTCCGCGCCGCCATTCCAACTGGTCATGACGCCATCCCGATCTTGCGAGATGATTGCATCTTCAGAGGAGTGGACAATAGCGGCCAGCCGAATCGATTCCGCCTCGGCCTCTTCCCGTTGGATCGCGCCGGCGAGCACATTGGCGACGCCCTGGAGAAACGCGATGTCGTCCTTCGTGAAGCGCCGCAGGGATGTCGTATGCGCGCCGAGCACGCCCCACGGACGATCCTCTGCGCCCAGAATGATGCAGCTCATCCCACTGACAACTCCGTGGTCATGCAGGAGCGGCGGCCCGCTGAAGCGGATCTCGGTCCGCATGTCCTCCACGATGACCGCCTTGTCGGCCGCAAGCGTATAGCCCGCCTGAGAATGCATCCCCGTGCTGACAGTGGCACGCCCGACCAATCCCTCTTGCCATCCTATTCCTGCCCGCAGGAGCACCTCTTGGCCGGATGGGAGCAATTCCAACACCTTGCACAACTCCACATCGAGCGTCCGTACAATACACTCAACCGCGAGGTTGCATACCGTTTGGAAATTCCGCTGCCGTAGCACCACCATACCCAAGGCAGCCAACGCTTGTTGTTGGCGTGCGCGCAAATCAAGAACAGCCTCGGCCTGCTTTTGTTCGGTGATATCCTGAACCACGCCGGTCATGCGGACCGCGTGGCCGTGCTCGTCGTAGTACAAGCGTCCAGTGCGGTTCATCCAGTGCACTGTCCCATCTGGGTGAATAAATCGGTATTCGTCGGCGTACTGGGTCTCACACCGAGCCATCAAGTCTTGGAGCTTCTGCCACACCCGAGCCCGATCGTCCGGATGCAGGACGTCGACGAAGGCTTGAATCTTGCCGCTGAAGCCACCGGGCAATATTCCTGCCAGCTGCTCATGCTCGCCAAACCATTCGAGTGTGCCGGTAGGAATGTCCCAATCCCAGATCCCGCAGTGAGCCGCTTCGGTCGCGTCCAGTAACTGGCGCTCGGTACGGGACAGTTTCTGGATGAGCTGCTGATTGTCCTGCTCTTGCTGGGCCAGCTTAAGCAGCGCCCGCACGGTGGCGGTGAGCTCTTCTTCTTCCAGCGGTTCGACCAGATAGGCGTCGGCGCCAACTTCCACACCCTTCACTCGATCCGACGCACTCCTGCGAAGGGCCGAGATCTGCAGCACTTTGATGTGTTTTGTGGTGGATGTGGTCTTGAGCCGTTCACAGACCTCGGAGCCATTGATGTCCGGCAGGATCACATCAAGTAGGACGAGAGCGGGCCGTTCGACAGCGGCGACGGCGAGCGCGTCGGTGCCGTTGGTGGCTTCGATCACTCGGTAGCCCAGACGGTTGAGCCATCGACTTTTCAGGTACGAGGAGGCTGGATCATCGTCGACTATTAAGATGGTGTGGGCGTCGGATTCTCTCGTGAGCTGGTGCATATCTCCCTCGCGCGAATTATCACCGGCCAATGTCGAGTTCGGAATTCACCAGGCTTAGCCATCCGCCGTCACCTCGGGTTCTAATTCTTGTCAGTCATCTTCGATGAGCTGTACTTCCTGGTAACCAAATGGTTCGTGAACAGAAGCACCGGTTCTGGAGATAAGATTCCAGACTTCTTGCATGGGGCGATGAAAAGCATTGAAGCGATGGGTAGTTTACTGCACCGCCGTATGATCGGTAAACGCAGAAAAAGTAAAACTAGGGCTTTCCCTAGTCTGCATTGCAAAGATTGAGCTAGCACGGGACGCTCACCCGTCGATGCTCCCTCTTCCATTCATCCAAAACAGCGAATGTCTCGCACGGCAGAGAGGATCTGAGCACAGAACATGTGGCATGTTAGCTGATCACCGAGGCCACCCCTTATTTTAACTCCGGCCCCATGCAGTTTCCTAGTAGGACCCCCACGTGGAGGTCCGGTATGTTGGATTATCGTCTGGCAGACCGGAAGCCTTCCAAGAGAAGCAGGCGGGTGTTACCGCTTCTGCGGCTGAGTGAGCAGATAATTCTGAGATATGAGTGTGAGAACGGCTAGCCTCCTTCTTCTAACACTTCTGGTTAGCCTCTCGGGATGTATTGTGACATACCGTGATTTTCCCATGCCCCGTTCCCTTCCACGCATGGATGAGACGAGTTCACGCTCCCGTTGTCATCAAACGGTTCAGTTTTCTTATGCACTTGAAGAGGGAGGGACATATCAGTGGACATATCATGGCTTGTTTTCCCCGATTGGAGTGGCGGCTGCACTGGAAGACGCGCTTCAACGTTATGCAGGCTGTAGCAGCAGCCGCGACTTCGTTTACAGTTCCATGGAGCCAGGAACGGAAGTTGTGGTTACTGTGCGTGAGTACCTCGGATGGATCTCATCTAAGCTGTACCTTATTTTCCCTTTTTATATTAACGAAGGGGGCTGGGAATTTTCTTACAGCATCAATCATCAGAATGTGCTCACAAAGACTTACAAATATGAAATTACGGCGAGACAATTTTACTGGATCTTGTTGTTACCCTTCTCCTGGATGAACGTCTTCACGCACAGCCTCGAAGACGCAGTGCAATCGACAACGGCTCAATTTGTCGTGGATGCCCAACGAGAAGGGTATTGGGGAACAGTGAATTGACTTAGAAAGTCCATGGAACCTAGGAGTCGCACTGATTGTTTGACAACAATGCAAGCTAAGCCAAACCAGAAATATCAAATGAGGTGAATGCCATGCCAGGAATGTTTGGTGCGAATCCTCCGATCATGTTAATCGCTATTGGGATTGTGGTTCTAGCCATTGTGGTCTTCGCCTTGATGACTGCCGGCTATTGAGCAGATGATTAAATCGGATGGCCGCGGGGGCACCAACCGTGGAACAAGTATTCCTTTCTATCGGGCGGTCACCACAGTCCGCTTTTCTGATACCGTGGCGTGATCGTCCCAATATGACCTTACGTCCGTATGAGACATCTACGGGGGGAGGACCTAGTCCCCTAGTAAGGACAGATAAAGCATACTAGGCCGACTGGCTCTCATCATGTTGGCACAATCGTTACTCTGAACTGTAGAGATGACAGAACGTTGTAAGACGGATGTTGGGCAAAAGTGAAAAGAACGGAAATGGTGTAGAAGGAGACGATCATGAGAACACTGACCGCCGCCGTAATCGCGATAGGTTGCTTGTCCTTGACAGGCTGTTCTTACCTCAAGCCGCAGCCTAAGGCTTATATCAAGCAATCCAGCGTCTGTATCGACAAAGGATGGTACGGCTATTATCAAAACATTCGGTGCCCATACCCCACGAAACACGTGACACCGGATGCATCACAAGAAATGTCTGCGCGGCTTACAGCGTCGCAAACCGACCTGAACCGGTCCCAGGAAGAGAAGGATCGGCTGGCTGCCGAACTGGCAGCTGCAAAGCAGAGGATTATGGATCTGGAAATGAAGTTGGATCGGAGCAATGAGAGTCTTAGCAATAAACTTTCCAAGGATACGGTGTCGTACAACCAGTCTGAATAGAGTCTGACCATTCACCTGGCGTCAACGCTGCTGTTTGATCTGGTACAAGAGCGGTTAGTCAGCGGGCGGAACGGACGCCGGCCTGCGCTCTTCCCGGACAACATACTTCGCACCATCCACTCGTCGTACGCCATTAAACATCGCCACTTCCTTGCTTCGAATCGTGTGCGGCCTGCATGGCATTTTGCCCAAGTCGCAATCAATTGGTGCCTCCTAGTCAATGTTGCTTATGAGCTTGTTACTCGTTTGAAGCTTGGCTCCCTGTTGTTGTTCGCAATATTAGTTGGGAAACCAACAGGGGATACCCCATGTAGGAAATGGAGAACAGTTGGTTCGTTCAACTGTCTAGCATTCTTACTAGTAGGCTTTCACGGAGATTCAGGGCAAACATGTAGTCTGCCTCATCTGAAGATGGGCGACATCCGCACTTCATTCGCGGTTTAATCGAAAGGAGATAATAAGTGAAGGCAATTTCATATAAAAGCAACCAAGGAAAGACAAACAATATGGAAAAGATGGAGTCGACATCGTCCAACCATAACCAACTTAGCCGAGCGGTCCGTTCGGGAATACGGACCCCGCTGCTTACCAATCTGGGAATACCGGCTCCCTTCAAAGTAAAGGAAATCGAAATAGACCGTGAAAAGCAGGAGCGTCGGCACGAAGCGCTTCGCCACATGCTCTTTTGCAAACGCCAAGAGACTATGAGGGAACTTCTGGATAATGTTGGCCAAGCCTTGACCGAAGGCCAACAACGGCGTTTGGAATCCGTGGGTGACGTGGCAGACCAGGCCTTGAGGACGTTCGAACGTGACCGAAGCATCTTCCTGATGGAAATACGGAATCGCAAGCGACAGTCTCTCGACGAAGCACTTATTCGTCTGGATGAAGGAACCTACGGCGTCTGCGCTGAATGCGGAATCGACATCAATGAAAAGCGCCTTCAAGCGGTCCCTTTCGCTAAGCTGTGCGTGGCATGTCAATCACGCACAGAGCTGCTCGAACAAATCGAAAGGGCAGAGGTGCGCGAGGATCTATAGGGAGGTTCAAACAGTATGCCATGCGTGGCAAACTCCGCTACAAGGGACGGAGCTGATCAACAGTCCGTGACTTGCAACGGCCTGGACGTCTGCTCGGCCACGCCTTGATTGTCCTGCGGCCACGCTGCAGACTATTGAGCATTGAAACCATCTACCTACAGGATGCCTGCTGATCGACAACCAGCAGGCGTGGAACTCGATTGTGCTGCATCAATGCGGCCCTGTCTGAACGAGACAGGTCACTTACTCCGCTGCAGGCTTGATCAGGGTGGGAATGCCAGCTGAGTCCACCGTCACCTCGACGGTCTCCCCCATGCGGATCATTGACGGCATTTCGGTAATTTTCGTGGATTTGAGTATCACTTCATAGCCGTCCGGTTTTCGCACGATATACGTCTCGCCTTGAATGGAAAGTACTTGGCCTCTGATCATGCCTGGTCCAGATGGCTTCGACCGTACCCGGCTCGGATCAAGTTGGGGGCGTCCCGGCTCGCCGGTCCCGCGATTGCCGGGACCCAATTGTGGATTCTGTTCATCGGGCCGTCCACCCGTGACCGGGCTCTTCCCGCCACCTGGTGCAACCGTTGATGGCTCCGTCGCGGCCTGGACATCTATCACCCCAGTTAGCGCCAAAACGACTCCTATTCTGAGCATTTCTCTACAGAGTGTGGGCATATATACCTCCGCCATTTTACTTGCCGAGTCTACTACGAGGATCCGCCTGTGTGGCCTCGGAAAGAGCCTAGGGCGAGACGATACTCACCACGATGGTGATGAACGCAATCTTGACTAGCTCGATCGCTCCCGTTTCTCGAATCTCGCGCAGACCAGCCGGCGATCCGCTCATAGGGGACGCGGAGCATCTCTATGAAAACTCCTTGCTCCTATTTTATGTCCCTCCTCGACACCACTGAACCATCTGGCAATAAAACATGTCCGCTAATGGTTCTAAATTCGTACAATCTGCCTGGTTGTAGGCCAAGAGGCGCGTTCTTGCTGTCTGATCCCGGCGATGTCGCCAGCGATTCCAGAGTAGGACGGCATCTGACCCGGTCATTCCGTGCAATTGAGGTTCGCGTTGCAGGCCTAACTGCAGCTCAATGGTCTTAAGACCTCCCCGATAGCCAAGCTGTCTGCCGATAGTACAGAGATCGAGGTGTGGCTGGTCTAATGGCAGGTCGGGAAAGGCGGCAAGCAACATGGGCAGATCGAATCCTGATCCATTGAATGTGACCAGCAGATCATACCCCCTCAGTGCTTCATGGAGGCTCCGGGCATCCAGCGACTCGCCCCGGATGAGGGACGTATATCGGCTCTGCCCATAGAGTCCAACAACCGTGACCTGTCCGAACGAATTGGTTTCAATATCGAGGTAGACCGTCCGAGGGCGAAGCCACTCGTACAGTCGCCAGTGTTCGTGTGCCGGCAGGTGAACGCCAAAGTAGCGCGCATCGTTTTCGGCGCGTTTGTGCTTCGCTTCTTCCAACGCTCTGTCGTAGATGGTCTTCCGGTTTTCTCCAAGGCCCTTGATCGACTTTGCCGTGAGGAAATCATCCCACGACGTCAGACCATCCCGCCACCATCGTCGTTCGGTCTTGCGTCCGACTCGGGGAAGAAAGCAAAACGACGACTCAATCATGACGACCCCATGCGAGATGAAGAGCGTGAACGCCAGGCCAGAGTCGATACGTACACTCTGAAGACCCTTGGCCGTCGCCGTAGGCAAAACTCACCCATACCCTGATACCTGAATTCAGCAGTTCCAAAGAATTCTGCAAAATGCAGACCATTTCAGCGATCGTGGGAGCGGCTAAAACGACTAATTTGAACGGTTTGCTCATTGGGGCGACGATATCAATACTCCTGAAACAGAAACGGTCTCAATGAGACTCGGACATCCTTTCTAGGCCAGGACAAAACATCCCTTCTAGTCTCACAGTCTGCTGAAAAACTCCGATTCTGCTTCGCGCACCGTTGTACAAAACCGCTATTCGCTGCGCGGTCAATGAAGACCTGAAGGAAGAATGGGACAAATATCTGGATCAGACACGTGCCCACGAACAAATGGTGCGCACGCTGTTGGAAACGATGAGAACTCGATCCGGCGAAGGAAACTCCGGGGCGAGAGATCGTCCGTCACAAGGGCGAAGCGTTGATCGAGACCATGATAAATAGCACTCAAGGAATGGCTGGGTACAGGAGGTTTCCTCATTTTCCGTATAAAGCCAAACAAGGGTATGCTCCAGTTATGGAAAGCTGGGGTGCATGAGAACATGCAGGATCATTTATTACGTTCCGACATGAGAACCACTACACCTGTGTGGTGATGAGGATGACCAATGCAAAAATCGAAACCTGTACAAAAGATCCGTCCGGCCCAAAAACAGAAAAAGCCTGGGCTCGAAAAGACAATGCTTCCGTCACCCGTATTCGATACGGATGCTACAGCGGGACATGCGTTGGCGGGCAAAGTTGCCATCATCACAGGAGGTGACAGCGGCATCGGGCGCGCTATCGCCGTAGGATTTGCCAAAGAAGGTGCGGAGGTAGCCATTTGCTTTTTAAAAACTGAGCGGGCCGACGCTGAAGCCACCAGAGGGTATATTTCTCAACGCTATGGGAAAGAGTGCCTTCTCTTGCCTGGAGATCTTCGCCGCGAGGGTGACTGTATCAAGGCGGTGAACAAGACGGTGAAGCATTTCAAGCACCTTGATATCGTGATCAATAATGCCGGCAGGCATGATGTCCAGGAGCGGATTGAAGATATCAGCGGTACACAATTACGCCACACGTTTGAACTCAACGTCTTTGCGATGTTTTATATCGTGAAAGCGGCGTTGGAACATTTGAAACGAGGATCCACGATTATCAACACGACCAGTGTCACGGCTTACAGGGGGAGCGCACATTTAATCGATTATGCGGCCTCCAAGGGGGCTATCGTATCATTCACCCGCTCCCTTGCAGCGTCTTTGGTCGATAAAGACATCCGGGTCAATGCGGTCGCTCCTGGACCCGTTTGGACTCCCTTGATCGTATCAAGTTTACCAAAGGGGAAAGTTGAAACGTTCGGTAGCGATTGCCCGATGGCACGAGCCGGAGAGCCTATAGAGATTGCCTCCTGTTTTACCTTCCTCGCCAGTGATGCCGCTTCCTTCATCACCGGCCAGGTGCTTCATCCCAATGGCGGTGAAATCATTAACGGGTAAGAGGAGAGAAATGAGCCCTACCTCTTTCACTCACAGTATTACAAGTTAAGGGTCAACGGAAGGGGAGGTGGTTTGTGCTCGTCCACATTGTCGCTGACTATGGACACGGGGACCTGGCTTTTGCTGAAGTCGTGCAGCGTATTAAGCTTCACCTACCGTCTGCCGAGCCCGTGCTCGTACCGGTCCCCCCATTTTGCACCGTGGCAGCTGGCTTTTGTATCGCTCAGCTCGGTCTTCATCCTGCACCTCCTGGCACGTTGATCTATCACAACATAGCCCCACGGGAGGACGATGCAGCGGCCCGACCAGAGAATGCGGGGGAACGTTTGGTTTATGCACGGCTTCCGACTGGGGTTCGGGTGATCGGGGTCAATTCGGGCTATACCCTTTCCTTCATTAAAGACGTCGCAGAAACAATTCAATGGTCGTCGGCGCCGGCAGCCGGCAGCCAGTTCCGTTCACGGGACGTGTTTCCACAAGCCGCGGCGGCTATTGCGATGGGACGCTCCTCAGCACTGGGCAGCGAGATCGATGTGAACGCACTGCCAGTGCCGCCTTCTTCGGTGATCGCCTATGTCGATGGCTATGGCAACATCAAGACCACCATCGCTCACAACGTCAAGAAACTCCGCCCTGGACAATCTATTCGCTTGAAGATCATTGATTGTGAGCTTGAGGCGAGGGTGAGCGATGGCGCCTTTGCCGTGCGCCATGGCGAATTGACGTTCGCACCCGGAAGCAGCGGCTGGCCTCTTGCCGGAGGTAAAGAAATCCGGTGGATGGAGATTTTTCTTCGTGGAGGCAATGCCTGGAAGCTGTTTAAAAATCCACCCATTGGAACTGCCGTATCCATTGTCCTCTAGGTTCAGGTTGTCAAGAACCACATAAGTCCAGACTCAGAATGGGGTGTTTTCCTACCCCACATGAATCGCGAATCCTATAAATGACAAATTTGAACCCGTTAGATCGGTTTATGGAGGGCCTCAATGGAATCAAGAAGCGGTGAGCTCAGTCTCGCAGAACTCTACGCAATAATCCGCAGCCAGATCGAACATAGTAACCTGAACATGTTTTCGCCGGGAATGATGCCGCTCGTCTTTACCGCTGCATGGCTCGTGGTTCTGGGGAGGCTGATAATCGCATGGTGGTGACTTGTCCCCCAGCCTGTGCAGACCATCGGCCTGAAAACGGCTCTCTTCTCCCCATTGCCACCAAGGGACATCCCCAGTTGGTTCCCAAACAAATTGGCGGTAATAATGGGTACAGTCAGTAAATGGTTTTAAGCGGGACATCAGCATGCACACAAAAGATTGTCCCTTCTCGATCACTCTCGACTATCAAGAGGACACCGTCACCGCGATGGATTGGGAGGCCATCGGCTTCAGTCGATTGGTTCACATTGTGGATGATGTCGCGCTCATCCGGCTAGGACTAATACTTATGGAACGTGTTGCTCAAGCGGAAGGGCGCGTTTTATGGCATTAAGTAACATCAAGCACACCAGGCCCACAGTCACTAAGGGAGAACGACACCATGGCGTATAGCGACAAGGTCGTGGATCATTTCAATCATCCACGCAACATGGGGAGTTTTACGAAAGAGGATCCACATGTCGGCACCGGCATGGTCGGAGCACCGGAGTGCGGCGACGTGATGAAGCTTCAGATTAAGGTGCAGAACGATACGATCGTCGACGCGAAGTTCAAGACGTTCGGTTGTGGGTCGGCCATCGCCAGCTCGAGTTTGGCCACAGAATGGCTCAAGGGGAAAACACTCTCAGAGGCAAGGAAGATTAAGAACACGGACATTGTGCAGGAACTGAACTTGCCGCCAGTTAAGATCCATTGTTCCGTTCTGGCGGAAGATGCCATCAAGGCGGCATTGACGGATTTTCAGCAGAAAAAGGACGCGAGTGTCACGGCGGTATCGGAGCGCCCATTGGAGGTAACACTCTAAGCCTATCAATATTGCTCTGGAGGGAACACAATGCGCACTGCCCTCGCCGCAACGGATACAAGATGCATGAGAATTACCTCAATGCCGGAGACGCGATCGGTCAATTCCGATTCATCACCTGGCGCTAGTTGATCTGCGGCGAAGTGATTGATCCAGTGATTCTAAACCATAGACCTCCACGCCCGGAGCCGCCGATAGACCGAGCCAGGATTTCCCCCGTCGTGTGTCACCTCCGGAACGCCCATTAACAACATCAGGAGATCTACCCATAGCCTCTCCAGGGAAGCAAGACCGGACTGGCTCGATTATCAGCTTATGGTTTCTCTGTCCATTGTCAGGACCTTCATGAAGACAGTTGTTCTCTTCATTCTGATTACGTTGGTCACGGGATGCGCGCTTGAGCAGGAAGTGTCACGCACTCCTCGGACGGCGGTCGAGCAGGTTCTCTTGACTCAGGCGGTTGAGCAAGCTCTGGAGAATCTGTCGGTTCGACTGCCCGAGGGAGTCAATGTGGACGTGGATGCGACCGGGCTCGAAAATGATCGGTCCCGGCTTCGCATGACCAACGCGGATCTTGGTGCGATCGATCGTCCATCGCGCGATATTTTCTACATCCGAGATCTCGTGGCTGCCGAGTTGGGGCGAAGAGGCTATCGCGTCTCCGCCCGAGACACAGAATCACCATACTTAGTTCGCGTGATGGCGGAGTCGTTCGGGACGATGCAAGGCACCGTATTCGTGGGCATGCCGCCGGTTCAGAGCGTGTTGATTCCCTTCTCGCTCCCCGAACTCACGCTCTACAAGAACCAGAGCCAGAGCGGATATGCCCGACTGCATGTGGACGTCTACGATAATCGGACCGGGGAGTTTCTCGGTTCGACTCCTAAATTGGTCGGACGAGCATTCTACAATCAGTACACGGTGCTGATTTTTGCGACCTGGATCCGTACCGATGTGACGGCCCCACCCGTAGCAGGCAAGTAAAGGTTTCTGGCCCGACCCCGGAGATAAGGTTGTTGGCAATTACAAAGCGGAAGGCCGCTTCGCTCCCGCGGCCGGGAGAGAAGCGGCCTTTATCGACTTTCTTCTAACTCTTTGAAAAGGGCTTCTTGCCTCCGGTGAGTTTGGTCACCATGGTTTCTTTACGTTTCATCACAGACGCCTCGAGCCTTTCCCAATCGATCTCGCTGTTTTGCGCTGCTGGCAACATCTCTCCCTCTTCTTCCTCAATATGATGCTTCACCAGTTCACCCAGAACCTTGAACTTGGCCTGAAATACTGCATCTTTCGGTTTCAGCTTCTTAAGCTCCTTGATCAGGACATGGACGAGATGATGCTCCTCTAATGCCTCATTCATCTTCTCGTCTTCGTCGATGTGCTCCCGAATGGCCGGGTAGATGAGCTTTTCCTCCAGGTCCGCATGGACTTCGAGCTCCATAATAACAGTGGCTGCGATATCCGCCTGTTCTGAACCTTCGGCTGCTTCGAACTCTTCGAACAGCCCTTTCACTTTCTCATGGTCCTCTTTCAACATCTCTATCACTCCCGACGCCAATGCTGCTTTGCCTGCCATAGGAACCTCCATATTATGATTTAAGGTAATGTGATAAGCGACAGCCTGCTCCCGTGATGACTATCTCGCATCCCGGATGCCATATGCATTCCACGCAGCCTAAGGACTTATTAGTGGCTGTCATACTAGGAAAGTCCATAGAACGAGCAGATCAATGGCCTCGAAAATCCTTGAGCACAACGCGACTAACCGTCTCCGTCCATGCCCATACCCGGAACGGCGGTTGAGGGATGCTTAGGTCCTGGCTCCTCATCGCCCTTGGGAGCACAATCGCCTTCACCCGGAATCCCGGAGATGGAAGAATTCCTAGATAATCAATCGGACTTTGAATATCTATATCGATACCATTGATGAGCTGGAAGATTTACGATTGCATGACGTGAAGCTAATCCGGGACAGCGCTTATAACTTGCTGGGGTGCATCCTAGTCGACATCTTCTCTGGAAACTGGTTCATTCACCCATCATAGTGATAGCCTGATACGTGATTGGGCTGCGGGAAGCAGGATTTTGAAGCTGCAGGATTGCCCAGGCCACCGTCATGAATGTAAGTGTGATACAGGACTTTCTCTTACAGATGGGGCTCGCCCTTGTCTATTATGCGGTTCTCATCACGGTCATGCGGCTCGCTGGAAAACGGTTGGCTGGGCAGACTACGACCTTCGATTTAGTGATCCTCATTACCATTAGCGTCGTACTGCAGACGACGGCGCTACGCGAGGGAGTCCTTAATGCGCTCATCTTTATCGCGACGGTCTTTGGCGCGCATCAACTCCTCGCGGCGATCTGCGCCCGCTCAACTCGCATTCGTCATCTCGTGCGCAGTTGTCCTCGGCCTCTGATCCAGAATGCCCGTGTGGACTACAAGGCGCTGGCCAGCGAAGGGCTTTCTTATGACGAACTCCTCGCGGGGTTGCGGAAGCTCGGCTATCCCTCTCAGGAAGGGATAAAAAGCGCCACGCTCGAAGAGACCGGACAGATCAGTGTGATTCCTCTGGAACGCGAGGAACCGGCTCGTTCGAAATGATAGCGGTCGAAAAAGAATATCCTGGTCAGGCTCGTCTAGAATTATCCGAGCAGACTTGCGCCCCAGAAGCCCTATCTTCCTAGCGAGACGCCGACGGCGGCAGGCGCCGTTTCCAGAGATAGCTGCCCCCATGTTGTCGCGGTGGGATGTTGCTCCTCGTTCCGACGCGCTCATACCACCAGATGCCTCGGGCCTCGGAGCCATCTTCCGAGAGCTCGACTTCAAAGGCGCCTTCGCGGTCGTTCTTCGATTGTTTCCATGTTCCCTGCCAGCGGCGATCATCATACTGCGTCGTGACGATCTGCCCACCCTGCCAGGTGTAGGGGCCATGGCCGTGCGCATCCAGCGTCGCGTGATACTGCTTATTGTCTTCGACCTCTGTGATGTCCCACTCACCTGATAAACGGATGTGATTGGGCCCGTCTTTCTGACGGCCATCGGCACGACGGCGCAGCGTCGTCTGATCTGTCAGGAGGTTCCCCAAACCGGTATCCGGTCCCCGCCCGGATTCGTGCCACGCAACGAGAATCCACTGGCCACCCCGCCGTTCCAGAACACCTGTTTCACGGAGTGGGATGACCATCCGCTGACTAGGATCTTCAACGCTGAGGTACCGGATATAATCCAGTTCCATCGCAAACCACGCGACCTCTCCCTTCTGCCATACCTGGAGATAGGTGATCGGCAGCTCCAGCTTGTGGACGGTTCTAAACTCGGTACGCATATCAGTCTCTAGATCAGGCCATCCGACATACTTATGCCCGTCGATGGTGTAGCCGACGGCGTCCGCATCGTGCGACATGTACTTGGACATCGTGGCGACGTCCCGCGCTGCATTGGCTTCGACAATGACGCGCACCGTAGCTTCGGGTCCTCGAGGCTCTCCCGCCGAGAGTATCGTCGGTGTCAGACTGCACAAGAGGATGAGTACGGGCCCGTTCCAGCGCGAGATCATGGTCGATGAACTTAAATATTGCCATGGTTTCATAACGAACTGATGCTCCTTGCTTTTTCCCGTTCAGGACGCTGTCTCGAGGATCATCGGATAGCGATCACAATGGCCCCCGTGATGACCCTAAAGCCATACGCCAGATTTGTTCGGTATCTTGGCCATACGGCGTCGGCCAACGCACCTGGTAAAAACCCTGGCCATACAGCACGCGGACAGGTGCGGGGTGTACCATCGCTGCCGCAAGGCAAGGGCGCTGCCAGTACTCGCCGCACCTTCGGCAATATAGCAATACAGATTGAGCAAGCACCTGCCTCGACCATCCTCTAAATGGTTAGCTTGAGAAGAGACACTGTTTGAACCACGCCACACTGGAAAGGCACTAGGGCCCATACTAGTATCTCCTACCCTCGGCGCGCCCTTACCATTACTTAACGGGTTCACTTACCGGCCACTGTCGAAAAACTATCCGGGGGACATTTAAGAATCAGACTTGGCTCGCCCGATAAGGTAAGGACTGGAGCAAGACATTTACAAAAAGCATGCATTGCCCGCGTTCGGATGAGCGAGCAGTCGGAACCACTCTCTCACCTTCATCGATAAGGAGATCGTCTGACATGAGAAAAGAGAAGAAAGAGAAGGACAGTGCCAAAATAAAGGCCTTGGCCCAGTTTCAAGAACACAGCGCTGATCAGGTCCTGACGACCAACCAGGGTCTTCGGCTCAACGATGATCAGAACTCGCTCAAAGCGGGAGAGCGTGGCCCGTCGCTGCTCGAAGACTTTCACCTGCGCGAGAAGATCACGCACTTTGACCATGAGCGCATTCCCGAACGAGTCGTGCATGCTCGTGGCTCCGCCGCACACGGGTTCTTCCAGGTCTACGAATCGATGGCTCCCTACACCAAGGCATCATTTCTTCACGATCCCACCGTCCGAACTCCCGTATTCGTCCGTTTTTCGACCGTGGTGGGATCTCGCGGCTCAAGCGACTTGGCGCGCGATGTCCGGGGGTTCGCGGTGAAGTTCTATACGCAGGAAGGCAATTTCGACCTGGTCGGGAACAACATTCCAGTCTTTTTTATTCAGGATGCAGTGAAATTTCCCGACCTGGTTCATGCGGTCAAACCGGAACCGCACCATGAGATGCCTCAAGCGGCTTCCGCGCATGACACATTCTGGGATTTCATCTCGTTGATGCCGGAGTCGATGCACATGATCATGTGGGTGATGTCGGACCGAGCGATCCCCCGAAGCTATCGGATGATGGAAGGGTTCGGCGTGCACACCTTTCGGTTCGTTAACGAGAAGGGCAAATCCCGGTTCGTCAAGTTTCACTGGAAACCCCTCTTGGGCATCCATTCCATCGTCTGGGATGAAGCGCAAAAGATTTCCGGGCTCGACCCGGACTTTCATCGCCGCGACTTGTGGGAAGCCATTGAGAACGGCGACTTCCCCGAATGGGAATTGGGCGTCCAACTCGTGGACGAAAAGGACGAGCACGCATTCGACTTCGACCTCCTGGACCCGACGAAAATCATCCCAGAAGAACTGGTTCCAGTGAAACGGATCGGCAAGCTGACCTTAAATAGAAATCCGGAGAACTTTTTTGCCGAGACTGAACAGGTAGCCTTTCACCCCGGGCATCTTGTATCCGGAATCGATTTCTCCAATGATCCGCTCCTCCAAGGCCGCCTCTTCTCCTACACAGACACGCAACTCATCCGGCTCGGCGGTCCAAATTTTCATGAGATCCCGATCAACCGCCCTGTAGCCCCCGTCCACAATAACCAGCGGGACGGGCATATGCGGCAAACCATCAATCAGGGCCGGGTCAGCTACCAACCTAATTCATTGGGCGGTGGCTGTCCGCTGCAGGCCAAGGCCGATATGGGTGGGTTCGTCAGTTATGCGGAACGAATGGAGGGCTCGAAGGTTCGCGCCCGGAGCGAGAAGTTTTTCGATCACTTCAGTCAGGCGGCGCTGTTCTGGAATAGTCAGTCGCATCCGGAAAAGGCTCACATCGTACAAGCCTTGCGCTTCGAGTTAGGAAAAGTCGAAGTGCCGGCAATCCGAGAGCGGATGGTCTTTTTGCTTGCTC
Source organism: Nitrospira sp. Ga0074138 (assembly GCA_001464735.1). Classification (GTDB taxonomy): domain Bacteria; phylum Nitrospirota; class Nitrospiria; order Nitrospirales; family Nitrospiraceae; genus Nitrospira_D. The sequence continues at coordinate 167,075 of LNDU01000008.1, forward strand.
AAGTAGATAAAACGCTCGCGGGCATGGTGGCGCAGGGGCTGGGCATCTCCGTTCCTTCTAAAGTCGCCGGTCCGATAAACCAGAGCGTGCCGGCTGACAGTCCTACCAATCGGTTCCAACCGAAGCAGCGTACGCCTACGCTGGAACGGTCGCCGGCCTTGAGCATGGCCAACACGATGAAAGAAGGGATCGCGACGCGCAAGGTCGCTATCCTCGCCGCAGATGGAGTCGACGATACGGCTATCATGGGCATGAAAAAATCCCTTGTGGCCGCAGGGGCACAAGCCAAAGTGGTGGCTCCCAGACTCGGAACCGTGAAAGGGATCAAGGGCGGACAGGTGGCCATCGATTTCAGTTTTTTAACGGCCGGCTCGGTGCTCTTCGATGCCCTCTATCTTCCCGGCGGCGAACAGAGCGTGGACATTCTGGCGGGCGATGCCAAAGCGATGTTGTTCATCAAAGAAGCCTATCTCCACTGTAAGCCGATCGCCGCCACAGATGAAGGCATGGATTTACTGGCCGCGGCTCAGCTGGGCGTGGACAAAACGGCGAAGAGTCACGCGGAGGGCGTCGTACAGGACCCTGCGAGCCTATTGGCGGGGGATGAGGGCATCGTCACCGGCCGAGGCGCGCAGATAGGACAAGTTGCAAGAACGTTCATCAAGGCCATGGCTCAGCATCGCCACTGGGCACGGGAAAGCAAAGGACAAATGCCGGCATAGAAGAGACCGCCGGCGCAACATCATTCAGCATAAGTCACCATTTCACTGGAGCAAGGAGACCATCATGAAAAATGACCAGTTGCACGAACTACTCTATCAGGCACTGGAGACCGAGGCGGGCGGAGTGCAGGTATACGAAACCGCTCTCCGCTGCGCTGTCAATGAAGACCTGAAGGATGAATGGGAACAGTATTTAGAGCACACACGGACCCATGAGCGCATGATGCGCTCCCTGCTGGAAACCATGGGACTCGACCCGGCGAAGGAAACCCTGGGGCGGCAGATTGTCCGGCACAAGGGCGAAGCGCTGGTTGAGGCCATGAACATGGCGCTCAAGGGTGACAACCCCCAGGCCGCTCAGCTCGTTGCCGCGGAATGTATCGTCACAGCGGAGACCAAAGACCACCAAAACTGGGAGTTGCTCAGTGAGGCGGCTGAAAAACTCCCTTCAGCCGACGCGAAGGCACTCAAGGACGCGTGTGGGCAGGTTGAGGACCAAGAGGACGAACACCTCTACCACTCCATGGGATGGAACCGCGAGCTCTGGTTGGAGTCGCTCGGACTTCCGGCCGTGCTGCCTCCCCCGGAGGAAGAAAAGGATGTCAAATCAGCCGAGGAAGCCGCCCGTGCTAAACAGTCGAGGAAGCAGATGGTGTGATCTTAACCGGAAGTCTCTGTGAGCGCGCAGGTCTCAACCCACCTTATCTGCCGCCTCCCGCCTATGGCAGAGGCGGCCCCGCCTTTCCCTCGATTTCCTCACTCGACTCATCGGCCTTTCCTTGCATTCATACGGCAACAACCTGCCGTCAAACTGGCGGACTCGACGGACACATTATAGTGTCGGACTCGGAGCTCCACTGACGTACCGCTGTCCGCTGGATGTCTCCTCTTTATCAAAACTAAAGTACCCGCGCGCTTCACTGCTCATCAAATGGGTGATGCGAGTGTCTCCGTCGATCAAGGCCACATCCACGCGCACCGTGTAAGGTGCCCACAGTCGCCATCGGACCTTGGCGTGCGGATGATACACGCCCCGCATGGGGGAAGATTTGTTTCGAGCGATTCAGGCATGCAGTTAACGGCTGCCACCGGGGCGGTGATTCGCCAGGTGCTGATTCAACAGGCCACTGCGCCTGTGCAGGAAGGGGCAGCTCAGGTCATCGATCTGGGTGACACTGTGAAAGGGAGTGCAAGAACCCCAACGAGTGACGGTTTCCAGCCAGTACCTGGGTCAGCGAATCCTGATTAACCCTCGACTCGCGAAGGGCCGCTGAGTTTTCGATAGGCGAATAACACTAAAATCGCCCCAATCACTGCCATGATAAAACCGACCGGATCGCTTTCCCCATACCATCCAAGAAGGCGACCGAGAAACCCCCCGATGAGTGCGCCCACGATACCCAAGAGGATCGTCACAATCATTCCTCCCGGATCGCGTCCGGGCATCAACAGCTTCGCCACCACGCCCACGATCAACCCAAATAGAATCCATCCTATTATCGACATAATGTATCTCCTATGTGTTTCAGTGTCTGCACTATGCTGACTATAGCTGCCCAAGAATGAGTTCGGGTTGTAGGCTCATTCGCCCCCGTTTCTCGGATACAGGCTTTGCGTAATCTGTATTCTTACACGGGCAATGCAATCTTATGAATCCACCCCTGGTGCACATTGCATTTGCATCCCCACTTTGGAGTATGGCAGGAGTCCGGACGATGAACCACTCGGATCTCTCCTAGTCCGCGTGACCATACTCCCATGAGTCTGTCCACCTACACCAATGACAGGTTCATGAGGAGGTGATCAAGAATATGCTCTATAATTTTCGGACGTGAGCACTCCGTGCGCGAACCTCTCGCATGTCCCGACATAGACACACAGGTCCACCAGGAGGCCGGATAGATACCTACCGTCAGACCTTCCTACTGTAAGTCGTGACCTAACATAATTATCTGCAGGGGGAGTCCCTAGTCCCCTCAGGGAGGATAATGAAGCATACTCTGTTTTTGGTCGCGGTTCTGGCTACTAACGATGTCATAAGCGTCGATCCATCGCGGACTCGTCGTGCCTCGACCTGAAGATGCCGTTCCAGGACCAACTCACCCCATTGAGGGATTTCTCCATGCAGTCAAACCTCATCAACACGACACTGATTGACGACGGCGACAACGCCAGATGCGAGAGGCGCCTGTGGAATCCACTGTCGGTGGATCTGGTGGCAAGCCAGTACTCGAGCTATGCAGCCTTCAAAGATACGAAGGTCGTCAGGCCGCTGGTACCCGACCTACCGGTTGATGCCGAGCTTATCGGCGCGCACGATCAACTCATTCAACAGATAGCCGGCGATTTTCCGTGCACCGGCGCCATCTCGGTGTTCGCCCAACATTGCTATCGATTCGGGTTATTCCAGGAACTGGCGTGCGACAATGCCGTACGTGCCGTCTGCCATGATCTGTACGAGTTCCTCCACGACTTTCCGATTATCGACGACAACCTCAGCACCTTCATTGCGATGTTCCGCGGACCCACGATCGAATCAGAACAGCATTTTGAGGATCTGCTCTGGAGCCAGCTTCAGGCCATGCACAACATTGATTCCAGTTTCTTTGCCTGGGATAAGAGCGTCGACTCCGACCCAAGCAACAATAACTTTTCGTTTAGCATCGGCGGTCGAGCAATGTTCGTCATCGGCATGCATCCCAGGGCATCACGTCTGGCGCGAACGTTTCGATATCCCACCATGGTGTTTAACCTCCATGAACAGTTTGAGCGCTTGCGGGCTCGTGGAAAGTTTGAGACCATGAAGCAGACAATCCGAGCACGCGAGATGACGGTCCAGGGCTCGATCAACCCCATGCTGACAAACTTCGGCGAACACTCCGAGGCGAATCAATATTCCGGCCGGGCCGTATCGGACAATTGGTCATGCCCGTTCCACACAGGCAAAAAGGAAGAGACATGACCATTCAGCAGTTGACTCGTATTGCGCCACAGAGTGGCTGCTCATTCACAATCAAGCGTGGGCAGGTGTTACACGTTGTGGATCCCCTAGGCGAGCAGGTAGCTGACCTGTTCGCCTTCGACGCGCATGATCACGATTGCCGGCTGTCGTCAGGTCGTTCGCTGGATTATGCGGGGCGGATCTACCTGACGACAAGCGACATCCTCTATGCCAATAACAGCAAACCGATGTTCTCCATTCTCGAAGACAGGGTCGGCCTGCACGACTTCTTACTGACACCATGCAGTCCGGAGATGTTTGCAATCCTTTACAAGCACAAGGGTTACCATCCGAGCTGTTTCGAAAACTTGCATAATTCGTTCAAGGAACACGGTATATCGGGATTCCAGATCTCGACGACATTCAACATCTTCATGAACGTGACGGTGGATCCGCAGGGAAAGATAACTGTCGGCGTACCCAGGTCAAAGTCGGGCGACTACGTTGACCTCAGAGCCGAGATGGACATGGTGTGTGGCCTGACAGCCTGCTCCGCCGAAGGTTCGAACAACGGGCTCTTCAAGCCGATCGACTTTTCGATTCTTGGTTGATGCCCCACGAACTGCTCGCTCTTGCCCGTTTCGCCCTTCCCAGAGCTTCTAGCCAGTGCTGATACAAAATATGAGTCGCTTTCGGGTCCACTTGCGTTGCTGTTTTTTTGACAGACTATTTGTTCTCAAAGTCGGGAAAGGCGGTTTTGGCCATTGCACCTAAGCGGTCTCGCGCCATACATTATAAGAACGGTCGCGTCAGGACGCTCTTGGGAGGTAAGCCGCTTCTCTCCGCCTGCCAGGAAAAAAGCGGCCCCCTTTTCTCTATCTCTTAGAGAGAGGCTTCTTCTCTCTGGTGAGTTTGGTCACCAGGGTCTCCTTGCGTTTCATTACAGCTGCCTCGAGCGTCTCCCAGTCGATCTTGCTGTTTGGCGCTGCTGGCAACATCTCTCCTTCTTCTTCCTCGATATGATGCTTCACCAATTCACCCAGAACCTTGAACTTGGCCTGAAATACTGCATCCTTGGGTTTGAGTTTCTTCAGTTCCTTGATCAGAACATGGACGAGATGGTGCTCCTCTAACGCTTCGTTCATCTTCTCGTCTTCGTCAAGTTGCTCCCGAATAGCCGGGTAGATGAGCTTTTCTTCGAGGTCCGCATGGACTTCAAGCTCCATAATGACAGTGGCTGCGATGTCCGCCTGTTCTTTCCCATCAGCCGATTCGAACTCTTCGAACAGCCCTTTCACTTTCTCATGGTCCTCTTTCAACATCTCTATCACTCCCGACGCCAATGCTGCTTTGCCTGCCATAGATCCTCCCATACGTTCATTTATATTGTGTCGATGACCGATAACCAGTTCCCGGACGGCGAAATAGAAGTACGGTTCCGAAGCATTCGTACATCTACTACTACCGTAATGACCTGCCAATCGCATTCGTACTAGGAAAGCCCATAGGATGAGAAGACCGATGAACTCCTGTACTAGTCAACCGGAATATTAACGGCCTTTCGCCTTCCTCTGAAGAAGGTTCAATAAGATCTTGGCATTTCTTATGGCATAGCCATTCCGGTCATTATTGAAATATGCCCAGACCCTTTCAGCGCCGCTATCGCGTATATGGTTTGCCCACAGGCTCAATTCTTCCTTTGAATAATCATGTCGATACCACTGGCGTGTTCCGTGAAATCGTACATAGATGTCCTTCGATGTTTTGATCACCCCATCAGGCAACCTCGGACCGCTGCACGAACAAAACATCGTGCCGGTACTCCGAAATGCGGCAAAAACGGTTTCGTTCCACCAACTGGCATGACGAAACTCCACAACATTGCGGCGGCTATGGTCCAGTTGACCCACGATTGCTCTCAGACGGGCCGGCGTATAATGAAAACTGGGCGGCAATTGGAAAAGAAAACAGCCCATCATGGATCCCAGCATATCCGCGATGAAACTGAAGTCGGCAATAAGCTGTTTGGTCCTCTGAAATCGCCTTACATGCGTGATCAATTCACAGACCTTGACGGTATAGACAAACTGTCTTCGCCCTGCCTGCCGCCGCCAGGATTGAACCGTTGCAACCGAGGGCCATGCATAAAAAGAGGCATTGAGCTCAACCGTCTTAAAATGCTGTGCATAATGGTCAAACCAGTCTTTGGTTGGCATATTGACAGGATAGAAATCGCCCCGCCAGTGCCAATAAAACCAGCCGGAACATCCGATATTGAACTTGAGAGGTCCGCTGGAAGAATCAGTCAGCTGCTCCCGTTTCGTGGTAATTCTTGCCTTATGCATGTTGGCCGCCCTACCCACATTGACTTCTCGTTGTTTTTCGCGGCGGAGTCGGCGGCGGGCGCGACGTTCTTCGGCTGTAAGGACAGGCTTATTAGCCATGTGTTACCGCCTCCAGTTGCGAAGAATGGTTTCAGTCTCTACCGGTTCAACCTGAACGCTGTAGCGCTGGTGATAGAGATCGATCGCGGCATCATGGGCTTCGTCGGACGAACTGCACAAGGCATCTTTCGCCAAGACAACCCGATATCCAAGATCGACCGCTCCCAGGACAGTAGCAAGGACACACACATCCGTTTCCCCTCCGGATATGATCAGTGTATCGGCACCCTGTTTCTGCAGACGCTGATGAAGATCGGTTTCCAGCCATGGGGCATAAACCTGCTTATCGATGACGGAGGCGGGCGGGGTAAATCGGGCTAAGGCCGGTACAAGCTCCAGCATATCCGCGCCTAGCTTTTCCACGGTCATCGAAGCCCAACGCTCGTAGTATTGTTTCCACATCCCCGGACCCTGACCGGCTCTGCGCGCGGGGATGAAACGCGTGAAAATCGTTTTCTCGGGTTGGAATTCCACAAGGGCCGTTATTTGCGGCAGGACTTTTGCCGACCAAGGCATCATCCATTCGGTCGGCTCCGCAAACATCCGCTGCATATCCACGCACAAATGGGCGGAATTCCTGCCTACAGGTCTAAAAATAAGATTATTTTCTGTCATGTAAGAAGCTGTTCTCTTTTGCATCGGACAGTCTACTAGGTGTTTGCCGAGGATAAGGGGTGGTCGACTGCTTAGATCATTTATATGCTGTCATAACTAACGAAGAGACTTCGCCAGTTATGACGAGAGCCATGCATTCAGCCCTACGGGACGACCTGTACTAGGCAGAACTCGAGCTGCATTTGGCATTGATCTTCATCAATAACTGCCCGTAAAATGCCCGTACAATTGCGGCTGATAAGGCCGTGTCCCTAGGTCTTAGGTGCCTAAGCAATCAGTGTCTTTTTCTCTGAAAGACGCGCACAGGCATGACAGTGTCTCCGGAACTCAGCCGACATAGCGCAATGATTTTAGTCGTCGACGCTGTCGAGGCGATCCGTTACGCCCGCAGCCAAATATTGAGCCAAGCCGGCCATCGTGTGGTCGAAGCCTCTACCGGCGAAGAGGCGTTGCTCATGGTGGCCTCGCATCGACCGGATGTGATCGTGCTCAATGTAAGCCTCCCGAGCATCGACGGCCTCGAAGTCTGCCGACGCCTTAAAGCCGACCTCAACACTTCTCACATCATGGTATTGCAGGTCTCCTCTGCGCACACGTCCAAGATGGAACTTGCAGCCGGGCTTGAAGGCGGCGCCGATGGATATCTGATCGAGCCGATCGATCCGGTGGAGTTGCTGGCCACGGTGAAAACGCTGTTACGGTTGGCGGATCGTGAGAAGGAAAACCTCAGATTGATCCAAACGCCCGGCGGACGGTTCTTTTATGACGATGCGGGCCATGCCGTTCGCATGAGCGGTGTGGGGCAAGACATCCTTGTCCGCAAACAAACAGAGGACACGCTCGCTCTGTATCGCACGATCATTGCCGCTGCCACCGATGGCATTGCGCTCATAGACCGGAATGCCCGATACATTGAACAGAACCTCGCCCATCGTGTCCTGCTAGGGTACTCGGACGAAGATTTAATCGGCCAAACACCGGCTCTGCATGCCGGAGAAGAGGTCTTTCAGCGAATCGCGACTGAATTGATCGATACCGGACGTTTCCGTGGTGAGGTCCGAGCGCGCCGCAAAGACGAACAATGGATCGATATCGCCTTATCGGCCTTCGGCATCTACGACGACAAGGGAGAGGTGCTGTGTTACGTCGGTATTATGGGAGACATCACCGAGCGGAAGCGGCAGCAGGCGACACTGAAAGAAAGTGAAGTCCGGTTCCGCAACATGGCCGATCACTCCCCTGTCATGGTGTGGGTCACGGAGCCGGATGGGTCTTGCTCGTTCTTAAGCCGGTCCTGGTATGACTTCACCGGCCAGACGCCGGAGACCGGTTTAGGATTTGGATGGACCAATGCCGTCCATGCCGACGACCGAGCATCGGCAGAGCAGACATTCGTCCAGGCGAACAAAACACAGAGCGCATTCAGGCTCGAATATCGCTTGCGAAGGCATGACGGGGCCTACCGATGGGCGATCGATGCAGCCGCTCCTCGGTTCTCTTCCGAGGGTGCCTTCCTCGGCTATATCGGATCCGTCATCGACATCACGGATCGCAAACAGACCGAGCAAGCGCTGGCCGAGAGTGAAGAGAAATACCGGCATATGTTTGAGAATGCCGGCGTGTCGATGTTTGAAGAGGATTGGTCTGACATTCAACGTTGGTTCGACGATCTTCGCTCCGAGGGCGTCACGGATCTGCGCGGGTACCTCGATGCGAACCCCGAGAAAGTGGCGTCCTCCATTCCGCTGATCCGCGTCACGGACGTAAACGACGATACCATGAGGCTCTTTCAGGCGCCGTCGAAAACGGCGCTACTCGGGGCCTTGGATCGCATCTTTACTTCCGACACGAGTCCTGTCTTCAAAGAAGAACTGATCGCCTTTTGGGAAGGACTGGACCTGCACGAACGACCTGCCTCGTTACGCACCCTCAGCGGGGAAAGTCTCTCTGTGCTGTTCACACTCAAGGCGCCTCGACACGGTAATGATTGGCGCCGTGTCTTAGTGGCCTTGACGGATGTGACGGCGCTCCGTGTCGCGGAATCCGCAGTCCGCGAAAGCGAGGAACGTTTTCGCACCTTGGCGGATAATATCTCGCAGTTGGCGTGGATGGCCGACAAGAAGGGCTGGCTTTTCTGGTACAACCGACGCTGGTTCGACTACACCGGTACGACCTTCGATGACATGCAAGGCTGGGGCTGGCAGAAGGTCCATCATGAGGATCATCTCCAGCGCGTGATCGAGAAATGGCAAAGAACGCTCGAGACCGGTGGTATTTGGGAGGATACGTTTCCGCTACGGGGTCATGACGGACACTATCGATGGTTTTTGTCTCGAGCGGTGCCGGTCCGAGACAACGAAGGATCTATTACCCGATGGTTCGGCACCAATACTGATATTACCGGCTTACGGGAGGCGGAGCGGGCGCAAGCTCACCTGGCTTCGATCATCACCTCCTCCGATGACGCCATCATCAGCAAGGATTTGAACGGCATCATCACGAGTTGGAATCGCGGAGCGGAACGCCTGTTCGGATACAGCGAAAAGGAAGCGGTCGGCCTGCCGATCACGGTACTGATTCCGCGTGAACGCATACACGAAGAACCGGATATTCTCGCCCGCATCGAGCTGGGAGAATCAGTCGAACATTATGAAACCCTCAGGCGGCGCAAAGATGGGACGTTGCTGAATATCTCGTTGACCGTCTCCCCTATCAAAGACGACGAAGGTCGAATCATCGGGACGTCAAAGGTGGCGCGTGACATCACCGACCGCAAACGGCAAGAAGAGGAGTTGTATCGGTTGAAGGATGACCTGGAGGATCGCGTCCGCGAGCGGACGAAAGAATTGCTGGCGACGCAGGAGCGGCTGATGGCGGTCACCTCACAATTAAGTCTGACCGAGCAGCAGGAGCGCCGCAAGTTGGCTCGTGATCTCCATGATTATCTGGCACAGATGCTTGCCGTCGGACAGATGAAAACGAGCATGCTGAAGAAGCAGAGTCCGCCCCATCCGGGAAGCGCGACCCTCGTGCAGGACTTGGACAAGGTGTTTCAACAGGCCTTGGTCTATACGCGCACGCTGATCGCCGAGCTCAGCCCGCCGTCGCTCCAGGATTCCGGTTTGCCGGCCGCGCTCACGTGGCTGAGTGAACGATTCGAAAAGGATGGCCTAAGGGTGGAAGTTCGAACCGACTGCGACTCCGTGCCGCTGGCGGAAGAACAGGCGGTGGTGGTGTTTCAGGCAGTGCGCGAGTTACTGTTCAACGTGATGAAACATGCGGGCGTGGATCGAGCGACGGTGACCATATCGCTGGGTCATGGCAATGTCTTGCGGGTGGCGGTCGACGACCGAGGCAGAGGCTTACCTCCCGAAGCCTTGCAACGCTCAGCGGAACCGGGACATCTTGGGCTCGTCAGTGTGCGAGAGCGTTTCGGCGCCATGGGCGGTCGAGTTGAGGTGGAATCCCTGCCGGGGAACGGCACGACGGTGACGCTGGTATTGCCCTTGACAGTCGGCGGTAAAGTGACCGTGAGGCGTCCCTCTTGTGGATGACCACAAGCGGGATTGAAGTCTTAGGGAACCTCTGGGTTACTTCGCCGACTCGCGGGAGGATCGAATCAGCAACAGGCCAATCACCACAAGTCCAATCCACCAGGGGAATTGCTCCACGGATCCAGACGAGTGAGCCGGTGAACGAGGGACTCCGACCCCGGCGAGGGATCCGGAGTCTGTGTGCCTGTCGATATCTCTACCGGAAGACAGTGTACTCATGTCTCCAGCATCCTTAGCCTTGTGGGGATCCTCGACCACTGCATTTTCCGAAGGGACAATACGCGCCCCGACGCCATTCGCATAGACTTGGGTAAATTCAGCGCCAAACAACAGGATCTGCGCCGAGTAGTAGACCCATATGAGCACGATCACAAGGGAGCCCGCGGCCCCATACGCGGAGCCCACATCGCTCTTCCCAAGATACAATCCGATCGCGAATTTACCGATTGTAAAGAGCAGCGCAGTCATGGCCGCGCCTACCCACACATCACGCCACGCTACCTGAGCATCGGGAAGAATCTTGAAGATCATGGCAAATAATCCGGTGATAACGGCAAGCGAAATGAGAAGCTCCGATATTTGCAGTACAAACTCAGGAGCTGGAAGCCACCCCCCAAACCATTTCCCGAATGCCGCCAAAGCGGCGCTCAGCGCGAGAGACACAAGAAGCAAGAATCCGGTTCCGAGGAGGGCGGCGACGGACAGGAATCGATCACGGATGAGTCCCCACAGTCCTCGACCCTCTTTGGGCTTAACTCCCCAAATCGAGTTCAAAGAATCTTGGAGTTGCGCAAAAACCCCAGAGGCGCCGAGAAGCAACGTTCCGGTGGCGAGAACAGTGGCAATGATTCCTGTCGAGGGTTCACTCGCGCGTTGAATCATCTCCTTGATGGCCTCGGCGCTTTGGGGGCCCACCAAACTTCCTATCTGCTCGAGGATGTAGCCTTGCCCGACCTCGCGGCCAAATATGAGCCCGATTATCGCAATAATAACGACGAGTAATGGCACCAACGAGAGGACGGTGTAATAGGCCAGTGCCGCTCCATGACGCGGGACCTTATCCTTGTTCCATTCGGTAAAGGTGTCCTTAAGAATCTCCCAGAGTTGGGCTGGTTGCAACAGGCTTTTCCAGGACGCGGTCATGGCGTTGTGTCTCCTCCTCCCTTCCTATTTTCTCTTCATTGAGAACGCCGAACTTTCTTAACCCATCATGTGAAGATGTCATGAGAACATGCGGTGGAGCACCTGGTGAAAGCCCCTGAAGTGACAGGGAACAATCTGTTCGCGTTGAAGGGCAAGAAGTGAAAACATTGTCCGGGAACCCAGGGGGTCTTCCCAGTTACTCGCAATCCGTAAACCGATCAGACTTCTTCATAACTGCGATGAGCGTCACGTCAATGCCAAAATGGTTGTGGTGGGTGGCTATTCTCCTTAGTCTTCTCTTGGTGATCGCCATTGCGCTCACATTCATCGATGAGCCTTTGCGGGCCTATGCCGAGCGCGAGATGAACAGCCGCTTGCCGGCCTATACCGTCCTTATTGGCGAACTTGACCTGCATCTGATGAGTCTCTCTCTGGATCTCGAAGATGTCATCGTTCGGCAAAAAGATCACCCCGATCCACCAATCGCCGCCGTTTCGAAGATGCATGGCAGCCTCCAGTGGAGCGCCCTCTTATCCGGCCGCTTCGTGACCGATCTGTCGATCGAGCATCCGGTGATTCACTTCACCCGTCCGCAGGCGTCGAAGGAACTAGAGGCCTCACCGGTTCAGAAACAGAGCTGGCAGGAGATGCTCTTTGCCATGCATGAGGTCCAGCTCAACGAAGTCCGCATTACGAATGGCGACGTGACCTATCGTGAAAACACGACCTCTAATCCCCTTCATTTTAGAGAGCTCAACGTTCACGCCGAAAACATCCGCAATGTGCGCTCGGCGCCCTCTCAATATCCCTCGCACCTCCAAATCGAGATGGAGGTCTTTGACAAAGGGCGCTTCCATCTAGACGGCTATGTCGATTTTTTTGCGGAACCCTCCATCGCGGTCAATGCCGACGCGACCTTGACCGACATCCCACTCGCAGACTTATTGCCGCTTACGGCTCAGCATCAAGTTCATCTGTCGCAGGGGATTCTGTCCGCAGAAGGTCATGTCGAGTATGCGCCAACGGTGCAACAGGTGCGATTGAAAACGTTGGCCGTACGGGACGTGAAAGGGGATTTTGTTCATACCGTCAAGACGCAACAGAAAGAACAAGACACAGCTAAGAAAGTCGCCCGGGCGGCTGAGAAAGCCTCCAACCATCCCACGCTTCTGTTGCAAGTCGATCGAGGGAAAATTGAAAAGAGCGAGTTTGGACTGGTCAATAAGTCGACCGACCCTCCCTACCGGGTGTTCATGACGGAGACGGATATCGAACTCGAGAACTGGAGCAACCGACTGTCAGAGGGGACCGCGGTCGTCAAACTTCAAGGCATGTTGATGGGATCTGGGGAGACTCACATCTCCGGAGTGTTTCGACCAGAAAAGGAATCCCCCGACTTTGACATGAGCGTAAAAATACTCAAGACCCCCGTCAAATCCCTGAATCAGTTGCTGCGGGCGTACGGCGGGATGGATATCGCCTCAGGAATCTTCTCCGTGTATAGCGAGATGGCGGTCAGGAACGGGAAGGTGAAGGGCTATCTCAAACCTCTCTTCAAGGATGTCAAAGCGTACGATCCCACGCAAGATCAAGACAAAGGCCTCTTACAAAAGATTTATGAAAAAACGATTAATGTGGCGGCCGAGCTCCTCAAGAATACTCCACGGAAGGAAGTGGCAACGAAAGCCGATCTGTCTGGACCAGTCGCAAACCCGCAGGCCAGTACGTGGGAGATCGTCGTGACTCTATTTCAGAACGCTTTTTTTGACGCCGTCCTGCCAGGGTTGGAAGGTCGAACGAGGAAAGTATCCTAAGATCGTTGCGTCAACGCTTCTGTCTCCATATATCTTTCCTGCAATGCCATCGATCACAACGGTAGCTTTTCCAGCCGACAAACCTTTCAGCACTAGACATCGAGCACAATTGAGTAATGCTAAATACCGTCCAATGCGTCCAGGGCAACCCGTCCCTAATCAACAATCCCTTACTTTGCGCAGCGTACACGACTACCACCTCTAGTTCTCCAAATTGTAGGATCAACGCTTTGTGCGGAAAGGCACCACCCCGTCAAGCGAACACAGCCCTCGCTTCACAGGGGGTTGCACGCATGTGACTGGGTACAGATCAATGTAATTGACCTGGTGGATGTAGTATGCTCTATCTCGATTACAGAGTGTTTCTGTGCATTCTCAACCTGGACAGGGTCGACCATGGAAGCTGAGAAGACTGCATTTTCACAAAAGTTGCGGGAGCAAACCGACGAGAGCCTGGAGGAGGAGCGGAAGAAAACTGACGCGCACCTCGAACAACAAGTCCAGGAGATCGAAGAGAAAACGGATGAAGAAGTCCGCTCCATTCAACGAACCGCCCACAAGCATACCGCCTCTGACGCGTTCCAAAACACAGAGCAAGAGTCTCACGCTCGCATTCAGGAACGCTTTCAAAAAGCACTGATCGCCGAAACTGAGGCGCTTCTTGAAAGGGAACGTCAAAAGACCGACGTCAGTCTTCTCGAAGAACGCATCCATATCGATTCGGAGCTTACGACGAGGAATCAATTTCTTGCGATTGTCAGTCACGACCTGCAAAATTCCGTCGCGGGTATCTTGATACGGGCTCGTTTGATGCGAAAAGGGCTGTTCGGGGACCAAATGGATACCGGCAGTCTTCTGGACAATATCGGGATTATTGAGCAAGCCGCCACGGGCATGCACCGAATGATCAATGATCTCCTCGATGTCGAGAGAATGGCGCATGGAAAGTTGCTCCTGAAACCTGAACGAGTCGACGTTCAGGCCTTGGTCCACGAGTGCATGGATCTTTTCGCGCCGGTGGTCGCGAGCAGGTCTTTTTCAATGAGCAGTGACTTCCCTTCAGAACCGATGTTTGTTCATTGCGATCACGACAGGATCCTACAGGTGTTGTCAAATTTGATCGGGAATGCCCTGAAGTTTACACCTACTGGTGGAACCATTACGCTTTCAGCTCGAAAACGGGAGAGTGAAGTTGAAGTCTCGGTAACCGACAACGGGCCTGGAATTCCCGACGACGCAAAAGCAAAGCTTTTTGAAAAATTCTCGCAACTAAAGCTGAACGACCGTCGTGGTCTCGGACTGGGCCTTTTTATCGCCAAATGGATCGTAGATGCCCATAAGGGACGCATTGGGGTCACCTCAGTCCTTGGGAAGGGAAGCACGTTCAGCTTCACTCTCCCACTGCACTAATTGGGGCGATAGGTCTAAAGCTTCTACAACGGCTCTACTGTGGAAGATTCTTCAATCTCTTCGTTTTCCCTCGGGTCATCATCACAATGACGGCTTCCGCGTCTCCAACAAGCCCATACTGAGCTTATTGTGTGCATCCAAGGCTGCCACCTTGTAACATTCTGCCAGCGTCGGATAGTTAAAGACTGAGCGCAAGAAATACTCCAGCCCACCACCGAGGTCGAGCACCGCTGGCGGAGCCTCAAGTATGAGGCGGTCTATCTCCACGCCTACGAGACTGTGCAGAGGGGCAGCGCGCTACGTGACCTTCTACAACCGATCGTGTGTACTGGGAGAACCGGCCCGCACAGCCTTCTGCTGTGTAGGCCTAGCCGCCAAGCACCACTTGAACCGGCAAAATCTGTCCAATCAAGCAGAGCACCCCTCTAAGCCATGGAAGAAAACGGATGGTATAGATGACGCGTAAGCTCCTTAGGAAGTATAACGAGAAGCGAGACTTTGGCATAACCGCAGAACCACGTGGCAAAGCGGGAAAGCGCTCTACACACAACCTCCGTTTTGTGATTCAACTCCATGAAGCGACGCGCACTCACTATGATTTGCGTTTGGAATGGCATGGCGTCATGAAAAGCTGGGCGGTCACCAAAGGCCCCAGCTATGACCCAGCTGATAAACGCCTCGCGGTCCGGACCGAGGACCACCCCATGGATTACAATGAATTTGAAGGCGTCATACCCGACAAGCAGTACGGGGCCGGACCCGTCATGATCTGGGATGAGGGCGTCTGGATGCCGGAAGATGACCCTGAGAAAATGGAGAAGAAGGGGCACATCACCTTCACAATCGACGGCTCCCGGATGAGAGGTCAGTGGCATCTGGTCCGGATGCATACCCCTGACAAACGCGAGAACTGGCTGCTGATTAAAAGCAAAGACGACTTCGCATTGAGCAAATCCAAGAATGACGGCTTTTTACAACGCGAAAATACAAGCGTGGTAACGGGCAGAACCATGGCCGATATCCGTAAAGCGGGCCTGGGTAAAACCACACAACGCAAGCAGCCCAGCAAGCCCTTGCCTGTTCCTCAGAAGCAGTTAAAGACGAGTGCGCAAAGGTCCAGCGTGTCCTTACGGAGCTTAATGAAACAGTATCCTGATCCGGAACTTGCCACCCTTGTGGATAAGCAGCCCAATGGGGATGCATGGGTCCACGAAATCAAATATGACGGCTATCGGCTCATGGCATTCGTGGACAAGGGTTCAGTGATCTTACGGACCAGGGGCGGGAAAGATTGGACGCACAAATTTATACCCCTTGAGAAGGCGATCGCCCAGTTACCTGTCGAGAGCGCCGTGTTCGATTTGGAGGCTTGTGTTCTCAATGAACGTGGCCAGTCAGATTTCGGAGCATTACAGGCCGCACTTTCAGACAACAATCCGGGGGCCATCCATGGCTATATATTTGATCTTCTGAATCTCAACGGTGAAGACCTCACCAATAAACAACTCATCGACCGAAAAGCTCGGCTATCCACAATTCTTAGGAAAGCCAAAGCTCCGCTGCACTTCAGCGAACATTTAGAAAGCTCCCCGGACTTGCTTGAGAAGGCCTGTAAGATTGGTGCGGAAGGTTTGGTGTCGAAGAAAAAAAACAGTCTTTATTACGGACGTCGTACCAGTGATTGGGTCAAAAGTAAATGCGGGCTCGAGCAGGAATTTGTGATTGGCGGCTTCATGCCGGCCAAAGACCAGGTCAAGGCCATCGGCGCATTATTACTCGGCTATTACAAAAATAACAAATTCACATATGCGGGAAAAGTTGGAACGGGGTATTCGCGAAAGCTTGCCAAAGAGATCTATCACAAACTGATCCCGCTTACAATCACGACATCGCCATTTCAAGAAAAGGTAGGCCGAGGCCGGCGAGACTATGCTTTCGTGAAGCCCGAAATACTTTGTGAGATCTCATTTATGGAGTGGACGCCTGATGGCCATATCCGCCATGCATCCTTTAAAGGCCTGCGGGAGGATAAGAGCCCCAAAAGAGTGATTGAAGAAATCCCGAAGTCTATAAAACAAGTTTCGAAGGCCACGGAGCCGGGCTTCCAAAGCAAGGGAGACGTATCTTATAGGGGCGTAACAATCACACATCCTGAAAGGATCGTGTTTCCTGATACCACAATCACAAAAGGCGACGTGGCTGAATATTATGATCGGGTCGCACCGCTCATGTTGCCCTTCGTTCGCTCGCGCTTGATTAGCTTACTGCGCTGCACAAACGGTATCGGCGGTGAATGTTTTTTCCAGCGCAATCCCATGCAAGGCATGGGCGATGAGGTGTATTCCAAATCACTCACTCATAAAGGCAATAAACATAACTATATTTACGTCCAAAATGAAGTCGGGCTGTTGCAGATTGTCCAAATGGGAACGATCGAATTTCATGCCTGGCAAAGCTCACTTTCACACCAAGGGAAACCCGATCAAATCATTTTCGATCTTGATCCCGATGCTGGCGTACCGTTTGAAGCGGTAAAGCTTGCGGCTTTAGATATTCGCAATCGCCTTAAAAAACTAAATCTTGTATCCTTTCCGAGACTCTCGGGCGGTAAAGGCATCCACGTTGTGGCACCGATTAAGCCCGAACATGGCTGGGAAGAAATCAAAGAGTTCGCTCGTGGCTTTGCCGAATCAATGGCACGAGAGATACCCGCCGCGTATGTTGCCAACATGAGCAAGAAAAAGCGAACGGGAAAAATCTTCGTCGATTTTTTCAGAAATGACTTTTCATCCACCGCGATTGTGCCGTTTTCACTACGAGCGCGAGATGCAGCTTCTATTGCGTGGCCCATCACTTGGACAGAGTTAAAGAAATACAAAAAGGCGAGCGCAATCCAGCTCAACAACATTGATGCGAACGTGATTCAAATGGCTCAAAAGGTCTCGGCGGACTTCCTGAGCATTTCTCAAACGTTGAAACTTTAATAGGATCGCCTGGCATTGGGCAATTCGGTCGCCAGATCGTGACAATTGCGCCAATTCCATTTCTCTTTGACGTCGTCGAGCGTGCTTCGCGCAATGCGGCCGGGAAGACCGAGGGAATACAACTTGCTTTAATGGGCCCGCAGGCTCGACTCGATGCGCCATCACCAGGAACCGATCGCGATGCGAGAACGTCAGTGTTGGGTAGCGGCCTGAAGAACGGGCGACACAGCCCCGCAACCTATGCGGGGACAGGTGCCCCATCAATTGAGTAAACACGCTACTGATGCCATAAATCTTCAGGGACAGATCCTTACCATGATCCCTCCTCCCTACTACTCATCAACGTCACGTACACCGTGCGTTCGCGTGGGCCATCGAGTTCGACCAGCAACACCGATTGCCAGGTCCCAAGCATCAGTTTACTGTCCGACACGATGACGGTCAACGACGGACCGAGAATCGAGGAGGCCATGTGCGACCAGGCATGCGCCGGATTATGCGCGTGCTGAAACTGAATGCGTGGGATCATTTCCTCCACGACTTGTAGAAAATCCTGCTCCGTCCCCTCCCCGATCTCCCCGGTCGTCAGCGCAGCCGTCGTGTGAGTGACAAAGAGAACACAGAGCCCTTCCTGTAGCTTCGCCGTTCGGACCAGCGACTCAAGCCGATCTGTTAGATCTATGACCTCTTTTTTGGCTGACGTTTTGATGCGGAACACTTCGGCCATATGGACAAATCCTAAATGAAGCAGAAGCCTGAGACGGATGCGATAACAATGATAAGGCATCTTGCCTGACTCACTTGGAAACGAAGTGAGTTCGTGAAAATTCGATGGTTGGTGCTGACGCTGCACGCCAGCATTTATCCTCCGGAGGCTCGTGAAATTTGCTTAATGGTTGTGGCAGTTCCCATATCGGATGCCTCAATACGAACCTGATCACCTGGTGTGAAGGTGCAATCCTTTCCGCCCACGATAAATCCTGAGCCTCGAGCCACATCCTCCTTGGCAGTTGCATCAGTAGTCCCAACCATCTCTTTCAATTCATTCGGATCTCTAGATAATGCACCTCTCTCAGTTGGTGCGACATCTTGTTGTGACGGCTTGCTGCCTTGGCCCCCTGTCCGCGCTTGTTTCTCCATTGAGGCTGTGGGAGCGATTTCCTGGTGCTCTTTGGCACCTTCTTGTCCTGTCGAGAATTGGGTACCAGGACTTTTAGCACAGACCTTATTGGTATCCTTCGTCACCCGGAGCGTGATGTTCTGACCATGCTCCCCCCGAATGGAAAAGTGTTCCCCTTGAATCCCTGTAATTTCCCCTTCGATAACTTCGGGGCCACCTGTCATCACGTTTGAAGATTCACTCCCTGGCAAGCCAAGTCCCTGTTGGCCTTTCACATCCGTAGTCTCTCCTTGTGCAGTCCCTCCCGCTGCAATGACCCCGCTGGGGAAGTTGACCCCCACGGCCAATGCGACCAAGACGAGACCTCCCATGATACGTTGTTCCATGATGTCACCTCGTTCAACAGTTACGGACATTCATCTCTTGTTCACGCTCAATACTTGTGTTGCGAAGCGTCCTGAGGATCTCATTCGATCTCGCGAACGGTGATCACCCGACTAATAAGACCCTTAGTACACTGCTTTTGCTGAAAGCCCCGGTATCCCTGATCCCCCAACCATCTAAAGTGCTCCCTTGTTGGTCGGAGGGGATGTCAGTGGCTCATGCTTTGATCTGTCAGAAACGAAATGGCATGATTTTGCTCATTGTACTTAGCCACCACATTGGCTCCTAAGTCTGGGCTTAGCATAATGTCCTTCCTTGTGGTCGCCTTATCGACATGAAGCACTACCACCTGACCGGTATCGTTATCCTTCACTCCCACATGCCACGTTTGTGCAGCCTTCGCGTCCGGATTAACACTCATGACCTTCCCTTTAATGGTGTGGCCCGTCTGCACATTCGGCTTGTCATAGACCTCCCGGTCTACGGAGAGCGCAATCGTTGAAACACTTGCGCACAACAGAACTGCTAGCAGTGTCGTTCCTATCGTCTTGGACATGATTCGCATATTCGACCCTCCTTTGATGTGACGTGCAATCCCATACATGCACAGATAGTATGCTTACTTGCTGCCGCCGCTTAGCCCGTTGAGCCCATGCCACCGGGACCTGAGCCTATGCCGGATGAGGTGGCCCCTGTCGATCCTTTACCCGGATTCTTCGTACTCGAATCGGGCATGCGATCCGATCGCCTGGAGTCACTTCACCACCTGTTTTGGCGCAACGCTTCGACCATCACGGTCCATTTCTGTGTTACCACATTCACGGCCTTGCTTCATGGCGTCTGCACTGCACTGCTGGGTTTCTGCTCCTCCAGACAATAAGAGCAGCCCATTCGTGATCACGAGATATACGCCCCGCTTAATGGATAGAGACGCCACCTCCTAAGTATTGGGTCGAATGAAAATCATTCTCTGGGGCTTGCTGGTTAGAGCCTACTGAAGTCTACGGGAGTGCGATACTGGGAAAAGGCATAGGGCGCGGGATTGAAATGAAGCGAAAGGATGATAATCAGGAGATTATCACTCGTTAGGACACAAACATTCTCGCAACTAAAACTGAACGACCATCGTGGTCTTGGACTCGGCCTTTTTAGCGCCAAATGGATCGTAGATGCCCATAAGGGAGGCATTGCGGGCCATCACAGATCTTTGGAAGAAAAGCATATTCAGCTTCACTCTCTCACTGCACTAATTGGGCGATAGGTCTAAAGCTTCTATAACGGCTCTACGCTCGCGCCACGTCCAGAAATAGCGGACGGCTGAGATCCAGTCTGAAGCTGCGGTAGGGATCACTGTGATTGTGGAACAGCGGTGGCTCGTCCTATTAAAGCCCACAACCTGTCGCGTCGACACATGCGATTGACTGACAACACAGATGAACGCTCTGATGCCCGAAAAGGAGGTTATGACGTTGGTTCTTCAGATGACTCGCCCACAAAGTAGAGGTATTTTTCCCCGGTGAGGTGCTGCGGTTGCACGATGTAATCGCCGGTCATCGAGGGAATCCACACGGACTTTGCTACCTCCAGATTCCCCCCCGTCATCGCCCAAGCGAGACCGCCCACAATCCCGCCCCCAATCGCATAGGCAACCTTTGCGGCACCGTAGGGCATGGAGAGCATCCAGCAGGCTGCTTGAAGCCCGGCTTCTGTAGGGCTAGATGAACTTGAGGGGCTCGAGGAACTCCTTTCCGGTATTTCTTCCACGTGAGCCAGTGCCGATCCCCCACTCGCGACGAATAACATGCAGAGGGCCACTCCAATGATCAGAGACCGTCCACAATGTATCCTTCGAACTTGAGACAGGCTCACGTGTCCTCCTCCGAGGTATGATCCTGTTGCTTGACGCCCAGCAAGAGGTGCTCAGTCCCAAGAGCACCTGGCGACCGGTCAGATGATAAACCACGTTCCTTCTGTGCCAGGCGCAGATCGAACAGATTTCAGGAAGCGTGAATCCGATACAGAACCATCATCACGATCATTCATTCAGAGCACTACTAGGAATACTCCCTGTCCGGATGTCGTCAGCCCGTGACGAACAAGGGAGTTCTCTAGTTATTGACAGGCGGGGTCACTGGTTAACTGACAAAATAGAAAACATCCTCCTACGCGCTCCTACGCGTGATGAAGGACGACCAAGAAAGAACTTTCATGGGGGATCGTAGATGACATGAGTGTTGCCCACCTATATTCTGACGTAAATAAGGCTGGCGCGCGGTCCACGGTACTCGGGACCCTCACCACCACCGTGCTGGTGGGCACCTTCATGCTTGACCTTGGACTGCCCATGGGCGTGTCCGTCTGGGCACTCTATTGCCTAGCCATTGTCCTGGCATTGCAATGGAAGGGGCGTCCCGCGATTGCCGCCGTTTCTACAATCTCGATGATCTTCTTGGTGCTTGATTTTTGGCTCGGTCCAGGGGGAAGCCTGGGGACAGACATCACTAACCGAGCCATCGGTGCCGTCACCATCACTGGCGTCGCACTAATCTGCCTATACATCGACTGGAGAAGGCGCCGAATCGGGCATCAGCTAACGACAACATCCTTGAGCCGAAGCCGGTTACGTCTGTTCCTCAATAGCCTGAGCGATACCGCGGTGGTGTTGACCGACGTTCGAGGACGAGTCACGGAATGGAGCTCTGGAGCACAGGAGCTCATCGGTTATCCGAGGAAGCAGACCATTGGGCAACCGCTCTTTCGCATGTTTACCACGCAGAGCACTCCGGCAGTCCGTTGGTCCCATATCTATCGGCAAGCTCGGCTGCAAGGGAAAGCAGTTCGACAAGAGAGTTACCAATGCCGAGATGGCTCATGGTGCCGGATACATCTTGTGATCAGACCTCTTCGGAACCGCTTTGGTCGTCTGCGGGGGTATTCGCTGGTGATGCATGACTTAACAAACCCGGAGAAAGCCGAAGAAGCATCAGACAAGAACAGGGAGACCAGGCGCGAATAGGCGTGAAGATCCGGTGATGAGCATCAGATAGGCCATCGCGTCATTCCTCAACCGCTGCAGCAGCGTATAGCGCGCATCGGTCAGCAGCTTCGCGCAGAATTTTCTGGGATCCGCCACCAGGAGCGGACGTCGCTGCGGGGATCGGATGGGCTTCCACCCCTTCACGAATTCCACAGGTTCCATCGGCCTCTGATACACCTATTAAGCACATCCAACCAAAATCCATCATGAGTAACGGTCGTCCGTCCACCGAAGCTACTTCGATGTAGCCATCCAGATTCCCGTCGCGAACAGTGGCCGTGAGGCTGGTGATCTCTGCGGCGTCCTACAGCGGCAAACACTCCACCTCATTCCTCCTTCGTGGAGGAACCGGCACGACGTCGACCATATTGGCCGCTCCCCCCCATCAATCAATAGAAGAAGTGCAGACCTATCCCATACCATTCGACCATTCTCGTATAGAACTGCCCATCCGGGGAGGGACCAAAGTAATACTCAAAAAGTAGCTGTAAGCGACGATCTCCGATACGGGCATTCTCGAGCTGCAATCCCGCCATCAACGAACGTGAAACCGACCAATTTGCCCGTTCGTTCGCCTGAAAGTCTCCATACGCGACTGGGCGCACACGCCCCTCTAACAAGGTGAAGGGACTGGTAAGCTCAACACCCCACTGTGTTGTTCCACGTCCGATTTTCGGGTCTCGACGGAGCACCACGCCACCTCCACCATAGACACGGAGCCAGCTTGCCGCATCGTAGGCTATTTTCATATCCAACTCTTCGAAGCTCAGATTGATACGTGTCACCTGGGGATTATTCAGTATAAATTCATCTCCGAGATGCGAGCTTTGATGCAGAAGACGAACGAACCCGGACCAGGCATTCGCGCGATAACTGGAGACCACTCCTACTCGGTAATCGGCATTGACCAAATCGATTGATTGTTGGCCGAAATCAAGCAGGCTGAATACTCCCGCTTGTACACCAAGTTCCCATTCGCCACCAAATAGCGCCTTGTTTCGGTATATGGAAAATGTTTCACCGAAATTTCCGGCAAATCCTTCGGACACATTCAACCCGGTGGAAAATGAGCGGTACGCGGCTGAAAAGCGTGGCCATCGGAGGTCGGCATGTAAAGGATTGAACAACAGTCCGTGCGGCATCCACTTCGAGCTGTGGTCTTCGATGGCGGTCGTTATGGCACCACTCGGCTGTTCTTTTGCATCGCCGATTTGTGGGTCCCCATTCGATAGGTCTTGGAGCTTCTCTGCTGTCTCGCTCCGGATATCCACCTGCACGACCCCTGGAATCCGTTTTATTGCTGCTTCCAGCTTCCCACGATCAACCTGCGATCCGGCTACCAGGACAACTGTGACAATACCATCGTGCACCTGGAGAGCAGCGTCGCGAAGACCGAAGTCATGTTCAAGTGACGATGCGGTATAACCTGCGATATAGGCATCCTCAACCGTCCCTGCATCCAGCCAATAGGGGGAGAATAGAAACCATATCCAAAGCAGGCCCGTGAGGATGCCCCATGCCTGACGGCCACTGTACCGCACAATCCCCAATGGCATAACAGAGTGATCCATATCTGTCGCTTGGCCCTTTCTTCCTATCACAGGTCCATGCGGGTCAGGTGCAAGTTCCTTGTACGGATTGAGCGAGGCGATGACTGCGGCGAGGGGCAAGTGGCCTGGCCGGCATGACCAGGCCACTCTCAAAGGGCCAGCGAAACAGCACCGTTACGGTTGCGCACCGGCAGAAGGCTTATCCTTCTCATACCAGTCCGTTGTCCACCTGATCACTTCTTCCTTTTTATCACCGTAGCGTTCTTGAACACGCCCCATGAATTTATCGTAATCTCCTTCGGCCTGTTTCAAGTCATCGTCAGTAAATGCGCCCCATTTCTTTTTGACTTCTCCTTTAAATTGATTCCATTTCCCCTTGAATTGGTCTGCGTTCATATCCCCCTCCTCATTATTGTAAGATTATTGGTTACTCTTTCAGCGCACGTGGAGTTCGCTCGTGCGCTCCATCTAGAACATACCGTAACCTGTTTTGCGCGTTCGCCCCACTAGGGATTCCCATAGATGTGGATATCCGCCCTGACCATCGGTCATTTGAGAAGACTCACAAGATCCTCCGCATGCTCCTCTTCTTTCGCTAAAATTTCTTCCAAAAGCCGCCGGGTAGTTGGATCGAATTCCTTTAAATACTCAATCATGTCCCGGTAACTGTCGATGGCGATACGCTCTGCGATGAGATCTTCCTTGATCATTTCTCCAAGTGTGTCACCTTCTATATATTCCGAATGGCTCCGACTAAGCATCCCATCCGGGGAGAGATTCGGTTCGCCTCCCAACTGGACGATACGCTCCGCTAACTGGTCCGCATGCCCTTGCTCTTCGTTCGCATGCTGAATAAATTCCTTTTTCACACTCTCCGAGCTCATCCCCTGGGCCATGAAATAGTGCCTCCGGTAACGCAGCACACAGACGATTTCCGTGGCCAATGCGTCATTGAGCAGTTTCACAACCGTCTGGGAATCGCCGTCATAACCTTGCGTCACGGCACCTTCTTCGATCTGTTGTCGGGCCCTTCGGCGAATGGTTTCCAGATCGGTTACAAAGGCACTGCGCTCGTTAGCCGGTTGTTCCTGTTTCATGGCTTGACTCCTTATTTAGATTTAGAAGTTGAAGAGGTGTTGCAGCAGCACTCGAGCTACCCCCATGTTTATACTAGGGGTGTCCTCGGGCTAGCCCTACTGGATAAAGCCCTAGCGAACTTGTATTGAGCCTGGACTCGTGCGGAGTGTATGTCAGAGACTCGAGAAGATCACGAACCTGAATGCATTGAGACAGTTCTCATGAAGGGAGCAATACGCCGGCTAAGTTCCCTTTTTCGTCAAGAATAGGAAGCCATGAAAGGCCTCTCTTCATCATCGCTTCGCGAAGTGTCACTAATCTATCGTATATTCTGGCGCGGAAGGGGATGGGTAGCATTACATCCCGAAGCAACAACTTAGGAGGCTTTCCATATTGTCCTTTTGCGTATTCCTCAAGCTGAATGCGACTCAAAATGCCCACAAGTTCTGAACCGTCGAATACGGCAATGTAGTTGCAGCCCGTCTTGCCGAGTATATAAGCCGCATCCCAAATCGTGGAAAGAGGACTAAACACCGTGATATCGACGATGATTGCATCCCTTACACTCTGATTATTGGATCGAGATCTCTCCGCAAAGTCCTGTTCCCTCTGCGCCAACATGACCATTCCCATCACAACCTCCCCCTTCGTTTGTTCGCACTACCAGAAGAGACGTTTGTCAGTGCAGACCTTCCTGGCAATCGGCAATTCCTTCATGGTGTAAGCACCTGAAGAGCCTTCTACCGTCATTACTTCATCACGCGATATTATTTCCTGCCACTAGGAATACCTCCTGACGTGCATCAATCAGGTGGTTACTCTCTGTGAGTCCCTGACGCAGCCTGACAAACGTGCCAGCCTAGCTCTTAAATCCGGCAGTCCAGGTCAATCACATACCCGTGGGTCGCGGCTGGTCAATGATCAGTCGAAGCCTCTCCTTTTGAAAAGGACGGTCTGGATTCCTCGTATATCGACCAGGGTCCGTGCTTGTCGTCACTTCTCGCAACGGTACAACAACTTTTTGTCGAGAATGCGGCATAAATGTTTCCAGCCCAAGTTCGACGACATAATCCGTGCAGGATATGACTTCCGCATTGAGCTCCGATGCATCCTGAAAATCCACAGTCACACGCTCCTCGGGATCAACCCATGGTCGGATTGCCTCCGCTTTAGCCAAGTAATCGACCGCAGGCGGCGATGAATCAGGCATCACGCCTTCCTCTTGAGGCGGGATCGAACCGTTGTAGGGTTTCATCACGATCCTTCGACGTCATACATACCCCGTATGATGCTTCTCAGGTTGCTCGATTACTCTGTCACGCTATGGCGGGCTCGTTCGTCTATGGCCGCTCCCTTCGACTCCTTCATGTGTGGAACCGGTAGGTTATAGAAGTCATAAATTGTGACATGGTACGCCGGGTCGGCGAAGTCCGGCCATTTATCCCTGTTAAAACCCGGGGCTTTCGCCAAGACCTTCTCCTCCAGATCAAGCACAAAATGTTTGCGATCGTTGCTGAGAGTCAATGCCTCCCAGGGAATCGCAAAGTATTTCTCGCCGAGCCCGAGAACACCGCCAAATGACAGCACCGCATATCGAATATTGCCGTCCAGTTCATCGATCGCCAGGTCTTCGAGCTTCCCCAGATCCTTACCGTCCAAATTTTGAACGGGCTTGCCGATGATCTTTGACCCCTTCACAATATCCGGCAACGTGTGGTCAGCCCAGGACGTTTGCCCACCACAAAACAACAATCCTGTAACGATCGCACATGTGACAATTGCTTTTTTCATGGTTCTTCCCCCTTTTCATTCGTTTCAGTTAGTATGGGCGAATCCTCAATTAACGTTACCGCGTGTTGCTTACCGCACGAACTCGGGAAATCCTTGAATTCGCCCCCACGTCGTTATTTTCTGCGGCCATCATGATAAAGCCACCAGCAAAGGCTCCACCATATCGGACAAGTGGCCTGTCCCTGAAGCGCCATCGCCAGAGCGGTGGAACCCTTTTCTGCGCTCTACGATCACCAGACATTTTGGAGCTTACATAGGCGCCCAGAAAGACTCCCAGCACAAGCATCCACTCCCAATCAATCTT
>LNDU01000009.1 GCA_001464735.1 Nitrospira sp. Ga0074138
CCCTCCTTCGGCCCTGCCCCATGCAGGGGTGGAGGGTAAGATTTCCAAATGGCACAACGATCTGTCGCCCGGTAAGATTTTAGATGACTCAATACGCCACATTGACATACGCGCGGTGTTCAAGTACGCTTTAAATGAGTACATAAAGAGGAGAGGAGTCATGCCCCGAGTCGCTGTAGACGATAATAAACGGATGAATCTCCGGGTGCGGCCGGAGCAGAAGGCCACGCTCGTCCGGGCGGCGGCGTTGAGAAACACGGACCTAACGGATTTTGTGCTGCAGCCGGCCTTGCGCGAAGCCAAGAGGGTGATCGAAGAGGCCGAGCGCATCACGTTATCGGAGCGGGACAGCCTCATGGTGCTGAAGCTACTCGAAAAGCCCCCTGCACCGAACGCCCGGCTACGGAAGGCTCTCGCATCCTTACCGAAAGCGAAATGAGCGTCCCCGCTTGGTACGAGGAGCCGATCGCGAAACACCACGACCGCAAGGCGTTTGACTGCGGCGATGCAGTGATGAACGAGTTCCTGCATCGGTACGCCCGCCAAAGTCACGACGCTGGCGGCGCGAAAACCTTCCTCGCGATCGACAATGCCGACAACACGATGGTCCTTGGCTTCTATAGCCTCGCGCCCGGCGCGCTCGCGTATGCGGACACGCCGGAGATGGTACGGCGCGGTCTCGCGCGTCACGATGTTCCGGGCTTTCGACTCGCACGTCTCGCGACACATGTGCGTGTGCAGGGGAAAGGCCTAGGCGGCCAACTACTAGCCGCAGCAGGCCGTCGCTGCCTACGTGCCGCGGCCGACGTGGGCGGCGTGATCCTCATCATCGATGCGAAGAACGAACGCGCCGCCGACTGGTACGTCGCCTACGGCGCTGTGCCGTTAGCGAATACGCCGCGCACGCTCGTCATGCCCCTCGCGACGTTTGCAACCGCATAACGCATGTCAGCATGATGATGTGACGAGAAGTGCATGTGGGCCCTCTCCTACATCTGATGACCGAATTCGTCGCGGTTTGAATGAAAAGCTCCGAAGATCAAGATGCACGGGCGCCCGTGAAGGGGTGTGGCACGTTCAAGGCAACCGCGCCACCGCGGACGATGTCACGGGTGCAGACGTGCGTGGCCACAGATTCAGAAGATGTGCTGCACCTCCGCGTGGGTGAGGGGCGCGACAGGATGGTGAAAAGAGGTCGTTGCGCGAGTTGGTGTCTGAGTCTACTCATGGTTGTGATGGCTCTTCAGGGAGAATCGAGGAGCGGAGGTGCGAGTCTATCACCTCCATGACGGAAAACTGGATATCGAGGCGCGCCTCATGTTCAAGGATCATGATGGGAGCATGGGGGCGACCTCCTGTGCACGGGAACGAATGGATTGACTCCCGCACCAGTCCGAAGTAGACTAATCTTAGTCCATATGGAGGGTGTATGAAAGTTGCCACCAAAACGGTGAATGTCCATGAGGCCAAGACCCATTTTTCCAAACTCCTTGCCGCCGTTGCTAAGGGGCAACGTATCACGATTTGCAAAGACGGAATGCCGGTAGCCGAGCTGGGACCACTCGAGGCCAAGCTACCACGTCGCCGCTCAGGGCTTTTGAAAGGACGCGTGACCATCTCTGACGATTTTGATGCGCCGTTACCACCGGACGTGATGGCTGCGTTCGAGGGCGGGCCATGAATCTGTTGTTAGATACGCACGTGTTTTTGTGGTTTGTGATTCAGTCTCCACGACTCTCGAAATCCATCTATCACCAGATCGAGACCACGCCCGTGGTCTATATCAGTGCCGCGTCCCTGTGGGAAATCGTCATTAAGATCCAGCTCAACAAGCTCGCCGCGGATCCTAACGAACTCTCGGCGAAGATCGCGGACAGTGGGTTTCAGGAATTACCGGTGTCCGTGCTCCACACCCTGGCGCTTGAACGGTTGCCGCTGCATCATCGTGACCCCTTTGACCGTATCTTGGTGGCACAAGCCCAGGTTGAACACCTGCGCATGCTCACTTGTGATGCGAGTTTGAAGCTCTATGGTCCAGTGTGTCAGATGCTTCCGTAGACCAACCGAGTGTGCATCTCGTCCAGGTCTGATCGAACGGATCACCGTGGATCCGCTCCATCGCGTTAC
The DNA here is from genome assembly GCA_001464735.1 of Nitrospira sp. Ga0074138. Lineage (GTDB taxonomy): Bacteria > Nitrospirota > Nitrospiria > Nitrospirales > Nitrospiraceae > Nitrospira_D. Next base: position 2,128 of record LNDU01000009.1, read on the forward strand.
ATGTTCGAGGCAAGATCTGTGGCTGCGTCCGGATGGTCGGGGACTGAGTACCGGTTCTTGTATGTCTCACTCGTGGGGTAGCGGTTCGTCATCCTGCACGCGATCTGGAAGAAACGGCAGAATCTGCGAGAACGAGACATCGCCCTCGCAGAGCAACGATACGAGGAGGTCACGCGAAGGAGTCACGATGAAAGCGCATAGACGGTACATCAACGAACAGATCAAGAAGGAGCCAAAATTCGCCGAGGCTCTTGCGAAGGCGGAGCAGGAAGTGGGGATTGCTGTGGAGCTGGCGAAGCTGCGGGAACGACGAGGGTTCAGTCAGACCGAGCTCGCGAAGCTCACCGGTATGAAACAGCCGCAGATTGCCCGCTTGGAAAGCGAGGCCCATTTCCCTGCGTTTCCAACCCTGCAAAAGCTTCTGGGCGTACTCGGTGGCAAATTGGAACTGACCGCGGACGCTTGCCCTCTCGTTCCAACACGACTAAAGGTCGCCAGCGCGCGCCGATAGTCCGTCCTCAGCATCCAGAATGCGGAGAGACATCAAAGTCGAGGGGAGAGAGACCATGAGACACCGCGCCGCGATCCGACACACACATCTTCAACTTGATCAAGCGAAGCTCACGCGCGCGAAGACCGTCCTCGGCGCCAAGACGGAGGCCTAAGCCATCGGACGCGCCCTCGCGTTCGTAGTGGAGGAGCACAGGCTCGACCAACTGTTGAAGCGGGCGAAGGGACGCATGCAGCTACGAAAAGTCTTTCGCTGAAGATGCGGCGCCTCATTCTTGATACCAACCTCTCCATCGACTGGCTGAACATTGAGGACCGTCGTGACGCAGAATCAACGGGACTTTGTCGCCATCCAGTCCATCCGTCCCTTCATACTCAGTCTGGTCTAAGCGTTGCCGGGATCGTCCGATCGTTTCGTACGCCACTCGTCTCTGATTCTGACCTCTTCGTTCACCACTATGGTGCGGCTTCCTCCGGCAACCCCGCGAGAGCCGTTCAGCATTCCACTGCGGCCAGCGACTCCCTTGACGTGTACTCGGTCGCCTGTTGGCCGACAACCGCCTCAAACCCGGCTCGAAGCCGATCCGTTGATCATCTTCCGCCTTGACGAGCGGGCGAGTGTTCCTGGTCCTATGAGAAGAGAACCTTCTCGCTTCGTCCGGTGAATCTGCTCCGTCATGCTTTGCTGTTGGTGAGCGGGGGGTCAGCTTGTGGTTTCAGGGCCGGTGCCTGTGCGCATCCGTCCGTCGCCCTGGCTTTCCACCGGCGGGCTGCGTCGATCATGCCCGCGCGCCGCCTCTTAGGCGGCTTCTTTGCGCGGGCATTCCTCCGCATCGCGCCCGCCGGCCCGCCAGGGTGCGGCGGCCTCTCTGTCTCCTTTGTTGTCGCTGTGTGGCCTCCACCTCCTCGTGAGAGGCCAACACATCAACTCTAACCAAAGGAGACACTATATGGCACCTCAAGACAAGAAACCCAAGCCGGTCACCACGCTTCGACGCAGCCGCATCAAGGCGAGCATCTGGAAGAACGAGAGCGTGAACGGTCCGTTCTACAACGTGACCGTGGCCCGCTCGTACAAGGGTCAGGATGGAGTCTGGAAGAATTCCGAATCCTTCAGCCTGTCGGACCTTGACGCGCTCGTGGCTGTTGCCCAACAGGCGACACGCTGGATCGCGGAGCGGTCGGACCGCTGAACGTCACGGGAAGCCTCTGGCCCTCGCGCCGGGGGATTCCTCCATCCGAAGAAAGGAAACAAGACGATGAAGCGCCATCAGGAATTTGCGACGCATCTCGATCAGCTACTTGGCGGCGACAGCACTAGGGAGTTGATTCCAAAATCTGAATCGTCATCGCCTGGATGCGCACGTGACGGGGAGCCTCACTCTTCAGCATCTGGACGAGCCCCGTAATGCGGACATGATCGCCATTGTGTGGCAGTAATACCACAACGTGTGGATGACAGGTTCCCAACACTTCAACGGGGATGATCCACGTCTCATCTTCGAGTAGGAAGGCGGCTCGACCATAGAGCAGACATTTTGCGGGAGCCGATCGACCATTCATGCGATCAAATGAGGAGAGCACCTGGAGATCCTGTATCACCCCCTCGACAGTCACGGCATGTTGTTGGTAGGAGAGGACTTGTGGCGAGAACAAGGTCTGAATCGAGACCTGTTCTGGGTCACCGGCACTGACGCTGCTGACACCCAGGAGGAAACTCAGCGTGAGCAGTCTGCTGATCGACCACGGCTGTACGGACATGCCTCCTCCTTCTGTCTCAAGTATACCGCTCGCACTGGGAGACGAGCGGGCCCTTTCGTCCCCCTCGTGGAGTTTTCCGGTCCTGTGAATGCTGAGAGGAGCAGAGACGTTCGGTCTTGCTATTCGATTCGTTCAAGCCACTGGAGAAGCCCCTCAGATGGGGTGGGGGCTTCCCGCAGGGTATTGGTGAACTGAACGAGCATGAGCACATCAATGTGCTCACCGCCGGCCAACATTTCCGGTAACACCGGTCCGCGGTTCCCCGGGTGTCGTCCGCACGGTCCTGGATTGATCACCGTCAGTTCGCCAGACTCATCCTTCAAACGAATCTGATAGCCGACTCCTACACCACACGCGGTCTGCTGCGGAACCTGAGAAATGGATTGCGCCACTCCTCGGATCCGAACGAGTCGGAATTGATAGTGTCCGGGATCAGACAGAATTGCACGAATGGAGGTCACGGCATACGCGTGTAAGGCAGGCGGCTTCGAGCGCGGAACGAGTTGTGCGGGACTGACGCTGGCCGTCGCGAGGAATAGCAGGCCCATCAGCCCCAGGACGGCAGAGCGTGTCAGCCTGTGCATACTCAGAGTATAGCGCGTGTCCAAATCGAGTGAGATCTTGCGAATGAGGGGCCCAAAATCCTTCAACGTCGTGCGCGGCAATGCCGGTATGCCCGGCTAGCCGGAGGCTCCACCGACCGGCCGATCCGGACCCGTTTCTGACATCCTGTGCATAGCGCGAACAGTTGATCGGTGGTCTTAGATCCGTATCGTCATAGGGATGCTGTAAGACCGATTTTAAGAGGTTGCAGGATATGGCTGTTGCCCGTAGTTGTCTTACATTATGGGTTTATCGTATTCTTGTGCTCATGCTTGTTGATCCTCCAATCACCGGCCCCAGACGCTCCTCCGGGGACGAGAATCAGACACTGGTTGGTGAGGGGGGCAGGGTGTTTCAACTAGGGCTGGCGCGGGTGAGCTGATGGGGCAGCGGGCGAAACGGACGACCACAGTCACGGTGGATTTGGGTGAACTGAAAGGACCCTGGCAGGCCTGGTGTCAGGCACAGGGCATCACCCCGAGCCATGCGTTGCGGAATGCCCTTCGGCAGGCCATGGACCGGAGAGCAACCCGGACCTCTGCGCCTCGGAGTCGCGTCATCCCGAAGCGAGAGCGGGCGACCGCTCGCATCGAACTGAACCTGACGACCTCAGAGCTCGCCGCCTTGAAGAAGATGGCCGGTCACGAAGGCTATGTGCCGACGAAATGGCTGGTGGCGATGGTTCGCACCAAGTTGACTGGGCAGCCGCAGGTCGGCCAGCCGGAATTGGAGACCTTGGCCCGGTCGAATCAGCAACTGCTGGCCTTGGGTAGGAACTTGAACCAGATTGCAAAGGTTTTGAATACCGCGCCGCAGAACCGGGGTGCGTTTCGGGTGGAGGTGATCACCGAACTCTCTCGCGTGATCCAGGCCCATACCAAGAAGGTGTCCGATGTCTTACGCGGGACCGTGGAGCGCTGGCACCTCCAATGACTCTGCCAGTCAGCCAGATTGACCAGAAGTTGGATGAGTGGGGGAGTCGGCTCTTCAATGTCTCAACGGAGACCCTCCCACGACCGCGTCGCAGCAAGTTTGTTCGTCTTCGATCCGCCAAGTTCGTGAGTACTGGTGGACGGCTGAGTACTTCGCAGGCTCGGGCGACCTATGTGCGGCGGAAATTGCAAACCATGGTCCGCTGCGCGCCGCAAGTCGTGGTGAAACTCGTCAGAGCGCCGAAAGGGATGAGGGGATCTCGAACAACCTCACCTACATTTCGCGTGATGGGCAACTCGAGATCGAAGATCAAGACGGCCAGGTGATTCAGGGGAAGGACGCCGTGGCCGATCTGAAAGCCGAATGGCGCGATGGCGGCCTGCCGATCCTCGCCGACTCGACCATGCGCGATGCCTTTCATCTGGTCCTCTCCATGCCGACACGCACCGATCCGTTGTCGGTGTAACGGGTAGCGCGTGACTTCGCGACGCGGGAGTTCTCGGGGTTTCAGTACGCGATGGTGCGCCACACCTTCGAGACCAATCCAGATCCGAACCCATCCCCGCATCCACATGTCCACCTGACGGTCAAAGCGGCGGGCTTAGACGAGATTCGCTTGAATCCGAGAAAGGCGGATTTCCAACAGTGGCGTGACAACAGGAGATGGACACTGAATAGGTTCTAGTCTCATGAGTTGTCTAGGAGGTGTGACGGCAGACGTAAATGATTGTGTTCCAATGAAACTAGCAGAACGACCAGAACCATCTAAAACCGCACTTCCCGGATCACCTGACGGTTGGCTTGAAACCACTGGACCGTCTTCGTCAACCCGTCGCGCAAGCCATGCCGAGCTTCAAAACCGAAGAGCTGCTTGGCTCGACTCACATCCAGACAGCGCCGCGGTTGGCCGTTCGGCTTGGAGGTGTCCCATTGGATGTGTCCTGCGAACCCCACTTCCCCCGCAATCAGGGTCGCTAACTCACGGATGGCGATTTCTTCCCCCGTCCCCAAGTTGACCGGAAGACCCCCCTCATATTGTTCGGCCGCCAAAAGGATGCCCTCGGCAGCATCCTCGACATACAAGAATTCTCGAGTCGGTGATCCATCGCCCCACAAGGTAATCGACGCACGCCCATCTTCTTTCGCAGAGGCGCATTTGCGTATCAGCGCTGGGATGACATGCGACGTTTCCAGATCAAAGTTGTCGCGAGGCCCGTATAGATTGACTGGGAAGAGGACGATCGAGTTAAATCCGTACTGAGCACGATAGGCCTGTGATTGCGCTAACATCATTTTCTTCGCCAAGCCGTA
>LNDU01000010.1 GCA_001464735.1 Nitrospira sp. Ga0074138
GCTGCAGGGGCCCCGACGCTCAATTATGGAGTCTTTCTACAAAGCGTGTTCGACTTCATTATCATCGCCTTCGTCATCTTCATGTTGGTCAAACAGGTGAATCGGTTTAAGAAAGAAGCGCCTGCAGCCCCACCGCCATCTCCCCCGGCGCCTACCAATGAGGAGAAGCTGTTGACAGAAATCCGCGATCTACTCAAGCACCGCCAATGAAGATCAGCAGTATAACCAGCAGTACGGCGTGGAAGCGCGGTGAGCCCATTCCTGCTGCTATTGGATACGAAGGAGGTCCTCATGCGATTAGGTAAAGGTGTCCTACTGATGACAGGACTTGTCGCCATGGTAGGGTGTTCTTCCATGAAGCATTCTGACGGCTACATCAAACAACCGACCGTCTGCGTTGACAAGGGTTGGTATGGCTATCACCAGGGCAAGGGGTGCCCCTCTCCTATAACGAAAGCCGTGGCACCCGATGCATCGCAAGAAATGGCTGCCCGTCTTGCAGCGCTGGAACGAGATCGGGCACGATTAGCCGAGGAACTAGAGGCGGCGCGACGGCAAAACGGAACCCTCAGCGGCCGCGTCAGTGAATTAGAACGACAACTCGCCGACCGTGATCGGGAAATTGCCGCACTTCGTTCTGGAGCCGGTGACAATGCGGCCTTCACAGGTCAGCTTTCGGCTGCACAGAGTGAGAAAGATCGGCTTGCAGCGGAACTGGCTGCGGCGAGGCAACACAACGAGGATCATGACCGGCTGGCGGCGGAGTCGGAGTCACAATTAGCAGCGTTGAAGCAACGCAACTCCGACCTTGAGTCCCAATTAGCCGATCGAGACAAGGAGCTCTCCGGTCTTCGAGGGGACCTCTCCGCAGAGATGGCCAAGTTGAAGCAGGCGGAGCGCGGATTGGTCAGGGCACTCAAGCCGCAAATCGATGGAAAAAATATTACCGTTGATCTCAATAACGAGCGATTGCTCATCAACCTGGCTTCCGGCTACCTATTCGGGTCGGGCGAAGACCAACTTAAGCCGGCTGGAGCCGATGCGCTCAAACAGGTCGGGTCCATCCTCAAAGATTTCCCAGAGTATAAAGTTCATGTTGAGGGCCATACCGACAATCGGCCGATTCTCGGCGCACTGAAAAAGAAGTTCCCGTCCAACAAGGAATTGTCCGAAGCACGAGCCACGAACGCCGCGCAAGCGCTGATAGCAAGCCGGTCGTGCCGAACACCACTGGCGAGGGACGGGCCAAAAATCGCCGCGTTGAAATCAGCGTCATGAAGTAGCCGGGCAATGTAGGAGGGGCAGCTGCGACATGGTCGCGGCTCCTTCTACGATCACCGGTGATTCGGTTGAAAGGAGATTGCAATGAAATTGAAAACGGCTCAAGTGAGCGCAGTGGTGACCGTGTTTCTCGTCGGCCTTACCACATCGGCGTGGGCTGTCGACATGGGTGCTATGAAGCAGAAGGTTGAGACCGTGAAGGGTCAAGCGGAGAACGTGAAAAAAGAGGGTGGTGAGACTACACAGAGCGTCAAGGATATGAAGGCGCAGGATGCTATGAAAAACGCGGGAGAAGCGAAGGACGAGGGGAAAAAGCTCAAAGACGCCGTCACAGGTAAGTAGCGTGTGAAAAATGTTCCTTCACGGTTAGGCTGGCGCGCCATGGACGCGCCAGCCATTCCAACCTTTCAGGGGAGGCACACTCGTTCGCGAGAAGCGTTCCCTCGGAATCAATCGCTTCTCACGATAGCGTCATAATCCCAGATCAGTGAGCGAAGGATGTGCGTCAGGACGCCTGCCAAGCGGCCAGTGGTACTTCCGCTCAGGCTCTGTGATGGAAAAATCATTGATGCTCGCGAGACGCCGGAGCATCAGCCCAGTCTCATCGAATTCCCAGTTCTCGTTGCCATACGATCGGAACCAACTCCCTGAGTTATCGTGACACGCATACGCAAAGCGCACCGCGATGCGCGCACGATCAATCTTGCGCTGGATCTCTAGTTTGACTCGGGACACGATCAGCCGAAAGCCAGTGGAGCCGATGCGTTGAAACGCGTCGAGGGTCTACTGAAGGGTTTTTCAGAAAAGTCAGTGGATGTCGCTGGTTACACCGACAATGTCGCGATTAAGGGTGCCCCGGCCAAGAAGTGTTCACCCGATAAGGAGCTTCCAGATGCGCGGGCAGAGAGTGCTGCGCACGGGTTGCGGGATATAGTGGCGTGTCCAATCTCACGGCTGCCGGCCATGGGGAAGTGATCCAGATGCCAGCAACAATACGGCGGCTGGTCGTGAGAAGAATCGCCGGGTGGAGGTGATCGTTAAATGACAGGGCAAACCAACAAGTAATCGAGGGATCAAAGTGCAAACTGGAAGGGGGTCTTTCTCCCAGAAAGAGCCCCTTCCCTTTGAGCGGACATCTGACTCCTATCCGCATCTCTTTGCGTTTGAATGCGAGGCCCTCGCGTAATCCAAAAATACTTCCACGATTTCCGTTCTTTGCATAGAGACAGGATGGTGCTGTCAGGATCCACACTTGGGATTTCTCGACCTTCTTCAGGTAAAAACCGGTCGTTGACACGACTAATTAGCGAGAGTAGTTTCCACAAGTAGCCATCTGAATTGTTACGGTGTCATAGCGGACAGAGCAGATGGGTTGAGCCACTCTCCTCACGTAGCGAGTGAACGATCCCCTGGGCTGACGAACACGGCATAAGCGCACGCCTTGCTCGTAATGACAACGCAACTTTTCACACCCGCACTTTGCGCGTTTAGCAAAGTGTGATGTTGACACATTTGATTGAACGGCATAGGTTCGTCCACCTGACGGAACCTATGGCCAATATCAGCATCCACGGACGCGTCATCGATGAGCGGGGGGCCGGCATCGCCGGCTTGACCGTTCGCGCGCTCGACTTCGATCCATTTTTTAGCGAAGACGATGTGCTGGGCGTCGGCAAGACAGAAGGCGACGGCACCTTTCTCATTTCCTACTCGCCGGACGCGTACCGCACCTGGAAGGTCGATCGGAATCCCGACCTCGTCGCCCAGATATTCGGCCCCATCTATGCGGACTCGGCGCTCTTCGGCACACGCCTCCTGCACGAAACCCCGGAAGCGAAAGATGTCACCGACTCCAACCATGAAGTCGGTACCATCACTATCCACCGCAACAATATCGAGGGCTGGCTCGTCACTCACACCACCTTGAATCCTGCCGTCGGAAATCCGGTCGCGCTTTATCACCACAACCGCATCACCCACTTGATCGACGGAGCCACGATGTTTCCCACAGTGACGGATGCCGCCGAGGGCGCCACTGAATCCATCAACCTGATGACGCTATTTTTCGACGTCGACAACGGCTTCCTGTCCAAATTCAAAAGCAGCTTCGACCCGCTCAATCCTCCGGCCACCGGTTGTAAGCAGGCGGCGGAGACCACCCTTGAAGAAGTACTCAAGAATAAGGCGGGAAAGCCGGTCAACATACTGGTCACCAACCTGCCGCTCTCCGCGGAAGACACGGTGACCGAAGTGACGGAGTTTTTCAAACAGACGCCGGGCGTGAGCACCAACGCCTTCAATAAAGGCTTCGCCCTGCTGCATGCCAAGGCCATCGTGGTGGATGGGGACCACGCCATCCTCATGGGGTCCCCGCTCAAGCAGTATTACTTCAGCGACAACAGCCATGCCATCCGCGACGCGCGCCACAAGGGCTCGCTGATGCACGACGTCAACATCGACCTCAAGGGACCGGCGGTGTCGCACATCGAGAAGACGTTCGCGAGCATCTGGAATGCCACCGGCAAACCCATGCTCATCCCCCCGCCGAAGACCTTTCCCGACCTGCCGGTCACATCCGACGGCGACGTGGCTTCGGTGCAGGTCCTGCGCACGCTGCCGGGCGGCTCGATCAAGCGCGTCAACCCGAGCGATGAAGACCTGCCCTACGGTGAAACCGGCATCCTCGAAGCCTACGAACGCGCCATCGCCAATGCTCAGCGGTACATCTACATCGAGAACCAGTACTTCACCTCTCCAGAGATCGTCGATGCGCTCATCGCGAGGATGAAAGATACGACAAAACCCCGGTTGCAGATCATTCTGGTCCTGAACCTGCGCCCCGACCTGCCCGGCTATCCAGATCGCCAGATCGACAACGTCAACCAACTCCGCAGCGCCGCCAAAGCAGGCGGGCATCACCTGGGCGCCTACACCCTCTGGAGCCGATCGGAGAAAGGAGGCAGCGGCGGCGCGGGAAATCCTCGGCGCTACGACGTGATGCCGGTGTATGTCCACAGCAAGGTCGCCATTATCGACGACGTGTGGGCCACGGCCGGCAGCGCGAACCTCGACGGCACCTCGATGAACTACCACGAGATCGGCCTGATCATCACCGGCTCCATCCTCGACCGCGCGATCGAAAAGGCAAAGCTCACTAATGATCCGGGGAAATTCCTCTGGGAACTGTTCTGGTATCTTTTTTTCTTCGTCTTCAAGCAGATCCTGTTCGACCTCAAGACGTTGCTCGTCCTGCTCTTCGTCGCCTACAAACTGATCTTCGACTTCAAGGAAACGCTGGAGGCCATCCGGGAAACGCTGGGCGACGTGGCCGACATTCCCCAACTCATCGCCGATGTGTTCACACGCACCGCCCGGCACGCCCTCCCCGGCCGATCGCGTCAGCCGTCGCGAAGCGTGGAACTCAACCTGGTCATGTACAGCGGTATTGCCGGTCTGCCCGAAAACGGGGTCGTCAGGGCCCTGCGCCATGAACTGTGGCAGGAACACCTGGGGCTTGCTTCGCTGCCGGAGCACCTCAAGACCTTGCCCGCCGACCCGACTTCCATGACGTGGGTTGCCGAGTGGGAACATGCCGCCACACACCATGTAGATGCCATCAAGAACGACCTGGCGCCGCCGGCCGACCATGCGCCGCACCTGTTGCCTTGGAAGCCGGAAACCGACGCGAAAGAATACCTGGCCGCGCTCAAGATCCGCACGTCCACCCTGCGCAACAAGGCGCAGAAGTTCGATTTCAAAACCTGCAAGGTCGACGACAAGAAGAATCTGCTCCCGTGGCCGATCATCTAGTTCAGAACGCCACCGCCGGGATCGGGCGGCTGCTGTCGCACCTCGACATCGTCCAGGGCGATGTGGAGGAAGCGCGCGCGTTTCTGAAACTGCTGGGCTGGGACCTTCCGCCCGGCCTCGACGACATCGGTCTAGCCGCACTCAATCTGAGCGATTTCTTCACGAAGCTCGACGCGGTCCTCGGCGCATCCGATGCCGAATGGGACGACGACCTGGCCATGGCGGGCCGCATCGCCGACCTCGCGCTCGCGATCGAAGCCCTCACGCGGCAGATACACGACTTGGCTCAGACACTCCCCGCCAAACTGGCCTCCTTCGGCGACTATGTGGACCGCACGCAGATTCACAAGGAACTCCCGAGACGCCTCTTCGATTTTCTCGCCGCGAATTTCCTGGCCCAGGCCTCGCCGCTCAGTTACGCCGTCCTCCATCTGCTGAACATCATCGACTATCCCTACCACGCCGCCGACCCGACGAAATTTCAGGTGGAACATGTGCGCGCCACGGTGAACTATCACCTCTTCAAGGTGGCGGTCACGAGCCCGGATCAGCTCTTTACCGAGGCCTACGGCTGGCACACGCCCGACTTCCAATCGATGACCTTCCTCACCAGGCTGAGCCAGCTTCTGCAAACGCTGGGGCTACGGAGTCGTATCCAACCCCTGAGTCCGCAGGCGCAGGAGGCCTGGGTAGGACAAGTGACAGCGAGTCTCAATCCACCGCCGCAACTCATCACGTTCCTGCACGAAGAACGTGGCTCCGCATTCGGGGTGCGACTGGGCCTCTCACTGTTCGGCGCCGCTCCCACATCGGCGGGCGCGAGTGATGCCGGACTGGGCCTCGCCCCCATCATTCAAGGGCGCGCGGAGGGCACGGTCCCCTTCCCTCGTTTAGAAGACACGCGCCTCGAATGGTCCGGCAACGTGGAAGTGCTCAAGCGGCTGGCGGTGATCCTCAGGCCAGACCAAGACCTCACCCTTCGCAAAGGAGCCGGACTCAGTGACGCCGTCAACGGTCGGCTGTCGTTTGGGCTGCGACACGGCCAACCGGCCGGCGAGCTCAAGCCGTTGGTGCGGTTACCCGGCGGATCGGCCCTGCGGTATCAGCAGTTTTCCATCGCTGGCGGCCTCGACGCCTCCTCGGCGACCCGCACCGAGACCTTCTTGGAACTGGCGCTCTTAGGGCTCCGGTTCGACCTCTCGCTCGCGGACGCCGACGGCTTCATTCAAGGTACCGTGGCGGGTGAACGTGTCGAGGCTCCGTTCGACCTCATCTTCCGCTGGAGCAGCACAGAGGGCATTTCCTTTTCCGGGAGCGGCGGATTACACGTCCAGCTCCCGCTGCAACAAGCCATCGGCCCCTTACGGCTTGACGGCATTCACATCGGGATCGACGTTCGTGAAGAGGGCATCGACACGGAAACCAGTGTGAGCGGGCGCCTGACGCTCGGCCCCGTCACCGCCACCGTCGAACGGATCGGCATGACGGTCAACCTCTCGTTCCGTGAAGGGAACCTGGGTCTCTTCGGGCTCTCCCCACGCTTCCAACCTCCGACGGGCCTGGGCCTGGCGATCGCGACAGCGGGGGTGACCGGCGGCGGCTTCCTGGGCTTCGATCCGCAGCGCGCCGAATACAGCGGCATGCTGCAGCTGGAACTGGCGGACACGATTGC
>LNDU01000011.1 GCA_001464735.1 Nitrospira sp. Ga0074138
TTACTGCTCATCGAACAAGTCGGAATGCGGTAACACTGCGAGCGCCCCGTGATTACTCTACACCGATCAGCTGTTTCACCGCTCCAACTCGCCGCCCTTGCCAGCGCGGCGTTGATCCTGTTGCCTCTCGGCTATGTCACCGCCCTCGCCTTGTCGGCCGATCTCTCGGTGTGGCATCGGCTCTGGACCACTCGAGTCCCGGAACTGTTGTGGAATACGATTTCCTTGGCGGGCGCCGTGGCATTGCTGACGCTCGGGCTCGGCGTCTCGACCGCCTGGATGGTCACACGATTTGAGTTTCCCGGTCGCCGACTGTGGGAAGTCGGGCTTGTGCTACCGCTCGCCATGCCGACCTACGTCCTGGCCTATGAGTACAACTATCTCTTGGGATTCGGCGGTCCGGTAGAACAGCTCTGGCAGATGATCGCCGGACCTCACGCCAGGATCATCTCACCCCAAAGCTTCTGGGGCGTTACCTTTGTGATGGCGCTCGACACGTTCCCCTTCGTCTACTTGCTCACACGCAGTGCGCTCCTCAGCTTTAACGTCTCGTTTGAAGAAGTCGCCCGCACATGTGGCGCATCACCGCTTCGAAGAATGCTGTTCGTCACCCTTCCGTTGCTACGCCCGTCCATCGTCGCCGGCGTCGCCCTTGTCATCCTGTACGTCGTTTCCGACTTCGGTGCCGTCTCTCTGCTGCGTTATCAAACCTTGACCTACGCCGTCTTTCAGCAAATGACCGGACGGTCTGACAACCAGGCCGCAAGTATCCTGAGCATCCTATTAGTCATCCTGGCACTTCTATTCTTGTTGACCGAACGATGGTCTCGCCGAAAGAGCCGGTTTTACCAGACCAGCGGGCGCTTTCGAGCGCCTCAACGCATCCAGTGCGGATGGTGGCACACGGCAGCGCTGACGACATGCCTGAGCACCGTGATCGGCTTGGCCTTCGGAATCCCCGTTTCTCTCCTGGTAACATGGAGTCTATCCCCTGAAGCCCAAGCGATTCTCGATGCCCGCTTCTTCGGCTTCGTCTGGAACAGCGCCCTGCTGTCGACCCTAGCCGCCACGGCCGGCGTATTGGTTGGGCTACCTCTCGCCTACCTCGCCAGCCGAAAACCAACCTGGCTCAATACTGGTTGTCTGCAAGCCGCTTACGCCGGCTATGTCCTGCCAGGACCGGTCGCCGCACTCGCGGTATTAGTCCTCTTTCTGAACGTCCTGCCGTTCTTTTATGGTACGGTCTTCGTATTGATCGTCGCCTATGTCCTGCATTATCTCCCAGCTGGGCTCCAGTCGCTCGAACCGTCCATTCAACAAATTACGCCGAATCTCGAAGAAGTCGCCCGTACCCTGGGTCTGACCGTTCGGGAAACCTGGCGTCGCGTGACGCTGCCCCTCATTCGCAACGGAGTTATCGTGGCATGGGTCTTGATCTTTTTGCAGACGATGAAGGAGCTCCCTGCAACGTTGTTGTTGCGACCGGTGGGGTTTGACACCTTGGCCATCCGTGTCTGGCTGGAAGCAAGTGAAGAGTATTACCAACTCGCGGCCCCATCCGCCTTATTGATCGTGCTCGTCGGCCTACCGGCGCTCGTCTTGTTGCTATCCCGTGATTGGCGGGCCGCGTAAGATCACTATGACCGCACCCTCCCACATCACACAGGTGGATACCGACCGGCATGAAGATCACCTCCACCTCTCCACGCCGGCCCCTTCCATCTTGGAACTCCGTTCTGTGTCCTGTGCCTATGATCCCTGCAGGCCGGCAATCCGCGATATTTCATTTTCTGCACGAGAAGGCGAAATCCTCTGTTTGCTTGGACCGTCCGGCTGTGGCAAGACAACCGTGCTACGAGCCATCGCCGGCTTTGAACCAGTTCGGTCCGGACAAATCTTTTTATCGGGTCGGTTGGTCTCCTCGTCCTTGGAAACGATTCCGACGGAGGACCGCCGTGTCGGCATGGTCTTTCAGGAGTATGCCCTCTTTCCACACCTGCGCGTCGCCGATAACATTGCCTTCGGGCTCCATCATCTGTCACGGGCAGAACGGACATGTCGGGTTCAAGAAATGCTGCGGCTGACCGGCCTCGAAGGGCTCGACCGACGCTACCCGCATGAGTTGTCGGGAGGGCAGCAGCAACGAGTGGCGCTCTCCCGAGCGCTGGTGCAAAATCCCGTCTTGCTCCTCCTCGATGAGCCGTTCAGCAACCTTGACCCCGATATGGCGGGCCGTATGCGGCAGGAAGTCCACGCCTTGTTACGCCGGATGAAAACAACAACCATTTTAGTGACACATGATCATGACGAAGCCTTCGCCATGGCCGACCGCATCGCCGTCCTGAATCAGGGAGTGCTCGAGCAGATGGATTCCCCGGAGTTGATTTATCATCTCCCCGCCACGCGGTTCGTGGCCGATTTTGTGGGCCAAGCCGACTTTGTCACCGGACAGATTCGACAAGGCATAGTGCATACCGAACTGGGAGAGTTCCCTGATACGCTCAACAGTCCTGAGGGAAGGACGGTCGTTGTCATGATCCGCCCGGACGACATCCAGCTCATGCCAAATAAATCAGCCGAACCTCGGGTTGTGGCCCGCCAGTTCAGAGGGTCTGAAAATCTCTACACGATCCAACTCCCATCCGGGCAGATCATCCACAGCAGTGAAAGCTCAACCTGCGTCTACCAGGAAGGTACCGCCGTCGAACTCCGTGTCTCTGCCACGCACACGGTTCTCTTTCCTGCCGAACCATCTCCTCACTCCTAGAGGAATAGAGACCGCCTCATGTATGTGCAAATTGACAACTGCTCAGCGATCTGGCAGGGATGGATCGAGACTCTGGCTTCCAACCCACCGGACTCAACCCACGTCTCCCATGCAAGGAGCCTCGATGGACGCGTTGAAAGACATCATTGATTATGGAGTTATCGGCCTGTTACTGGCCCTGAGCGTGTGGTCCGTGGCTATCGCCATCGAGCGCTGGCTCTTTTACCGACGCATCAATCTCTCTCAGTTTTCAAACATGCAAATGCTGGAAATCACTCTGACTAAACGCCTCGTGATTATTGGTACGGTGGCTGCTAACGCCCCATATATCGGCCTCCTGGGAACCGTCCTTGGTATAATGTTGACATTCCATGCGATGGGAACGTCGGGGACGATGGCCGTGAGCACCATCATGATCGGCTTGAGCTTGGCATTGAAAGCGACCGCCATCGGTCTTCTGGTCGCTATCCCCTGTGTCGTGATGAATAACCTGCTGCGTCGTCGTGTGAGTGAGATCCTGACCGAGTATAGGACACAACATGGAACGGAACATTGATCAGATCAACGTGATCCCGCTCGTGGACGTGATGTTGGTCTTGCTCGTCATTGTCTTGACGACCGCCACCTTCATCAGCACGGGACAAATTCCCGTCAACCTGGCCAAGGCCAAGGAGGTGAGCGATCGGAAGGATGTTCCCATCGTGATTTCCTTGACGGCTGATGGAAGTCTATTCTTAAATGACTCTCCGGTCCCCGATGGAGGCCTTCCCTCTGTTCTCAGCGCGCAGCCGCGTGAATCAGCGGTGGTCGTGCGAGCCGACAAAGTCACGCTGCTCGAGAAATTCGTGGCCCTCGTCGACGAGATTCGTGGCTTAGGATTTCAGCAAGTCAGTCTGGAGGTCATCCGCCTGTGATAGGGAAATCCATGACGCGTTCACGCGGTCAGACTGGCCCTCTGGCGGCTAGTTGGCTGGTATCCTGCCTACTACACGGAGGCCTAGCCGTGGCAGCGATCTCCTTTGTCCAGCGCATGCAATTGGCGCCGCAGGCTGACCCGTTCCAGTGGGATGTGGCTATGGTTGCTCCGCACTCATCCTTACCAGGAGTCACGTCGAGGTCTGGGGCAATGGCGCCTCCAAGCCCGGCAGTTCAGCAACCTGCTTCCCCAGCGGGGAAGCAGGTTCAAGAAAGAACGAGACCGGTAACACCACCTATGCCAGTACCTATCGCTGAAATCAGTCCAGAACTCCATCAGGAGCAGGCTCCCCCTGATTCGGTACCTTCTGTCCCATCACCTCAAGTTGCTCGGCAGGACCTATCGGGTCCACCCGCTGACCTCGTCATGTCTGCACAGGAGCGTTCGACCGTTCTACCTGAATCTCAGGTGGCCAAGGATTCTCCGGTCGACTCTCCGTCTACTATGATTGTGTCTTCGGCACCTCCCAACCAACCCACGCCCACCAAAGCCGACTACGGATGGCTGGCGGAGCTCATGGCACGGTGGATCGAAGATCTCAACAAACGATACCCGGCAACGCTACGAACGGAGGGTATTCAGGGGAAAGTGACGCTGACTGCGATGCTGCATGAAGACGGACTCTTGAGCGATGTGCGTGTCGCGAAGAGCTCAGGCAATCCTGCGCTTGATCAAGTTGCCTTGGAGGATGTGAGAAGCGGCCCTCCGATCAAGCTCTCTCGCCCACTGGAACGGCAGCAAATGCCAGTAAAGTTTTCGATTAGTTACGATCTCAAGATGGCGCGGTAGTCCTCCTCGGCACCTCATGGCTCGTGCAGCCGACCATGGAGTCCGGACGAGACAGTGATCTTGCCCTCCTGGTCGATGATGATCGCTTCAACCCCCGGCAAGCTCTCCACTAACGCCATCCCCTGTTCTGGCCCTAACACGAAAATCCCAGTATCCAATCCGTCAGCCATCGTACCTTCTTTGGCAATCACCGTGACACTCTGACAAGCTCGTGCCGGCTGCAATGTTTGGGGATCCAAGATGTGATGATACCGGACGCCATCTCGTTCAAAAAACCGTTCGTAATCACCCGCCGTTGAAATCGCTTCATCGTTCAGGTCGATCATGGCAATCAATGCCCCTTCCTCACGTGGGTGCCTGATACCGACGGGAAACCTGTATCGATCTGGCAGGACACCGAATGTCTTGATATCTCCCGATAAGGCGACGACGCCCCCTCTCGCTCCCGCCCGCTTCATCTCCCCCACCGCCCGATCCGCCGCATAGCCTTTGCCAACGCCACCAACATCGATGCGCATTCCCTCATGCGGCAGATAAATAGTCCGCGCCTCTTTGTTGACTTGAATGCTTGTCCAATCGACGAGCGGTTTCAATTGTTGCAATTCCCTCTCATCGGGGATGCGCTGTCGGTCGATCACACTCCATGCATCAATGGCAGGGCCAAGAGCGATATTGAACCCACCATGGGTGAGCTGCGCCATTTCCAACGATCGGACCACCAAGTCCAATGTTTCTCGGCTCACCTGCACAGGCTGACGCCCTGCTGCTGCATTGACATGTGACAGCTCGCTGTCTGGGCGCCAGGTGCTCAGTAACCGTTCGAGTCGCTTGATCTCATCGAATGCAGCCTGCATAGCCTGATCGCCCATGCTTTTGTCGGAGGCCACAGCCGTGACCGTAACGAGGGTCCCCATATGCATCTGTGTACGTTTCGAGACGATAGACTGAGATGCAGGAGGTACGGCCACACAACCAACCACCAAGATCATGGTGAAACAGAGCATCGTGATAGGAATGGTACAGATTGGAGGTATCTTCATGATGACCTCATTCCTACCACCAATGCCTGCGAAAATACCTGGGATACCGAGGGTACGGCATCACTTCGTAGAGACGTGCTTCCACGTGTGATGGCTGAGGGAGGTGTTCGACCATGGAGTTCTCCTGAAAGCTCGGATACTGGTCATTGAGAAAGTCGCGGACTCTGGCTGTTTCTTCTTGATCTGCAATCATTGAAGCCACGACGTTCCGTCCGTAGCGCGGCGAATCGACTCCGAATCGCCAGGTCCCCACATACGTGATGGCACTGGCATCAACGGAAAATACCATGGACAAACCGGCCATTGACATGAACGGTCCTTCGTTGATCTGCACTCGATTGACCCGATAGTCCCCTGGCGGTAAATCAACGGCAAAATATTGGTCGGGAGACTTAATCTCCACCTGGAAGCGCTTTTGGGACGCCCGGTCCTCCAATTCGAAGAAACGCACTTCCGGTGGATAGCGTCGAGACGTTTCACCAGTTAGGACCGTCAAGACTCGCCCCACGACCAGACTGCCTGCGACCTGGGTCGGATCGGCTAAAGACGGCAATTCGGTCACACAGCCTGACAGACACAGAACCAACGCTCCCAGTAGCCTCCGCGCGAATACCCAGAGCTTCTTCATGGGGAAATTATATGGCAAGCCGCATTGGAATGGCAGACCACTCCGCGAAAACTACCCTCTTGACAGTGGAACATTGATCAGGATATTAATAATCGTTCTCAATTTCAATCTATCGATTGATCATCGCACATCATGGCTACTATCAAGGCACCATCGCTCGAATACGATCCGACTCATGAAACACGCTGTGAATGCGGCCAGCTGATTGCCAAGGTGTGCGGGCAAGGCTTGGAACTGAAGTGCAAGCGGTGCAAGCGTATTGTCGTGATCCCCTTTTCTTCAATCGAAGGCTGGGGAACGGCAATCTGATAATCTGGTTCCAAGAGGAGGAACGACGGTCATGTAATCGTCCTGTTTCCCATTTACCCGAAGACCAGAGACCATCGAGTCCCGAGTCAGTCTACAACCATTACTTAATCAGGGAGGATACCGATGAAGATGCGGTTACTCCTCGGGGCTCTTTCAATTCTTGCGCTGTCGGTCACTCCGGTCTTCGCAGAAGAAAGCCTAGAGGAACGAGTGAAAAGACTCGAAGAAGCGTTACAAAAAGCACAGGAACGTGAATCTCAAGGGGTTCCTGCGGAAGGTTCGCAGCCTAAGCAATACCCAGTGCCGACCGGGCCTATGACCGATATTAGGGTCGGACGCCCTGGCGAGGAAAAAACCTCTCTCGGTTTCGGATCTACAGGATCGGGAAAACTGATCTACGCTAAACCGTTTTTAAGCATGCCCAAAGCCACGCTCGGCGGTTATGCAGACGTGATGTACAACATCCTCTCTCGCCAAAATTTGGACAATCCCAGCCGCAATAGCTTCGGCCAGCAGCGATTGGTGCCCTTCATTTTTGCCGATATCACCGATCGCATAAAATTCGCGACGGAAATTGAAATCGAACGTGGGGGGACCAACTCACCGCAGGGGGATGGTACGATACAGGTCGAATTCGCTCAACTCGACTATCTGATCGATGAGAGAATCAATCTCCGTGGCGGCATTCTTCTGATGCCGGTCGGCAAATTTAACTTGCTTCACGACTCACCCTTGAACGACCTTGTCGATCGGCCGATGGTATCCAGACTCATCATTCCGAGCACCTGGTTCGAAGCCGGCGCTGGTATCTATGGCACGTTCTATCCATCGGCTCTCTCCAAAATCGACTATGAACTCTATGCGGTCAACGGCATGACCCAAACCGCTGGTGCGATCACGGATTTGGGCATCCGGGGTGCACGCGGAAGCGTGTCCCGAGATCGCGATGACAGTAAAGCCGTCGTTGGTCGCCTGGCCTTTAGTCCTATGTTGGGTATTGAGATCGCCGGCTCTGGATACCATGGGCAATATAAGCCCTCAGCTGCTACAGTTGGTTCAGGGAATATCGACATCTTCGCGGTGGATTGGACCTTGCAACGAGGTCCATTCGAGTTGATCGGCGAAGCTGCCTGGACCAGAATCAGCAACAACAACGCCACCGGCGTGGCCGGCAACGCAATAGGCCCTGCAGGCATGTTTGGCTACTATGTTCAGGGGAACTATCACTTCATGCCGGAAATCCTGAAGAGACTGGCACCCAGCCACTTCTCTGATGCATCCACCTTCACAGCAACGGTGCGCTGGGAGCAAATCGATACCGACACAGACAATCGCACGGTGGGTGGGGCCAACACCCTTGGCAATCGGCGAGAACTCGACCGGTTGACAGTCGGTCTGAATTTCAGACCCGTCGAAGACATGGTGTTTAAAATCAACTGGCAGCATAACGCGCAGAACGGTGCAGTGGGATTAACCCCTGCAGGAGATTTAGGAACCGCCAGTAGTCCAATGGACGGGGACGGATTTCTGTTCCAGGCAGCGACCTACTTTTAACTGTATAGCTAGGGAGGCTCCCCGCCGGATCGGCGGGGAGCTCATGACATGACAAAGTTTCTGCAGCAAATGAACTTGCACATCCTCCCGCTCCTTCTGATTGGAAGTGTGGGAGGCTGCGCCTCGATGACCAGTGGCATGCACCAACGGACTACCACCTGTAACTATGACCAAGCCTGGGATGCGGCCATCGATGCTGTAAAGGATCGGTCGGCCGATACGAACGATAAAGAGGCTGGATTGATCGTTACGCACTGGCTCGAAGTTCCGATGCCAGGCCGAAAGTATGGTGCGTTTCGACGGGAAATCCCAGACAGCAAAGATCGATCTCGCCTCACGCTCCGAGTGAAACGGGCGGACGACAGAACAAAAGTCTTTTTCATCGAAGAACGACACAGCTGGGTCATGCGAGGAGGCTCACGTCTCTTTGGCTGGGCTCCGACTGATCCATCCGTAGAAGTCATGCGGGACATACAAGATCGTCTCGATGCCAAGTTGCAGGAACACGGATGTTCAGCCACCTAAGAGCAATTTCCACATGCTTCGCGATTGGGACGGCCCTCTGTCTTACCTTTCCCCTGTCGGCTAATGCCGAAAAGGTGTGGGATAACGATCTGAAGCGCTATCTCACTGAAGCTGAGTTGAATCACGCTGAGGTCTTCATGTCAGAAGATGAGGCCGTGAAGATCGTTCTCCCGAAATCGCAACGCGTTCGTAAGGAAGTGATCCTGCTCACCCAAGATAAGAAAGATCTGATCGAACAACGCATCGGATGGAAATTCCCGGAACAAGCTTTCGAAGTCTATATCGGTGAAACGGGTGATACGATCGACGGCTACGCCATGGTCCACAATACTATCGGCAAGCATAAGCATATGACCTACATGGTCGGGGTCGATGCGAAAGGGGTCTGCTCCGACGTCGAACTGTTGGTGTTTCGCGAAGCCAGAGGAAGCGAAGTAGGCCGGAAACGATTCAATGTGCAATATGAAGGCAAGTCGGTCCTGGATCCAATCCGTATCAATAAGGATATTATCAACATCACCGGCGCAACGATGTCCGTCCGTTCCATCAGCGCCGGCGTGAAGCGAGTGCTCGTCTTGGTTGATGAGTTCTATTTGAAACCTGCTGGGGTCGGGAGCGACACGCTAGCCGCCAAGAAAGACAAAGGGTTTCTTCCGTCGATATTTGGCAATTAGTCAAAGCGGACCCCGCGTCCCAGGCATGCGAAACTTTAATCAAAAATTCAGGCTCCGTGATTCAGATCGCCATATTCGGTTGCTCTACACATTATTTTTGCTCTTGATGTTGGCTGGATTTACATTTTCGTTTTTTTGGGCACATAGCATGACGGGATTGTCACCGCAAGGCATCGCTGAGCATTATCGTGGGTCGGACGCGACGTTCGGGGAACCGATGTCGTTTCGCGAACTGGCGGAAATTACCCACTTTCATCTCTTCACGATGCCAGTCGTCTTCATGATTTTGATCCACGTGATGTATTTGACCAGTGCAAGCCATACCCTCAAGGCCGTCACCACATGGGCGGGCTTCGGTGGCGTGATGCTCGATCTGGTATCACCCTGGCTGATTAGCTACGTGTCTCCGATGTTTGTGATCTCAATGTTGACCGGAGATACCCTTATGACGATCAGTTTCTTAGTCATGATGGTGGTCCCACTGTATGAAATGTGGATACTGGGACAGCCTTTAATGGGAGGGAAGCACCCACCAGGGTCCTAACCATCTCAGTTGGCGGTATACCATCTAGCTAGCGGCCAGCGGCTATTCGCCCAGAGCCCAGGATCACGCGAGTGATTCTGGGCTCTTCGTTTTTGAGGAGGCAGCGTCATGCATGTCGACAGTACAGATCGGATCGAGCCGGCCGTCTTGACCATTCAGAGCATGCTCACAAAGATCGATCGTCTCCATCTGCCTTCCGCCTCACGGCGCGATCTGGAGAGTATTCTCGTTCGGCAAGTGGCGAAAGAACTGGACCGGCTTCTACCGTGGCAAGCCGGTCATGGACAAGAAACAGCGGCGATCGCATTCCACATCGGACGGGCCGCATCTCTCACGGACAAGGAGTTGCATCAGCTCAAGCTGGCCTCCCTGCTTCACGATATCGGCGTTCTCATGCTTCCACCCTACTTACAAGCCAAACGAGAATGGGTTGAGCCAGACTCCTATGTGGCGATCCAAAACCACCCGCGGCTGGGAGCCACGTTGCTAGAACCTTTTTTATTCCTTCGTGAGGCCACCGTCATGATCGCCCATCACCACGAGCGATGGGACGGATCGGGATATCCCTATGGACTCAGGGGAACGTTCATCCCGTTGGGAGCAAGAATTCTTGCAGTCGCCGATGCATTTGAAGCCATTCAGGTTCCCACAGTTGGCGATCGATCGCTCCGAGATCGCATTGCGCTTCGAATTCTCCAGGTGGCGTCAGGAACTCAATTTGACCCCTCGGTCGTCGGTCTCCTGGCCGACGTCATGGGAGAGCCTGAACCCATCGCTGTGAGGGACCCACCTCACCGGTAGCGCAGTCGGCGTAGGCTCTACGCAGGCATCGAAGTGGGAGCCCCACCTCTCCCACTTGGCAGGCACGGGCTTTCGCCTCCTGAGAGCCCGTGCCTGCCCTACATAAGGATGGACGACCGTTGATCTTAGATAAGGGAGTACTGCCAAGAATGGTCAAACTGATTCTATTGAAAGGAACGACGACGTCATGAATCCGACCTTGATTCCACATCAACCAAAGATCGCTCGTGTCTCCGCCTCTGTGCTTCTATTCCTCACTGGACTCGTCGCCTGCTCGGGAGATGAGAGTACTCCACCGCCTCTCGCCGCCACCGGTACGCCTGGGGCTGAAGAAGCCGTCGGCGAACGGCTGTTTCTGGAAACACGATTCGCCCAGGCATTCAAAGTGTTCGTGGATACCGGCGGTGACGTGAATGATCCAACGATCGGTGACAACGTCGTCGATACGGTCGAAACCTTGGGTGCGCCGATCACCCCTGGACCATTCAAGGGTCTCTCCATGAATTGCCGGGCTTGTCATTTGGTCGACGATGTTCTGGATGCGCCGAGAGGCGGCATGCGGACCTATGCTGATTTTGCGCGCCGTAGCCCCCTCCCGGCCCGAGCGGACGGCAAAACTGTTGCCGTCCGCAATTCACCCCCTCTCGTCAATACTGCGCTCGATCGACCAGGCGGCGTCTTATTCCATTTCGATGCCGAATTTAATTCTATGGAAGAACTGATCGCGGCCACCTTCACAGGTAGAAACTTCGGCTGGTTGCCTGGAGAACGAACTCAGGCCATCGCTCATATCGCCCGGATCGTCAGGTCCGACAACGGCACAGGAGATCTAGCTGAGGAATTCGATGGAACGCCATTGCGGGTGTTGTTCGGAGGAACGGATGCCTCCATACCAGAGGAATTCCAGCTCATCCCGGAATTCCGCAAGACGATCAGCTCCGCGACCGACCAGGAGGTGTTCGATGCCGTCGTCAAAGTCGTCACCGCCTACGTCAACGGCCTCCTCTTTTCTCAAACCGAAGACAGCGGAGCGCCGATCCGCTCCCCCTTCGATGTCTTTATGGAGATCAACGGACTCCCGCAAGCGCCCAGTGCCAACGAATCTCCGATCGATTACAGCAGACGTCTTCTGCAACTCGTGAAATCACGTGAGTCGGCCGGGACACTTCAGTTTGTCACCTCGAACCCCAACAGAACAGACGGTCAGTTCCAATTTCATACCCAGCCATTCTCGTTTGGGGCGCAGGAATTGGCTGGATTGAAGATGTTCTTGACGAAACCGGCGGCACTCGCTGCCTCACCGGCCGAACTCACAGCCGGAAAAATCGGCAACTGTGTCGCCTGTCATGCCGCGCCGAACTTCACCGATTTCAAGGCCCATAATACGGGAACAACACAGAAGGAATATGATGAGATTCCTGGTCATGGGGCTGGGGCCTTCATGAATTTGGCCATTCCCACGCTCGCGGCACGAACCGCCGATGACCTGCCAGCGACCGAACAACACCCAGTGGCCAGCGAGCGATTCCGAGCTGTTCCCGCTACCGGCACGACATTGACCGACCTGGGCCTGTGGAACGTTTTCGCCAATCCGGACATGCGGGCACCTCAGCCAAAGATCCGTGCGATTCTCTGCGACGATCAACAGCCCTGTCCACTACCGGACGCAACCCTGCTCGATCGTGCCATTGGGCGATTCAAGACACCCGGCCTTCGTGACCTCGGACATTCCGAGCCCTTCATGCACAACGGTCATTTCGACACACTTGAGCAGATTGTGGATTTCTACCGTGAGGTTTCGGATCTCCAACGTACAGGTGGTCTGCGGAACGGCGATCGTGAGCTGGGAGGAATTGCCCTCACAGTCCAAGACATCGTTCCACTCACGGCTTTCTTGAAGGCACTGAACGAGGACTATCAATAAACAGCCTTGGCTACCGGCCACGGCCGAGACACCATCACTTGAAATAAGATGGTAGAACCCATGCGATCAGCCCCTAATGCATATGCACGCATCACGAGCTGCCTGCGCTGTCACGAACCGATCTGCCATCGCAATCCGCAGCTATGGTGGGCCTGTTGAATAATAGGGTCGTTGATTGAACGTTTTGCTATACTGCGCCCCGTCCACAGTTGCTTCCCCACCTGGTACCCCTGGAGCTGTTCATG
>LNDU01000012.1 GCA_001464735.1 Nitrospira sp. Ga0074138
CGGCGTAAGGACAGGGCAGCGCTGCTCCGCGGCGATTGAAACGATGGGCGTAGCTTAAACTCGGATGACATCTGTCTTGACAGAGGGGTCCACTTTACCTCCAACATCAGTCCTGGTATCACCTAAAGGAAAGAAGCTGCCATGATTCATCCCATTCTGCATATTATGATGGGCGCCGAGAAGAAGCGATCAAGCACTACATAATGCCCGATCATTCAGAGATGATTATGGAATATTTTTAGGCGCTTACACCAGTCTCGCGAGAGCGAAACAGAGAGAAAGGGTTATGGTCCGGATAAGGCAAACAAAGCTAGTGAACAATACGACGGTTGCGATCTTGGCAACATGTTGAAGTATATTTTACTTGCAATCGGGGTTGTCTTTTTCAGTCTCCTTGTTTGGCACATCGGACCAGGTAATATCCATCATGCGCTTTCGCGGGTTGATCCCATCGCCTTATTGATCATCCTAATTCCTTCTTTCGTTGTGTATACCATCGAAGCCTATGGCTGGAAACTTGTGCTAGGGCTATCTGGGCAAGCCGTGCCGTTCTGGCGGCTGCTTACGATTCGCACAGCTGGCGAAGTCGTAAACACGACCACACCGGGCTATGTAGGAGGTGAACCGTTAAAGGCGTATCTGCTCAAACAGTACAACGTTCCAGTGAAGGAGGGAGCCGCGTCAGTGGTGATTGCCAAGACGGCCATGACGATCGCCGAAGTGTTCTATATCCTCGCTGGGATTACCCTTGCATTCTGGATTTTGGGTGCCGGGGGCTCGGCGGGGCAGACGATCACGGCTGCCCTGGTAAGTGCAGGGTTGTTGGTATGTTCGGTAACTGCATTCGTAATTGTTCAGAGGCGCGGGCTGTTCACCTCAATTCTTTCACTGGTTAAGAAACTTGGTTTCCAAATCCAAGTCCTTGAAGCACAGGAAGATGATCTTCGATCGATCGACCAGACCATTCTGAACTTCTACAGACACCATCATAAAGTAGTTTTTGCCTCAACTGGCGTGTATTTTCTCGCCTGGATGGCTGAAGCCTTTGAAGTTTATGCGATCATTTATTTTCTTGGCGGTCCGGCAAGTTTACTGTCGACAATCTCGATAGGCGCCCTAGCGGTCTTCATCAAAGGCGGCACGTTCTTTATTCCCGGCAGTCTAGGGGCCCAGGAGGCCGGCCATCTACTCTTGTTGAAGATGTTTGGGTATAGCGATGTCACTGGAATCACCTTTGCCCTACTGCGGCGATTTCGCGAGTTGGTGTGGATTGGCATCGGGCTGTTGTGTTTGGCGGTGGTGGGAAAAGAGGGACTAGGTCAGAGTCAACAGATCAAGAGACCTTCCCGAACATTTGTGCCGAACGCTCAACCATATGATCCCATCCAAAGCCGTCTAGACTCCCTACACGATCGTCATCCGCCTAGCTCTCATCGTACAATACCAGCGGTATCGGCTCATCGGGGTGCTGAACCTTCGGAGCCAGAGTCCGCGAGGCTCGGTTCAAATTCTGGAGCATCTTTTTGGTCGTAGAGGTAAGCTTGGCCTACCCCGTTCGATAAAATCTCCGGCCTCGAAGGATACGCCACCGGCGCTGTACAGGTACATGTTTATGAAACCATAACTCCGGGTGAAGCCGAGCTTCGCCACAATCGTTTCATGCTGCGCAGGGTCCTGCCTAATTATAAGGAGACGCGCTGACCCGTCGAGTGGACCACGGTTGAAGATTGGTCCCCCGTCGAGGCGGAAGTTGAGTCCGAGTCGATGAGCCTTCAGCCTCATGTCGTAGGGGCGGTTCCTCAATCGACTCTTCTGTCATGTCAAACATTCCCGAAAACATCGGCCACTGGGGAAGGCCCCAGCGTGAGAATGGATAGCGGTGCGCTTATCCGTGAAGCGGTATTCCGCCTACAGTCGATAGTGTGGGTGCCCTCCTCTCTCGCCGGCCACGTTAAACACGGTACTCGCACAGGTAATAGGAGCTACACTCTGTGAGCTGGGGTTAATCCTAGGATTACCGGCGAAGGATTTAGATATTATAAGTCCTAGCAACAAACCAAAGGAGAGGGGTTATGCAAGACATTCCCAACGTCTTGAAAATTCAACAGGGTAAACAAAGACATGGTCAGAACGTGGATGGGCAACCTGGTTATTCGTGCGAGGTCTGTGGAGGCGAGCGCTATCACCTTGTCCTAACAGCGGAGGCATTGAACAACCGCATCGGCCTGAAAATCCGGTGCGGTACCTGCAATGCTTCTCAGAACGTGATCGATAGTGCCTAAGCTGTACCGCATCATTGTGTTCCCTTACGGGGGGCGCCATCCTTCATGAAGACGAAGGACGGCAAGGACGTACGTCCATAATCGTGGTTGAGGTCGACACACAATCACGTACTACTCTCACTAAGATGATGCAGACACATCCTGGTCAAGAGAAATAGTCAAGATTTTCGATTCACTCGTCGAATACCATCTGGGCATGATTTGGCAGCCGCGTAAAGGTTGGTGGTCGCAGTTGCAGATGCAAGGGATCCTGAAGGCATAGGAAACCATTCGGATGTGGGGTGAGCCCTGTGGAACATAGCCCACGAAAGCAATGGTCGGCTTTTCTCTGTGTGTGTGATGTTCAGAAGGGATGCAGTCGACAAACTGGAGACGGATGCAACGAGGCGCGATGGCTCACGAGTTCCTACCCTTAATATCTCGTGTGTTCTCTCGCATTCCGCCCTCTGGGTCGCGCTGACCTTCTTCGTCCCAGGGATGACTCAAGCTGAATCCTCGCTGCAAGACCCCACTCCGATGGAGGAACCTACGCCACTTGCTGGGCGAGAATATCGCACAAAACTCTTTGGAGAGGAGATTTATGTCGATTCAAGAGATCGCCGTTCGGTCACAGCCGCGAGCTTCGGATTGCAGTGGATTCCTGACGGCCCTGCCCAACTGGAATTACTCCCCTTCGGGGCTCTGTATGTATGGAGAAATTGGGATGATGACAATCGCCGATTTCGTGGCACCTTTTCAGGAGTGGTCAATGACCTCAAATATTCTATCGGCCTTCGATCGTATCCCAATTGGACATTGCTCTTTACGCTGGATAATTTTATCGCGCCACTGGGACGCTCGGAGAACGTGGAAGGGCAGCGCATTCAAGCGACAGAACTTGAGTGGAGCTATGCGTTCGGCGGAATCGGAGTCGGATACCGACTCCCGATTCGTCCGTTCAGGCAAGATAGCGCCGTCAATCTCTTTGTGACCTACGAACCGGGATTCCGCTGGTTTAAGGGCACCGGCCATACCTCATCCCAATATGGTGTTCCCAGCGACACCTATGAAGGTCGGATTCACCTCAAGGTCCGCATCGATGCCATGACCCGCAATCTCATGGAATTGCCACACGAAGGTGTGACGCTGGGAGGAGATGTGCTCCATGGACATCGCGCCAAGTGGTCTGCGTGGGGAGGCCCTCCCTTCGACACACCCGACTTCAAGAAAGAGCGCACCTATTTAGCACTTAGTGGATATTTAATGACCGCCTCTGGACTGCCTTTCGTGAACAGTGGGAAACATCGACTGATTTCGAGCTTTCACGCCGGGATTGGGAAGGATCTTGACCGATTTAGTGCGTTCCGTCTTCCCGGACGCCCTACGGGCTATGAATGGGACGCGGTTGCGTTGCCGATGATCCACGGCGTGGCATTTAATGAGCTCTTTCCCAGGCACTATGCGATCGCGAATGTGCAATATCGATATGAAGCTCTCTTCTTTTTGTATCCCTATGTGGAAGCGGGCTGGGCGTTCGTTGACCGTCCACGTTTTACAGCTGAGGGCCGAATCAAACAGTCGCTGGACTCCCTGCCGACCGTGGGAGTTGGCATTGTTTCCGGGGCCCCCTGGAGGTCACAAATCGAACTGAATTACACGTATAATTTTGGCGTCTTCCGCGATTCGGATGGCGGCTCACCCACAAGAGGCGGCCACGGTATGTTCTTGTTCTGGTCGAAGGAACTTGGTTCCAACTCACGAACATAACGTCGGATTGCACCGCCTCATTATAGCGCCAGCGGATATCGTGCGCTTCTGCGTTGTACACAGAGTGGCCTCTGACGATGACCAGGAGTGAATCCTATCGCCTGGGTAACATCCTAGGTTCGGACGACACGTTTTATTTGCATAATGATGCTTCGTCACGGAGAACTCATCCGACACTCGATTATGCGGAGATTTTACTGTCTCAGACAGTTCCATGTGCCCTTCTCGAGCAACATGACCGAAGTTATTGTCCCAGTGCCATCGCTTTGATCAAGGTGACATGTCCTCAGTGAAATTGGATTCGCAGCTTTTACATGGAATGAGGGGGTACCATGTGTGTATTTCGTATCCCATTCTCATTGATGCCTTATGGAGAGAATGACAGCAGAAGACCGTCCGGTCAGGTGAATCTTCACTAATGTGGCTACCAATTACACGACTTCGCAAACTACTGAACGCCAGTGAACAGCGTCTTGCGTCTCTGCTGCTCGGGGGAATGGTGCTTGCTGGTTTAATCGATGTCGTGGGAGTGACATCGATCTTGCCGTTTATGGCCGTCGTGGCAAAACCGGAAGCGATTCATACGAATCCCTGGTTGCACAAGATCTTTACCGTGATGGCATTTGATTCCACCAATAGCTTTCTGATTGGCCTGGGTGTTGCGGCGCTGGGGATCATGCTCTTCAGTAACGCAGTGTCGCTCACCACCGCGGCTGCCATCTTGTGGTTTTCGAGCAACCTGGGTCAGAATCTTTCACAGCGGATTCTCTCGAGTTATTTGCGGCAACCGTACGCCTATTTTTTAGAACAGAATACGTCAAGCCTTGCGTTGCACTGTACGGAGGATGTTGTCCGTGTTACGAACGGCGTCGTCGCTCCTACCCTACAGGCGATTGCCAAATCGGTCATCGTCGTGAGTATCCTGCTGCTTGTACTGTGGGTTGATCCGTGGCTGGCGATCTCCGTCGGGATTGTGATCGGAACGGTCTACACCGGCGTGTTTCTCGGGGTTCGTCAACTGGTGTCCAGACTGGGAGCGGCCAGTAAAAACGCGCACCGAGAACGATTTCGCCTTGCCACAGAGATGTTGAATGGGATCAAGGAGCTCAAGATCCTAGGGCAAGATGAGGCCTATCCGAAACGGTTCGCGAACTGGTCGGCGGTGTATGCCAAGAATCAGTGGATCGGCGCCGCGGTGAATCTGGTTCCGCGATACGCGATCGAAAGCATCGCGTTTGGGTCGATTATTGTGGTGGTGCTCTATCTGCTTGCCACCCGCACGGATTTCAACGAAGCGATTCCGTTGCTGGTCCTGTATGCATTTACGGCCTACCGGTTGCTGCCAGCCTTCCAGCAGCTTTTCAGCAGCGCCACGCAGATCCGGTTCAACCTGAGCTCCTTGGAAGCAGTTGAGGAAAAGCTGAAGCTGCTGGTGAACGCACAGGTCAGAGATGCCAAGCCGTGGGTGCCGGTGAACAAGGACCGGGTTCCCTTTGCGCACGAAATTGAATTTCGGAACATTGGCTTCACCTACGCCACGGCGCGTACGCCGGTTCTTGATTATTTCAATCTCTCGATACCGCATAATTCGACGATCGCATTGGTCGGGAGCACGGGGGCCGGGAAGACCACGATCGTGGATATCATCCTGGGGCTAATTGAACCTCAACAGGGGTCTTTGTTGGTGGATGGCATTCCCATCACGTCGGCGAATGTGACGGCTTGGCAGAAACAACTGGGGTATGTGCCACAACAGATCTATTTAGCCGACGACAGCCTCGCGGCGAATATCGCATTCGGTGTATTACCTGAACAAGTGCAGATGGATCGCGTGTGGCAGGCCTCGAGAATCGCGAATCTGCATGAGTTTGTTCTGGGGGAGTTGCCCGATGGGTATGCAACCATGGTGGGTGAGCGTGGGGTGAAGCTCAGCGGTGGGCAGAGACAACGCATCGGAATCGCTCGGGCATTGTACAGCGACCCAGATGTGTTGATTCTTGACGAGGCGACGAGTGCCTTGGATGGCATCACCGAAGACACGGTGACAGACGCGATTCGAACGATATTCCATGAGAAAACGATTATCATGATCGCCCATCGCCTGGGGACCGTTCACCATGCCGATAGGATTTATCTGCTGGAATCCGGAGGCGTGGCAGATGCGGGGACCTACGAAGAGCTCCTAGAGCGAAACGATATATTCCGTGCCATGGCAAAAGTATCTGGCTAGCGGGAGGTAGGCCCGTGTTGTGTCCTGACTCACCAAAGAGAAAGCATCGGGACAGACTTCTTAAATTCGGTTGGGCTTCGCGTTCTAATGAAGGTCTGATTTATTCTCCTCGCGAGATGTGGTACGGGTAGCGCAGCACTCTTCGAAACATCCCTCGACCGCTCGCTCAAGTAACGGACCAGGTCTGAGGCCAGTTGCCGATCCTCCCCGCGATCTGACCTCTATCCCCACATAGTTCAAAATCCCATCTCAACCGTTTGGACTATGCACAGACGTTACAAACGGGCCCCGGATCGGCTGGTCCATGGAGCCTCCGGCAAGCTGGGCCTGCCAACGTCACCAGTCGGCTGGTCCGGTTTCAAGTCATTCGGGTTCCCCCATTTGAGGGTGATTGCTTTCTTGTTATGCTGTGTCACAGGGTACAGCCTGTGCGTTGTTGGGGTGACAACTATGCGCACGACCGGGACGAACAATCTTCGATACCTTCTGCCCATCGGCTTCATGAGCGGTCTCGTAGCCTGTGGCAGCCTGGCCAACTGCTTCAATAGCGGGTTCGCTCCCGTCGCCTGTGGCGGCGGGTATGGCGAGAGCGACGTGTCTTCTCTGCCCCAGCCCCCGGCGACCTCGGCGGAAGGTCGCTGGACTGGCACGACTTCTCTAGGCCGCGCCGTCGCTGGACTGGTCCTGGATGACGGCTCCTATTGGCTGTTCTATACGGCACGAGGCAATCCCCACATCCTGGCTGGACTGGTTCAGGGCACTGGCACCTCCCACTCCGGCTCCTTCGGTTCCTCGAATACTAGAGATTTTAATCTGGAAGGCGCTGGCATTCGCGCGGCAACGATGCGTGGCAACTATGTACCGAACAAGAGCTTTGACGGGACGATCGCCTACGTTACTGGCGACACGGAAAGCTTTACGAGTACCTATGATGAGAACTCGAAGTCGGCCCCGAATCTGAATCTGGTGGCCGGGACCTATTCAGGAATCCGTGCCGACAACCACACGGTCACAGTGACCGTGGATTCAGCCGGGACTCTTTCCGGCCATGCATCAGATGGCTGCACCGTTGCTGGAACCTTGTCTCCACGTGCGAAGGGCAATGTGTTTCATACCTCGATGACATTGGAAGGTGGCGCTTGTGGCACTGGAACCGAGACGGTCACGGGGGTGGGCTTATACGATGCCGCGACCAACCGGCTATACAGTGCGGCCCTCATCAGTGCCCGGACCACTAGCTATCTCTTTCTCGGCACGAAACAGTAAGTCTCACCGGTTCACTATTCTGTCAGGGTTGTCCTTTTTTGACGAGTGCATGCTGTGATCACATTATGCCCCTGAATGGATCGACGAGATTACGGGGACAGG
This sequence comes from Nitrospira sp. Ga0074138, assembly GCA_001464735.1. Classification (GTDB taxonomy): domain Bacteria; phylum Nitrospirota; class Nitrospiria; order Nitrospirales; family Nitrospiraceae; genus Nitrospira_D. The sequence continues at coordinate 7,627 of LNDU01000012.1, forward strand.
ATCTTTCTTCTTGTCATGAAAAGGCTGGGGCCGATAGTTCGATTCTGTCCCTCGGCACCATCACAATACAGCCTCCACAGCTGCACCGATGATGTCAACAACTTCGGTGGTATTCACCTACTTCACTGCTAAAAAGACATTGTCATGAGCGGCGGGCAGGCTATGACCCGGAGACTGACACGTGGATCGCGTAGCGGCTTCGGCTAGGGCTTTCTACTTCGCCAACGTCCGGATATACGCCAGCACGTTTCGACTATCCTCTTCAGACAAACGAGCTTTCCATGACGGCATGTTCGGCTTTCCTTCGTGAATGGTCTGAAGCAGCATCGCGTCGGACCTTTTCTTCGTGGTCGGTCTCGTGAGGTTGGCCGGCTCTGGCCCCAGCAGCAAATAGCCATCCCCCTTCCCCTCCGAGCCATGACAACCGGCACAATGCCGAGCAAATACCTGTTCTCCTTTTGCAACATTGGCGCTCTTTGATCCCGGCTCCTTCGGCGCGGCAATCGATACCTGAGCTCCCACAATAATCGCAACCAGCCCCATGCATATGGTACCAGCAAGCGTAGGCATCCTCACCTCATCCTTTCTCTGGCCTCACCATCCTCATCACGTCGATGGCATCCCGTCAGGCCGGCGAGCCGGCATCAGCTCACCATTGCCATGAGGAGTGTCACCTGCTGCCGAATGGACGGCAGGAACTGATCCTCCTCGTAATTCGCTTGGAGCGCCCCCCCCTGTCGAGCGGCCTTCGAGCCACTGATAGAGGACCGGCAGCATGATCAAGGTCAGAAGCGTTGAACTGACGAGCCCGCCGATGACGACAATCGCCAACGGACGCTGCACCTCCGAGCCGATCCCGTCGGCAAACGCCAGGGGAACCAACCCCAAGAGTGCGACCAACGCCGTCATCAAGACGGGGCGTAACCGAAGCAGGGCGCCTGAGGTCACCGCTTCCTCCAAACTATGGCCGTCCTCTCGCAATTTATTCATATAGGAGACCAGCACAATCCCGTTCAACACCGCCACGCCGAAGAGATTGATGAAGCCGACTGACGCCGGCACGCTGAGATATTCCTTGGTAAGCCACAGCGCCACGACCCCTCCGATCAATGCGAAGGGCAGATTCAAGATGATCAAGGTTGCCTGACGGAGTGAGTTGAAGGTTGAATACAGCAAGAAAAAAATCAGGCCGATTGTGATCGGAACGATGACCTGTAGCTTGGCCATGGCCCGTTCCATGTTTTCAAATGATCCGCCCCAGGTCACCCGGTAACCAGGCGGAAGCATGACACGTTCGGAAATTTTCTGTTGCGCTTCTGCAACCAAACCCCCGATGTCTCGTCCCAGCGTATTGAACCCGATCGATACGTACCGTTGCAGCTGATCGCGGCTGATCCGGCCGGGTCCCTCTTCCAACTGCACGGTGCCAAGATCCGCCAATGGAATCAGTGCGCCCGCATGATCGCTCACCTTGATATTGCTGATCGTCTCGACACTGTCTCGGTACTGTTTTGGAAACCGCACGACGAGATCGAACCGCTGCTGTCCTTCGTAGACACGCGTGGCGACTTCTCCACCGATAGCGGTGGAGATGATCTCACGCACATCGGCGACATTGATCCCATGCCGCGCAATCTTGCCGCGATCGATATCAATCGTGAGATAGGGCTGGCCGAATACTTGTTCAACTTTGATATCTCGGACCCCTCGCACGGTTTCGAGCACCTCGGCGATCTCCTGAGCTTTGTTCCGCAGCATCTCCAGATCGTCGCCGAACAGCTTCACGGTGGCTTCCGTGCGCACGCCGGAGATCAATTCATCGACCCGTTGCTGGATCGGCTGGCTGATGAGGAACGTTGCTCCGGAGACTCCCGCCAACCGCTCCCGAAATTTCTGCATCAACTCCGGCATCGTCTTGGCTGTGGTCCACTGATCCAGCGGACGAAGCCGTACGACCGGATCACTCTCATTCGGCTCCTGTGGATCGTTCCCCAATTCCGTACGACCGATTTTTGAAACGACCATCTCCACTTCCGGAAACTCCATGATCGCCTGCTGCATCCGCTTTTCGATCTCGATTGAGGCGGGAAGCGAAACGCTGGGGAGCCGAATGGTCTGAGGGGCGACTGATCCCTCGTTCAAAATAGGAATAAATTCTGAGCCTAATGTGGGCACCAACGCAAGCGCGCCGATGAGCGCGCCTACGGCCATCACCACCACGGCGGTTCGGTGCCCGAGGGCCCATCGAAGGGTAGGCGCATAGAGCCGCTTAGCCAATCGGACGATCCAAGGATCTTCTTCACTGCCTTGCCTCAAGGCCAGAGAACAGAGCACCGGTGACAGCGTCAGCGACAAGACGAGGGACACCAACAGCGCGATCATGATGGTATAGGCAAGCGGTTTGAACATTTTCCCTTCCATCCCGTGAAGGGACAAGAGAGGGAGAAACACCAAGATAATGATCAGAATCCCGAATACGACCGGTTGTCCGACTTCCTTTACCGCTTGCGTCACCAGCTGAAGCCTCGGTATTGCGGCAGCAGAATGGTGCGACAGATGGCGGTACACGTTTTCGACGACGACGACCGACCCATCCACGATCATGCCGATCGCGATCGCCAGCCCTCCCAGCGACATCAGATTGGCGGTCAGCCCGATTTGCCCCATGACGATAAATGTGGCCAGCGGCGCCAACACCAGTGTGCCGACGACGATCAGGGCACTGCGAATATTCCCAAGAAACAGAAACAGCACCACGACTACGAGCACCACACCTTCAGCCAACGATTTGTAGACCGTATTCAATGCTTCGGTGATCAGTTCGATACGATCGTAAAACGGCACGATGCGCAATCCGCCCGGCAGCAGATGCTTGGCATGGATGTCCTCAATGCGGGTCTTGATCCCCTCGACGACATCCCGGGCATTGCCTCCACGCAACATCAGCACGATGCCGCTAACCACCTCGCGATCCCCGTTCAGCACCGTGGCGCCATGCCGCACCGCATGGTTAATCACCACATGAGCCACGTCGGAGACATAGACCGGCGTACCACCGGTTTCCTTCACGACGATTCGCTCAATATCTTGAAGCGAACGGATCAGGCCGATCCCCCGCACAATGTATTTTTCATCATGTTTTTCCAGAATATTCCCGCCGGCGTTGGCGTTATTTCTCGCCACCGCATCAAACACCTCACGAAGCGTCAGACCATATTTCCGCAGTAGGCCTGGTTCGACCAACACCTGATACTGTTTGACGTACCCGCCCATTGAATTGATATCGATGACCTCCGGCGTGCTCTTTAGAAGGGGGCGAATGATCCAATCTTGAATCGTCCGCTGTACAATCAGGCTTTGGTGTTCGGCTTCGCTATCAGCCGCAGCTCCGTGAGGAGCCTCCAAGTAATACTGAAACACCTCTCCCAATCCCGTACTGTTCGGCACCAGCATCGGCTTAGCCCCTGGAGGAAGCTGTTCCTCCACTTCGAGCAATCGCTCGAGCACCAGTTGGCGGGCCAGGTTCACATCCATGGAGTCATCGAACACGATGGTGATGAGCGAGAGACCGACTTTCGTGAGGGAACGCATTTCCGTGAGAGCCGGCACACCCGTGAGCTGCAGCTCGATCGGATAGGTCACCAAGCGCTCGACTTCGGCGGGAGAGAGCCCCGGTGCCTTCGTGACGACCTGGACCAGCACGCTGGTCACGTCCGGAAAGGCGTCGATCGGAATGGTCCGAAAGGCATAGATCCCGCCGGCGCCGATCATGATCGAACAGATAATGATAAGGAGCCGCTGGCGGAGGGAGATGTCCAGAAGACGGGAAACCATCAGACGGGTTTCTTCAATAACTCGGACTTCAAGACAAAGGCACCATGTGTCACGACCGGTTCGCCTTCGTTCAGACCGCCGAGGATGGCAGTCACGGTCCCATTAGATTCACCGACGTGCACTTCCCGCAACTCATACTCGTTCAGGCTGCGTTGAACGAAGACGAAGGTGCGTCCTTGATCGCGTTGTAACGCGGCCTCCGGCACCGACAATTGATCAGGCTGGGCTTCGGAAAAGAGTCGAATCGTGGCGAACATTTCCGGTTTGAACCGCCCATCTTGATTCGGCAACTCAATCCTGAGCTGCATGGTACGTGTCACAGGATCGAGCACATCACCGACATAGGTGATCGTCCCGTGAAAGACCTCCTTGGGATAAGCGTTGATCCGCACCTCAACTTGCCTGTCTCCGGATGCATGGATGGAATGGGCGAAGGAAATGTCCTTTTCGGGAATATTCGCTTGCACCCAGACTTCCGAAAGATCAGCGATCACGAATAGATTATCGGTCGTCTCGACGACCTCGCCTCGTGTCAGCTTGCGTCCGATGATCCGGCCGGCAAAGGGAGCCACGATCGGCACGACCGAACGGATCTTCCGGCTGCTCTCGAGACGCCTGAATTCTTCATCATTCATGCCAAGCAGCTTGAGCCGGTCGTGCGATTCATTGGCCTCGGCCTGGCTACTCAGCAACTCTGCCTGGCGGCGCTGCAATTCCGCCTCGCCGATTACCTGCTCTTGGAGGAGGAATTGCGCACGGTTGAATGCCTGCTCCGCAACGTGAAGCTTGGCCTTCGCCTTGAGATAGGCCGATTGGGCAAGCCCCAGATCGCTGCTGTACAGGATCGCCAGCGGGGCATTTCCTTTGACCTCCTGGCCTAGCTCGCCGTACACCTCGACCACTCGCCCTCGAACCAACGCAGTGATTTCCGCCATGTTCCGTTGATTGGGTTGCACGATTGCAGGGAAGTCCCGATACGTTCGAAAATCACTGCGCGCGACCGGCTGGACAACCAGGCCTACCCGCGACGACTCCTCCGCCGACAGCGTGATGCGGCCAGGCGTTGACACTGCGACGGGCGACTTACTCGCCACCACATCGCTCGGCGTGCCATCGCAGCCTGATTCCAGCACCATCAAACCGAACAGAAGACCGGACATACCTCGGCTGAGACACCTCCATGAAGCTCGTCGTGAACCGAATAGGGCCTTCACAGCGCCACCCCTACGGCTTGCTCCAGCCGGGCCAGCGAGACGGAGAGGTCACGCCGCGCCAGCGCATAGTCCAGTAAGATCTGTCGCTGCACACGCTGCGCATCGAGAACTTCCAGCAGGCTTGACGCCCCCTGTTGAAAACTGAACTGCGCCAGCCTCAGTGCCTCCTGAGCCTGCTTCAGCAGCCCTTTCTCAAACACCTCGATCAGCTCCGCAGTAGTGCGCACATCCTGAAAATGTTGGTACACGGCTCGCCCGAGTTCATTGCGTGTCCGAAGCAGCTCCGCTTCTTCTCGGCGTTTCACCCCTAACGAGGAGGCGATTTCTCCCTGACGCCGGTACCAGAGCGGCACAGGAATAGAGAGGCCCCCTTGAAACGCTTCCCGCCCGATCTCGCGCCAATAACTGCCGTTGACGGTGACAGTCGGCACCCGTGCCTGCCGCTCAAATTCAATCTTCCAGTCCGATTGTTCGACGGACTTGAGCAGGCGCTGAATCGTTGGGTGCTGCTCCATCATGCGAGCCATGAGTCCATCGATCTCCAGGTCACGAGGAAGTCCTCTGAATTCGCCATAGACGAGATAGGACGGCCCGAGCGCACCACCAGTCAAGGTGTCCACGACAACGCGGTTGATCCGAACCAGATTATCCGCACGCGCGAGTTGCTGCCGAGCCTTCAGAACTTCCACCTCTGCCTTGATGGACTCAAATTGAGGCGCTTCACCCGACTTGACGCGCGCCCTCACGATCCTGGCCACGCCTTCCACGGTGTCAAGATTCTGGCGCGCGAGATCGGCATCCTGCTGAGCCAATAGAAGATCATAGAAGGCGACTTTGACATGAGCCGCCAAATTCAATCGGGTCTCCAACATGCCCACATTGGCGGTTGCAAGCCCGAGATCGGCAACTCGTTGCCGAGCGGCACGCAGGCCCGGCCACTCGATCGGTTGACCGATCGTCATGTTCGATTCGGTAAGCGATTCACGATCAAGGAACGGCCCGATGCCCGCCCGACCTGCATCGCGAAGTGAGCCGCGCCCTCCGGAACCGGTCACGGTTGGATTGGGATAGGCGCCAGCTGCCGTCTGCTGCCCCTTCTGCTGTTCGATCACTCCTTCTGCGGAGGATACTACGGGGTTTTTTGCCAAGGCCAGATTGACGATCATGTCGAGGCTATACAGCTGCCCATCGGATTGGGCAGAGGCCGTGGCCACGCTACATCCGAGACCGATGACACACACCAACACACGCCCTATACGCATTCTCGTCTCCAGCCTGAATCGCATGAACTGCACCTCAGAGTAGACCACACATAGTTTATTTTCAATCCTCTAGGCTAAACGGCGCGATCCCCTGGATCCGCCATCGGAGTCGAGCCGCAATGCGCTGAAGTAGAATGCCGAAATCGCCGCGGTCGCCGCGACATTCAATGACTCCACCCCCTCGGCCAGTGGAATGGAAAACCTCAGGCGAGACGCCTTCACGATGTCCGGGGCCAACCCTGCTCCCTCGTTTCCGACCGCAATCATGAGGCGGCTGGGTCTTGTTCGAATCTTCCTGATGGGGACTCGATCAGCCGAAGCCAGGACCGCCGAATAGATGTCACAACCATACGAGGAGAATGCCCGCCAATCCCACGCGTGAAAAACTGGAAGACTCATAATGGTGCCGGCCGTGGCACGAACCACCTTGGGACCAAAATGATCGGCGGAATCGGCGCTTAACCACACTCCGGACAAGTTCAGCGCCGCAGCTGTCCGAATAATCGCGCCCACGTTCGCTGGATCCTGCAGTCGATCCCCGTACAAGCCAAGTACGCGCGATTGTTTGAGCACATGGGCTTCATCCCACCGAGGTTGTCGGACAACGGCTAATATCCCTTGCGGCATCTCAACATCAGTCAGCCTATCAAAGACGGCGTCCGGACACAGGAACTGGGACGCAGGCAGTTGCGTACGCGCCCATCGATCTGCCTCGGTCTCCATACAGAGAAAGCGCGGCGAGACGATCAGACTGAGAATGGCCTGTGGAGACTGGTGAATCAGATCACGACAGGACTTGCTTCCTTCAAGGACGAAGGCACCTTCTCTCGATCTGGCCTTCGTATCGCGAAGCAGTTGCCGGATCCGCGAGGCCCCTGCACGAGTGAGAACCGGTGGCTGCAGCACGACAGCCACCTAGAGACCACTCATCGCACTGAAACACATGCGATCAAAACAGCTGGAGTGGGTGATCAACGACGCCTTCGTTCAGAGGCCGCTTCAGCCGCGCGGATACGTTGCGCCCTCACCTTGGCACGTTTCAAGGCTGTCAGCTTTCCCCGAGTCCGAGTCTGCTCAAACTGTAACTGTTCAAGCTGAGACTGCAGATGCGCCTTTTCCTGCTTATGCAAAGTCGCGCATTCCGCCTTGGACAACTGTGTCCAATCTCCGCTGCTCCTGGCACGCTTGATTCGATCATCCAAGGACTCTCGAAGCTGCTTGGACCGCATCGTCATGAGCGACTTGAGTGCCTCTTGTCGGCGCTGGACCTCTTCTTCCTCAGCCATGATGCCACGAATATCGGTTCCTAACATACGCCCCCACCTCCTTCAACACGATGAAACTTGTGTCGGTATTATACCGATTCATACTCGCTGTTGGAATAGACTGCAACACATTGATTTTAATAAATAAATGTCGTTTTACTTACACAGTTTATTGAAGCGCCCTCCATCATTGTGTATCATGCTCTCATGTCGATAGGGCTATTTATCCAGGGCTGGAGACTTTCCAGAAACCAATCGATCGAGTCGTTATCGGACGCGGCAGGAATTTCGACGACGCTCCTTGAACAAATCGAAGCGGATCAGGCCGATCCCACAACTAGTACACTTGAGGCGCTTGCCTCCGCGTTTTGCATTCCGCCTTCTTGGCTGTTCGACAACCCCCAATCCTTTAAATGGCTCTTCACTGATTCAGCAGAGGATGAGGAGCCGGATACCTCGCAGATTGATCCGGTGACCGATCGGATCTTGGCTGGATCTCACGCCGATCGATCACTCTATATCCTTTTGACCACGCTCATGCAGGCCGGTGACCCCAAACTTCTGCGGGCCGCTGAGATGAGCCTGCGGAGTCTGGTCAAACAATCGCGTCAAGCGACTGTGCCCTGGCAACAACGCCCCTCCGGGCACTTCGAACCGCCGAGTGACTAGGCTGCCTACTGCGCTCGCCCTCTATTGTTCACCATCTACTGCCAGCTCGCGGCGAGTACCGTCTGCACATCCTGCGGCCGCTGATCGATGGCTTGATCCCACGTAAGACCCGATTGCTGGGAGAACGCTGCCATGGCCTGGATCAGTTGATTGACCTGTGTGCTGAGCAGGATCTCCCCATTGCCTGCTTGAATCGTCTCAATGTGATTCGTTCTACCGAGGTACCAATCTTTTACCGTGACCTGATCTGCCGAGCCGTGAATCGCAAGCCGGAGGTCATTGGCCTGGCGGCTAAGGACGAGATCAAGGGGATTGATGGTCGTCTCAAAGAGAGCACGGTCTTGGTTGCCTGCGAACGCATCGACATCCTGAATGGTGTCCTGACCATCCCCTCGTGCGAACTGGTAGGTGTCGTTCCCTGAATTGCCGACCAACGTGTCATTGCCGAGCCCACCGATGAGTTGATCGGCCCCGCTGCCGCCTATGAGCTGATCGTTGCCGGCACCGCCCAACAATCGATCGTCACCCGACCCACCGTCGAGCCGATCATGACCGGTTCCGCCGTTCAGGAAATCGTTTCCACTCCCTGCGTTGAGGTTATCGTCTCCCACCCCACCAAAGAGCCTGTCGTGACCACTCCCTCCAAAGAGGGCGTCATACCCCATCCCACCGACCAGCGCATCATCGCCGGAACCGGCGTCTAAAATATTGTTGCCGCTGTTGCCCAACAACACGTTATGGGCTGAGTTCCCCGTACCGTTAATATGAGCCGAGCCAGTGAGGATCAGATGTTCCAGGTTCGGTCCGAGAATGTAGGTGATGCTGCTTTCCACCGTATCGCTCCCTTGTGCAGCTAGCTCAGTCACCACATCGCCCGCTCGATCCACGACATAGGTATCATCGCCTACCCCACCGATCATCACATCGATCCCGAGACCGCCATCGAGCCGATCATGACCGGCTCCGCCCTTCAATGTATTGTTGGCACTGTTGCCCAGGAGCACGTTGTTCAAGGCATTTCCGTTCCCGTTGATCGCCGCCGTGCCGGTCAAGATGAGATGCTCGAGATTGGCGCCAAGGGTATAGGTCATGCTGCTGTGCACGGTGTCGATACCTTCATTGACGAACTCAGTGACGACGTCACCAGGTATATCAACCGTATAGGTGTCGTTGCCCGTTCCGCCCTGCATCGTATCAACTCCCGTCCCTCCATCGAGCATGTCGTTCCCTTGCCCACCATTCAAGAGATCGTTTCCCGCCAGCCCACTGAGGGTATCGTCGCCTCGACCACCGGTCAGCACATCGTTCCCCGGGGTGCCGACGAGTGTGTGTGGCAGGGGGCCGGAGATGGAGAGTATGAAGGGGTCGGTTGCGCTGAGATGACCTTGGTCGGTGGCTGTGATGGTGATCTGCAGCACCCCGGCATCGCCGGCGCTTGGCGTACCGCTGAACGTCCGGGTGGTCGGATCAAAGCTCAGCCACGGCGGCAGTGGGCTGCCGTCAGCGAGAGATGCCCCATATGCGAGAGCATCTCCATGACTCACATCGGCATCGGTGAACGTCGTAGCGGGAACCGTAAAGGTAAAGAATGAATCTTCGGCGGCGGTCTGATCCAACACTGGAACAGCAACCATCGGTGCTTGGTTCGGAGGATACAAGTCAATCAGGTGCACCACATTCCCATCGGCGAACTCCAGCGCTGATACAACCAGGGAACCGTTCGCATGACGAGGATCAAAATTGGCAAGCACCAGTCGATCGGTCCCGCTGGTCCCTACTTGAATGGTCAGGATTCGCGCAGCTTCATCTTGCACAAAACTCAAGTCGCTCGGACTGATTCCTGCCCCGAATTGAATTCGATTCCCTGCGCCGGGCAGCACCACATCGTCGATGGTGTCAACACCGTCGCCAATGTTGAAGATGTAGGTATCGCTTCCGCCGCCGCCGATCATCTGATCGTTGCCACCACCGCCGGCCAAGATATCATCCCCCGCGAGAGCCGTGATCCGATCCACGACGTTCGTGCCGGCAATGGAATCGTTGCCGTCAGTCCCGGTCAGATCAAACCCGCGTTGGACAAGCTGGTCGTAAGACAGAGCTGTCCCATCGGCGAATCGGAAGGTTTCGATCGTGCGTGGCCCGAACACATCATCTGGATCGAAACTGGAGAGGTGAAGCGCGCCGCCGGTCGTGCCGACTCGGATCAGAAAAGATCCCACATCCAAAGTTAAATCGTTCGGACTAATCCCCGGCCCGAATTGAAGGGTATTCTCTTCTCCGGACACACTCGCATCAGTGATCGTGTCGATGCCGTCACCAAGATCATAGATATAGGTGTCGTCGCCAGGGCCGCCGGTGAGCGTATCATTCCCGATTCCACCGGCGATGATGTCGTTGCCGGCACCGGCATCCACGATGTCGTCGCCGCCAAGCGCGTTGATCACGTCGTCCCCCGCTCCGGTCGTGATCGTATCATTCCCTTCTGTGACGGTCGGTCCGAAGAAACCGGCAAGACTCGTCGTGGTGCCGTCCGCAAAGGCCAGAGTCTCAACGCCGGGGGTGCCGTTCATACCGTTCAGATCGAAATTGTTCAACACCAGTCCGTCCTCTCCACTGGCACCCACGTGAATAGTCAGCGTCCGTGCGACTGCATCATGTGTGACCGTGAGATCGTTCCGGCTGATGCCCACTCCGAACTGAATCCGGTTTCCTTCACCGACCACGGCAGCATCCTCAATCGTGTCGATACCGTCGCCAAGATTGAAGAGATACGTATCATGGCCGATCCCGCCTCGCAGGACATCATCGTCAAGACCACCCTGCAGCGTGTCGTTCCCTGCCTCACCCTGCAAAACATTTGCGAGGCTATTCCCCTGAATGAAGTTGTCCAATTCATTCCCCGTTCCATTCGGTGCGACAGGAATGCCGGAATCCACCAATTCCAGATTCTCGACGTTCCCCGGAAGCGTATAGGTCACGGCACTGCGAACCCTGTCGGTCCCTTCGCCAACCCGTTCGATGACCATTTCGTCCGCATGATAGAGGATATAGGTGTCATCACCCCGCCCACCCACTAACACATCATCGGCCTTGATGATCGCCGCATTCGCGATTGGGGCGATCAAGCCTGATGAATGGTAGACTCCGCCGACCGGAATGAGCGTATCATCACCGTCACCACCGATGAGAATATCGCTGCCGGAATCGTCCCGACTCACCGGCGTGGAACGCAAGAACCCACCGATCAGCACATCGTTCCCATGACCTCCATCCAATGTATTGGAGGCTGGTCCTGCCGTGATCACGTTGTCGAGAGAGTTGCCGGTCATCACTCGACCGAAAAACTCGGCCTGCTCGATGTTGTCCGGTAGAACATATCCCTCAGGCATATCCCCCGTGACGATGTCCACACCCCCATTCTGATCCTCGATAATGACGTCGTCTCCGGCGAAATCGATCGAATAGCGATCATCACCGGCTCCACCAATCAACGTATCGCTACCAAGGAACGAGAAAAAGACGTCAGGACCGGCGGTACCACTCAGCAGGTCGTTTCCAACAGTTCCCAAAATCGTGGTGGTCGATTCCCGAACAGTGGCCACGTTTCGCCAATCTGGACTGACGAAAGACGGGCCGGTCACCATGCGTTGATTAACGGCCGTGAGATCCCACGTGGTTCCATCGTCAAACCTGATCAGAGGAGACACGCTCATGTGAAAATAGCTCTGTATATAGAGGGCATCGGTCGAGCCGAGAATGCCGAGAACCAAGCCGTTCGGCTGAAAGATGCCGGAGTGGAAGTACTGCGCAGCGGCAAGATCGTTCGGTGTAATCCCCGCCTTCAACTGAATGATATCTCCGGCACCGGAATCAATAATCCGATCCCACCCAGACCCACGACCGAACAGATAGGTGTCGCCTCCCGCTCCACCTTCAAGGCGGTCATTTCCTCCGGCTCCATCAAGTACGTTGCCCGCACTATTGCCGACGATCCGATTGTCGAGTTGATTGCCGGTCCCGGACGTGGCTCCCATCCCCGTGAGCAACAAATCCTCCACGTGATCGGTCAACGTATAGCTGATCGCGCTTTCAACCGTATCGATGCCTGCCACTGCCGTTTCGACAACGACGTCCCCTGCATCGTCAACCACGTAGGTGTCGTTCCCGGCCTTTCCACGCATCACATCGGCACCCACCCCACCATCCAACCGATTCACACCGCGATTGCCCGTCAGCGTATTCTCAAGCTCGTTGCCGATAGCGTCGATCGACACCGGTGACAACTGATTTCCGATGAGCGAGCGATCCGAATCGAGCAGGGTGAGATGCTCCACGTGGGAGCCCAGCTGATAGCTCTGCGCCGTCATGACCGTATCGATCCCTTGCCCGGCCGACTCGGTCACGATTTCCAGCCCCTTCAGCACGTACGTATCGTTGCCGGCTCCACCGGCCAAGAAACTCATCGACCCGTTGCCGGTCAGCACATTGTCTAGTGCATTGCCGGTCCCCTGGATGGCCGCCACGCCGGTGAGTGTAAGGTTCTCGACATGGGCGCCGAGGGCGTAACTCTGGTCACTCTGCACGGTGTCGAGACCTTCGTTCGCCTGTTCCACTATCGTATCGCCCATGCCGATCACATAGGTGTCGTGGCCGGCCCCGCCGGCAAGGATGTTCGCAGCGCGGTTGCCAGTGAGGATGTTGTCCCGTACATTCCCCGTTCCGTTGATGGCGCCGAGACCGGTCAAGGTCAGGTTTTCAACGTTCTCCCCGAGGGTATGCGAGACGGAACTGTGCACGGCATCAATGCCTTCGTTCAGGTTCTCCATGACCTCATCGCCTATGGCATCCACCACATAGACATCGTCACCGAGACCGCCGACCATCGCATCGATGCCCGTCCCACCATCAAGATAATCGTCACCTGCCAGCCCCGTCAGTTGGTCGTCACCCGCGAAGCCCATGAGCAGATCGTCGGCGGCAGTCCCATCAAACACATCAGGACCCGCTGTGCCGGTAATACGGTGTTGTACCGCCTCGGTCAGAAAAGCCGCATCCCAGACCGTCCCATCGGCAAATCGCACCGCCTCGATCCGGAAGGTATCCGCCAAAAAGAATTCCGAGACAGTCACCCGATCCGTTGTGCCGGTGATCGTCAGCACGAGATCGTAGCCCGATCGAGTGATCGTCACCTCGCTGGGCAACACATCGGCGGCCCATTCAATCGTGTCCAACGTGCCCGCTCGATCCACAATAGTGTCCTGCCCTAACCCTCTTCCGAACACATACCGATCATCGCCACTCTTGCCTTCCAACCGGTCATGGCCCGCCCCGCCGACGAACCGATCGTTGACGTTCGTCCCGGTTAAGATCTCGCCTCCGGACGTGCCGCCGATCTCAATCCCACGCTCCAAAAGTTGGGCGTAGCTGAGACTGGTGCCGTCTGTAAACCGGAAGGTCTCCACGGCGCGCGGTCCCGAAACATTGTCACGATCGAGGCCGGTGAGCCACAGTTGATCCCCACCGCTGCCAATGCGGATGACGAGGTCCTGGCCCGTCGGGGAGTTGATGGAGTCTTGCACGAGGCTCAGCGTCAGCATCGACGACGCAATGTCTGCGCCAAAGATGACCTCACTTCCTTCAGCCACCGATGCCGCATCGACAATCGTGTCGATGCCGTCACCGAGGTTGAACCGATATTGATCGTGTCCCGCTCCGCCGAACAATTGATCGTTTCCGGCTTTGCCCACGTACCGATCCCCGATGCTGGTTCCAAGCAAACGATCCTCGCCCGCCGTGCCCACAATATCGATACCCTTCACCAACAGATCGGCATAGCTCAGCACTGTGCCATCCGCAGTCTGGAAACGATCGATATCGTGCGTGCCGGTGATACTGTTCCGGCGCGTATTCCCGAGCAGAACACCTTGCGTCAGATCGCCTGTCCCCACGATAACAGACGAGCCATTCACCATCAGCCGTAGGTCGGTCGAGGCAATGCCCGGTCCGAACGAGAGCACATTGCCCTCGCCCTCCACGGCGGCATCGACCACGACATCAAGACCATCTCCTACGCGGTACACATAGGTGTCGTTCCCGCTGCCGCCATCGAGTTGATCGTCGCCCGTGCCACCGATCAAGGTGTCAGCTCCTGAGCCCCCTGACAACGAATCGTTCCCGGCGCCGCCGTGTAAGAGGTCGTTGAGGCTCGTGCCATTGAGCGGATCACCACCGGTCCCACCGGCTATCACACGGCCTGTCACCGTGGCATTGGCCAACAAGGTTGGATCAATGCCTAACCCCCGTGCGACAAGGTCGGCATGGGTGACGATTGTCCCGTCGGCAAATTGATAATCGGTAATCGCAGATGGCGCCAGCGCGTCGTTGGCACTAAAGCCAGTAATGGCCACTTGGTCTCCCCCAAATCCAAGTTGAATGACCAGCGCGGTGGGAGCAAGTCCTATGTGCAAGTCCTCCGGCCTGACCCCTGCATCGAACACGACCCGATTGCCTTCCCCGGCGTGATCCGTAATCACGTCGGCGCCCTCTCCCATCCCGACATGATAGAAATCCCGGGCTCCCCCACCAACGAGCAGATCATTGCCAGTCCCGCCAATGAGCACATCATTGCCGGCTTCTCCTGCAAGCTGATCATCGCCGTCATCGCCCCACAGGGTGTCGTCCCCTGCTTCACCAAAGAGCACATCCATCCCGGCTTCGCCGAGCAGGGTATCGTTGCCGTCACCGCCTTGCAGTTGATCGTTCCCCTCTCCACCGAACAGGGTATCGTTCGCGCCGTCGCCGAGGAGCAGGTCGTTTCCTAGTCCTCCAACCAATTGATCGAGCCCTGCACCGCCGCTTAATTGATCGTCTCCCTCATCACCGAACAAGGTATCGTTCGCGTCCCCACCGAGGAGCAGGTCATTGCCCAGCCCGCCAACAAGTAGATCCTGTCCTGCCCCGCCTTGCAGCTCGTCATTTCCGTCCTCGCCGAACAATTGATCGTCCCCCTCCTGTCCGGCGAGGACATCCACGCCAGCTTCACCGACAAGCACATCGTCGCCGTTGCCGCCTTGCAAATGATCGTCTCCCGCGCCCCCGTAGAGACGGTCGTGCCCCTCCTGGCCAAAGAGGCGGTCGTTTCCGCTTCCGCCATCAAGCAGATCATTCCCCCCGCCCCCATGCAATTCGTCCACCCCGGCTCCACCGTCGAGGGTGTCGTCGAACCCGAGTGTTGGATTGTTGGCATAGTCGCCGACAAGCAGGTCGTCGCCCTCCCCGCCGAAGAGCGCATCCTTGCCCCCGCCGCCCACGAGCTGGTCATTCCCTGCTTCACCTTCCAGCCAATCGTCCCCTTCCTGAATCACCCCGACTTGTTGATCGTCGCCCCGGAGCTCGTCGTTGTCCGCCCCACCGAGTAGCACGTCATCGCCACCATCGCCTTGGAGGAAGTCCTCACCTGCCCCGCCCTCCAGGTAATCGCGACCCCCAGTTACAGAGAAAATGGGTATACCGACCCCCTCGACGACCCTGAATTCGAATCCCTGAAACCACGTCTCGTTGATCCAAGGGCGTTCGGTCCAAACATAGGAATCTTCGCCGGCAGGTCGATTGTCGCCGAACAATCGATCATTACCGATTCCACCGATCAGCGTGTCATCACCAAGCCCAGCGTAGAGCCGATCATGGCCGTCTCCACCATCCAAGTAATCATTCCCCACCGGCCGTTCGGTATAGACTCCATGGTCGTCGCCAAAGAGTTCATCATTCCCGGTACCGCCGAGGATCGTGTCGTTGCCTGCCATCCCGCTGAGACTATCCTCGTCACTTCCCCCATCGAGATAGTCGTCAAAGGTCCCAGGCGATGGCCTGATGAACGCGTCCATGTCCGCGAAAATAGCATCCCGCCCCGCGCCCCCGTCCACCACATCAGAACCCCAACTGCCTAGGATGACGTCGTCGCCATCTTCCCCGTAT
Organism: Nitrospira sp. Ga0074138; assembly: GCA_001464735.1. Classification (GTDB taxonomy): domain Bacteria; phylum Nitrospirota; class Nitrospiria; order Nitrospirales; family Nitrospiraceae; genus Nitrospira_D. The sequence goes on from LNDU01000012.1 coordinate 23,845, forward strand.
AGTTGGTCATTGAAGTCCCCGATGATCTTATCTGAGCCATCGCCGCCAAAGATTTTTTGATTCTGCGCGAAGAACGTGATCGCCTGTGGATTGTCAGCCCAAATGTTCTCAGGCCCATCGCTGCCCTGCACAACGGAATTGATTGGCCCTTCCTGGGTAAAGAACCCCGAGCCACCAGATCCATTGAACTCGGGAGGACCAGCCGTCAATGAAACCGTCTGAGTGCTGTAACCGTTGTTGTATTCAATTGTCGGCGCCGTGCCGTCACGCAGAGCACCGGTGTCCGCCACCGTGATCGTTGCTTCATGGTCAGAAGCATGAGTGGCGATCCCATTCGCATCAACGAGCTGCACGACAGCCGTCAACGAACTCGACGCCCCAATGTCGTGCGTCTGCTGCAAGCCCACCACGAGGTGTTGCTGGCCTTCTGGAATGGTCAGCGTAAAGGTGCTGCCGTTCGGGAAAAGTTCGAGCCCGTTTGTGCGAAGCACCACTCCGCTGGCGTTCGGGCCACTCAGCGTAAGCGTGAGCTTCTGTCCACCCACACCGGCCTCAAACGGCAGATGGATAGTGAGCATGTTCAGTTGGCCTTCATTCGCCGTCACTGTCGCTGGCGAGGCTGTATCGGGATTGAACCCGGTAGTCGCGAACGGATTCGGCCCAATCCCCTTTTGAATCACCACGGTCTGGCCGGCCTGTTGGACGATCTGCTGCGCCTCTTCAATCGCGGCCCGAAGCGCAGAACCCAATCTCGGATCTTCCAGCGCTTGCGCATACGCCGTGGTAAACGGATTGAGCTCGGCAAAATTGAGCGTGCGACCGAGATTGAAGAGAGTGTTCGGCAGGTCGTGGAGAAACTCCGAGACTGCGTTGCTGATGCCGTTGGCTGTGTCGAGAAGGAAGATTTCCAGTGCCGTCGTCGTGTTGAGCAGAAAATCGGTAGCGGCTCCCGCCAGGGCGTGTGCTTCTTGATAGATTCCAGACACTAATCGCGCACTAAAATCTGCCGCATTCTGCCCTGCTGTGTTGGCTTGCTCTCGCAAATAGTTCACGCTGTCAGTGAGCCAGTTGGCACCACTCAGCAAGTGTATCGTGAGTTGCGCGGGATCGATGGTGAGGCCACTTAAGGCTTGACCCAACGTGGAACCGGCCAAGCCAACTCCAGAGGTGGCTGCCAGGTACACAGACATGCGAAGACCGGCTTGCCCCGTCGGTAAGGTGTTGAGCGAGTCGAAGTTTTCACCTAGGATCCGACCGAGGAACGATTTCACCTCGCCCAATCGGTCAGCCGCCCCCTGCACACCTTCATAGGCGCCGGCGGCAAGAATCAGCCCAGCACCACCAAGCACAACAGCTCCACCGGAAACCGGCAGAACGGACCGCACCGCGCCCCAATTCACCTGGGCATACTGCGGCAGCATTGCATCCATCACCTGATCGATTTCATTGGCCGGAGCGAGCTGCAGCACGAGCAACAAGGCCCCCGTCGTCCGAAGCGCGGCTTCGAATTCGTTATAGGTCCCGTCGTTGAACAGGTTACCTAACGCCGCACCCAGCTGTTGCCCTGAAGAGACATGCAAGTAATTCGGTGTGGCGAACGGCAAGGCTGTGAGTTGATACGAAGTGTTGGTGGGATTCAAGAACGAAGTCTCTAGACGGTGGGCTACGATGAAATCGGAAGTGGGAAAATCGATTACACGCACATTGCCGCCGATGTGTCCCTCACCCAGACGACTGACCATGTCTGACGCAACGCGGAAATGACTCACATCAATCCCAGCGAGACGTGAACTGTCATAGCTCTGGCCAGGAGGAAGATTTTGCTCTATCCCTTGAACGCCGCCAAACGCATTGAACGTGGTCAAGGTAAACGAGCCAGGTTCCGCCTCAAGGGCATATTCGTAAGCCGCATATTGGGCGAGGGCTCCCCCGAGGCTATGTCCAGTAAAGGCAACGCTGGCAACTTCACCGCTAAGTTCAAGCGTCCTAAGAAACGTAAGAATTTCCTCACTTCTTGCAGTCCACTGAGTCCAGCCAAGATTTAGATCGGTGTAAGCATCCTGAAAATTCGTCTCGGTTCCGCGAAACGCAATAACATATTCATTATTCGAATTTTTAAACGCCACAGCATGAAAGCCAGTCGCTGGATCATCGAATTCTCTTACGACCTCGTATCCGACAGGCCCCGTTGGAGGATTGTCGATATATGCCAGACTGCTGGCTGTCAAAAATGTCTGTGCTTGGGTTTCTGAGATCATGACCGAACTCCTTCTGAGCAGAGATCAATCATTTTGAGTGTCCGGCGATTCTTGCCATTGGGGCGACGGTCTGCTTCATAATTAGGCGCATGGGAAAACGCCACCCTGCAGCCATCTGGTGACACGCCGACGTGAGCAACGAAGCCTCGGATAATGGTCCGTGCGACTTCGCTTTCTCGAATCAAGTAGACGCCTTGCGTTCCAGGATCTTGGTCTGACTTGGTACCTCCGTGATATGTCGCCAACACTCCCTTCATCGTTGGAGTAAATCGAAGGGATCCGCCGGAATTCCATACCCCCGGGGGAATCAAGACTTCACTGACGGTACCCTCAGGCATGAGCCACCACAGTGGATGAGGGACAGTATTGGGCCAAGGAGATTTAACGATGCGCGTTGATGAATCTAAGAACCATCCGTACAAAAAGTACGCCCCCTTAAAAGGGTAAAACTCCAAGCTCTCCACTTGGCGTATACCGAAAGGCAGTGCGATTCCTTTGGAGGCACCTTCTTTGACCAACACGACAGGCGGATTGGCGCGCAGATCCGATGGTTTTGTTTCGCCGTAGTCCAAATACCCGTGACCATCGAGTAAATAACGTCCAAAATGGCCTTGGTCCTGGCCAGGCAATTTTTCCACTATGCGGCAATTTAGAGGGTCTACTCGGTCTTTGCTTTCTTTCTTTTGTAGTTGTTCCTCACCCAATGGACCCAGGAAGAATCGATATTTCCAGGGACCGCCAGTCGGGTTATCGATCTTCTGTCCTAACAGCACGATCCCATTCCGATAACAGAGCGATGAGATATTGCGTTTCTGAAGAGTTACGGCCTTCTTCGTTGTGTCCCAAATGAGGAGCGCCTCATGTTCTTTCGCAACGGGTTTGCTATCTTCACTTCCCAGAAACAGCACGCGCTCATTGTCGAGCCAATACACATCTCCGGGAAAACTGTTCGTTGCCCATACTCCGGAATCAATGATTGGATAAGGAGATGCGGACTCTCTACTCTCCACCCGCTCTGAAACTACGATCATCATGAGGAGTATCAGGACTAACCTCAGTCGTTGCATCATCGAACCTCTCAAGCTGTCTTGCCTGTTGCCACAAGTATCGCCATTTACATTCCGCTAAACTCGCCTGTACCTCTTCTCCTTCTCAGTCTTTCAGCTTTGGCTTCTGCGCTGCTTGCAACCCCACGAGCACCTGCTGAAGCTGCTGGTGCAGCCGTGCCAGCGCACTGATGTCCATCGCGACGCGGGTCACGAGGTGGCCGTCTAAGCCCTTTGGTGCCGCGTGACCGTCCTTCGCCGTCTTCGCAATAGCAGCAAGGAGCGCCGGTTCGATGAAGCCAAAATCCAGATAGGCAATCCCCTGTGCGACATCGACGTTCGCATAGTTCGCCGCGCGGGGATGGGCGGAAGGCTCGGAGGGCTTCAACCGGACATTCAACGCAATGGTGGCGTCTTTGGATTCACTCATAAACTCACACTCCTTGGCTGTGGATGAAGAACCGAACGGATGACAACCGCATGGGAGAACCCTCTATGCGTGTGGGTTCCTAATGAAATTAGTGCGTGAGTCTAAGAATCCGTCGGTTTGCTGTCAAGGACCCCTTCGCCCCAATGCGTCATCCAGAGCCGGCCGGATGGAATCTGCACGAAAGTGCCTAAGGGTTGTAACTAGCCAAAAGAGGGGGAATAAGGCCCGAGGCTAAACGGCCAACAAGATTGCCAACCAGTCCATGCACCGAGCGCGAAACTCGTCTCCCAGCCGACGCCTAATTCCCCGGCTGAATACAACCGTGATGATCCGATGATGAGCCTGCGGACTGGGAAACATCAGGACAGGACATCTCGCGCCATCACCCCGAAGGTGCGACAGGCATCGATGAGGTGAGGGAAACGAGGAAGTGAGAGAACACAGACTCCCGTTATCGTTCCTGCGTCTCAGACGTGACCAAGAGGTTCGGTAGCTCACAGCACCAGGGATAGAGGCAGTACCAGCCGTAGTGAGAGCTAGATGCCGACACTGCCCTCAGGCTTTCGGCCTTCCATCCCACCATTGGGTGGAGCCCATGGAGGCGAGTGGCAAGATTGTGCGTATTCCTTGGCTATGCACCATTCAAGATCAGACTCTACTTTTTACGACTTACTCCGTCTTGGAAGCGGTCAAACCATGGTTCAGAAACATCTGTTGTGAATCATGGTGTCGCATCTGATGCCTGATGTTTTTCTGGTCGGATAAGATTTGGCTTTCCCTCTTCACCGACGAA
>LNDU01000013.1 GCA_001464735.1 Nitrospira sp. Ga0074138
GGTCGTACAGAGAGTTACACCCTCCGGTACTTTCTTCTACCAGTGGACATCAGAGCGCACAGATCTATGTGCCCTTTCTCCTATGGGCCTGGTCGCTCCGGCCACAATTCTCTAGCTCAACTATTAGGCTGACTGCGCACTGTCATACGTCATTTTCTTTGAACCTGTCTGTCATCTAGATGACCATCATGATCAATATGCGCACATCAGAGGTTTGCGATCATGCCCTCATCCCGCGTTAGCGCGTGACGGCTCTCTTGGGATAAAGACATTGTATTACTGCAGGGTATTGCTGCAGGGCGAGCCACTTGCTCTTGAGGGCTACCAGCAAGCTGAGATGTGATGAGCTCTCGATTAGATGGGAGGGTTACCCAGACAACAGGGCACGATATCTCCAGGAAAATGGACGCGGTATATCACCGAACGTCACCTTGAGGTCTTCTGAGAAATACATATTGCTGGGGTTGCGGCACTTGATATCATTCCTGCCAGAGACCTACCGGGTTTGTCGTCTAGATGACAGAAAAGCGAAAGAGTAAAGAATAGAATTGTGTTGGCATTCTCCCATTCCGTATGTTCGGAATGGCGCTAACAGTCTTTATTGATGAAAGGTGGGAATCATGAATCGAATACTTTTCGGAGTTCTTTTTCTTGCATGCGGGGCTATTGGGCTGACCGGATTATCCATTGCAGAACAAGAAAAACAGTTCGCACCGAACGTCGACGTCGCCACGGGAGCTTTGCGCGTGCCAGACAACTACACAGAATGGCCCACGCTCGGTACCTGGGCTCACGCCAACACTGATGAGAAATTGAAAAAAAATGGGCCCGGCCTCCACGAGTATCACACGGTGTATACGCAGCCATCAACGATTGCCCACTATAAGAAGACGGGACAGTTCCCGGACGGCGCGGTGTTGGTGAAGGAACTCCTAAATGCCGAAACGATGGCGATGACCACGGGGCCCGCAGTCGGTCATGCCACCACTCTCAAAGGTTGGTTTGTGCTCGTGCGCGATACAAAGGGACGGTATAAAGATTCCATGGTATGGGGAGATGGGTGGGCCTGGGGTCTCTTTAATAAGGGCGACATGGGTCACTCCGTCACGAAGAACTACAAAGTCGAATGTGTTCCCTGCCACATTCCTGCACGAGGAATGGCTCCGGCCAATGCGGCAGAAGCGGACAAATGGATCTACACCCTTGGCTACCCTATTTTGCAAAAACAATAGCTCAAGACAGATGATCGTGCCGTGACCCTCAAGAGGATGGTTGGCGGAAGGCAATGTCTCATCCATTTTCCCCATGATTATGCACATTCAATTTGACAACACCTATGCCAGGGAACTCGAAGGCACGTATGTTCCCTGGCAACCTACCAAGGTCCCTTCGCCAAAGCTTCTTCGATTGAATACGAACCTAGGCGTTCAGTTGAACCTGTCGATGGAAGTGCTGAATAGCCCAATGGGCAGTGCAATACTTTCCGGAAATGAAATTCCAGCCGGCGCAATGCCTATTGCCCAAGCCTACGCAGGCCATCAGTTTGGGAACTTCGCTCCACAACTCGGCGATGGTCGGGCCTTGCTCCTGGGTGAGGTATTGGGGGAAGACGGCCGTCGTAGAGATCTGGCCTTTAAAGGATCGGGGCCGACCCCCTTTTCTCGCGGTGGAGATGGGAAAGCGGCGGTGGGCCCGGTGCTCCGGGAATACCTCATCGGAGAATTCATGCATGCCATGGGTATTCCGACCACTCGCGCACTCGCCGCGGTCTGGACAGGCGAACCAGTTTTTCGTGAGCGTCCGTTGCCGGGGGCTATATTGACCCGCGTCGCGGCCAGTCATCTGCGAATTGGCACCTTTGAATTCTTCGCGGCGCGTGAGGAACCACACCAGGTACAACGACTCGTGGACTATGCGATCCGACGGCACGATCCTCAGCTCACCGACCATCCTCATCAGTATCAGGAATGGTTCCGGGCCGTGGCTGACCGACAGGCGAGTCTTGTCGCTCGCTGGATGTTGGTCGGTTTCATCCATGGCGTGATGAATACAGACAACACGACGATCTCCGGCGAGACCATCGATTACGGACCCTGTGCGTTTATGGAGGCGTACGACCCACATGCGGTGTTTAGTTCAATCGACTCGCAGGGTCGGTATGCCTATCACAACCAGCCGCACATCCTGCGATGGAATTTGGCACGTCTTGCCGAAGCCATTGCTCCGTTGATGAACACTGTTTCCGGCAAACCTGTCGTCGACCCGCTCGTCGAGGTCCTGGAAACTTTTCCGGCTCGCTACCACGACTATTGGCTTACAGGCCTTCGGAAGAAGCTCGGCCTTTCCACGAGCGAGCAAGGGGACGACGCGCTCGCCGAGGAATGGTTGGCATTGCTCCACACACAAGGCGCCGATTACACGCTCGCCTGGCGATACCTCGCCGACGCAGCGGAGGGGAACGTCCGTCCGCTTCAGGCCATGTTTCATGAGCCTTCAGTCCTCTCGCTGTGGCTGAAGCGGTGGCGCATGCGTCTTGATCGTGAGTGCCCCGCTGTACATTCCACGGAATCATCGTGTTGAGGAAGCGCTGGCCGCTGCCACGGACCATGTTGACCTTGCACCATTCGATCGGCTGTTGAAAGCCGTGACTCGACCGTTTGATACAGATCCGGAGCTCCATGCCTATGTCGCCCCCGCACCTACTGAAGTGACGGCCTGTTATCAAACGTTCTGCGGTACGTGAGGACAGCGCTCTCTTTATGGTGGAGTCCATGCTACCTGTTATGTCTATGGGGTACAGATTGGTCATGTGTTTCTCGATAGGCCAAAACCGTCAAAACTTCAATGCTGCATCATTTGAGTCTCTTAGAGCAATAAACGCCGAATCCTCGTTGCTTGAATGAGGTAAGGAGCATCAGATGAGTCAGATGGAGACGACCATACTAGCTGGCGGCTGTTTCTGGGGCATGCAAGATCTCATTCGCAAGCTGCCAGGGGTGCTCTCGACTCGGGTGGGTTATAGCGGCGGCGATGTGCCGAACGCGACCTACCGCAACCATGGTACTCATGCAGAAGCGATTGAAGTTGTGTTTGACCCTGGCAAGCTGACTTTCCGCAATCTGTTGGAGGTGTTTTTTCAGATCCACGACCCCACCACCTTGAATCGCCAGGGCAACGATGTGGGCACCTCGTATCGATCAGGGATTTATTACACTTCAGAGGTGCAACATCGCGTTGCGGAGGAAATGATTGCAGATGCCAATAGATCGGGGCTCTGGCCTGGCAAGGTAGTCACAGAGGTTCGGCCCGCAGGCCCATTTTGGGTAGCGGAACCTGAGCATCAAGATTATCTCGATCGGAATCCACACGGGTACACATGCCACTTTCCAAGACCTCAGTGGAAGGTCCCGCCTCGAGCGGTTTCTTGATGAGGGGGATCATGTCATTCGGTGTGAGGGGACTTGCGGCAATCATCGAGCCATTCTATCCGAAGCCTGAGGGGGCCGGGCACCTGCCGGTGGGCGTCGAACGCACGCTCCGCATCCATTGCCGATCATGATCGAGAGGTAGCTCCGGAGGACCACAAATGGAAAGTCGCACGGAGATCAACTATCACCCTGAGGACTGATATAGGTCGAAGGTGCTCGGGCTCAACAGAATACCTACAAAGGCTTCTGTAACAAAAGGAGTGTGCGATGAATTCAATGAGGGCACAACTGAACGTGGTAGCGACGATGGCATTGATCTTCTGGCTTATACCATTCAACCAGCAGGCTGTAGCAGCCGACTCTGAGGGAGGGCAACACAGTTCCTGCGTCCAGCCGAGGAAAACCGCCACAGCTCCGGAAGACATTTTCGCTAAGACGAATCCGCTTCCTGCCTCCAGCGATGTCCTCCAGGCAGGAAAAGGACTGTATCTTCACGACGCGAAGCCGATGGCCTGCGCGCTGTGTCACGGCAAGCGGGGAGAGGGGAAAGGCCCGGTCAGCGGGGGAATGATGCCGCCAGCGCGTGATTTCACATGCAGCGCGATGATGCGCGAGATCTCGGACGGGCAACTGTTCTGGATTACGAAGTACGGTTCATCAGGCACAGGGATGATGGCGTTCCCGGATTTGTCAGACGAGGAAGTGTGGCAGCTTGTTTACTATATGAGAAGCCTCGCCAAATGAAGTCCCCTTACATACGTAATTCAAGACTTCGTCTGATATGAAGCGAACCCTGATCGGGTTTCGGCAACCTTAGCAGTTCAAGGAACCTCGAAGCCAAACCCACGGGGGAAAGTCTTGCCGCTCGGCTACCCACAGCTCCCCATCAGGTATCCTGAAGACCATGTTTGCTCCCCTGAAGCCAAGTAACAGCGATTGATTTCAGTGGGAGCACTCCCATCGAGATACCAGAACTTTCTATTTCTTGTCGTAAACATGACAGAGATCTGTTTACCCGCCATGTAAAGTGCGAACCAGGTCCACGACGCCAGATTTATCTATTACAAGTAAACAGGGGGGCATCGCACGGAACATCACTGCCTGTTAGGCATCTCCAGTGCACAAGATTTGATGGGCAATCGAACATCGGCGCAGAGGTTGTGTGTGTTCAACCAGTCGTCTGAGACCCTCGCCAGATCCCGGGGGCAAAAGTTCCGACATCCAAAAAACGCTTTGAACACAAATTGGTGACACACGTGAAAATACAATTCACTACATGGTGTGGGCGGCCGTTCCTCGTTGTGTTGTTGCTGTGTTCCCAGGTCAAGGCTGAAACCGACATGAGTCTGGATGCCTCTGATATGAAGGATATGAAGATGGATGTCGAGTCTGAATCAGGATGGCACGTCGGCGGAGAAATGAATGCGTTTTACACCGACGACGTCGCGCTGTTCTCGGCCTCTCAACGATTGTCGCTGCAAGAGGATCCCACACAGCCGGTCATTCAGACCACCGGCCAAGGTTCGAGCGGAGTGTTTGAACCCGTTGCTCACATCACGCGATCGTTTCAGTCGAGCTGGGGAAAAACGGACCTGACGGCACGGGCACAAGGCTTTGTGTTTACTGACCAGACCGCATTTTCTCATGGTACCTATGGACTGCAGCTGACTCAAACACTACCACGAGAGACGGTCTTCCGGATGCGGTATCACTACGGTCCGCACCTCTTCTTGGGCAATCATGGTCCCGACGAATTACGATCATCGGATCGTGGGGGAGAGTACGTAACGACACACTTTGGAGCAGCAGAACTGGAGCGTAAACTACTCGAGAATGTCACCATTCGCGGGTTAGCCCGATACGGAGACCGATCGTACAACGAGAGTTTTGCACACCGGAATACTCGCTTTTGGACCCTTGGGACACATGTCATGTGGGAAATCAAGCCGGGAATCGGATTGTTGGTCGGATACCACTACGAACGAGGGCTGGCTGACGGGAGACACAATCCACAAATTGGAGAGGACATCTCCTATGTCACACACTATGTCGAAGCGGAGCTGGAGGCGCGTGTCACGGATAAACTCACCCTGATCGGGGGCTTTGATCTTGAGCGAACCAGCTACACGTCTGGCTTGCCTGGTGATGACTTTCTTGGCGCGCGCGAAAAGATTTACCAGGGGGAAGTGTTGGTACGATATCAGCTTACCGAGGCACTCGCGCTTTCGGTCGGCTATCTGCACGGACGATGGAAACTCAGCTATGAAGACGAAGCAGCCAGAATAAACACCGTGACAGTCGGTAGCCTGTTTCGATTTTGATCGCATGGCTTATGTCTGACCCTCTTCCCCTGCGATAGGCTGACCGTCTCCTGATTTCACAGGCCTCTGTAGAAGGACGAGCCTGATGAAATCGGGCCACATTATGCATTGCAGTAGCCGAGGTACTAGAACCTGCTTTGAAAATGGAGGCCTAAGCCATTGCGATTGTTCACGCTGTATCGTTCTCCATACACCACACACCACCGTCTGCGGAGATCCAAGGCTGGCATTTTCATAACACAGGGTGAGCCAATCGCTCATCATATGGTTTGGCAGAGTGACACCGTTCGCTTCTTCATCAGAGAGTTCTGTGGGATTTGATCAAATAGTCGGTAATCTCGGCATGATCTCTGTATTCGGCTTTGTCATCTCCATGACAGATATTTCCTCGATAAACATCTACAGATGCCTATGTAGTTTTCGTAGGTTCCAAATCAATTTTTCTAAAGGGGGTATGTCATGGCTATAACAACGAGTGCACGGACAGCATATAAGGTCTTGGTCGTATCAGCAGCACTTGGAGGTCTGCTTGTGTCAGTAACCGGCAGTCCTCGATCTGCTACAGCCGGTTCCCCTCCATCTACACAAGCGGGGAGTCAGAAAACTCTCTATGAACGCCTCGGTGGGTACGACGCCATCTCAGCTGTGGTCAGTGACTTTGGGAACCGGCTCTTTGCTGATCCCAAACTGGCGTCATCCTTTGGAGGATTGCCACCTGACAGACAGGCGCGTTTCAAACAATTGAACGTATTAATGGTCTGTGCAGCAACCGGTGGCCCCTGTACGTATATCGGGCGGGCCATGCCAGCCACGCATCAGGGAATGAAAATCACAGATATGCAATTTGATCAGGTGGCCGCGCATCTCGTGACCACGCTTGACAAGTTCAAGGTGCCACAGCCTGAGATGGGTGAGCTTCTTGCAATTATCGGCGGGCTACGTGGAGACATTGTGGGGAAATAGCTTCTAGCCGGCGACAAGGGTTGAGCGACATGAGCGCTCAGCCCTTCTTGTCGGGATCTCCACCTCCGGCCTCTGCGTTTCCCTTGCCAGCACTCCTTGAGGCCTCTCAACCGTGTCTGGCTCCCCAATCGGATGCACAATGATCACAGACGCTCGCGAGGCATGGAGAGAACAGCAAAAAGATCCGAGCTGTCACCTTGTATTCATCCCGTCGTCCCCATTTTCTGGAGATGACCTTGTGGGCAAGTCGCGTTGGACGTACGAATGACTGCGCATCATGGCCCCTTCAGCATGTTGCCTATTTTTTAGGCGTCCGCTGTGGCAGAAGCAGACCACCACTTGCGGTAGGAACGTGGGATTTTCCGCATGTGTCGACATGCGTCATCTGCTCAGAAGGATAATCGACGGGAATGGGGATAGGACTTTCGCTGTCGCCTCACAACGGCCAGCCCTGATCGGCAAAACTATAGAGACGGTCGTCACCGAGAATAAGATGGTCGAGCAGCCTGATGCCCAGTAAATCTCCAGCTTCCCGCAGTCGTGTCGTCAGCGTCCGATCCTCAGGGCTCGGCGTGGGATCGCCGGAGGGATGGTTGAGGCTGGTTGCGCGGGGGTTGCAAGGTTGCGGATAGTTTGCCTTGATTTTTATTCTTCTGCCTGTGTAAGGTCCTGATTTGGTGCAGTTTCCGGTGGATCACAATCGCTTGGCTGTGACTTCGAACCCGTAGGTCGCAGGTTCAATTCCTGCCGGGCGCACCAATAATTCAACAAGTCACCGGATTTCCCCCAAGTTGCCTTGCCACGTTGGTTGCGCGGGGGCTGCAAGCCCCTAACCCAGAGTAAGGAGACTGATTCGTTGAGCCTGCCGATATCATGATCGAGCTGTGCCCGCTCTCTTTTCCCGGAAACCAGGTTTGCGCTTTACTGAAGCAACGCACGAACTAAGTTATGGTTGAGATCGATTTCGTGTCTCCCAGTCTGAGTAAGACCATCTAGGCACTGAATGGAGTGTAGATCAGGTTCGGTCATGCTGAACATCGATTCTCGCAGAGCTTATTCGCTGTGAGCGCGACTGCTGAATCGGACCTGGACGGAAGTTATTCCCCGCGTATGCCGCATTTGCAGACGAGCGTTGGGAACTCATCTAAATATTGGTCAGATCAAGAGTAGATTCAAGATCGCATTTCGCGTCACAGTCTTGTGAGGTGGCAACATGATGATGAAGTGCCAGGTTGGGAGGCTAGGTGTCTATATCATCTTCGTCCTGATGACGAGTCTGCCGAGTGCATGGGCGACATCGGATGACGCACCCGGCACAGATGGACCCTCGCTGGAGGAGACGGTCGTATTTATCAAAGATACGTGGGAAGCATGTGGAACAATGCACAGCGGTTTGCAACGTATGATCGCTAAGGACGGATCCCTCTGGCATATGGATAGAATGGCGAAGGTCGATGTGGTAGTGACACCTCCATCCGCTATCAAAATTGTGACACGTCTCAATGAACACAGGAGGTTGAGCGGGATATTTGGGCTTCAATCACCCGTAGAAAGGATTCAGGAGTTCGACTTGAACGCACTGTCTCCAAACGTGAGTTCGGAGCAGGAGGGTGAGAACATCAACCTCTATGGAATTCGATTGCGCTGTGCGCGGGGGGCCTGTGTGACCGAATGGCTGGCGTCTCTCGCAATATCAGGCAAACCCATACACGAACTAAAAACCGGAAAATTAGTTGTGACGAGTCTCGAGGAGCTTGTTTATGAGGATCGCGCTCCCAAAGACAAACCCGGAGAAAGGAAGGGGGAAATCTACATTCCCGTCTGTGACATGGCATCTCTAGACAGCCTTTCGAGAGCCTTTCGCCACGCCATCATCAAAGCCGGCGGGAAGAAGCCGCTGTTTTAGGATGTGGTGTGGACAAGACGGGGAAAGAGGTGAATCGTTCAGGATTTATGAAGAGCATGTCTCCTGAGTGGGGTGCCGTCCTGATCGAAGCTGGATTGCAAGTTTCCCCTCCGTTTATTCTCGACAGCTGTAACGTTGCTGATAGTTGTAGAGGTGCGTCATTCCAGCCTTGCTTTTCATTCATCCGTCTGTGTAGCCTTCCAAGTGAGTGCGATTTTGGTGGATAAGTCGCCTCGGTAGGGCGTCGAACCAGTGGGTTGTTGGTCCGATCCTTGCTGGCTTGGATGTCCTGTGGAATGGGGCAGTTCTCTCTATAATTTCCAATGAGTTAGGGCTATACGAGTTCCATTGGTCATTCCACAAAAGCTGGATAGAACCGTGATGGAAGTTCATCTACTATGACGTCTATGCGTAAAAGAGGTTATCCCAAGCCGTGGTTTAGCCGATATAGAACGCGGGCAAGGTTTGGTGCGGTATACTCTGAACAGAAGAAGCGGTGTGCTTGGACCAGAGAATGCCCCTGTTGTGGAAGACCACTTGAGAAGATGGACCCGGCGAGTCCCTGGGTTTGTGAATGCGGATGGCGCAGTCAATGAATCGAGCAAGCAGAGGGAGGTACTATGATCCCCGTTTTGCACGACATGAGAGCAGCATTTTTCCTTGTGATTGCACTAGCCATGCTGTTGTTTATCTGTGCGATGGCTGGCTTAGGAGCAGTCTTGCAACCGGTTCGTTGGTCTGATCGAAAAGGGTATCGCTGAGTGAAGGACGGATCCGTCCGTTTAAGCCAGCAGTGATGCTTGATCGGTCTCCTTCTCATCTTCCACATCCTCGTGCTTCTCGTTTTGCTGGTTCAATTTCAGTTCTCCAGTTCTAGTCAGAGAGTCTTTGACCTTCCCCCGATTTCACAGACACCTCCCTAAGTGGGAGAATGCTGAAATCGGAGGACAACATGAACACGAAGACCCGACGATCGTATACGGAGAC
>LNDU01000014.1 GCA_001464735.1 Nitrospira sp. Ga0074138
ACCACCCCCTCGACCTTTTGATGGCCAGCTTTCATATGAACGACCTCTTCGGAGTCCGCCGGATTTGAATGAGCGAGCAAGGGGTTCATCAGCACGAGGACGAGAATAGTACAGAGCGAGAGGATCGAAAAGAGCTTACCTGGCATGGTAGTGCCTCCATTTTGTGTGATTGGTCTCGTCATCGCCGATTCTATCGGGATCATCATGCCGTGACTGTAAAAATGAAACACGCGTTCCACTCGCTTCCATCCAAACATCCGGCTCAGCGTGACCAGAACATCTGAAAATAATTTCTGGACACGTTCTCCTTCGACATCGTCTATGTGGAATTCTCTCAGTAGGCCATAGTTCTGTTCCGCTCCGCGGTGTGTCGCTTGATGGAAAGGCCTTTGCCGATGTGCCGAAGTGACTCCGCTTCGGAATACCCAAGCTGTTGCTATATTCCCCATTCAGTGCCGTTCCGTGTGAGGTGTTTCACCTCAGACATCCCTGCGTATTCGCCCGCCCGGGCTTCTCAACTGCCTGACTTCATGACGAAACCACACTGGCATGTTCTTGGCATTATTCACATCGTGTGTTTGGGATGTGGGAACCATCCGGTCCTGACCGAGTCAAAGGTGGGCCCATGGCTCTGCAGTTGGAGCGTGAGCGGTTGTCGAGCGAGAAGCAGGTGTGACGGTGGAATATGTCGTCGCAATGAGAGGCAGTAAGGCAAACCGGTGAACAAAGGAGACAAGAGATGAGCACTATTCTGATCGTCATACTGGTGTTAATGCTCGTGGGCGTATTGCCAACGTGGCCGCACAGCGCGAAGTGGGGGTACGGCCCAAGCGGCGGGGTAGGCTTAATCCTGCTCATACTCCTCATCCTTGCCCTGACCGGACGGCTGTAACGCCGGGTGCACCGCACCTTAGTGTTTTGACGATCGGCGGCGACTTGATGGCTTCCGTCGGTCGCCGAGCTGTGCAGGAAGCGGGGCTCTCGTGTTCGGGTGGAACCAGTAGGATCAACTCACAGAAAGCAGGGAGGGAGCCGTTATGTTGACGTCGGACAGTATTCGCTGGAAGCAACGGGATCGACCGGTGCACGAGCAGACGCACGCTGCGGACAAGACAGAGACCCCAGGTCGAGAGCTCTCGGCGCATGGTGTACGCGCAAACGTGTTCCACAAAGGCCGATGGACAGTGGACAGCGTGAAGGCAACAACCGTGCTGACGGCTCCCAAGAACCACACGATCTTTTCCCAAGGGGAGGCGGCGGATGCGGTGTTCTATATCCAGGCTGGTATGGTCAAACTGACCGTGGTCTCGCCGGAGGGCCAAGAAGCCGTGGTCGCGATTCTGGAACCGGGTGCGTTTGTAGGGGAATCCTGCCTTGGAGAACAGCCGCTGCGTTCGGCGACGGCGATCGCCTTGGAAGACTCCACGCTCGTGCGCCTCGATAAGGACGTCATGATCCGTGCGCTTCACGAGGAGCCCGCGTTCGCTGAGCGGTTTGTGTCCTATCTGCTGGCTCACACGAGGCGCACTCAAGAGGATGTGGTGGATCAACTCTTTAATTCCAGCGAGAAGCGGCTCGCGCGGGTGCTGCTGTTACTGGCCCATATGGAGAGCGATGGCAAGCCGGAGGCGGTTATCCCGAAGCTCAGTGCTGAAACATTCTCCAAGATGATCGGCACGACGCGCTCCCGGGTGAGTTTCTTCATGAATCGGTTCCGCAAACTGGGCTTCATCGACTATCACGGCTATAACAGCCAGGTGCATGTGCGCAGCTCCCTCCGCAATGTTCTCCTGTGCGACTAGTTCTTCCAGAAGTCCCACACGGACCGCCGGTTCTTGGATCGCGTGCATGGCAGGCGCCGTAGGTAGCCATACGTTCTCCTCTTGCAAGCTGTCCTGTTTTGACCAGACTGCGAATTAGGTTTCGGAGGATACTGTAGATTGCGATTGGCTTGCGGCTGGCATCACTCGATTGCTATCAGGGTCGTGGAAGAGGGATTATGCAGAGCGGAGGAATTACTCAAGTGATGATCTGGTTTGTGGCGGGAGCCGGAACCATAATGTTGTTGTATTATGCGGTTAGGCTCTCCCATGCGTGGAGGGCGAGCGGACGTGTTGCCGCAAGTCACTCGGCCATCCGGACGAGGCTCGCGGCAGTCTCTCTGGACACGCAGATCGCCACGGAATGGACCGACGGCCGCAGACGGTTGGATGTGTTACTGGCATTGATGGAGGTTCTCGCGGCGTCGCTGAAGCAGGAGGTGGAGAAACTGAACCGGCTGGATACCTCCGATGCATTCTATGAACGCACCGCACGCGGGATGGTGAACCCTGCCTTGCGTCGGTTCACCTTCGACCAACATCTACGGGATGAGTGCCGCGTGTTGGTTCCCCTGCTGGAGTTCTGTGGCAGGGATCTTGCTGACTCTCAGGGGATGAACACCACCGAACAGCTAGCGGTGCTTGCCGAAATCAAGGCGGCGATACAGTCCGTCGATCGCGGCTGATTCCAGGAAATATGCAAGTTCTTGATGGGTCTGCCGGTCTGTTCCAATGTGTCGACCGCAAGCTGGATCGGGATACATCCTGGATCTCACGTGTCAGAAACCGGCCTTGAGCAGGGAAAGTCACTGATGCAGCATCAACTGTTTGTGTTGGCGTTCTTCCTCGTCCTCCTTGTGCTGTTCTACCAGATTGCCGTGATCTTTGCCCCCTTTCTTGTCCCCGTCCTCTGGGCCATTATCATCGCCCGCATGACCCATGGCCTGTACGTGAAATTGGTCCATCTTCTTCGGGGGCGAGACACACTGGCGGCAGGTCTGCTGACATTTGCGACTATGTTCCTCGTCGTCTTCCCGATCGTGTCTCTGACCGTTCTGCTCGTGCAGGAAACCACGATGGCCTACCGGAGTGTGATGGAATGGGTCCAGGCCGGCGGGATGACACAGCTCCCGGAGTACCTCGGCAAGATTCCGCTGGCTGGGCGGTTCATCCAGGAACAGCTACGGACATTCGTGCTGGCGGGAAGTGGGTACGAAGGCTCGATCGCGGAGGGGACGAAAACAGTGGGCACGTTTGTGTTGACTCAGATTTCTGGTCTTGCTCGTGATGCCTTCTCGCTGACGATCGATTTGTCTATGATGCTCTTCACCCTGTTTTTCTTTTATAAGGACGGCAGAGGGTTATTTTGGCGGCTCTATTACCTCCTGCCCCTCGAAGAGCGACATAAACAGAAGGTGCTCATTCGGCTCAACAGCGCCATGGCGGCCGTTGTCAAAGGGGTGCTTGCGACCTCGTTCATGCAGGCCGTCTTAGCAGGAGGCGCCTATTTCGTCCTCGGTGTCCCATTTGCCTTGGTGCTGGCGGCGATCACCGCGCTCTTTTCTCTCTTGCCATTCGGCGGGACTGCTTTAGTCTGGGTACCGGTCTCCGGGTATCTCCTTGTGTCCGGACCGATCTGGAAGGGAATCGCGATGGCCGTGTGGGGCAGCCTCGTGGTCGCACTCGTCGATAATGTGTTCGCACCCTTATTCATCGGACATGAGATGCAGCTCGCGCCGCTCTTTCTCTTTTTCAGTATCGTCGGAGGACTAGCGGCCTATGGGTTTATTGGTGTGTTTCTCGGTCCTATCTTATTGGCTATCCTGCTCACGGCGATTCACATCTATGAGGAAGAATATCAAACGAAAGGACCTGTCATCCCCAAGACCGATACGGCGGATACCTGAAGGAAAGGAAGATAAGACGAAGGCCACCCCTCCGATCATACTGCTCACGCGCGCGAGGGGGTGACTCTGAGAGGAGTGATACGCGAGCCGTACGCATGAGCATACACGCAGGTCAATTCAGCGCCCCAAAAGAAAATCAAGGCGGAATAGTACACCCACGCCAAAATGATCATGAAGGAGGAGGCGGCCCCGTACATTGACGCCATTGCCGTTGAGCCGAGATAGAGGCCGATGACCCACTTCCCGATTATAAAGAGCGTGCCGCTTACCACCGCACCAAGCCAGACATCCATCCAGGCGATATACCCGTCCGGGAGTACCTTGAACATCAGAGCGAAGAGCAACGTGATCACCGGCAAGGAGACAGCCACGTCCACGAATATCAGGATCACCTGAGGTCCGGGCAGCACCTGAAGAATGAATTTGCTCAAGGCCGCCAGAACGGCACTCAGGATGAGTGACACCAGAAGAAGAAAGCCGGTGCCGATCACGAGCATAAACGGCAAGAATCGACTCTTGATTGCGCCCCACAGTGCGGCATTTTTCTTCGGCGTAACCCGCCACATGAGATTTAATGCATCCTGAAGTTCACTAAACATTCCCATCGACACGATGATCAGGGTGACCAGGCTGACGACCGTGGGTATGGTGCCCTGCACTGGCTGGCTGGCGCTCTTCAGCATGTTGGCAATGGCGTCGGCCCCGGGCGCTCCAATCAAGTCTTTGAACTGGCCGAGCATTTCGTCCTGCACGACTGTCTCATCCACCACCAACCCGGCAATGGCAACGGCAATGGTCAACAGTGGGGCGAGGGAAAAGAGGGTGTAGAAGGATAAGGCCGCGCTCAAACGCAACACATTGTCGTCCCACCATTTCATGCCGGTCGTCTTTGCCAATCTCACGAGCCAGCGGAACTTCATGCTCCATTCTAGTTCGGTTCATCCTCATAGGGAAGCTCATGGTAGCCGTCTACGAGCACATTGAGCAATTTTGACCAGCTCTCCGCCTGGGTTCATGCCAGAATTTGCCTGTACGCGAAGAGAGGGCACTAGCCCGGAGGGTCACACACTTTCACGCAGGAGGGAGTCATCATGAACGCAGATCAACTCAAGGGGAAATGGAAACAGTTCAAGGGTGAATTGAAACAGCAGTATGGGAAATTTACCGACGACGATTTGACGCAGATCG
>LNDU01000015.1 GCA_001464735.1 Nitrospira sp. Ga0074138
CCCTCCTTCGGCCCTGCCCCATGCAGGGGTGGAGGGTAAGATTTCCAAATGGCACAACGATCTGTCGCCCGGTAAGATTTTAGATGACTCAATACGCCCCTTTCTTTCTTTGCATAAAAAGGTATAGGCTATTCTTAATTTGGGTTCTACAGGAGCTCTGCATAAAGGAGTCCTCCAATGAACCTTCACACGTTTCTACTTATTTCCAAAGACTCCGAGCTCAAGCAGCTCCTCCAGGCAGCTTCGTCTCAAACCAGCATTCACGCGGCCGGTACGATATCTGAAGGACTCGCGCTCTGGTCTGATATTTCACCCACCTTGGTCGTTGCCGAGGGGAATGCCCATACCCTGACGCCCGTCCTTGAATATGCTCGTCAGAGGCCCCACTCCCCACCTCTCCTTGTGATCGGAGACCGCCATTCCCTCAAAGATGCCGTAGAAACCATGCGCGCCGGTGCCGCGGATTACCTAGCCAAACCGATTCTTCTTGATGACTTGAAGACTGCCATCACCCGTACGCTCCACCATCCTGGTCCGGCACCATCCTCATCGCCACACGATCCGTTTGCATCCATCATCAGTGTCTCGCCGCAAATGAATCTCATGAAGCAACTGGCCAAAGAAGTGGCGTTGACGGACGCAACCGTCCTCATCACCGGTGAGAGCGGAACCGGTAAGGAACTGTTTGCCGAGGCGATTCATCACTATAGTCCACGAGCCAAAGGTCCGCTGATTGCGCTGAATTGCGCCGGCATCCCGGAGAATCTCCTAGAGTCGGAGTTATTCGGTTATGAATCGGGCGCCTTTACCGACGCCAAGCGGGCAAAGCCTGGACGATTCCAGCTGGCAGAGGGGGGAACATTGTTTCTCGATGAGATCGGGGAAATGAGTTCGCCTGCTCAGGCCAAGCTTCTCCGTGTGCTGGAAAACCATACGATCGATCCGTTGGGCGATACCCGCAGCCACAAGGTCAACATCCGCATCATCGCCGCCACAAATGAGGATCTGCTGGCCCACATCAAGGCCGGTCGGTTCCGCCTCGATCTCTACTATCGGCTGAATGTGTACCAGCTCCGGATTCCTCCGTTGTGCGAACGGCTCGAAGATATCGAGCCTATTCTCTTAATTTTTTTGGAGCGGGCCAAACAGGAACGTGGGTGTCGTATTAAGGGTATCGACCCGGCAGCCCTTGCCGTCCTTCAACAGCACGACTGGCCTGGAAACGTCCGCGAGCTCCACAATGTTGTCGAATGGCTGACTATCACCTGCAAAGCAGAAATCATTCAGCCTGCTCATTTACCAGCATCCGTGAAAACCGTCTCCTCGACCATTGGCGCGAGCCAGGGTCCCAAACCATCGTTGCTAGCCTTCGGCCTGTCGTTTCAGGACATGGAAAAGCGCATGCTCGAAGAAGCGCTGCGAAAGTCTTCGGGCAATGTCTCCGAAGCCAGCCGCCTCCTGAAAATGACCCGCAATACCCTCCGTTACCGCATGGCGAAACATCACCTGCCTTGATAAGACAGCTCTCGCTTCAGCTTCCAAGTCCCGGTGCCATTTAGACCTTCATAGGCGCATGGCTGTGTTGCAGTCACTCGAGCCTTAAGATTTGCTGACGCAGACCGATAATGCTCCGGAGAAGGAACGCCTCAACCCGATGTTCCCATGACAAAGCGGATTGGAATCGACGAATTACAGCCAGGCATGCTGATCGAAGAGCTCGATCGGTCCTGGCTGAGTACGCCGTTTTTCAGGCACAAAATGACGATCACTTCGCATCAACAGATTGCACAGCTGAAGGCCTGTGGAGTCCAGACACTGGTCGTCCGCATTGATGCAGAACCGGTCCAGGAAGCGCCGGCACCGGAGCAGAGTCTTGCCCATGATTCCAATGTCCCAGTCGTGGAGGAATCGGTGTCAGCGCCGCCGGTTGTCCCCTTCGAAGAAGAGCTGGCGGTTGCCCGAGAGGTGTATCAGGCTGCGAAGACCGTCATTCAAGATGCCATGCATGACACGCGGCTGGGACGGGCGATCAACGTCGATGCGGTGAGAACAGTCGTGTCTGACATGACGGACAGCGTCTTTCGGAATCCGGACGCCTTATCCAGTCTGTCGAGACTCAAGCGATTCGACGAATACACCTTTTACCATTCCGTCAACACTTCCCTACTGGCCATGTCCTTGGGACAGAGCCTTGGGTTCGATCGGGCCGCCATCCATCTCGCCGGTGTGGGGACGTTGCTGCATGACATTGGAAAAACGAAAGTGCCCCTCGAAATCCTGAACAAACCAGGCCGGTTTGAAGCGCATGAGATGGAGATCATGAAGCAACATGTCCTCAGAGGGGTTGAGGTCTTGGCCAGCACAACCGACTTAGGAGATTCCTACGTCCAACCTGCGCTTGAGCATCATGAGCGAGTGAATGGGGCGGGATATCCGCATCAGCGTGCTCGGAAAGACATCAGCCAATTCGGCCTCATCACGGCCATCGTCGATATCTATGATGCCATGACAAGCGATCGGTGCTACCACAAAGGACAACCTGCGCATCAAGCCCTTCAGTTGCTCTATCGCCTCTCGCTCGAAGGCCACCTTGACCCAACATTAGTCCAGCGATTCATCCAGGTCGTCGGAGTCTATCCAGTCGGCTCGGTGGTGGAGCTGAATACTGGTGAGACAGGCATCGTCAAACAGGTCAACCATGAGGCGCCATTGGCGCCGGTCGTGCTCCTCGTAAAGAGTGCGGGGAATACCCTGCTTTCTCAACCACAGGAACAAGATCTCTCCCAGCAGGACACGACGACGCGCCGGAACGTCAAGTCCGTTTTGCATCCCCACCAAACAGGGATCGATCCCGCCAATTACCTCGACAAGAAAGCGGCATAAGCACCCTCGTCGCAGGAATACATTCACAGCTGTATTCATGCAGCCATCAGCACCTATCTCGCTCTCTCGTTAGAGAACAACATTCATTAAAGATTCCCGACCCCATTTATACATTAGGGACACCGACAAACCATTGACGGATGACATGCCATTCTTCCGTCAACCTTCTGACGATTCTTACTCAAGTTAAATACGTAACTCATGAATCCTTGCAATACTGACATATGACACCTTGGTACAGCTCTTGCTGTACTTCGATAGTAGCAGTGAACCTAACCACCCTAGGAGGGGTCAATGGAATGTCCGAAGTGCAAAGGGATGATGATGTTGGAGCGGTTTTCGGATTTCTTTCTCGTGTTCTATGCATGGAAATGCATGAACTGCGGCGCCATGATCGACCGCACCATTTCCAACAATCGTAGAAAGAGTCTGGCAGCTCGAGAGTCACAGACCGTCGCCACTCGGTAAGCTCGTACCGTTCGGGCTCGGGTTCCGAGCCCGCAGGGACCGAGTGGCAGCCAAGGCTGATTAGAAGGATCCTTTCCAACGGTTTAGCCAAGCAGTCGGCAGCTATCCGGTTGAGTCAGTTGTAGAGCTGAATATGGGTGAGGTCGCTATCGTCAAACAGATCCATCCTCACGTGCCGTTGACGCCTGTGGTACTACTGGTCAAGAGCGCAGGGAATACCTTGCTCTCAAATCCACACGAGCTGGATCTCTGCGGCCAGATCGAAACGCCTCATCGGAGCATCGCCACCATCCAGGATCCACACCATGCCGGCTCGGCCCTACCCTCTACCTCGACAAGAAGCCATCATGGATAAGGTTACCCTGAGCTAGTCGGGGCTTGACGGACACCTCACCAACTGTATGGAACCAGACATGGACGTTGACTTATTCCATCAGGATCACCCTGTGCCAGATCTCATTTGCCAACACGTTACCTCCAAGCTTATTGAAAGGAGCAATGTTCGAGCTCTCGCACCCAGTGATAGACCACAAGGGCTTGAACAAGTAAAATGCCCCTGTTTCCATCCCCTCTCACGTGACTGGAAAGGACAGACCTGATGATTCGACAGATGGTGTTTTCTCGAAACCGTTACTTTCAGGGGCGCCTGCTCTCTGCAAGTGACTTTGAAGCTGAACAAACCTACCTGCGCGACAAGCAGAGATTTAGAAACCTGCATATGCTGGGCATCGGCGTCGTGGCCGGGTTGTCGGTGACAACTTCGAACAATGGCTCATTCGTGTCAGTCACGCCCGGTTATGCAATTGACAACTTGGGAAGAGAGATCTGTGTCCCTTCATCCATTGAATGCGCCTTACCGAGTACAGGCACTCGACTTCGCGTGGATATCAGCTACGTCGAAATCGACTCGGAGCCGACCACGTCTACACTGAGTCCCGACCCATTCAGCCCAGACGATCCAGTCGAATACACCAGAATCCGTGAAGGATTTGAACTCACCCTCACCCCTCTCTCCCCTGCCAAGGTGGGACACGTCAGGAACTCGCTGGACGAACTCCGCCATAAGCTCACGCTCGCGATCCTTCAGCGTAAGGGGAAACGATGGATTGTTCATCGTACCTCAAAGCCCAAACGAATAAAGAAACGCTAGCGGCATCAGACTTTATGGTCTCGCTGCACGTCTCATCGGCTTGAACCAGTACCCTATCGGATTTCCGGTGCTACACTTGTCCTATCCTTCACGTAGGAGCCTTCTGGTGACCCTGCATTCCCCCCGACTGTCACGGCGACCTTCTCTGTGGCTCACGACAATCTTCGCGGGCATGCTTAGTTCTCCCGTCACTGCTCAGAGTTTCCGCTCCGACTCGAAGCGCTTCGGCAACTCATAGATGGACATTGTCATCACCGAAACGGAGCGCCAGGTAAGAACATCAGTCGTTGATATTCACATCACGGCCATCGGCTCGTCGGTCGGTTCGTCCTTCTCCCTCTTGTGTAGCATACGCGACCTGGCCAAGGAACGCGGCAACTACCGCTATATTGCGAAGGCCGAAGAGCAGCCTCACCGTAACCAGATGCTCATCGGGTTTCTCGCCAGCGCCGCTGAGCCGCCGGAACGACTCGATCCACGCCTTGCCGGTCAGCCGGTGATCGACTTGGATTACTTCGCCCTGATTTGCGACAAGATGCAGTGAATGAGTAACGAGACCATTCGGCAGGTGCGTGATAGGCTCGCACGTATGCGAACGCCTCTGTCATCGTTCAGGCATACAGCATGGTCACTTATCATACTGACGCTGGCCTTGGCATCGACCACGAGTATCGCCGCAACAACGGCTTACATGAGCAGCACGGAGCAGCTGGATCTGCGCCAGGTACCACTCATCGTTGTTGCGCCGGACAAACTGAAAGCAGTGCTACATCATCGAGCGCTGACGCTGTTTGCAGAAGCTGGACTTCCGATCCCCGGTTCAGACTTATCACAGCGGCCTCCGTCAGCCGTTCTGACACTCACGCTTGACTCACGTCCGATCGACGATCTCTGCCCGGGCAAGGTTCTCTATGCGCCTTCTCTGGCGCTCACCGAACCGGTGACCATCCCAAGGATCGGCTCCACGATCAGAGACACAACGTGGCTGATTGAATCTGACAAGGAAGTGCGTGGGCCAGTCGACGATGAGCGGATCACGACGAACTTGGATGGCTTCGTCCGTCAGTTCATCACGGACTATAAAACGGCCAATCGCCAGCCCCAAGAAAGGCCCGCTACACCGGACATGAGTGTCGACCCACAATTCTCATTGACACCCAGCACCCCTCAGCAACAGACAGACCGAGATCTCCAGAAAATCCGAGTGTTGAGCCTATCGATCTTGGCTGGACGGTGGACTTCGGCCCTACGGGCCAACGCCGAACGCCAACTGACCGAGGCGGGACTTCGACTCGTACCAAATGCCGGGGAGAATGGTGCGATTTCGATGAGTCTCGAGTTAACCCAACGAGCCCTCGACGATCGCTGTCCGGGAAAAGTCCTCTATGAGCAGGGATTGTATCTTGTCGAACAAGTTCGAGTCACACGACGACCACTGGTTTCACTCTGGAGCGACACATGGCTTCAAGAGTCGGTACGGATTGTTCCTCCCCGCTCACTCCGAGAATTGGAGACAGATCAGCGCTTGTTGCTGCAGGAATTTCTCCAGTCACATGCGACGAGGTGACACAACACCTGCGCCAAACCAATCGGGACGCCTGCTACAGTTTTCTCCTTACGTCCTTCCAATCTTTCGCCACCTTGGCCTTGCGCGGCACCTCGCCTTTCGCTGGCTCGGGCACAATGATGGCCTCAAGCCGTCGCTGCAGAAATGCCTCGGCAAAGGCTTTGGATCGGCCGACCCCAGTCTTGATGGTCTTCCATCCCGCGGCATGGAACTCGTCTATCCTTGTCCCCAAGGCGTTCGTATCAGCCGGCAGCGCCAAGATATAGCCAGTTGGAAGCTTGTGTCTCTTGAGCCAGTCCCGTGCCTCAGTGCTCTTCTGAAACCCATCCCCTCCCACAGGCATTGTCACGATATAAATGACACGATAGTAAAACTGTGTGAGCTTCCCAAGCTCATCGGCAACCTCAGCCATCGGCTTACGCTCCGATTCAAGCGCGATTCCGATGGAAGGGACTCGACTCGGTAGTAGTTCTTCAATCAGTGACGACAATTCGATCACGAGAATAGGCTGCCGCTTCTCCCACACCGCGAGATTGGCCTGGCCTTCTGCCTTGTCGATTCGTGGGCTGTTGCCGACACGGACGTGGGTTGTTGCGAGACCTTGCACCTTTGGAGTATAGGTGAAAAACGCCCTGCCATCACCGCCGGTCAACGACGTGGCGACAACCTTCCCATCCACAACGAGTTCAAGTGGTTCCCCGCCCAATGCGGCAATGAGCATGAGCCGTTTCGAGATGAGTTTCGCCTCTACGGTAGCTGGCTGGCCCGGAGCCGTCAGCGCGTCTCTGACGAGAATCGCAGCGGAACTTTTCTCCGCAGCGAACAGCAGACCCGGCGAGGCAACAATGAGAAGGAAGAGAGCAAAACAGGCTTTGCGGGTTTGGCTCATTATCTGCCGCATCGCCTTACTGGCCAAGAAAAGGACGGATCGCGAATTCGTGTATAAACGCTAGGCTTTCAGGGCTTTGAGCACTTCGTCCGCGTGGCCATCGACGCTCACCTTCCGAAAGATTGCCTTGAGCTTGCCTTCGAGATCGATGACAAACGTGCTGCGCTCGATCCCCCAATACTTTTTCCCATACATATTCTTCTCTTTGTACACACCGTAGGCCTTGGAGATCGCCGCATCTTCATCGCTGAGGAGCGGGAACGGCAGTCCGAATTTCTTGATGAACTTCTGGTGCGATTCCTTTCCATCCAAACTCACTCCAACGATGGCGCCTCCCGCTCGGAGGATCTGCGACTCCACATCGCGAAAATCACAGGACTCTTTCGTGCAGCCAGGGGTGTCGTCCTTCGGATAGAAGTAGAGGACGATCTGTTTGCCTTTAAAACTCTTCAAGGTCACGGATTTCCCATGCTGGTCCGGGATTGAGAGTTCCGGTGCCTGATCCCCTACTGCAAGTTCTTTGCTCATAGATTCATCCTTTTCAATATCTCGGCATCCCGCCGAAGTTCGGTCGGTGGGTCCCATAGGGACGATCCTTCGTGCGATTCTTGTTCTCAGGATTCCCATAGGCTGAAAGCGCCGGTGAGTCCCAGATGGTCTTGTCTCCAGGAGACAGGTTGGCCGCTTCCAAAAAATGCTGCCGCGCAACTTCTGAATCACCAAGCGCATTCAAGGCCAAGGCATAGTTGTAATGGGCCGGTCCGGATTGCGGAGCCGCCGCCACGGCTTGCTCGAAATACTGTTTGGCCTCCTCATACTGTTTCGCCTGATACGCTTGCGTTCCCTGTTCTGTCAGCGCCGTGGCCTGAGCCTTCACTTCATTCTCAAGGACAAGCGGGACAAGCGGTTTACGTTTCTGCGAACACGCCGTTGTCCCAACCAGCAGCAACACGAGACCTAAAACTCCCAATCGCGCTACGGTTTTTCTCATGGCCATATACCCTCAGCCTTCAGACCCTCGTCTGTTTGCGCGTCTCTTCTTCGAACGTCTTGCGATACAAGATATCCCACTCCGTGCTTCCTTCAACAATCCCCCGAGCATACGATGCCAACTTGGCTTTCACCCTTTGATCAATCGCCTGTTCCTGCATCAACTCAGCGGCCACCACCTGCTTAATCGCTTTTAAGACCCGCTCATCATTGCCCGTCACTTTCGCTCCCGTATATTTCTTGACAGTCGCGAGGATGACATGGGCCAGATGATTCGCCTTGTCTTCGCTCAACATACGAACTACGTGAAACGTGAGCGGTGAGGGGTGAAGAGGCCGGATTAACGCCCAGCTGTTCTTTACACCTTATGACGCTTCACATCATCACATCCTATAGGATGATGCCTCGTTCACGGACCAACTTCTGCTTCACCATCAGGAACATCTTTTGGTAATCGACCTGCCCTTGATCGATTTGCTGCTCATAGGCCTTCAGCAACTGTCGCACTTCCGCATTCACACGGTCTTCAACGGATAGCTCATGGATGATGGCCTGCTCCAATACCTCGACAAATCCCTTGCGCTCTCCGATGAATTCGACGTGTCCTTCCTCTTGGAGACAACCGGTAAGGTTCTCCGCCATATGCCGTACACGTTCTTTGGACAGACGCATGGCACTCACCCCGGTTCAAGACAAATTGTCGGGACTTCCATCACCTGCCGAAGTCGGGTCGCATCCCCTATGATCGCCCCGATGATATTCACGCGATCAGCAGGGACGGGATCCACCCCCAAACTCATGGGGGTTCTTCCAAAAAAGATTGCCAGGACTTTCCCTGCTCCCCAGAAGGCGATGTCTCCGACTTTCACCTGAGTCGTCGCGGTTTCTCGATAGTCGCGGACTCCAGAAATTGGGAAGTAGAATTCCTCTCCCCACGTGGTAATGGCAGCCGTGACTGGAAGCGCGGCATAGACTTCGTCAGCCGTCTTCGTTTTTCTGAGTTCTGCCTCCAGCTGAACTCCGCCTACGGTAATACGAATTCTCTTCGCCGGAGCAGTCATGCGATCAATGGCCCCACCCGTTCTTTCACTGCATTCTTCGCGATGCTGCGAACTCTAGCTTGTCTCCTAGGCGAAATCAAGGCTACAATCCACGAGATGCTGACCTCCAGCTTCATCTTTCTCCCGGGCGTCGGACCAGTCACGGAAAGGCGTTGGTGGCAAGAGGGCTTGCTCGATTGGCGAAGCTTTTTGGATAGACCGTCCGTAGCCGGCCTCTCCGCACAGCGCAAGACCTGGTACGATGAAGAGCTTCGAGAGGCGCAATCACTGACAGAGAAGGGGCAGGTTCATATGTTTGGCTCCCGCCTCCCACGCCGAGAACATTGGCGACTCTACAAAGCCTGCCGACCTCGGACAAGCTTTCTCGACATCGAAACGACCGGTGCATCGCCGGAATCAGGAGAGGTGACTGTCGTTGGGCTTCATCACGGAGGAAACACGACAAGCCTGGTTCATGGCGAAACTCTGACGACAGAACGGTTGCAGACGGAGCTTGATCACTGTGACCTCCTTGTGACATTTTTCGGGTCCGTCTTTGATGTCCCCTACCTCCGTGCCAAGTTTCCTGATCTCCGGTTTCCCACACTGCACTTCGACCTCTGTTTTGCCGCCCGTCGGCTTGCGTTACGTGGAGGGCTGAAGCACATCGAACAAGAACTGGGCATCGAGCGCAACATGACCATCAGCGGGCTCGACGGATTGGATGCGGTTCGCCTATGGTTCCTGTGGCGAGGAGGTGACATGATCGCTCGTGATACGCTCTTGACCTACAACCGGGCGGATACCGAAAACCTCGTACTCCTTGCCGATCGCTTCTATGAGGACATGATGTCACGGTTTGGCCCTTCCTCATTGTCGACCACCCTTCAAGCGGCCTATTCCCAATGAGCAGCTGGATCGGCGTCGGTCAGAGTGAGATCGGACTCGTGCGCACCCTGAACCAGGATGCGTTCGCCGTCCTCGATGAAGTGGGTGTCTGGGCCGTCGCGGATGGAATGGGTGGTCATGTTGGCGGCGAAGTCGCGGCTCAAACGGCCATCGCAACCGTACAAGCCGAAGCACGAACAACAAGCACTCTGCTTTATAGCGATCAATCATCCTCTGTTGAGGTGTTAACAGACCTGATCAGCCGAGCGCATGAAGCGATCCTCAATCAGGCTCAATCAAAATCCAAGCTGAAAGGGATGGGCACGACCATCGTGCTACTGGCGATCGTCTCCGGTCCCGCCCCGATCGCCTACCTCGCCCATGTCGGCGACAGCCGTGCCTATCGGTTTCGATCCGGCACGCTGACCCCTCTAACTAAAGACCATACGTTGATTGAAAAATACCTGGAGCGAGGCATCCTCACGGTAGAAACGGCGAAGACTCATCCAGAACGACATGTGTTGACACGTGCCTTGGGGGTCGGCTCGACGGTGAAACCTACCGTCACGGCCTTTCCCCTACTCCCTGAGGACCTGGTCCTGCTTTGCTCGGATGGGCTGACCAAGATGTTGGAGGACGAAGAGATCCGTACCGTGTTCGCTGCAGGCGAGCTCGACCCAACTCAGGTGTGCAACCGCCTCGTCACCGCAGCGCTCGATCGGGGAGGCGAAGATAACGTCACTGTGGTAGTGGTCGCGCCTCATTGCTCCTAACTATACTTCGTTGTTGACATGGCCAATCAGGCCGTGTAGTTTTTCTGCGCATCCTAAAATTTTGAACCTTGTTATGCATATGGAGACCCTTATGCCCGGTCGGGGATCGTTCATCTGTGGAAGTCTATTCCTAAGTCTATTCGTATTGATCAGCCGTGCTGCAGTTGCAAGCGCCGGCGATCCTCTCGACCCCGAAACAGCCATTCGTCAAATGGTCCGGGCCAATGCGGAAAAAGATCTACCAACGCTTTCTCGGCTGATGGCACATGATGCCGATATCGTCAGTTACACAGTGGGCGGTCGCAAGTACGTCGGCTGGCCTGAGTTTGAACGAGAAATGCGTGAAGAATTTGTCAACACGCAGAAGATTGAGATCCCGATTACGGAGCTCAAAGTCTGGACGAAAGGCGATTTGGCTTGGTTTACAATGGAGCTCGACTATACCCGCTATGTCGGCGAGGGATCCGCCGCGAAGCGGACGGTCCTGCCCTTGAGAGAAACCGGCGTCCTCGAACGCCGTGCCGGCCGTTGGCAATTGTTGTCGTGGCACGAATCGTTCCGATCGGCTCAGCCTGGGGGGCCTCTTGCGTCGCCGTCAGCGGCAGCAGGCTCACAAAAGCTCGTCAGCACGACGACTGCCGTCTTGCCTGATGTGAGCGGGGAATGGGATATCCTCGAAGTCGAGGATGACAAACGCTACAAGGCGACGTTAGACAAGAATGGAAACGGTCCCTACACGCAACAGGGTGGACGGTTTGTCACAACAAAAATTGAGAACCGACTGTGGCAAGGCACCTGGCACCAGCCCGGCAACGACCGCGAAGGCGGGTTCGAGGTACTCCTCTCAGAAGACGGCATACAGGCGAAGGGAATTTGGTGGTACACACGGGTCGATACGAGAAAAAATATTCCACCGAAGGAACATGGCGGCACCTATCATTGGAAGAAGGTGACCTCCTCACCAGCCAGTGCCCAATGAGCTAGCTTGTTGCTTGCCAGTTATCATACCAAGGCATCGGAGTCCGGTTTAAACATCACCGCTTCACTTCCTCTGGAGGTTTTATGCGCAGATCCCTCATTCTGTTTCTCTCTATCTTGTTCATGATCACATCAGCCTACGCTGATGGAGGGCATGAGCATCATGCCATCCCCACCCTGAAAAAGCAGGTGGGCTCAAAGATTACCTATGGAGAAAATACCGCGGTTTTAACCTTTGGCCCCATCGACCTTCCAACCGGCCATGGTGAAGGCGATATGGGCGATTCCATGCCGCGATTCAATTTCCAGCTACCAGAAGACAAATATTTGATCGGCTTCAAGTCGGCCCTTTCCACAGTCGATGGAAAGGAATTGCCGAGGAATTACCTGCATCATATTTTGATGATCAACAATACCAAGCCCAGCGTGTCCTGTCCCGGCGAGCCACTCTTCTTCGGTGGAGCTGGACTCGAAATGTCGGAGACACAATTCCCCGATGGATACGGCGTCCAACTTTCGGCAACCGATAAGTTAATGACGGTGGTCGCGTTCTATCACGGCGCCCCACCCACTAAAGATGTCATCGCAACGTTTACGATGTATTTCGCCCCAAAGGCCAAACCGGTTAAAGCGATGGACGTCTATCAAGTCGGCGTCAACATCGTCTGTTTCACCAAGTTCGGCGATCGACCTGCAGATCAGACGGATGAAGGGATTGAAATCGGGCCGGGTGTCCAAGTCCGTACGGCTCCACTGAAGTTTAGTATGGACGGCTGCGTCAAATACGCGTATCCGCACGGCCACGATGAATTGCTCCTGATCGCCCTGGAGAATAAGACCAAGAAACAGACCCTTCTCCGGACTATTCCGGATGCTGAGCGCGACGGAACGCTTCGGGAATTCCTACCCCATCAAGTCTATAAGGACGGCCAGGGATTCCCTATCTCCAAAGACGAGGACTATGAGATGGTGATGGTCTACCACCATTCTCTACAAAACACTGAAGCCCAACATGGGATGGGTAATTATCTGCTGTACATGACGCCAGGTGCCTGCTCGGAAAGTGGCAAGACTGCCGCCGCCCATTGATCTCCCCTTGCAGGCCTGCCGATAAGAACATCCGGCAGGCCTGCAAGGGGTCCGCAGTTTTCCTACCGTTCAAAATTGTTCATTCAAATAGCTCCGTAGCCGCCCTTCCCCTACGAAAGAACCGGCCACCAGCCTGGGTTTCTCGTCGCCACTTGTGGTATCACAATCACACTATCTGTACTGACGTATCATTGTAGCTGAGTTGCTTGATAGACACGCGGCGGCATGCAGTAGCCCCGCTGAATCACCTCCCCGACCGCAGGCTTGCCCAAAAACACGGGAATGGTGCCATGCCGCAGAGTGAGCCTGTTACCATCCTCCTCGTCAATGCGATCGCCGAGGAAATTAAACTGGCCACGCTCACCCTCCGAAGATTCTTTCCAAACTGCCGCGCCGAAGCAGTCTACACCGTGGAGGAAGCGCTTCAGTGGGGACATCGGGCATCGTGGCAGCTCATCTTAATCGATGAGAATGTGATCGCCCAGAGCGCTGCGCCTATTTTCTCGGAACTGAAGCGGCTCGTTCCCTATACCACGCTCGTGCTGCAAACGGATCATGGCGACTTCACCACCGCCTCGGATGCACTTCAGTTGGGTGCAGACTTTGTCCTCTACAAGAAGTCACCCGGTTTTCTCGCCGAACTCGTAGCGTATGCGAAAGGCGCGATCGAAACACGCGCCATCCGTATGACGCTCAACCAGACGCAGGAACGCCACGACCATCTCATCGAGATACTAAGCGATGGACTCTACGAACTCGATCTGGAAGGACGGTTCATCTATCTCAGCCCGCTCGCCGCTAACATGCTGGGCTACAGGCAGGACGAGTTGCGCGGCGTTCTCTACTCCGCCGTCGTGCCTTCCGATCAACAGGCTCTCGCTCATCATCGCTTCAACGAGCGCAGAACAGGGCCGCGAGCAGCCCAGCGTATAGAGATCGACCTCATCCACAAGACCTCCCCTGACAAACCAACCCATACCCGAGTCAGAGCCGAGATCAGCGCAAGGGGGCTGTATGATGTGAACCGCCAGTATCTCGGAACGCTGGGTCTGTTGCGCGATATCTCACAATACCGCAGGCAGGCCAAGACTATTCACCAGCTTGAGCATCAACTCCGTGATTCCGATCGACTTATCTCCATCGCGCGGCGCGTGTCAACCTTATCAAAAACTCTGCATGCCCCCCACCGTGCGATTCAAGCCCAATCTCAACTCCTGCTCAAAACCATCCGCGATGCGCATTTGATGGAACAAGTCGACTCGCTCGCGACGTATGCCGCTGAAGCTGTTCATTTAGGAAGCGAGCTCGTCCAGACCACAACGGACATCGTCATCCTCCAGGACACCATCAACGACATCATTGAGGCCGTTCTGACCTCCGCTCAATCTCCACTCACAAATACCGATTGGATTGAACGAGCATATGGACAGCATCTTCCGCCCTTCACCGGAAGCCTCGACTCCATGGTGGATCTCGTGCGCATGCTCCTCTCACATGCCCACCGCTATATGGCGGCTATGGGAAACCCTCATCGATTACGAGTCAGTACCAGGGCAATCAGCCCAACTGGATCCCCAGACCAAGAGACAGCCACGATTCCACAGACAACGGCCACCGAATTCGAAATTCACATCCAAGAAACCGACATCATGGCCGAAGTTGAGGAACCGCCCCTGCAAACAACAACTGGTGATCTCTTTGCGGCCTATGCGGTAATCAGACAGCTTGGAGGCCATTGGGATTTTCAGGCCCCGATCAACGGTTTCTTGTCAATCAAGGTGTGGATTCCCGTGGAACCACCCCCTTTACTGGACAGTCCCGCTGTGCCTGTACTCTCCGCCGTCTCTTCGACAGCCGGTGCAGTCAAACGGACTGCCGAGACGATTTTTCAGACTCCGGCACACACCTTGCCGCCCGCACCCCTCCCCTTCACCCAATCGACGAAGCCTTTGCCTGAGCGCCGTAAATTCATTCGAACGGCCGTTGGCCTGCCAGCACGCGTTACCATTGGCACTCGGCTCCATGAAGGTATCATGGTCGATTTGAGCCCAAGCGGAGCCTCGTTGGAAGTCGAGGGTGCACTTCCATCATTTGAGCAACAGCCCGTCTACCTACTCCTTAAGACAGTCGTGAACATGGTGGAACTAGATGCCATCGCCTATGACCGTGGAGCCCCCCCCAGGCAGGCCGGCATCGAGCGGCAAGCGTCCCGTCTTGCACTCGAGTTCAGCGCACTCAATGAGAACCAACGGAAGATCCTCACGTCATATATTGATCCAGCGCATGTAGGCGCACTTACCATAACGGTCGAAGCTCAGTTTCCGCCGATGGATAAGGCAGGTGACCTTGCAGCAGCCTTTACCCAATCGGGACTGCCAGGCACAGACTATCGTGAGACCGTGAGAGTTCGAGTCGCGCTGCAGGTGCGCATTGAAACTTCTAACGCTGCAGCTGGACGTCTGTTGGGCCTCGTCACCAACTTCAGCAGAGGCGGGGTATGCTTACTCACGGAGCCGTTCCTGAAAATGACTGACGAGGTAGTTGCGCTTCATTTTTCTTCGATCAGCACTCGTACTCAACCGATGGCACAGCAGCCAGAAACGCCAGACACAATCCTGATCGGCCGCATTATCCATCTGGCGCCTGATGCTGCCGTGCCATCCGAGCTAACACCAGGTCTATCACAGCCGAGACAGCGGATCGGCATCCGTTTTTCCCAACTGACGCCGTTTGCAGAACGGGAAATCACCCGCTTGCTTGCACAACACATCGGCTCCTCTCTAGACGTTGCCGACCCAGGTAGCCAACCAATGATCGTCAGCGACAGATGGGAATGCCGGAATACGCACGGTCAAGCTATTGCAATGACGGCCGACCATGCTCGCCATCACATGTCACCCGACACTCCAATCGTCATCGTGATCCCTGGATTCGGATCGACCCAAACTGATTACGTTCCACTCTCGTTTCACCTCGCTGCCAACCATCTGCGCGTGCTTCGCTATGACCACTCGAACCATGTCGGCCACAGCGAGGGCAGTGTCTTACACATCACTCTAAGCAACATGCAGACTGATCTCCAGAGCGTTTTGGACCTTGTCCACACCACATGGCCCGCCGCTCCAGTCACTCTCCTGGCCGAGGACATTGCTGCGCGAGTGGCGATGAAAGTCCTGGCCCAGAGCACAGCGGCTGATCGACTTTTCTTGTTGAATCCTGTCCTCGACCTAGAAGCCGCTCTGTCTACCATCACTTGCGCCAATGTCTTTGAAACCTACCGACAAGGCCATCGGCGGGGCGTCGTCAATCTCTGGGGCCTCAATGTCAACTTCGACCAGTTTGTCGGCGATGCGATCACTGGAGGGTATGTCGACTTAGCCTCGTTACCGGCTGACCTCGCGCAACTGGTCACTCCGCCAATTATTCTCGCCTCTCCTAGAAAGAACCGCCCCATTGAAGACATCTTCGGCCCTCAACATGAGCCTGTTCGTGCCATGGAAACCGCCTTACCCGTTGTATCGTTGCCGGCCGACCTGTCCGGAGAATCCAGTGACGCCGAACGTCGTGCCGAATCCTTCAAGACGATCTTGCAGTTGATTTCGCCCCCCCTAATCAACGGTCTTCCCTCGGCTCAGAGCCAGGAATCGAACCTCCGCAATGTGTATCAGCAACGGCAGTTGGAGCACGAGCGCATCTGCCTTTGCCACCACGTCTCGCAAGCCACACGCAGCGCCCTATGGGGGGCTCACTTGGCCCATCTGCCTCAACTCGAACACTTGCCGGACTATTCGGCCATGACAA
The DNA here is from genome assembly GCA_001464735.1 of Nitrospira sp. Ga0074138. GTDB lineage: Bacteria > Nitrospirota > Nitrospiria > Nitrospirales > Nitrospiraceae > Nitrospira_D. Next base: position 16,517 of record LNDU01000015.1, read on the forward strand.
ATGACCTATATCGCCGGTTCCTTCCCCTTGAACCAGGCATGACTGTCCTCGATATCGGCTGCGGTCAAAGACACTTCGTCCGTCTCATGTTGACCAATCAGGCCTATCGGTCGGCACATCACAGCAGACAGGCGACCGTCCCTCTCCGCTATGTTGGGTTGGACCAATCTGCCGAATCACTTAGACTTGCAGAACAGCAGCTCCATACATTCGCGAACGAATTGCCCGGCACGCTCAGCGCTGCCGTCCCAACAGCTCAATTGATGGCGACAAGCTGGATGCGCACAGACTGGAATGCACCGCTTCCTTTCACCAACGGATCGGTTGAGCGCATTCTCTGCCATCTCTCGCTCTCTTTCACCTCCTCACCCCTTCATTGTCTCAGACAGATGCTCCGAGTCTTGCATCCGGACGGGACGGCCCTCGTGACCTGTCTTCAACCGCACACCGACCTCTCGACACTGTTTCGCCGTCACCTGCTCGCTGAAGACCATGATAAATTTGGGTCTCCGGCCCAGATCGTCCTTCACTATCTCGGCCGTCTGCGTGAAGCCATTTGCCATGGCTTATTGCATATCTATGAGCGGGATGAGTTGGCCCGTCTGCTGGCTCATGCAGGTGCTGGCCCAATCCAGTTTTTCCCTGTCCTCGACAACCAACTTCTACTTGCCGTTGTACGGAAGACCAAATCTGCTGGGTGAAACAGCCTTTCGGGTGTATACTCCTAACCTAGTGATGATACGTAGACTCGTTTCTACCTCAACGAACTACGCGGACAAATACAACTTCGCACGTCACACTCATGACAGATCATGCAACTCCTCAATCGAACCCTTATCAGGCAGGCACAGCTTCACTACAACGACTCACGAAATTCACACGGGATATGGGGCATCCGACAAGCCTTCCCATCATCGCAGAGCGGATTCTTTCCGGCCTCTCCGAAGCATCCCGGCACGCTCTGGGGATGCTGTATCTGCTTGATCGTGAGCGAGAATGTTTTCGCCTGGTGAATGTATCCACGCCGACTCCTTCAATAGCAGCGCCTCCCGTCGTTCCTCTCAAGCACCCCCTCGTTCAACAACTGGTTGATCGCCAAGATATCCTCGACTCGTCCGTGCTGGCCGACTCCCTATGCACGACCTCGTTCGACAACACAACGGATACCCAGTTCGCCACACTTCCCATCAATCTGGCCATCCCGTTACTGAATCGAGGTCGGTTGATCGCTTTCGTAGTCCTCCAATCTCAAAAAGAATCCACGATCATCCCCTCCGATACCCTTGAACTACTGACCTCTATGGCCCAGAGCGCCGCCAATACGCTCGACTCTTTCCTATTGTACGAGGACCTTCGGCAATCTCAAGTCCTCATGCGGCGAACTGATCGACTGCGTTCCTTGGAAACCATTGCAGGTGGCTTCGCGCATGAAATCAGAAACCCCTTGACGTCGATCAAGACGTTCATTCAACTGGCTCCAGAACGGAAGGATGACGGTCAGTTTATCGGAGAATTCAGCCGCATTGTGCTCGAGGACGTCAATCGGATTGAGCGGTTGATTCAGGAGATTCTCGACTACGCTCGATATATGGAACCTCAGTTGACCGATGAAGATCTGAATGAAATCGTCTCGTCGTGCCTGTACTTCATCCAAGTGAAGGCAGACAGCCGCGGGATCAAGATTGAAAAAGATTTGGCGCCGGAGCTTCCTCGTGGCATGTTAGATCGGCAGCAAATCAAACAGGTCCTCTTAAACCTCCTCTTGAATGCGATGGATGCCATCGGCGACAAAAATGGAACCCTTCGAGTACGGACCACGAGGCTCCCAAAAGTTGGCGGTGAGATGTGGCTGCAGATACAGATCGAGGATACGGGGCACGGCATCTCAGCTGAAAACCTTGACCACATTTTCGATCCTTTCTTTACCACTAAATATGCGAGTACCCTAAACGAAGGAACCGGTTTGGGACTGACCATTGCTCATCAGATCGTTCGGGAGCATCGAGGAGAGATTCAAGTTCAGAGTACGGAAGGGAGTGGAACAACCTTCCTCATCAATCTTCCCTCCCATCAAGGTTAGAACGTAAGGAGCGCTTGTGGAAAGTTTGGCTGTTAGGAAACGGGTTCTGCTGATCGATGACGATCCCCGAGTCCGTGCCTCCCTCAAAATGGTTCTCGAACCAATCTATGACATTCTACAGGCCTGTGATGCTCAGGAAGGTCTCGATGTGTTTCGGAAGGATGAACCCGACCTCATCCTCCTCGATGTCATTCTCCCGGGAACCGATGGCCTTGCAGTGCTTCAAACGCTTCGTCTGGAGAACAAGATGACTCCTGTCATCATGCTCACAGGTACCAAATCTGTCAAAACAGCCGTCGACGCCATGAAGTTCGGCGCTGCTGACTATCTCTCAAAACCGTTCGACGTCGATGAGCTCCGTATCATCATCGATCGCGTCCTGAACTCTTCCGAATTGGAGCGAGAAGTCAAGCAGTTGCGGGCTCAAGTCGTCCAGCGCTATGCCTTCCATAATCTGATCGGCAAAAGCCAGGGGATGCAGGAGATCTACTCAAAAATCGAGCAGGTCGCCGATAGCCGCACCACGGTACTCATTACTGGAGAAAGTGGCACAGGAAAGGAATTAGTCGCAAAAGCCTTGCACTACAACAGTTCCCGACGCGAGCGCCCCTTCATTGCCCTGAACTGCGCCGCGTTGCCTGAAACGCTCATAGAAAGCGAACTCTTCGGCCACGAAAAAGGGTCGTTCACGGATGCCACAGCCCGACGCGTCGGACAGTTTGAATTGGCAAACACGGGAACGTTGTTCCTGGACGAAATCGGTGACTTGAGTCCGATCACGCAAGCGAAGCTCCTGCGTGTCATCCAAGAGCGCGAATTTACGAGAATCGGGGGAGTACAGCCAATCAAGGTCGATGTCCGTATCGTGACAGCGACGAACAAGAATCTTGATGACCTCGTTCGAAAAGCGCAGTTTCGAGAAGACCTCTACTACCGCATCAACGTCATTGCGCTCGTTCTCCCCCCACTCCGTGAACGCGGCGAGGATATTCCCCTCCTGGCCAAACATTTCCTCGAGAAAAGGCTGGACGAGGAACGACGCCCTCGTATCGAATTCGGAAAAGAGGCATTGGACCTTCTGACTCGATATTCTTGGCCTGGCAATGTGCGCGAGCTGGAAAACTTCGTCGAGCAGGCGTTCATCTGGTCCCAAAATGCTACACAAATCACTCCGGAGCATTTGCCGACCCTGATCAAGAATGACTCTCGTTCAACATCGCTTCGAGACGATACCCTCGCCGGTCGCATGTCACTTGAAAAAGCCGTGATGGAGTTTGAACGGGAGATTATCCTTGATGCGTTGAAACGGACCAATTACGTACAAACCCACGCCGCGAACCTACTTGGAATTAGCCGACGGATGCTGAAATACCGAATGGACACCCTCAGCATCGGTCGTCCGGACAATTCCTCGACCCAAGAGCCCGACCTACCCATGCAAGAATGACACACTTATGAACAAGAATGTCACACTTATACACACATTATCCTCACTGCCCTGTTAGTAACATAGGTATCCTAGCATTGTTGATATCTACGTATAGTTGCTCATCCTGCCACCACCACTCCATATTGAAATTATTCGCAACCTCATGAAAAGGAACGGGAATTGCTTCTCAGTGACGAAACCTGGAGTAGGTGTCGCGCATGATCACAACCTCTCTTCAGTCAGGAACACAACCGACAGTCCTTGTGGTTGATGATGAAGCGGGGCCCCGCGATGCTCTTAAATTCATACTTCGCACTTTCTGCAACGTTCGTTCTGCAGAGAACGCCAAGATAGCCCTCGAGGTCCTCGGTCAGGAACCCATTGACCTGATCACACTCGATCAAAAGCTTCCGGATCGTCATGGACTCGAGCTTCTCAGAGAGATCAAGCACCATCAACCAGACGTAGAGGTTATTATCGTCACGGGATACGGGAGCCTGAAGTCTGCCATGGAGGGTATCCGTCATGGCGCCGCAGGTTATTTACTTAAGCCTTTCAACGTAAACGAGCTGACCACCCTCATTCAACAGACGATGGATAAGAAGCGCCGACTTGACTTTCTTCGCTACTGCCTTCGGACGCTACCAAACCTGTGGGGCTCAGAGGAAGAGAGCGGACGTGCATGGAACACAGTTAAGACGGAATATGCGTCGCTTTCCATTCACCCGCAGAACCATGATGCTTTGCAACAAGACGAGATGATGACCCTGCTTCCACTCCTGTCCGATGCTCTGGAAGCCACAGACCGCCAATTACTCAATCATTCGAGCCGAGTGAGTTTCTATGCTACGTTGATGGCTAGCCGACTCAATCTTACCGTATCCGAGCAAAAAGCGTTGGCCTTGGGAGCCTTTCTGCATGATGTAGGAAAAACAAGTCTCCCATCATATAAGTTTTCAGAGGACCAGATCCTCCCGTCGGGCGAAGCATCCGTCTGTAGGGAACACGTCGACAGAGGTGTACGGATGATTGCCCCGTTGGGTTTGCCGAGTGAGACGAGAGAAATCATCGCATCCCACCACGAACGATGGGATGGACAGGGCTACCCTCATGGACTCCAAGCTACGGATATTCCCTTACTGGCCCGTATTGTCGGTATTGCCCAAGCGTTTGATCATCTGACCGCCGACGCACCTGGACGCGTCGCCCTTCCTCTGGAAGCCGCAATCCGTCAGATCTCGCTTCAATCTGATACACATTTTGACCCGCAGTTACTTGAACTCTTCGTTCAGGTCGTAAAGAACTCCCCCGTCTCCCCCCGCGCCATTGAGATCGCTCCCGCCGCTTGATCTATTCATTGCGTTCCAGCGATCAACTCCGCCGCTGCAGATCGAGTCTTGGCAGTGATTCGCTCCCCACCAAGCATGCGCGCAATTTCACCCTCGCGACTTATGCCAGTCAACAAACGCACCGTCGCTATCGTTCGCCCCTTTACCTCCAACTTTTCGACAGAGAAGTGATGCTGGGCTTGAGAGGCGACCTGCGGGAGATGCGTGATGCACAGCACTTGATGGTACCGGCCCAACTCCCGTAGCCGTTTCCCAATCGTGGCTGCGACCGCGCCTCCCACCCCCGTATCGATCTCATCAAAGATCAAGACCGGCACATGATCGACCTCAGCAAGGACGGATTTCAACGCCAGCATCACCCGCGAGAGCTCACCGCCCGATGCCACACGAGATATCGGTTTTAACGGCTCGCCTGCATTGGTCGACAGCTGAAACTCGACACGATCGGCACCGTCAGAACCGTACATTTCGTCAGGCCAAGAAGGCATAACTTGGACCAGAAACCGTACCGATCCCATTTTCAAGGCACCGAGCTCCTTATCCACCAATTTCGTCAACCGCTTGGCTGCTTCCGCTCGCTTCCCTGAGAGCGCTCTGGCCAGTGCCGAGACGGTCTGTTGTTGCTCCGAAATAAGACGATCATATCGATCGATCTCGCTGTCCACCCCAAGAAGTTGGCCTAGTTCTTGTTTCACTCGATCCTGAGCCTCGAGAACGGCTTCAATCGTCCCCCCGTATTTCTTTTTCATCTTCTGGATCACAGCCAAACGATCTTCGATCGCGCTGAGTCGCTGAGGATCTGCGTCTAGCCCCTCGACATACCCGCGAAGGGAATCGGCGACTTCTTTCAGAAGCACTTTGGCCTCGGAAGCAAGCCGACCCGTTTCTCCCATCGCAGGGTCGATCTGAGTGAGCTCTCCTAACACCCGCTCCATCGACACCAGATTCGCCAAGATACCAGCCGCATCGCCCTGAATTCGTTCCTGAGCTTCCGATGCCAATTCAGTTAGACGCCGAGACGCCCCCAACCGATGACGTTCAGCCTGTAGCAGCTCTTCCTCCCCCATACGGCAGGCAGCCTCATCCAATTCCTCCTGCTGAAAACTCAACAGGTCTTCTTGCTGAGCCCGCTGTTGGAGAGTGATGGCAAGCGCAGTACGTTTCTCACGGGAACTCACTAACTCACGATGGAGTGATTGATATTGAGACCGCAGTTCCAGCAGACGACCAAAGGCATCGAGAACCTCAAGCTGAGCGGAGCTGGATAGAAGCGATTGCTGGTCATGCTGGCCATGGATATCGACAAGCGTACCGGCGAACTCCTCCAGCACATGGACAGGGCTGAGGATTCCGTTCAGATACACCCGGTTTCTTCCTGAGCGGGCAATGATGCGTCGAATGATGAGTTGAGAATCGTTTGGGCCGAGGACTTCTTTGGCCCGCAGCCGTTGAAGAAGAGGATGCGTGAGCGGAATCTCAAACGACGCTTCAAGTTGGGCTTCGTCTTCACCGAAACGAATTTGCTCGCTGGAGGCTCGCCCACCGACAAGAAGCGCCACTGCATCGATTAATAAAGACTTACCGGTCCCTGTCTCTCCGGTCAACACGGCAAATCCTGAGTCCATGTTCAGACTCAGTCGTTCAATCACAGCAAAATTCGTAATACGCAGCTCAGTCAGCATAGCTGCAACAGTGACAAAACCTAGCTAACGGCAGACGACACCTCGGGGCACTCAACATCCCTCCCGCCGAATAGAACGTATCGCTGGAACAGCGAGTGGCCTACACTTGGTACGCTGAACGCCACTGAGCGCTACCTGGACGGGAGCGGAAGCCCCTCTCCCTATTTCAGCATCACGCTAGGCAGTCCCGGCATGCTGAGCGAGCAGTGAGTCGATCACTTCTTTGAACTGTCGCTTTGGTCTGGCACCCACCAGCTTCTCGACGGGCTGACCGTTCTTAAAGAATAGAATCGTGGGGATACTCATCACCTGGTAACGACCCGCCACCTCAGGATTCTCGTCAGTGTTCAGTTTTCGAACCTTCAGCTTCCCGGCGTATTCATTTGCCAATTCCTCCACGATGGGAGCCACCATTTGACATGGGCCGCACCACACCGCCCAAAAATCGACCATGACGAGTTCGGAGGCCTTCATTACTTCGGCATCCCAAGTAGAATCTTCGACTTTCAAGGCGTCACCAGCCACGTCTGCGCCCTCCTTCACGGTTGAGATCATTGATGCGTGATTGCTTGGGCATCGTACCCCACCACTGTTTTTAGTGTCAAACGGGGATCACCGTCCAGGTTGAACTCCGGGCAGTGCGGCACCTGTCTCGGAGGTCTGCGGAGGAATACCATAGGGCCCGCCCAGAGTCGCCCAAGGTAGCCCCCGTTCACCCCACAGAAGCGGGCTCAAGAGAGTCCGCATGACGACAGTTCCGGCACTTTCGGTCCAACCGATTCCAGTAAGACTCAACATAAAGCTGTATTGCTCACGATCCGGGAACTTCAGGTAATACAGCCCCACCGACCAACATCTGCATGGATTCTGATACAACGCGACCGCGTCCAATTCCGGACTTCGCCCATTTTTGACATCGTAGTAGGCCTTGGCTCCGAACGTCCATCCCCACGGGGTACGGAACGCCCCGCCCATAGTCACAAACTGAATGTCCTTCGTCGGGGCAAACACCTCATTGAATGAGATAGGGTTCCAGACGTCGCCTCGCCTGACCCGATTCCCATCTCTCGTGTACCGTTGTCCCACTTCGAAATACCAGTTAGTTCCCTCTTGAAATCGAAGATCCGTGTTGAATTGACTCACCCCTGGTTGGTAGGGATCGAGGAACGCGTCGACCGTCAGGTACCGGTTGATCGGCGGCCGAAGAGCCCACGCCTGTGCCGCACGTCCGACTACTGGGGTATCCAACCACGCCGTCGACAGCAACGTCGGCAGGTTGTTACCGATCACGGCCCGCATCCAGATATCAGAAAACTTCTTGCCTTGGATGGGCACCGTGGCCGGCTGAAGCGGTTGGGTGAATGAACCGAGGAAAGGGGCAACTCCTGGCGTAAACTCACGCGCCAGCGTTTGTACATCACCGACATGATAACTCTGCGCCAACGTGAGATCGAGCCAGTTGAAGGCATTGGTCTTCCCTGATTCCAACACCCGACTACGCAGCATATACGTCAGCAAATTCTTCTTCGGAAGATCATCGACTTGATCGATTTGCGTCAACTTCGATTGATCAGTTGACGGCACATATTCGTAGGTGACCGTGGGCTCGAGGGTATGCAACAGACTATTCCCGTCAGCAAGGGCGAATCGGCGCGTCACTTTTGACGTGGCATCCACCCCCAACCAAAACGTCTCTCGATGCTGCCCTTCATCCGATTGCGCCCCTCTGGTGTAATAGACCTCACGGAACTTCGCTTGGGGTCGAATCCCGACCACATGCCCGAGATGTAGTACATCTGTCGAAATACTAGGAACGACATTGATCCGATTCAGCGTAAATCCTTGATCGCGATAGAAATTGACATAGTTCCCTTCCATGCCCAACAAGATAGGAGAATTGAATAGTGAGACGTGGGGCAGGCTATAGCCGGCCTCCGGAAGCCGTTGAAATGTATCCTTTCCTCCGGCTTGTAACGGTTGCAGATAGAGGCCAAGAAGATACAGGTTGCCGTAGGGCAAGCGCTGGGTCACCAAGAGGTTTGATTCGCTGCTCGGCGAAGCACGGAGTATCCCTGAATTGCTCAGTTGTTGGAAATAGTTCGGGTCTGTGACCAAATTGGCGTTGGCGCGGAGCAGCAACGTATCGGTGAGATATTGCGTATGGTTCCCGATGAGCGCCGCGCGCGCCTGTTTGACATCTTCCCCGGTGTCGGTGAGGCCGGAGACATTGGGGAGCTGTGTCTGTTGCAGATAGCTCACGTACCACTTGCCCCGCGATCGCCGGTCCAAGACATACCGATACTCAAAATCAGACCCATACCCGAGGTCACTGTAATAGGAGGGTGTGACCGTCAAGTCTTGACTTGGATTAATCGCCCAAAAAAAGCTCTGCTTCAGGTGGAATCCAAATCGAGTGTCATAACTCGGGCTAGGAATCAGAAAACCGGATTGTCGTTTGGTCATAGGAAAGGAGAAGGTGGGTAGTGGAATCGTGGGCACATCCAAGACACAAAACCACCCGCCCTTGGATCTCAATGTGTCTCCCATGGTCAGATCCAGATCCTTAAACCGAAAGCGCCACGCCGGCACTTCTCCGTCTTGCGCATCACAATTCGTGAAACTGCCATCTTTCACTCGATAGTGGTATTCAGAAAATCTCTGCAGGAGGCGGCCGGAGATCGATGAGTTGGTTGTCGGAGTATAGAGCTGGGCATGTGTCGCCACGCCAGCCTCCGTATTGACATTGATCTCCATCCGCTCAGCCGTCACATCGGCCTGCGGGTCCGTTAAGTGAACATGGCCGACGGCAGTGAGAATACCCGACAAGACTTGAATGGTAGCGTGGTCCGCCGTGAGCGTAATCGCCCCCTGTTGAATCACCACCGATCCGTTTGCCTCGTAGACGTCTTGATCTTGTCGATAATCGATCCGCTCTGCCGTGATATCGAGAGGAGCAGATCCAGCGGGCGACGTTCCGGCACCCACTCTGTTGTCTGCCGCTGATCCTGGAGAGGGAACGAGAGAGAGGACGGCGACGACGAGAACAAGCCGCCAGCAGACCCACGCGAGAGGACCCGTCATGCTAGCCACGAATCGGTGACAGCCCACAGCCACGCACTGCCGCTTTGATATCCCCCAGGAGCATCAACGATCCTGTAATACAGATGAGATCGTGAGGCAAGGCTCGGCTTCTGGCAACTGTCAGGGCGTCCATAGGAAGGACGGCCTCAAGGACCGGCCCTTGCCACTCACACAGGGTTGCACGGAGTTCTTGGACCGTAGCAGACCGTGCAAGGGTCGCCTGCGTCAGCACGATTTCCGACACATACGGTAACAGCGGATCAATAAATCCCCGCCGATCTTTATCCCGCATCATACCCCAGACGAGGATAATTCGAGATGTGGGGTGACTGACGGCGAAGTCCTTGAGATACTCCGCGAGCGCATGCGCGGCGGCAGGGTTATGGGCGCCGTCGAGCACGACCGTGGGATACTCGCCGATCGCCTCTAACCGACCTTCCCATGAGACCGTACGCAGGCCATTGCGAACGGCTGCCGCATCCACAGCCATTCCTGCTCGCTCCGTCGATTCAAGAAGTGCCAACGCACAAGCGGCATTGTCCCACTGGTGACGCCCTGCCAAACCACAAGTGAGATCCTCCCACACACGAGTCACGCCCCGATACGTCAGTCGCTCGAAACGAGTTCCCTCAATAGCAAAGTCGCGGCCAAGCTGCCACAGGGGAGCTGCACGATCCTGCGCGATTCGGCGTAGGACCTGTTCAGCTTCCTCTCCCATCCGTCCGATCACAACCGGGACAAAGGGCTTAATGATTCCCCCCTTTTCAAATGCGATCGCCTCCTCCGTGTGCCCCAAGTACTCCTGATGATCCAAGCCGATCGTCGTGATCACACTGGCCAGTGGTTGCTCCACAACGTTGGTTGCATCGAAGCGCCCGCCTAACCCAACTTCCAATACAGCGACATCGACTTCCGACTCTGCGAAATGGAGGAATGCCAGAGCCGTCGTCATCTCAAAAAACGTCGGCTCCAGATTATCTTCGAGCACGGCCCGCAAACGTGCGATCGACTCCTCGACGTGATGCTCTGTAATTACGCAACCGTTGACACGAATCCTCTCCCGAAATTCGATGAGGTGAGGCGAGGTATAGAGCCCGACCCGCAGACCTGCATGCTGAAGGACGGCCGCAACCATCGCCGCCGTCGACCCCTTGCCATTGGTTCCTCCAATATGAAGGACGCGAAGTGAGCGATGAGGATTGCCGACCCTGTCCAACAGAATCCGCATGGTCTCCAGGCCCAGCTTGATGCCGTGCTTCTGAAGCGCGTAGAGGTACTCAATCATGGAGGAGTAGGTCATCAACAAGCCGGGAGGACGCAGAAGGCTAAAAATGATTCACGAGGGTGCCAACCGTCTCCTTGAGACGCTTGCGCTCGACGATCATATCGATCATGCCGTGTTCGAGAAGAAACTCGGCCCGTTGGAACTGATCCGGCAACTGCTGCTTGATAGTTTGTTCGATGACACGAGGTCCAGCAAACCCGATCAACGCTTTCGGCTCAGCAATGATGACATCTCCCAACATCGCCACACTGGCGGTGACGCCGCCGAATGTAGGATCGGAGAGGATAGAAATAAACGGCAGTTTGGCTTCACCAAGTTTCGCAACCGCCGAAGAAGTCTTCGCCATCTGCATGAGCGAGAGGATGCCTTCCTGCATACGGGCGCCTCCGGAAGCGGTGACCAAAATGACGGGCAATTTGAGTTCTAAGGCTCGATCGATCGCACGACAGAGTTTTTCACCGACCACGGACCCCATACTTCCGCCCATAAAGCTGAAGTCGAAAACACAGAGCACCACACGACGCCCATCGACCATGCCTTCGCCAATGACAAGCGCATCCTTCCGGCCCGTCTTGTCTTGGTGGGCCTTGACCCGATCTCGATACGGTTTGGTATCGTGGAACCTCAACGGATCCTGCGCTTCTAAACCCGCATCCCATTCTTTGAAAGTACCGAGATCAAGGAGCAAGCCTATCCGCTCAGTGACCGAGATCGGGAAATGATACTCGCACTTCGGGCAAACCTTGTTGTTCCGGTCGACCTCCTTGCGGTAGACGATCTCCCGGCAGTGATTGCACTTCAGCCACATCCCCTCGCTACCTTTTGAACGTGGCGGCGGGGTGGATTCTGCAGGTTTCTCTTTCTTGAACCACGTCATGGTGATCGCCTCAAAGCGGTCCTACCCACTCGACCCAATACTCTCCATCAATTGGCAGAGAATAGCATAGGGCTATTCCCGATGCACCTTCCTGCGTATTGCACCTGATAGACTAGGCCGCATCAGTGCCGGAGAACTGAGGGGGTCAACTCCACCAGCATCCATACCCCAACCAGAATACTGGCAAGGCTGGCAAATCCCTGAACCCCCACAAAGAGTCGCTGACTCATCGAACGCGAATAGATGACCGGCACACTCAAGGTCAGCCCGATCGTCATCATGCCGATGATCGATCCGACACCAAAGACAAGAATCGCCACAAGTCCGCTGACCATGGTGGTCGTCGCGGCCAAAATCATCAACATCAACGCGGCTGATCCGGCAAGCCCATGCACCATGCCAATACACAACGGACGAATTGCGTCCGTCATCCAATGCCGATGGCAATGATCACGTTGTTTTTGGTGGCTATGCAGGTGGACATGCGGCTGACCGTCGTGGTCATGGCTATGGACGTGCCAGCGTTCACGGTATAGTTTCAGGGCGAGACTCCCCCCAAGTACAATCAGAAGCAGTCCGACTCCCGATTCGGCCATGACTTCAAATTCAGCTGGAATATGGAATCCCCAGGCAAGCACGATCGATCCCACCAGCAGCAGCGTCAGCGTGTGGCCAGTCCCCCACCATAATCCGACGGCGAGGGACGCCAGAAACGAGGGCCGCTCGGCAAGAACGGTCGAGACCGCTGCAAGATGATCCGTATCCAGGGCGTGCCGCAGTCCCAGCAGAAAACCAATCCCAAGCAGCGTCAATAGATCCGCATCAGGCATCATGCGTCTAGGAATCCAACATTGAGGTAGGTGCTCCCATATAGTCCATACCAACACGAGCACCAAAAGAGGCCAACACGGACGAGATACGAGCAGCGACCTCTCTCATCCACCACGGGCATGCATTTCCAAATGAGGATCTTCCCGGAGACGATCGATCTCGATCAACCCTCCGTCTCGAAGCCCCACTCGCTCCAACGCCTTCCGCTCCTCAGCGCCACGATCGCGACGAGCCGCCCATCCCGACCGGATGATGTCCCGCATAGAGGCCGGGTGCGTATTCATGCGAAGAGGCTTGCGGAGGTCAACCCCAGATCCCGCGTACAAGCACAGATACCATATCCCATCAGCGGTGACACGACTGCGGTCACACTGCGCGCAAAACGGTGTGGTCGTCGAGGGGATAATCCCAAAGATCGTGCCGTCCGGCAAGCAAAATCGTTGGGCGGGAGCGGCCCCCCGTTCTGGAAGCGCCGTGATTCGACCGTACCGTCGAGCGAGGGTATCGAGGATCGTGCCCTGAGACAGGACCTTGTCCATCCTCCACTCGTTAGCCCCACCAACATCCATATATTCGATGAAACGCACCTCGGCCTGATAACGCTTGCCCCATTCGATCAACTCGTTCAGTTCATCATCATTGAACCCGCGAATCGCGACCGTGTCGAGCTTCAGATTGGTAAAGCCCGCCTTCCCAACCGATTCAATGCCCTCTAGAACGCGCGAAAACTCATCTCGCCCCGTCAGTTGACGAAACCGCTCAGGCCTCAGGGTATCGAGACTGACCGTGATGCGGTCGAGGCCAGCATAATAGAGGTCCTGGACAGACTCGGCCAGTAGCACACCATTCGTCGTCAAGGCGACTTCGGTAATGCGTCGGTCCTGTCGAAGCAGCCGAACCAGCCGCGCCAGATCCCGACGCAACAAGGGCTCCCCCCCTGTCAGTCTGACCTTATCCACCCCCAGATCGGCAAAATAGCCGACGAGCGTCGACATTTCTTCGAAGCTCAGGAGGTCTTCTCGAGGCAGCCAGACATACTCCGGCTCGGGCATGCAATACCGGCAACGAAGATTGCAGCGATCGGTAACGGACAGCCGCAAACTTCGTAACGGGCGCTCATAGACATCGAGCACCGGTGCCTCAGGAATATCGGATCCCACAGTATTCAATGGCTTCGCTCTCGTCTCGAAAAACAGATCTCTGTTACCTGTGACCCCTCACACATCACACCCCTTAAGGGTGTTCTTCCACCCATACTTCCCCTTCAGGAGTATGTTCCAGCTTCCAGATCGGCGTAATCTGCTTAAGCTCATCGATCGCCCATTTGCATGCTCGGAATGCGTCGGCACGGTGCTCCGCACCGGCGATGATCAACACAATATTTTCACCGATCGTGATTTCGCCATACCGATGGATGACAAGCAGCTCTAGGATATCGAAATCTTTCAACGCCCGTTCTCGAATCTCCCGCAACTTCTTCTCTGCCATCCCTTCATAATGCTCGAACGTAATCCCATCCACATCCCGCCCGCGTGATCGGTCACGCGCAATGCCCAAAAATGTTGCGATTCCACCGATCCGTTTCGATCGACTGCGCACCCGATCGAGTTCCTGATCGATCGAGAAATTCCCCCGCTGGATACGGGCGAACTGCCCCTCGTCTATCAGTTCTTGCCCTGATCCTCCGGCGAACGGGGGCAAAAGAGCAACCTCGTCGCCGTCATTGATGATCGTCTCTTCGCGCGCAATGTCCTGATTCACAGACACCACCACCTTCTTCTTCTGAATCAGTTCCCCAATTGCGGGATAGCTGGCCTCGATCGCACTGACCAGATCCTTGACCTGCCGGCCATTCGCCACATTCAACGACAGGGACCCCTGATTTCCCGCCAGCACCTTCGTCATACCGAACAATCGCACCGTAATCATCATGCCCCACCGCTCGCCTCAACCATTCCTGGTATAGGTTCCGGACTTCCCACCTGACTTTGATAGGAGACAGACCTCGCCAAAACTCATCCCGCGATCCACAGCTTTGCACATATCGTAAATGGTCAACGCCGCGACCGACGCTGCCGTCATAGCTTCCATTTCGACCCCCGTCGGTCCCGTCGTTTTGGCAGTCGCTGTAATAGTAATGGAGCAGTGGCCTTCTGGACTCGGCTGAGACTCCTCCTTGAAAGAGATATCGACACTCGTCAGGAGAATCGGATGGCACATGGGAATGAGGTCCGGCGTCTTCTTGGCACCCATGACGCCTGCCACTTGTGCAACAGCCAAGACATCGCCCTTGGCAATCTTGCCTCGTTGAATTTTTTGGAGGGTTTCAGGAAGAAGGAACACTCTGGCTTGAGCGGTGGCAAGACGCTCCGTCGAGCCCTTGGCACTAATATCGACCATTTGAGCTCGACCTGATTCGTTGAAGTGAGTGAATTCAGCCATTTTGTTCGTTGAATCAGTACGTTATAGCTTCACACAGCGAGATTATAGGTGCCGCCGGAGAGGAAGGTCAAGAAAGGGAAGAAGCAGCCAGCCGTTATCCTGAGCGCAGCACGGATGGGATCTCTTTTGATCGATACGGAGGCCTGTTCACTTCCCATTCGTAACCTCGATGACCGTATCAAATTCGTGTCAGGCAAGACTGGTGATCTATTTCGCTGAGGCAAGCCAGTAGAGGCCTGATCTATGGAAAGTTCAAGCCATAACTCCAGACTTCTGTACCATAAGTTACGGCAAGGGCTCGGGCCGGATGCGCGTGGCCTCAATGGTGCCTGGATCGGAAGAGACCACGTTGCCTTCGGCATCTTGCACTTCGACCAAGATGGTCCCTTGAAGTTGTTGACCACCATTGACCAGTTGCAACTTGTAGCGCACCTTTTCCCTTCCGATGACGATTCCAGGCGATGTTGGATGCTCGGAAGCCCCTTGGTAGAGCACCATGATCGTCGCGTCGAACCCGCCATTCTTTGAACGGCGCCACTCGCCGTGACCTGGTGTGGCAACCAGTGGACCTAACGGAGATTCCGGCAGGTAGAGACGGCGTGATTCGACGAGATTTCCATCGGCGGTGAAGGTCAAGAGGGTCGTCAATGGCGGCCGCTGTTCCGTGGTGAAAAGGGCCACTCCTTTCCAAGCGCCTGTCGGTGCCCGATCTTCGTGAGCAAATGTCGGCAGCCCCATGAACAGGGCGAGCACAACTACACACGTGCTCATGATCCTTCTCGTGTAGATCTGCGTCACGATGAACTCCTTGGTTGATGAGAGTAGACTGCTCGGTTCTGCGGTCTCACTGTGGAAGATACTGCCCGGCACCGTGCGTCCAGACTCACAAGATCTGTACAATAGCGGACGAACCGCGCGCATTCTCAGTCACCTCCCCCAATTTCGTCAAGGCCATTTCCCGAGCAATTGGCAAGACCATCCAGAAGGAGAGAGAGGCCGCGGCCTAGATGATCAAAGATCTCTTCAAATGGCGGGATTCTGGTCACATTTCGACTCGCCCTTCCTCACCATCCCTCCCTTTTTGCCGTCTAGAAAAACACCGCCCATATTCAGTACACTCTCCCAAAACCTAGCCGCGTTGCCGGAAGGAAAGACAGCCGCACACGGTTTCACGAATTTGCAGCGAGGATTTCGATGGGATTACTAAGCAGACTTCTCAGCATGCCATCGTTCAACGGTGCCACCAATGCGCTCTTGATAGAGTTGGCCATCCCTGAGTTTACAGAAACACAACGTTCCCAGCTCAAAAGCCGTGTGCTTGAACTCTATAAAACCCACACGACTTCAGACGGATCAACCGACGTCATCCTGGCGCAACTGAACCAAACACCACGTATTTTTCAGTTGAATATCGTGGCCCTTGCCATGAAAGACCTCGGCTATCCACCGCCGTTCAGAAAAGAAAAGATTCAGAAGATCAAAAATCCGTTCGATCCGGTCCATGCAGATGAATACGCCTTGCGAGCGGTTGCGCGACGACTCAAGTGGCGCTACGGCGTCGAGATCTGGATCGCGGAAGAGCCGATCAGTTTTGATTCATGGTAACGATGCCATCGCTTGACAGACCCGCGATGCGCGGTTATTCTCGCGTGGATTCCCAACTAGGCCAGGAGGCATAAGAACCAAGATGCATATTTCTGCTCTGCGATCCCTGTTTCTCGCGATGTGCCTTTCTCCCGTTCTGTTACTCGTGGCGTCTCACACGCAAGCCGCGGAATTCAAGATGGGGGTGGTGGACCCACAGTCCGTCCTGGAAAAGTCCAAGGCGGGGAAGCGAGCGCTTGAAACACTGAAGGAATATGTAGGAACCAGGCAAAAGCTCCTCGCCAAAGATGAGGAAGACCTTCGCAATACTGAGAAACAATTGAAGGAGCAGGCTCCTAAGTGGACCGACGCGGAAAAGAAGGAAAAAGAGGTGCAATTCCGGACGAAGGTGCAAGACTTCCAGAAGCGTGCGCAAGAATTCAACATGGAACTCCAGAAAAAACAGAAGGAGTTGGTCGACGAATACATGAAGAAAATCTCCGCGGCGACACAAGCGGTCGCTGAAAAGGGGGGAGTGTCGATCGTCGTCGACAAAGGGAGCGAACAGACCGTCAAGATCGTGATCTACAACAAGGATACGATTGATCTCACCGAGCAGGTCATCAAGGAGTTCGATCGGGCAAACAAGTAATTAAATACAGGGGGCAGTTGTCACACTATTCCAGCGGGTATCCGGCCTCCCGCCATGCACGAATTCCTCCATCCATCGAGATCACATTTCCATACCCCATCTGTTGCAACGCATCGGCCGCCAGCGCCGATCGATAGCCTCCCCCACAATAGAGCACCACTGAGTCCTGCTTATCAGGAACCACCGACTCGATATCCCGCTCAATGATCCCCTTCCCAAGATGTCGAGCGCCTCGCGCATGGTCCTGGGCGAATTCATGATCTTCCCGAATATCGATGAAATGGAACCGCTCGCCCCGGTCGAGACGAGCCTTCACCTCGGCCACGCTACACTCCTTCACACGTCGTTTTGCCTGTTCGACAAGTTGCAGGAACCCCGGATTATGCTTCATGCTTCATGCCTCCTCCTCTCTCCTCAATACAACGATCCCTGTTCCACGCCCGGACGACGAAACGTCTGAGGGATGGCGCTCATGCCATCCTCAGGAAATCCCGCTCTTCGTTTAGCTAGAGTGAATAACTGCTCGATCACCTCCCAATAGGGTCCTTGGCCAGCCTGCCGCGTGAAGAATCGACTTTCCGTCAGCGTCCCACCCCTGACCGCACGGAGTCGATTGGTGATCTTTCCGATCCGCTCTGGAAAGGCCTCCCCCATCCGATCCAAAAATACCGATTCCAAACTGCCGGACAGTCTCAATAAACTGTGCGTCGCAGTACGGGCTCCGGCACCATAGGCGCGATCCAACAGTTCAGGAATATCATCTTCATTCAGACCAGGAATGACCGGCGCAATCGAAAGACCGGTCGGGATGCCGGCGTCGGAAAGCGCCTTCATGGCAGAGAACCGTTTCGTAATCGACGGAGCCTGGGGCTCTACTTTCCTGGCCATCTCGTCTGACGCAAAGGGAATACTGAAGTAGACCAGGACCCAGGCCTCATGCTGTAACTGCATGAGCACATCAAGATCGCGCAAAACCAACGCGCCTTTCGTAATAATTCCCACGGGGTTGCGATAGTCCGCACAGACTTGCAAACAGGCTCGAGTCAACCCGTACTCTGCCTCAATCGGCTGGTAGCAGTCGGTATTTCCTGAAAAGACGATCAGCTCTCCAGGCCATGAAGCTTTCTCAAATTGCTGCCGAAGCAATCGTGGAGCATCTTCCTTCACCACGATCTTGCTCTCAAAATCGGTTCCCGCACCAAATCCCCAATACTCATGTGAAGGGCGCGCATAACAATAGGCACAGGCATGAAAGCAGCCTCGATAGGGATTGACACTCCATCGAAACGGTAAATCCGGGCTGTCGTTACGGCTCAGAATCTCTCGCGTTTCGTCCGTATACACCGTCAACTTCGGCGACGCAGGCGGTTCCAGAAGTTCTCGATGTCTGGATTCGAATGGATTCGGAGGATTTGCGATTTGACGCATTCCATCCATCCTGTCCCTCACACCCGATTGATGTCAATTGCCATACCGGAGTGGTCGGTTCACGGCCTCTGGATTGGCTGCTTCATTGACTCTCCAGAAATCGAGTGCTAGATTCCAACCGCTTTCTAGCAGGATATTGAAATAGGCCTCCAGCTTCGTTCTCGCATCGCTCAGAGGCTCAACGTACCGAAGCGTACGCCTCGCCTCTTCACTCGTTGCGGCCTTGTTCGGTGAAAGGCGCGTCTTGGCGCGCGGGGGTGGGCGGGTGAGAACCAAGGCCTATTTGAACATCCTGCGCACGATTCTGATTCAGCCCATCACCTACGAGGGGCCGAACGTTCGTGAGTCGTGCAACATTTTCAGCAGCCTGCTAAGAGCGACTTGTGTACGATCTGAAGCATCTCCGCGAAAACCTCGACGACATCCGCACTGCTCTCGGACGGCGAGGGAACGACGTCCCCTGGGCTGATCTCCAACAATTGAGCGAAGAACGGCGAGCCTCCACCACCCAGGTTGAGCAGCTCAGATCTGAACTCAATAAGGGCTCTGAAGAGGTGGCTCGGCTGCGTCGAGCCAAAGAACCGGCTGAAGCAGCCATGGCGGCGATGAAGCAGTTGGGGGATCGCATCAAGGACGCCGAGGGAGCCCTCAGAAAGGTCGAGGAGGCGCTCACTGACGTCGCGCTTCGCATCCCCAATCTTCCCCATGCCTCGGTCCCTGTGGGGGCTGACGCCTCGGAGAATGTCGAAGTCCGTCGATGGGGCACCGTGCCATCTTTTTCGAGCCCCCCCAAACCTCATTGGGAAGTCGGAGAGCATCTCGGCATCCTGGATTTCGATCGAGCCGCGAAGATTGCCGGAGCCAGGTTTTCCGTCATGACTGGAGCTGGGGCCAGGCTGGAACGAGCGCTGATCAACTACATGCTCGATCTGCACACCACCCAACACGGATATCGAGAGGTGCTGCCTCCCCTCATGGTGAATCGTGCGTCGATGACTGGGACCGGTCAGCTTCCGAAGTTCGAGGAAGATCTCTTCCGCATGAAGGACGAGGACTACTTCCTGATTCCGACTGCGGAAGTACCGGTGACGAACCTGCATCGTGAGGAGATCCTGAGTGGAGACCGATTACCGCTCCGCTATACAGCCTACACCCCTTGCTTCAGACGAGAGGCAGGGTCCTACGGCAAGGACACGAGAGGCCTGATTCGACTGCACCAATTCAACAAGGTGGAGCTCGTGACCTTTACCACACCGGATCGTTCCTACGACGAGCTTGAGCGGCTGACGGGTCATGCTGAGTCGATCTTGCAGGGCTTGAACCTTCCCTACCGCGTGATCGCACTCTGCACGGGAGATATGGGGTTTTCTGCGGCGAAGACCTATGACATTGAGGTGTGGTTGCCGTCTCAGCAACAGTACCGGGAGATCTCGTCCTGCAGCAATTTCGAAGCGTTTCAGGCCAGGCGAGCGAGCATCAAGTTCCGGCCAACCGGGGGCAAGAAAGAGTCGAAAGCCGACTTTGTCCACACGCTCAATGGTTCCGGACTGGCCGTCGGCCGAACTGTGGTGGCCATCTTGGAAAATTTCCAGCAGCCTGACGGCTCGGTGGAGATTCCCGCAGTCTTGCGGCCCTATATGGGAAGGCTGGAAAGGATTACGACGGAGTAAACACACCCCTCTGGGTCCCATCGAACGCCACGCAGCGGCCGAGCGTGCCGGCCTTGAAAATCCAGAAGCGCGAAAACCTTCGAAACCCCCGTGAACACTGACGAGAACTGCGCATCGAGTAGTACCGTCCTCTACCGCCGTTTACCGTCTATTACCGCCATTTACCTGTTCGTTGTCCCCTCGAATTTCCCCTCGCCCCGCCCCTTCTGTCCAGGGTGATCTTAACCGCCTCGATTTTAATGGAATACAGGTGTATCTTCAGGCGGTTCAAATGAAATATTTGTAACCCCTCCTTGACTGAAGAGGATAGGAATTTAGAACGACTTCCCTTGTTAAGACCAAGAGAGCTCCGCGATGCAGAAGTTAAATTCTTTGTGGCGTTTGCCACTCGCACTCAGTCTATTCGGTTTGATTAGCGGAGTTGGGTGTTCTTCTACACTCTTTAACCAAATCGACTCATTGTCAGGTTCGAGGACCGAAGATCTGCGAGAGTGGGTCCGTCAGGATTCTTCTAGGGAGAAACTGATCGTCTTTGTGCACGGCTTCAATTCCAGCAAGGGTACTGCGTGGGGAGAATTTCCAGCACTTCTTTTGAAGGATGACGACTTTAACGAGTTCAACATTCAGTTGTTTGGATATCCCACAGATCTCTGTCGCAATACCGACAGCATCCGAATTCAGGGGGAACTCCTGGCATCTTTTCTTACGAGCCAGTTTAAAAGTTCCGATCCAAAGTATCGCCAAGTGAACTTGATTGGCCACAGCATGGGTGGCCTGGTGATATTAAATGCTTTACTAAAACTTGAACGGGATAATATTCAACTTCTGAGAGATCAGGATGTGAAGGTCCTCACTTTTGGAACCCCTTATTACGGCTTAGAGAACACGAGCCTGCTACCATGTGGCAACTTGCAGGTCAAAGATATGAGCGTTCTCAATGATGCACTCGGGAACTTAGCGAAGGAGTGGGAGCAACGCTTTAATAGGAACGCAGCGAGTGATCGTAAAGACACCCCACAGATTCCTCTTTATGCCTTTTACGGGACCAAGGATCGATTTATTAACAAGACAAGTGCTTGTGGCTACGCGGAGCCTATTTGTGAGTCGGTAGACGGTGATCACTATTCCATCGTGAAACCGAGAGATCGTGATCACCTCGCCTATCAGAAATTACGCAACCTCATCAGGGCAGCGAAAGTCCCAGCAACTCCCGAGAACAAGATCGGAATTTGGGTTGCACGGTTGACAGGCGATGATGTCACGCACTCAGCTCAGCGCGATCTTGCTCGACGGCTAGAGGACTACATCCCTAAGGAGGAACCAGAACTGGACGGCGTCGTAGAAGTGCGTGAGCTTCCCGCCGATGTGACAGGCAACACAATAGAAGAAAAGGAAATTGAGGCGAAACGCCTGGGGGAAATTTATCACGCCTCAATCGTGATCTGGGGGGACGTGACCGGACCTAATTTCCATCCGAGGATCAAACTACTGAAACCATCCCACCTGCGAACAAAGACCATCCTATTGCCCGGTGCTGAAATATATCACACGTCCCACCTTAGTACACTGCCGGAAAACGTAACGGCTCCTCCACAAAAACTTAAAAGACCATTGCAAATGGCGCGTTTCGTCTTCGCATTGATTTCTCTAAATCAAAGAAACTGGACCACTGCTGCGCACCAATTAGATAAACTCATGTCAGATGGGTTTGAGGCCGGTGTGAGAACGGCGGATATCCACCTCGCCGCAGGGTTTGCCAACCTCAACACCTATCTGACCTCCGGCTCTATCAAGTTCCTGGACAACGCCCGTGAAAAATATGAATCGGCACTCGAGAGCTACAAGAAGGACGACGATTTCCATAACTATCTTCTTGCTCAAAATGATCTTGGAGTCATCTACCTGTCTTATGCGGAACGCGGCTTGGACTCCAAAAGGAACTTCCCGCTTGCCGCGTTGACTCTCAGGGATGTCGCATCTCGGTACACCCAACTGCAGGACCAGGCCGGCTATACTAGGGCACAGCATAACCTAGGACTCTTATACCTGTTATCCGCAAACCAAGGGATATCGCCCCCGGTTAACCTCAAGAAAGCATTGGATGCTGCCAATGACGCCGCCATCCAATATAAGGAACAACAGGACTCGGGAGGGTATAGAAAGGTTCAGTTCATTCTAGGAGGCATCTTCAGGCTACTTGCTGCGCATGGTATAGGGACTAAAGAGAATACCGAGCAGGCTTCAACACCTGCAGAATACCTCAAGAAGTCTGAGGAGGCTCTCCTCAATGTCACGAACCAGTATTTTGATCAGAACGACATGAATAACTTCGCGACGGCTCTGAGCAATCTTGGAATTACCTACCAGTCATTCGCGCACCGTCAAATAGAACCAGGCAGGTACTTAATGAAGGCAGAACGCGCTTTTCTTGACGCCGCCTTTACGTACAAAGAGGAGCATAACTCGGCAGGCTATGCTTCTATTCAGGACAATATCGGATATAACTATACGTTGCTCGCGAAACAAAATCTGCAACCAAGGGAAAATCTACAGACAGCCATAGACATCCTCCTCAGAGCCGCGCAATGGCACAAAGAACAGGAAAACTGGTCCGCATATGCCAGGGCCCAGATGTTTCTTGGATTCACATACGGAACACTCGTGTCCCTTATGATCGAACCCGACACCAATCATAAAAATGCCATAGAGGCTTTTGAAGAAGCTGTGCATCGATTCAAAGCGCAGCATAACTGGTCTGGCTATGCTGCTACTCAGGAAGGTCGAGCGGAAATTTATCAGAGCCTCGCTTCCCGCAGTGTGATACCCAAGGCAAACCTCCAGAAGTCTGTGGATGCGCTTTGTGAAGCTGCTCGCGTGCATAAAGACCAGGAGGATTTGGTGGCATACAACCGGATCCTGAACCAACTTAAATTCATTCTTTGGGAAAACGCTCACCGCAAATCCAATGTGATACCCATGGTGAATCTCCAACGTCCCATAGAAAGTCTTTGCCATATTGACCTCCAACGCGTGGCATCTCCAGATTGATGCTGCTTGTGGCCCAGAAAGCTGGGGTCTGATCTTTGTATTGTGCATGCGACACAGAATGGCCATCGGGTAATCCGTGTGATTCGAGGATCTGACTCAAATCTCCAACCATGTACGTTGATCGAGCATCGTTCGGTTACTACTCAGGAGCCTCGCGCTAACAGTCTCGACAATTTCCAGCACCCTCAGCTCTGATTTTTCACACCTTGAATTGGACGCCCAACTCGTGTACAACCCCCCTCCGCGAAGTCACCCTACGGAAAGAGCACATTACAACAAAGGAGTCGAGATGGGAGCACAGTGGTCCCTGAGTCAAGAAGAAGAAGACCTGCATCGCCAGCGTCTGTTTCGAAAAGCGAGAAAGGGCGATGAGAAAGCCAAGGCGGAATTACAGGAAATCTATGGCGTGCGACTCTGGTCAGAGAAGGAACGTGCCGCGTTGGTGTATGACACTCCCAAACGTGGGAAGCAGAAGGCTTGAAAGTAACCAGACATGGATCGGGTAAGAGCCACAAGGAGAGGTTTGGAGACTTTCGGGAACTAGGCGACATTGTCGCCTGTCTCCCTTAGAATCGGCACACTCTCCCTCCGGCATAAACTCAGGTACCATTTCCGCTTTGCAGCACCGCTTCAAAAGTGACCGTTACTCCCCGCCTCCAACAAGCCTAGCTGCATTTATTCCGAGCGACATCATATCTGCTAGGCCACTGGCGGTCTTGCGTTGGACCGAAGATGGTGACTATGCTGAACGCAGGTCCTGATATACGCAACACGCACCACAGCAAGTCAGAATGGAGCGAACTCATGGATTCACTGGTCACCGGGACAAAGGTCGTGTATGCCCTACACGCATTCAGCCTGCTGACCGGCATCATTGGCACTGCCACAATAGTCGGCGCCTTCCTCACCGGCTGGCCTTCGATCATTGCGGTCATTCTGAACTACATCAAGCGGAGCGAGGCTCGCGGCACCTGGCTTGAATCGCACTTTCGCTGGCAGATCCGAACGTTCTGGTTTGGACTGCTCTGGATCTCCCTCTGCGGAGCCTTCATCATCGCGACATTGGGGATCGGCCTCCTCTTCATGTGGCTCCCAATCGGTCTGGTCGGACTCTGGTTCGTGTATCGCATCATTCGCGGCTGGGTCACGCTTAACGATCGACGCCCAATGGACGTGTGAACTTGACGGCCTTCATGAGCACACCACTCCCCTCCACAATTGGTACGCCTCCACCGAGTCATGGGGTCTTGTCCCATGTTCGATTTGCACCACCAGGACAAAAATGACGACCATATAGCTCCCTACTATCATCGAATAGAGTTTCAAAGACTTCTCCGAACCGGAACTCAGTCTGTAGCAAGCTGCGGCGATTGCTGATGTACTCAAATCAACTGCATCACGCTTGAGAAGCCAGCAATGGCATCCGCCCCCGTAGCTTTCTCTCGATCAGCTTCTGCTGCATTTGGGATAGCCGGGAAAAAGGATGTGTGCTATGGTGCGCTCGACCAGGGGGCGGACGCCTCTCGGTGGAGTCCCTCATTGAGTATGATGCGCTGGTCCTACCTGCTATCTGGCCTTCTCATCTTTATTGTCACCTGTACCAGCATTTCATTGGCGCAGGCGCAAGCACCATCAGATCATCAGGATGTCTCCACTGAAACTGATGGCACCACTGATCATCACGGTCACGCCAGTGGACGCTGGGAAGGATCACCGGAAGGCATTGCCTATTCGGAGTTTAGCCATCACTTCACTGGTCTCTGCGACATGCTGTTTGGGTTTGCAGAGTTAGGCCAAGCCCTACAGTATCCCTTGCCATTGTGGACCCGCCTTGCCCTGCCGACTATCCTCGGTGTGGTCGGAGTCTACAATATGATCTGGAGTGACCATGACGCCTGGCCGATCGGCTCCCTCAGCTTTGCCGCCACATTTTTCGGCCAGGATCGGGAAATTATCGAGCACAAGTTCTGTGCAGTTCTTGCCATGGCCATAGCCGTGTGCGAGGCACTCCGACGAACCGGCCGTGTTCGACATCCAGCCTGGGCAGCTCCATTGGTATTCTTAACCCTGGCCGGAAGCCTCCTGCTCTTCGCCCATTCCCATGCGAACCATCCCGGCGCAGCCAGGATCGACCTTCATCATGCAGTGTTGGGAACCGTGGGGGTCATTGCGGGCCTGTCCAAAGGCCTGGCCTCCTGGCTACCTGGTGCATCGCCTCAGGTGAGGAAGTGGTTTGAGGTCGGGTGGGGAGGAGGCGTCGTTCTCTTTGGTCTTCTGCTCGTCCTCTATTCTGAATAGAACGGATGCTGCGGCTCGTGGGTAGTGAGACCTTGTTAGGGAAGGTCTCAATTGCAAAGGGAGCAGGACACGTCTTCCGGTCTGGTTCCACATCTCAAGCGCTGATGCCAACGTGCTGAAGGTTCCCGAAGAAAAGCGAATGGGTGTTTACCAAGCCCACCAGAACGCCGTATACTGCGCGATCTCGTAATTGCTTGAAGGAACAGGATGCTCCGCTTCGAGCGGGCTTGGTGTGGAGGGGTGACGGAGCGGCCGAACGTGCCGGTCTTGAAAACAGATTTAGACCCTCAAGAACCTCCGAAAACCGCATAAACAAAGGCTTCTGATTGGACAGGATGGGTCATCTGTGGCTCATCCTGTGTTCATTTCCGCGCCCCAAGTGGACCCCGTTAACGACGTACATTCTTACCTGCTGATCCTACCTTCCCTACCTCTCTTCCTCTAACACCGATACCGCTCTCTCACAATTGGCACACCCCCCCCACCGGCATTGGCAATCGGTCCCATTTGGGGTTTGCCCCACCAGGACAAAAATGGCCATAGAACCGCTTACAAACGGGATTCCCCCAATTTCAACCCACGAACGCGCTACAGACCAGGAGTCCATGCAGACCGGTAGGAGCGGAGAGTCCAGCCCATGTGTCTGTTCGGGCAGGTCCGCTAAGCCTGGAATACTTGTCCGAGTTTGAACTATTGAGCACTTCTTGGGCTGCCCCGTTAGCTCATCAATACATTTGTGATGTCCTGAAATGTGGCCATGCGGAAAGTGCGATTTTTTCTCCACCTTGGACAAATCCAGATTTCTCGCCTTCGTTGCAAGGTATGCCCAGATTTCTGGAAGGTCGGCTTCCGCCGTGTCCGTGAGACGAAGGGTCTGGGTTTGGCTAATAATTTCCTCCCTCGCGGCATAATCTTTCTCGGATCAAAGTCGGTGACGCGCCCAGCGGCAAGATCCGCCACGAGATACGTCTCTTGACAGATCCACGAAAGCATGTGACATTATGTCACATGCGGCCTGGATCGTTACGAGAAGTCCGAAAAACCCTTGGGATGACTCAGGAGACCCTCGCTCAGACACTTCACTGCACCCGCCGATCAATCATCCGCTATGAAGATGGCACTGTTCCGATTCCCTTGACGGTGGAATTGGCCCTGATGCAACTCAGTTCCTCGCAGATTCAGCTGGCTGGGGTCGTCGCGGCGGGGGCTCCGATTGAACCGATTCCTCAGATGGAACGCGTCGAGGTCCCGAAAAGCATGGTCGGTCGTGGGGAGACGTTCGCCCTTCGGGTCAAAGGCACATCCATGCAGAATGAAGGTATCTTCTCGGGTGACATTGTCGTAGTTCAGAAGCAAGCCACTGCGCGGAATGGGCAGACCGTGATCGCCTTGGTGAATGGCGAAGCCACGATCAAGACCTATCACCGCAAGGGCTGCACGGTCGAACTCCTCCCTGCCAATGACGCCATGCAGCCGATCATCATCAAGCCGTCGGACAGCTTCCAGATCGAAGGGATTGTCGTCGGCGTCATTCGTCATCTCCGAAAATAAGGTCTCGGCTGTTGGCACCATGGACCGCCAGATTATCTGCTTTGGGATTCCTGCCTTTGAAGTTGCTGTCGTGCGGCTGCATGATCCCAGCCTCTCGACGCGACCTGTCGCGATCGCTCCATTAAACACCTCCCGCGCGTGCCTGCGTGAAGTCTCATCCGAAGCTGAACAAGCAGGCCTTGCGATCGGAATGTCCGTTGAGCAAGCACGTCGGGTCTGTCCCTCACTGCACGTCCTGTCTCCGAATCCATCGCGAGTCCGCACGGCGGAGGAAACACTTCTTCAGGTCGTGAGTCGCTATGCTCCGGTCTGGGAACCGGTTCAGCCTGGCTCCTTCGTGATGGATCTGACCGGGACTGGACGCCTCTTCGGACCAGCATATGACATCGCGGCGAAGGTCCAGCATGAAGTCCTCGCTCAATATCGACTTGATGGGGTCGCTGGTGTGGGGAGCAACAAGCTGGTGGCTCAGACTGCGGCGACGTTGATTCAGCCATCAGAACTGTATGATGTCCGGCCAGGGTCGGAACCGATGTTCATGGCACCGCTGTCGGTGCGCACCCTACCAGGCCTGCAGCGGCCCTGCATGCGGCAAGTCTTGTCACGGCTCGATGATCTGAACCTCGACCGGCTCGGTGACGTGGCGGAGAGCCCGGTTGATGCGCTGGAAGTCGCATTAGGAGACTACGCCGGGCAGCTCTCTCGCTGGGCCCAAGGGATTGATTCATTGCCGGTGTTGCCACCGACGAGTCAGCCTCATCTCGAAGAGATGGTCTTATTGGATCCGGATGAGATCGATGATCACGTGCTGACTGGCCGATTGCTCGACACGCTGCAACGGCTCTGCCGGACCCTGCGAACTCAACGTCGCGTTTGTGGGAGCCTGTCTCTCACGATCCGGTATAACGATCAGCTAGAGGTGACAAAACGAGAACGGCTGACTTCAGAAACCTGCTGGGAATCTGATCCGTCCCCCGTGGTGCGGTCGCTCTTTCAGAAATGCATGCGTCGGCGCATTCGACTCTGTGCGATGACGCTCAGCATGGCCGGCTTGACTGGATTTGCCGAGCAAGGCGTGCTGTTTGATGCTCGGCCTGTCGAGGAACAGCGTCGGCAGGAGCGGGCTAAGAAGCTCGCCATCGCGCTCGATCAGCTCTATGCCCGATTCGGTGAGCAGGCCATTCGCTACGGGAGGAGTGATTGAGTGGCCTTCGTCCACCTGCATACACATTCGTCCTTTTCGCCGATGTGGGGCGTGCCGACGGTGGAGGTCCTCTGCCAGGCGATCAGGAATCAAGGGCAGGAGTTCCTCGCCCTCACAGATACCAACGGGCTGTACGGCGCGATCCGCTTTCTGGAGGTCGCCCGTGAGCATGGACTGAAGCCGATTCTAGGCGCTGAACTTGTCTCCGGTCAGCACTGGGCCGTGTTGCTCGCAAAGAACCATACCGGGTACGCCAATCTCTGCCGGATTCTCTCCGCTCGCCACTGTGATGCGTCCTTTGAGTTCATTGGGACCGTGGCGCAGTATCGCACGGGACTGATGATCCTCTCTGATGATCCGGTCGCCGTGGCTACCTGGCAGGTACAATCGCCAGAGGATCTTTACGTCGAGCTGACCGCGGGTCCCGCCTTACCAGAGGCGGTCGCGTTGAGCCGCCGACTCAGACTGCCGCCGGTGGCCACGACCCGCGCCGCGTTCCTGCATCCAGCCGACTATCAGGCCCATCGACTGCTGCGGGCCATTGCTGAGAACACGACGCTCTCACGACTCAAGCCCGATCACTGTGCACTCCCCTCCCACCGGCTCATGCCGGAATCCGTGCTCGCACGACATCTGCCGCATGTCCCGGAAGCCGTCGCCAACACTGGGCGAATTGCTGAGCAATGCCACACCGAGTGGGACTTCAAACAGACCATCTTTCCCTCCTTCCGCCAGCTTTCTTCTGAAGGCGCCTTCGAGACGCTGCAGCGCAAGACCTATGACGGCGCCATCTGGCGCTATGGGACCTTGTCGGCTGCGGTCCGACAGCGAGTGGAGAAGGAACTCGCGGTGATCCGTGACAAGGGCTATGCCGATTACTTCCTGGTGGTGGATGAAATTGTCCGCCAAGCGCCACGGACTTGTGGGCGCGGCTCCGCCGCCGCTTCGATCGTGTCCTATTGTCTCGGCATCACACATGTGGATCCGATCAGGCACAACTTGCTGTTCGAACGATTCCTGAATCCCGGGCGTCATGATCCGCCGGACATCGACATTGATTTTCCCTGGGACGAGCGTCCGGCCATTCTCGACTGGGTGTTCAAGCAGTATGGACACCAGCATGCGGCAATGGTCGCCAATCAGAACACCCTTGGCACACGCGCCGCCTTGCGCGAGATCGCGAAGGTCTATGGCCTTCCGGCTGGAGAGATCGGCAAGGCGTTGAACTTTTTGCAGCGACGAGCGGACTTCGTCGATGTGCAACCAGGCAAGACCGTGCAAGAGTGGGCGCGGGATGTCTGCAGGGCGTTGAACTTGAGAAATCCCTGGCCGGAGATCCTCTACTGGTCCACCCAATTGGACGGCCACTTCAGGAATCTGGGTGTCCATCCCGGTGGTGTCGTGTTGGTCCCGGATGAGATCCGGCGCTATGTGCCGTTGGAAATCTCCGCCTCTCACTTGCCGGTGATTCAATGGGAGAAGGATCAGACGGAAGAGGCTGGATTGGTGAAGATCGATCTCTTGGGTAATCGTTCACTCGCCGTCATCCGTGACGCCATCGCAGCCGTTGCCCGTAACACTGGCACGGTCATCGACTATGCGACGTGGGA
Organism: Nitrospira sp. Ga0074138; assembly: GCA_001464735.1. Lineage (GTDB taxonomy): Bacteria > Nitrospirota > Nitrospiria > Nitrospirales > Nitrospiraceae > Nitrospira_D. The sequence continues at coordinate 46,618 of LNDU01000015.1, forward strand.
TCCGATCACTGATCCAGCGACGAATAATCTGATTCGGCGCGGTGAGACGATGGGCTGCTTTTATGTGGAGTCTCCCGCGACGAGGCTGTTACTCAAGAAGCTCTGGGGAGGGATGCCTCCAGAGCGACGAGCCGTGGCGGATGTCTTCGAATATCTTGTCGTCGTGTCGTCCCTCATTCGTCCCGCCGCGAATACCTTCACGGAAGACTTCATCCGACGAGCCCATGGCGAGCCCTATACCTCTCCGCATCCGGTCCTGGACGAGATTCTGTCTGAAACTCACGGCATCATGGTGTACCAGGAAGACGTGATGAAGGTCGCCGTCGCCTTGGGCGGCTTTTCCGTCGAAGACGGCGATCAGCTCCGAAAGGTCCTGAGCAAGAAACATAAGGCCCGGCGGCTCCATGACTATAAGCTCCAGTTTTACAAGGGTGCCCTGAGCCGTGGCATCGAACTCCCTGTCATTGATGCGGTCTGGGCCATGATCATGAGCTTCGCAGGGTATAGTTTCTGTAAGCCCCATTCCGCCAGTTATGCGCAGGTCAGTTTCAAGTCTGCTTATCTCCGCGCCCACTATCCGGCCGAGTTCATCGCGTCCGTGATCAGTAACCAGGGCGGATACTATTCCGCCTTCGCCTATCTGTCGGAAGGCAGACGGATGGGCCTGACGATCCTCCCACCGGACATCAATGAGAGTGTCTGGGCCTATACGGGATGTGGATTCACCGTTCGAGTGGGTCTGATGCAGATCAAATTGCTGCAAGAAGACCTCGTCAAGCAGATTATTGCGGAACGAGAGAGGAATGGGCTCTACCGATCGCTGTCCGATTTCTTGAGTCGCATGAAGTTGGACTACGCCCAAGCCAAGCTGTTGATCAAAGCCGGGTGCTTCGATTCGATTGCCGGTGAACTCACGAGACCAGCCCTCCTCTGGCGGGTCTTCGCCGCACAGGCGACGAAGCCACCCAGCTATATCCCCATCCCCACGGAGTATTCAGCCCAGAAGAAGCTGCATCATGAATTGACCCTCTTCGGCTTTCCGCTCCACTGCCATCCGCTTGATCTGTTCACGGAGGTGCTAGCTTCCACTCCACACATTCCGGCCAAGGATGTGGATCAGTATGTGGGGAAAGAAGTGACCCTCGTCGGTTGGCTTCTGACGGAGAAGATTGTCTCGACCAAGAAAGGTGAGCCGATGGAGTTCATGACTCTGGAGGATCAGACCGGGATGTATGATGCCACGGTGTTTCCCAACACTTATCGGAAATACTGCCATCTCCTGGCCATAAATCAGGCCTATGTGGTGACAGGCCTGGTCGAGGAGCATTTTTCGACCGTCACGGTTACCGTGAAAATCCTACAACTCCTAACCACTGGTGGAGTCCCCGCTCCGAGTGAGCCTCTTGAGGAGCTACGCGTGTAGCCAGTACACTCTCGCCCCATGCCACTCTCTCCCCTGATTCGTTTCGGCACTTCCACCTGGACCTATGAAGGCTGGCAAGATCAGGTCTACCTAAAGAAGTACGCCAAGACCACATTTGCGCGGGAATGTCTGGGCGAGTACTGCCAGTACCTCCACAACGGTGAACCGTGCTTTCGCACCGTCGGGAACGACTCCACGTTCTACCGCTCTCCAACCGCCAACCAACTCCGACACTATCTGAATCAGATCCCTGAAGATTTCGAGATGTGCTTCAAGGTCTGGGAAGAACTCACCATTCCACAATTTGCGCGTCAGGCCCGATATGGTGCCAAAGCGGGACAACCGAATCCCCGGTTCCTCGACGCGAAGCTCTTCAATGACCTTGTCCTCACGCCCTATCGCGAAGCCAACTTCGAGCCACACACCGGCCCACTCTTGTTTGAGTTCCAACGGCATGGGATGTCCAGCGAAGAATTCTGCTCGCGTCTCGATACCTTCTTCAGTCAGCTCCCCAAGGACTTTCGGTACGCAGTCGAGATCCGCAACGCTGGCTTGCTGGGTTTTGACTATTGCAAGGTCTTAGAGCATCACGGCGTCGCCCATGTCTATAACCATTGGTCCTACATGCCGTCGTTACGTGAGCAGCATCAACGGATGGAGGAACGCTTCACAGCGCCGTTCACCGTCCTGCGGCTCCTGACGCCGCTCAAGATGTCCTACGAAGCCGCGAAGAAACGAGCGGAGCCATACACGAAGATTGTGGAAGAGCTTCCCGAAATGCGTCGAGACACCGCGGAGCTGGTGAGACAAGTGGTGGGTGAGAAACGAAAGGCGTATGTCTTAGTCAATAACCGAAGCGAAGGGAACGCGCCCTTGACCATTCAGGCCCTACGGAATGCGCTGCAGCCCACGGAGACGTAAGCGTTGCCTATGTCCATTTTGGCTTGTCCTGAAAACAGAAATTGGCCATCCCTACCTGGCCGGGCGATCCTCACTCACGCACGATGAAAAACCACTGCCTAACAGCCTTGGGGATGAGGGTCAAAACGGAGACGGCGGTACGGCTGGCAGCGAGACCAACTGCCACGGCAGTCTTGTTGACTGTTCGAGTGTTACACTCTCTGGTTTTTCAGAGTTTCGATTGTCTCTTACGCCAACAACTTGACCGAGATTCTCCCGGACTGCACCTGCGCCAAATAGCCGGCCTCCGCGTTTCGCCAGTTCACTCATCCCACACCATACAGAATTGTGCGGTGTGGGAGGACTTGTCCTATTTATGAAGAAATCTTCATCTTCTACTCATGATCTCCTCATGTTCCGGGATTATAGTTAGCACAGTACGATTCTGGTGAATGACCGTGTGATGGGCGGACAGGGGTCGGAAAAGAACATTTAAGGAGCTATTATGAGAACACTTATAACTGCCATAGTCGTGACAGGCTGGATGCTCGTGACAGGTTGCTCTTCTCTGAAGCAGCCAGATGCCCATGTTAAGCAATCCAACGCTTGTTTTGATAAAGGACGGTCCGGCTATTGGTGCCCTAACACCGCCAAAGCCGTGGCATCCGATGCCTCAACAAAAATAGATGAAAAAGTCTCAAACTAGTGTGCGGTGTCATGTCAGAAACTTGACTTTAGCCTGGCTCGGCAATAAGATACCGCCAAAATCGTTCCAAAAGGAAAACTAGGGTTCCGGCTTCCTTCACCAGGGAGCGTCTGGTCCAACCGGGAGATCATGTACTGAGGTACATGGCCTTTTGGGAATTTAGCCTTTCCACCAGGAGGCTTCGTTATGCAACTCTACTCCACTTCCATAGCTCTTCCCCTGCCAGGCCAGTCTGACTTGCTACCCCGTCAGAGAGGTCTGCCATGGGCATGACCGAACGTCCGGATACGGGTTTGCCTGCTTCCGCTACACGTCCTTCTGAGACCCTCAACCGCAGCCTCAGTCTCTGGAACAGCTTCACAGTCGCCTTCCGCCATGATCGGCCGAAAATTTCTTTGGCGCAGGAGAAATCGGTATGAGGGAATTACTGTCGGCATTGCCGCGTACCGATGTTTTGGGGCTCGCGATATTCAGCCTTATCATTGTGGCATTTATGATCAGTATCTGTATTTCAAGGTGGAAGGACCGTAGGTGGACAAAAAAGTAAACATCCAGAGTGGAGAGGTTTACATGGTCATCGGGTGGATCCTCGAATACCACAGCACTTGAAAGGCGCATTCGAAAGTCTTCCGCAGTCTGATGCACATAAGCAATCCATTGGATCACCAAGAAAACCGCCTGTTTTGTCTCTCTCACGAGTCCGTGTCGTCGTGCAAGCCACCTGCCGCTCGTAAACGTTTTCTTCCTCCGTTTAGAGTTGCGAGACCACGAGGGTCTATGCCTGCCGATGAGTCGGCTATCGAGAGACTATCGTGGGCATCTCATCTGTCCACAGAATTCATGACGAGGAATTATGGACACGAGGCGCGCCGTGACATTCGTGGTAGCTGTGGCGGTAGTTTTCAGTATTTGTGAAAGAGCTCAGGCTCACGATCCGGATGAACCGGAATTGGAAGTGCCGGAGGTCGCAGTCATCGGTGATAAACCGGTGGCGGCATCCTCTCAGCAGTTCATTCCCGATAAAGAAATTGTCTTGCAGCCCCAGGGTAGGCCTGCCCAGATTCTTCGGCTAATCCCGGGAATGCTGGCCGTCGAGCATTCCGGTGGAGCCGGAAAAGCAGACCAGTATTTTCTGCGCGGCTTCGATGCCGACCATGGAACGGATGTCGCGTTCTTCCTTGATGGAATGCCGATCAATCTGCGCAGTCATGCACACGGACAAGGCTATGCCGATTTGAACTTTATCATTCCCGAAACGATCGAAGGCGTCGACGTCAATAAGGGCGCCTATCTGCCTGAGTACGGAGATTTTGCGACAGCGGGATCGATCAATTTCCGAACACGTCAGGCGGTAAAGGAAGGAATCATTCAAGGGGCCGGAGGAGAGTTCAGCACGCAGCGATACATGTTGATGTTTTCTCCGACCAAAGAGCGGGTGCGCAGCCTGTTCGCTGCCGAGGGCTACTATACCAATGGCCCGTATATCAACGACAACCAGTATGTTCGGACCAATCTATTGGGCAAAATCACGACCTATCTGACCGGGCGTGACGAACTCAGCGTGAAGGGGACTTTTCTCTATTCCAAATGGGATGGTTCCGGAGAGATCCCGTTGCGGGCGGTGACCGACGGTTCGCTGAACCGTTTCGGTGCGATCGATCCGTATGAGGGGGGAAATACACTGCGTACGACCGGTCAATTGGACTACCACTACGACACCACGTCCGGAGGCCAATTCTATATGAAGGCGTATGGCCAATATTACCGGCTGGATTTGTTCACGAATTTCACGCTTTTTCTCAACGATCCAGTCAACGGCGACGGCTTTGCGCAGTTCGATCGCCGTGCCATCTATGGAGGTGAGATCGGATTCAAACAACGAGCAGAGATTCTCGGGATGCCCAGCATGGGGACCGTGGGACTTCAGACGAGGGTAGACGACGTTCATGCGAAACTGGGCACGCAGTTACGAAAACAATTCACCGGCACGACCATCGACAGCGATGCATTCTCAGCCTCCTACGCGCCGTTTGTGAAAGCCGAGGTGCAGCCGCTGCCGTGGTTAAGGTTTAACGGCGGGGTACGGGGTGAGGTGTTCACCTTCGATGTGAGTAATCGCTGCGCGACTTGCGTGGAGCAATCGTCCGGACAGAACAGTTCCGGTATCGTCCTCCCAAAAATGAATATGATTCTGGGTCCATGGGCGGGGACGGAATTCTTCATCAACTACGGCGAAGGCTTTCACAGCAACGATGCGCGATCTGCTGTGCGGCCAGGGGCTTCTCCCATATCCCGGTCGATCAACTATGAAATCGGGGTACGGTCCAGACCTTTGGGACCGGATAAGCTTGAGTTACTCGCGACGCTCTGGCGAATGGATATCAAATCAGAACTCGTGTTCGTCGGCGATGAAGGAACCACGGAAATTCGAGGCGCAACCAGGCGTCAAGGTGTGGAAGTCGCCGCTCGAGGTCAAGTCTGGGGCCCGCTCTACGTCAACGGTAGCTTTACATGGACGCACGCCGAGTTTCGAAACGGCGACGCGATCCCATTGGCGCCGGAATACATCGCCTACGGAGCCGCGATTCTGAAATGGCCGGAAGGACTGACTTCGCAACTTCAGGCCACCTACATGGGAGTTCGGCCTCTACTCGAGGATCGTAGTATCAAGGCGCCCTCGTGGATCACATTTGATTTGTCCGAGCGGTATCTCCTTCCGATGCGGCTTCCTCATGGCCGGATGGAGGTGTTTTTGTACGTCCAAAATCTGTTCAACACGGAGTGGGAACAGGCAATCTTCGCCTTTGAATCAAGACTCAGGGCAGAACCGGCCGCAGTCAACGACATCCATTTTGTGCCGGGCAATCCCCGGACGTTCTTGGGAGGCCTTGCCTATCATTTTTAAGAACAACCTCATGTAAAAGCTTCTATTTCACAATTTAACGATCATCTTACCGGTATTTCAATGGCGGACGATGAAAGACTCCCATCATATATAGGGAAAACTCCGTGTGGACACGCCCGAATTCCATCATTGATTCCGCTGTCACGATTGCAGCGTCTTTAATAGTTGCCTTCTACTCGGTTGGTAAAGTGCGCACTTAGCCAGGATTCCGCAGTTGATTGGTTTTGATGTAGAGTCGGTGGCCAAATTCTCCTGTAGGGATAGGAGGTTTGGCATGCGCCCCCGTCAGGCTCTCGCGTCACCGCTCTATCCGAAGATTCGCTTCACGTTTACGGACCATCCGATCACGGTCTGGGCCGGAGGTTATTGCCCCCTTAGCATTGATCATCTTTCATAGTCTAAATCTGTTTTCTGTTGTAAAGCATCGGACAGGGTAGCTGGAAGTACAAGTTGGAGCAGACGGGACAGAGCCACAACACTTCTTAAGAGCCCGGATTTGCCTGAATACAGCAGTGACCTGCCCCACACGAACAACATTGACTTACATTGCCACCAGGACCGTCCCGGGCCCCACCTGCGGCCAATAGCCCCCCACCTAGCATCTCGCCAATTCTCTCCTCCCTCACTTCCAGGATTTGGAATTCTGTCATACCTTTCGATCACTTATGACTTATGAAGAAGTCTTCATCATTTCCTAACGGTCTCTTCATATTCCGGAGTTATGATCCAGTTGTGGGCGCGAGATGCAATACTTAGACGTCATGGTGCAGACCGAAGCACAAGGAGGACGCGTTATGAGGAACATAACAAAAAAACAAATGCCGGAGAGAGCTATTGTGAGGACACTTGTAACTGCCATTGTCATGACAGGCTGGATGGTTTTCACAGGTTGTTCTTATCTTCAGCACCCTAATCCCCCCCTCAAACAAGTCAGCGGCTGTATTGACAAAGGTCGGTCCGGCTATTGGTGCCCCAATTCCTCCTTAACAATGGCCGCTAATACTTCAGAGGAGCGGGCGGCGACAAAAAATGACCTACTTCGACTACAAGGGGAGAAGGAGCGAGTTGAGGCTGAAATAGCAGACCAGTCAAAGGATTCAGATCGACTGTCGAAAGAGTTGTCCACTTTGAAGCAGCAGATTATGGATCTGGAAGTTCAATTGGAGCAGCTGGGGCAGATTAAGCATAACTAACAATGGATGCGAGCTACCTAAAAACACCAAAGGTATACTTTACGCACAACCTATCTGCGCTGGCTTCCCAGAATTTAGGAGACACCTATAGGAGACACCCTATAGGTGTCTTTAAACATGAGAGGCCCTCGGGGAAGCAGTGCTGATCGGAGAGCTTCCGACAGAAGTACACCTTCATCAAAGTCCATCGCTGAGAGTTAGATAACGCCGTGATATGCCGGGTCCTCGACGTGACGCGCAGAAGATTCCTACGTCTAGTTGCGAAACTCGCTGTCTGATAATGCACGGGAATACCATCGGTTCGAAGCAGGAGAAGCTATACCTTAGCATCGCGTCAGATTTCCTAGATTATGGGAAAGCACCGCACCTGTTTGGACTCGATCCTGCCAATGTGGCCTCTTGCCAGAGTTTGATGGTGCCATACTCTTCTTACATCTCCTGGTGAAGCCGTCCCAGCGGACCGAACAGCTGTTGATCCTCTATGCTGTGTGCACTCAGCGGCTGGTCCCGCCAGGCTAATAGCCGCTCGACTCATCGCCAGGACTCAACAGAGCCGCGTCGCGCGAGGGAGTATTTGCGAGTCCGGATAAATCGCGTATTTCACGTGGATTCCTCTCGAAAAGTACGCGGGGGCTTTCTTAAAATGCTCCGCTCGTCGATGACACGCGCTAACTCGCACCGCAGCCGAGCGAGTTCTGCGGCTGGCTCGGCTTGTCGACCAGAACCTGAGAATGCGCCCCCATGCGTCGCGACCATCTTCTGCCATTCGTAGAGACGATTGCGGGGGGGGGTTGCCAAATTCATGGGCGAGTTCGGCCGCCGAGCAATGCCCGGCATGCAGAGTTGCACGGCGTGTTTCACGAGAGCTTCATCGTGCCCCTTTGAGGTGTCCGTCAAACCCTGGGCAGCTCACCCTTGCGGGCGGACCGTAAACCGGATATTTGATGTGCTACACAAAGCGGACAGATGATGTTGGCTCCAACACACAATTGGAGCTTGACTTTAGCCTGGCTCGGCAATAAGATACCGCCAAAATCGTTCCAAAAGGAAAACTAGGGTTCCGGCTTCCTTCACCAGGGAGCGTCTGGTCCAA
>LNDU01000016.1 GCA_001464735.1 Nitrospira sp. Ga0074138
CAGAGAGGTCTGCCATGGGCATGACTAAACGTCCGGATACGGGTTTGCCTGCTTCCGCTACACGGCCTTCTGAGACCCTCCACCGCAGCCTCAGTCTCTGGAACAGCTTTACACTTGGCTTCGCCATGGTGTCGCCCGTGGTGGGACTCTACGCCATCATTGGTGTGCAGACGGCGGTGACGGGAGGTGGCTGGTTTACCGCGCTAGTCATCTGTCTTGTGATGCAGCTGTTGGTAGCCACCGTCTATGCTGAACTATCCTCTCAGTTTCCGATTGCCGGTGGGGCGTACAAGTGGGCACGACAACTCGGCGGGAACGTCACCGGACAATACGCCGGAGCCATTTACGTCAGCTCTACGGTCGCCATGCTTACCACGACCGCCTACACCGGCGGCATCTGGCTCGCCATTTTTTTCGGGGCGCCGGGGGGGAGCGGTGTCATGATGGTGTTGTGGGGCGCCGCGTTTTTAGCCATCTGTATGGTGCTCAACCTCGCGCACGTCAAGGTGTTCAATCTGGTCATTGCGCTGGGGGTATACGCCGAGGTAATTGGCTCGTTCGGCGTGGCGCTGCTGCTGTTTTTCTTTTTCCGGCAACATTCATTTTCCGAATTGTTCCAGCATCTGGGCACGGGAAGCGCCCCCAGCCAGACGGCGGCGTTTCTGGCCGCGCTCGCCATTGCGGGTTGGGCCTTCATCGGGTTTGATGCCTGTTCCACCGTCGCCGAAGAAACCCATGAGCCCAAGCGGGCGGTGCCGCGTGCGATCATTCTTTCCATACTATCAGTGGGAACAGTGGTGCTGTTCAATTCTGCCGCCCTGACGTTGAGCTTCAACCGCGATACCCTGGTGACTACCAGCGCGTCGTCCGATCCGATCACTCCGCTGATTAGCAGCAGCTTCGGATCCTGGGCTGAGAAACCATTTCTGGCGATCGTCATGGTGGCGTTCCTTGCGTGCGGGTCCGTCGTGGTGAACTACACGTCGCGTATTGTGTTTTCCATGGCACGAGAGGGCAATATGCCCTCGCTGCTCAGTCGGGTGACGGCCTCCAAGACTCCACGCAATGCTGTACTCTGCGTTGTGTTACTGGCAGGGCTGGGACTCCTGTTCGGGGTCAACGATCAAGCTGTCGCCACGATCATTGCCTTCGGCACAGGAGGATTGTATGCCATGTTCACCATGACTACCGGGGTTGGGCTTTATACCCGGCTCACAGGCCGTTGGAATCCGGCCCTGGGCGAACTGAAGCTGGGTGTCTGGGGATTGGTGATCAATGCAACGGCTTTCCTGTGGTCCCTGTTTGAATTCATCAACATCGCCTGGCCACGTGCCTATGCCGTTGCGCCCGATGCTCCCTGGTGGCAACTCTGGGCGGTGCCGCTCGTGCTAGGCGGCATTCTAGCTTTAACTACATTGGATGTCCTCGTAAGGAGGAACGAGGCATCGGTCCATGCGGGAAAGGCCGAACTAACTCAAGAATGAACAATAGGTCGTTCGGCAAGCCTCGCGTTGCGCTCGGTTTTCAAACAGCATCATAAACTTTCAATACCTCAGAAGGGAGTAAGTGGATGAGCAAGAAAAAATACCAAGGCAAGGTGCCCCTGCATGACAAATACGGGCCGGAAGCGAAGTTTGCGGTCGAAGCGGAAGCCCTGCTGCCGACCACGAAATTTGAAGAAGAAATCGCCCACGGCCTTGAAGTAGGCCTTCCCGGAGCTGATTCGATCGTCGATCGTCGCATTCCCACCTTTAGCCGGGGCGAGCTGCCGCACTTCGCCGGCATCAACACCTTCATCAAGGCTCCCTATGTCGAGGACGTTCGCAAGTGCGGTGAGTACGATGTCGCCATTCTTGGCGCGCCGTTCGATGGCGGGACCACCTATCGGGCCGGTACCAGGTTCGGGCCACAAGGGATTCGCAAAATCTCGGCGCTGTACGGGACCTACAGCTTCGAGCTCGGCGTGGATCTTCGTGAATCCATTTCGATCTGCGATGTCGGCGACGTGTTTACGATTCCTGGCAACATCGAGAAGACCTTCGATCAAGTCAGCAAGGGTGTGGGGCATGTCTATGCCAGCGGCGCGTTTCCCGTGGTACTCGGTGGAGACCATTCGTTAGGCTTTGCGACAGTCCGGGGCGTGGCGCAGAATATGAACGGCAAAAAGCTCGGCATTCTGCACTTCGACCGGCATGTGGACACGCAGGAGACCGATCTCGACGAACGCATGCATACCACGCCCTGGTTTCACGCAACGAATATTACTAACGTACCGGCCAAGAATCTTGTCCAGATCGGTATTGGCGGCTGGCAAGCGCCGAGACCCGGCGTGAAGGTCGGCCGTGACCGCCAAACCACCATCATGACCGTGACCGACTGCGTGGAAATGGGGATCGAGAATGCCGCGAAGCAGGCACTCGAAGTGGCATTTGATGGTGTAGATGCGGTGTGGTTGAGCTTCGATGTCGATTGTCTGGATGCCGCCTTCGTACCAGGGACCGGCTGGCCGGAGCCGGGTGGATTTCTCCCACGCGAAGTCTTGAAGTTTCTCCAAATCATCGCGGACACGAAGCCGCTGGCGGGGATGGAAATTGTCGAGTGTTCCCCGCCCTATGACGCAGCAGAGATTACATCCCTTATGGCCACACGCGTCATTTGCGACGTCTTGGCCTGTCAGGTGAGGTCTGGAAACCTGCTCAACCGAAAGAAACGCTGAGAGGCAGTGATCTAGGACGAAGCAGCTCATCAGGGGCTTGCATGTATGCAAGCCCCTTCAGCTGCTTCTCAGGAACAGCGTTGTTCTGTTCGTTTGGAGAATGAATCACCGTGAGAACTTAAAGACTTTCGGTACCTTTTCACTTCTCTTAAGGGGAGACTCACAAAGAGCCAAAAGCGACAATCAGAAGGCGGGTGAGACAGCCGAGGCCGTCATCCGGCCGATCTGGCCGCCATTTATCGGAGAGGGTTTCCATGGACATACTCATTCGGAGAATCATACTGGCCACCGATTTCTCGGAGGCTTCGCAGGGTGCCATCCGCTACGCCAAATGGATATCGGGCGCGCTCGGCGCGGAACTCAGCGTTCTGCACGTGTTCGAGCCCAGCGGCTGGATGGTGCCGTCGCCTTATTACTACACGCCGGGATTCGAGGAATGGGTGAACGCGAGCATCGAAAAGACCCGGCAGAAGGGAAGGGATGCGCTGGAGACGCTCGCGCGGTCGCTGGGCGAAGGCACGCCGACCCTGTTCGTCGAGGGCAGCCCCGGCAAGGAAATCGTACGGGTTGCCGGGGAGCAGGATACCGATCTTCTCGTGGTGGGTACGCATGGGTACAGCGGCTGGGACTATCTCACCCTGGGAAGCATTGCGCAGTTTGTGGTGCGGCACGCGCCCTGCGCCGTGCTGACCGTCAAGCCCGATAGCCGGAGCGAGCGGGACGGCGACGATGTATCCACCCGGTCGGCATGAAGGCGCCTTCGAGACGATACGCATCGGGACCGGCCCGCCATGGAATCCATGAATGCTTCATGGCTTGCGTGTTAAACTCCCCATGGAAGCATTATGGAAGCATTATGTCAGGCGGGTCCGGGTTTTCCGGGCCGGGCATTCTCGGGCGGTTGCCCGATTTGATTTACCGGACGGGCGAAGCCGTCGGGATGACCCCGGTCGTCAATAGTGGACACCATGAATGACCGCCTCACGCTGCCGGCTGTTGACGGGGCCACTGCTGAGCAAATGCCACGGGCGAGCGATTTCCGAGCCGGGAGTGCCGTCGCTGCCGGTTATAGAAGCTCTCGATGTACTCTGAGATCTCGCGCCGAGCCTGTTCACGGGTCTCGAAGCGCCGGTGATGCACCAGTTCGTTCTTCAGCGTGCCCCAAAAACTTTCCATCGGTGCATTGTCGTAGCAGTTGCCTCGCCGACTCATGGACGCGGTCATGCCACACTGGCGGAGCTGATCTTGATAGGCTTGGGCACAATACTGCGAGCCACGATCGGAGTGGTGAATCAATCCTGGACGGGGGTGCTTTGCCCTCACCGCGGCCCCCAGCGCCTGGCTCACCAACGCCGTCGTCATCCTGGCCCCCATCGCATGCCCGACGACTTCACAGGTGAACAGATCCTTGATGCCAGCCAGATACAGCCAGCCTTCCGTGGTCGGCAGTGGAGTGAGAGGCCGGGCGTAGTCGCACTATCTCCCAGTCTCTCCTCCCCGAACCGGACTTGCACCTCTCAGCGCATCCGGCTCTCCATTTAAGCGTTGCTGAACGCAAAAGCCACGTCAGCGTAGCGCGATTCGAGGAACGGGCGATGCTCGTCGCGAATCAGGTACGGGTTCCCTTCCGGGGTCCGCCATCTGAACTGACCTTTGTGGCTGGTGACAAGGCGTCGCAGCACCTGTTCGCCATACCACCCACGACTATTCTGTCCCTTCAGTACCCAAGTTTTGGCACGCCCCGGTTCTGATGCCCGGATGTGTTCGCGCATCAGACTCGGGAATCTTCGCCGATACTTGCGCGCGAGCCAATGTCCGAGCTTCCAGAAGACGGTCCGGTCCACTCGGCTAAAGATGGTCGCCGTATAGTCGGTGTATTGATAGAAGTTCGCCCACCCCGAGAGTTTCCGGTTCAGGCGTTCCATCAGGGCCATGCTGTTTACGCTGTAATTGCCAGACAGTTCCTTGACGAGCTTGTCCGTGAAACCCCGGTACTTCTCCCATGGAATCGTCGTGACTGGTCGCAGCTGACCTCGTGGTCCCCGCTTGCGAATGATGCGGTGGCCGAGGAAGACAACGCCGTCGTTCACGTGGGTGATATGGGTCTTCTCCATATTCAACGTGAGTGTGAGCGTCCCTTCCAGAAACGTCCGGCACGCTTCGCGTATCGCCTCAGCATGCGCGTGGGTTCCTTTGACGACCACGACGAAATCATCCGCATAGCGGCAGTAGGAGACGCCTGGTTTCCACTGCCGGTTCTCTCGCACAGCAATCGGCCGCTGTTTGAGAATGCCGAAGTTCCATGCCCATCGGTCCTTACGCACCTTCGGGCTCAGGTAGTTCGCTTCCATCCAGCCATCGAATTCATGTAACACGATGTTGGATAGCAGCGGAGAGATGACCCCTCCTTGTGGAACGCCTTCACTTGCGGCGCAAAAGAGCCCCCGATCAACACAGCCTGCTTTGATGAACTTCCAAAGCAGGGTAATGAAGCGCTGATCGGCAATACGTTTGCGGACGCCTTTCAGTAGCAGGCGGTGATGGACGGTCTCAAAGTAACTGGCCAGGTCGCCCTCGATCACCCAGCGACCTGCCGTTCTGTGCTCATCACTGTCCTGCAGCTGCAATTTGACCGTTCGTATCGCATGGTGCACACTCCGGGCGGGCCTGAAACCATAGGACGCTCGATGGAAGTCACTCTCCCAGATCGGCTCCATGGCCATCAGCATCGCTCTCTGGACCACTCGATCCCGCAGACTGGGGATCCCGAGGGGCCTCACCGTGCCGTTCGCTTTTGGGATGTAGACGCGCCGTGCGGGTAGCGGCGTATAGGAGCCCGCTAACAGCTCGGCACGTATTGTCGCCAGTTCCTGATGAAGAGTTTCCATCATCCTGGTCTTGTCGACCCCATCGACGCCCGGCGTTCGCGCACCACTGGAGGCAAGCGTGATGCGCGCGGCTTCGGCTAGCCATGTTTGATCCGCAATCAGTCTCAGGAGTCGATCGAACTTGCGTTCGGAGTTCTCCGTTGACCACGTCGCCAGCTTGCGTTGCATTTCCCTGATTATCAAAGGTCTTCACCTCATTGCAGTCAGGTAATCCGCCACGCACGCCGCTCAAACTGCCCCCCTTCGCCATGTGGCCGGCTTTCCCGGCCTCGGACTACTACGAGGGCTCCGCCAACGTGTACCGCATTGGGGGACACACTCCCTTGTCATCGGTACACGCCTTCCCCAGTTCACATGCTGGACTCCACACACGGGCGAGGTTGCCTATCGCAGTCTTTCTCCCTGCGTTCCGCAAGTCGTCGCGGACGTCATGGTCTAGCTACGCGCTCCCCATGACTCTCTGCTGGCCAGCGTACATGTCCAGCCCGCATTCACCATTCCCGTCCATACGTATGACAGGCACAGATCCGCGTCCTGCCTGGCAAGCGGTGTCGGCAGGGGTGACATTTCAACCCTCAGATGCGTGTCAATAGGTGCGTGTTCCTCAACCGTCCCGTGCTCAGCCTAGAGGCGCATCTTGGCGTAACCGCTTCGCCGCACGCCCCGTTTCCCGCGGACTTCGTCACCTTGCCAGTGTCCGGCAAGTCACCGCCGCTTCGGCTCACTCCTTCTCGTAGCAGAGGGAGGACATGCTCGTCATGACCACACTTCGTCATCGAGACATGCATTCCAGACATGCTCAAGCAACTCAGCCCCAGACAGGCGGGCTTCGTTGGCTGGGCGTACTATATGTGATATCGGTGACCCAGGTCTCGTTCGGGCGCGTGGCGACAAACGTTTGGGCCAAGACATTCTCCGCCACCGGCAGCGCATGCGTCGAATCCGTCGTGGTTGTGAACCGGCGCACCTGCTTGCAACGGAGGTTCAGTTTCTTGCGGAGCCGCTTGATGCGCCCAATCCCGGCGGGGAAGCCGTCCGCACGCAATTCCGCCTGGAGGCGCTCCGGGCCATACGTGTGCCGGGTGCGCACATGGGCAGCTTGGATCGCCACTTCTAGCCGCGCATTCTCCTGCGCTCGTTTTGACGGACGCCAATGTAGCCAGGCATAGTAGCCACTTCGAGACACTTCCAGCACTCGACACAACAGACTCAGCTGATAGTGAGTACGCAGCGTCCTCATGAGTGCGTACCGGGCAGCTGCGCCTTGGCAAAGTACGCGGTGGCTTTTTTTAAGATGTCGCGCTCCATCCGCGCCTCAGCGAGTTCCCGTTTGAGTCGGGACAGCTCAGCTTTTAGTTCCGTCACAGGCCGTAGGTTTTCTCCCGGCATCGCGAGCTGGCCCTGCCGAGCTCGACACACCCAGCGCTCGAGCGTCCTACCCGACATGGTGAGGCGTCGTGCTGCCTCCGAAATCGTCACCTGCTGTTCCAGGACCAGCCGCACGGCCTGCTCCCGGAACTCCTTCGTATACTGCTGTCGTGGTACCTGTTCCATCTCACACCTCCAGCCCTCTCATTGTAGGTTGAAGGCGTCCACTTTTTCGAACCTAGCACAGGAATCACGGGAGACGCATGTTTGAGAAGGTACTGATAGCCAACTGCGGTGCCATCGCCTGCCGCATCATCCGCACGCTGCGCCGCATGGGAGTCGAGAGCGTGGCGGTCCATACGACGACGGACATGCTGTCGCGCCATGTGCTGGAGGTCGACGAAGTCCACAGTACGTGTCGGATTTCACCGGACTCTCCGTCGACGTCTTATTTGAAAAGGTGCTCCCGAATGACCTGGTGGTCTTTACTTTCTACGGGGAGTTCAAGCGGTTCTTTGCGAATTACGGGACGCAGGCCTTCGAGGCTGGCAATGGCGCCTTGGGAAACTGCTTTTGCATCTTCAACGGCCATTCCTGGTCGGTGCTTGGTTCGTACCTGATTTCGAAGGAGATCGGGATCGGGCGGTTTCAACCCTATGTGCGCTTCACCAGCGTCGATCCACGCTACGCCAATCTCCGGCAGGAATGGGAAGCCGGGGTGAACTATATCATCGCCGGCCACGATGCCCGGGTGTCGGCCTTCTATCGGTACGGGGATTTCAACGGAAGCGACGGCGGATTCTCATTCATCGCGCCGACCGGGAAACGGGCGAAATGGTAATGTTCCATATTGGCGAAACCACCAACAAGAAAGACATGATGGTGAGGCCGGGTTTAGGGAACAACGTCGTCGCTAGATACGACCAGGAGAATAATTACGCCTTTTCATTTCTGAGGGACCAGACGATGGGGTGATGAAGTGACGGGTAGGAATCGGAAGAGCGGGAAACGAGAAGATTCCCGCTGTTTCTAGAGCCCGCGGACGTATAGAGCGAGCAATCAGTTCGGCTACCCACTACAAGTGGAAAGCCAAGTACGGCGGCGTGGAGGCCTCCGAGGTGAAGTGAGTGAAGGAACACAACACAAACGGCTGTATGCGGATCTCTCCTTGGGAAATGGTACTCTGAGGGTTTCGCTGACAACCGTGGTAGCGGTCTGGCCCATACTATTCTACAGAGTTTGTAAGTTATGTCGGCTAGGAGTGTTTCATAAAATAGGTTTTAGCCAAAACTTCCTTGATGGCTGAACTGACAGCATTGCGCCCATCTTCTATATTTTCTCGCATAGCCTTGCACGCGCCTGCCATATCCTTGTCTTCGATACGAGCCAAGATGTTGAGATGATGACGACATGTAATGTGAGTCCGTTCTGGTCTGCCGAAGTCACTCATGCGAAAAACCAACAGCCGTTCGTTGATGACGCGAAGCTGATCCAAAAGCGTGCTGTTACCAAGCGCTTGCGCGAGTGTTTCGTGAAACTTGGTGTCTAACTCGGCGAGTTCCTCAATTTGTGGAGTAGGGCCATTCAACAAGTTCGTCCAGGTTTTCTTCAGATCCTCTATCTCCTTGATCGTTTCGCCACGCTGAGCTAACTGTTCCACCACAAACAATTCCAATGCCATGCGAACGTCATAGGCTTCTAAGAGTTGTTGAGGGGTTAACTGTTTGATTACATAACCGTGGCGGGGCAATTGTTTTAAAAAACCGTGCGTCGCCAGCTCCCGCAACGCCTCGCGTACCGGACTGCGGCTGACGCCGAATTCCTTGCAGAGTTCCTCTTCGGTCAGTCGGTATTCGAGCGGGTACTTCCACCAAATAATTCGGTTTTTGAGTGTCAAGATTATCGACGTACTGCTGCGACTTGAATCTTTTCTTTCTTTCATTTGAGTCAGAAGACAATGAGATACCATGACCGGATGCCATAAGTCCTACGCACTCCGCTCTGAAACTCGTATCGAACGGACATGACTACGTCAGCGGCAGCGGATTCGTGAGTCATTTCAAAGTCTCCTCAGCACAATTCGCTCGCGTGATTTACCGTAGCTACCCCGTGCCGTTCCTACAAGCCCACCTATGGCGATCTTTCCGTTCGTATCTCTAAATCAAACGGCAAAAGAGTATCAACCTTTTCAATATAAAACAATCAACCCGTAATCTGAGATCGGAACATTGCTGCATTACTGATGGACATTCAAGACGTACCACTCGCGTGCATAGGGCCAGGCAGGACGGTGTGGCAAGGATGTCAGGCCGAACACCGATTCGTAGAAGATGCGGGTGTTTGGCAGGTCGGATACCAGAATTTCGGCCTTCAGCAAAGCCGTGAGGGCAGGTTCGGTGTCAGGCGGCATGGGATTTCTCGCGTGTGGGAGGCTTTTTAAGCTGCCCGGAGAACAGGCTGCCTGTAATGATCATCGCCGCGCCCATCCATTCTTGCAAGTTAAGCGTTTCGTTGACCCACCACCAGGAAGAGAGCGCTGCCACCACCAGCTCGAACAGGAAGATGATGATAGCCTGGTTGGCCAGAGTATGCGACAAACCATATTGCACCGCCAGAGTCATCGCGCCGGTACATAGGCCCACGGCAAGCAGAATCAGTACGGTGTGCGTGTTGCCCATGGCGAGAAATGCGAACGGCTGTGCGACAAATGTGGTCGCAATCCCGGCCTCTATGCATACCCCGGCCCACACCGCGAGCGCTTTGGCCCAGTGGTCAGCCTTATCGATCTTCCGGGTGATCACGTTGGCCAGCGCAAAACTGACACCTGCGGAGAGCGCGATCCATTCCGCACGATTGATCGGCAGCGGCAGGCCACCGTCCGCAGGCCACAACATGACAAGCGCGCCGACGAATGAAAACAGCATGATGGCCCAGCCCCAACGCGTGAGCATTTCGCCCAGCAGCGCACGGGCGAAAAACACGGTCCACACTGGCGCGAGGTAAAACAACAACACCACACGCATGACCTCGCCTTCGATTACCGCCAGCACAAAGGCCATATTGGCCCAGCCCCCCGCTAGCGCCAGAACTGCGAGCCAGACAAGATGTGCCCGGGCGGTCAGCAGATGGCGCCAGGTAAAGGTCAGGGTCAGAGCCAGAGGTATCAGGTAGGTGAGGAAAGACGTCGCCACCCCACTCCCCCCGGCATCCTGCAACAGTCGGTAGGGATACCAGATCAACCCCCACGTGACGGCGCCGAACAGTAGGCTGGGAATAGCCCAGAAACGAATATGACTAGCTTGCGACATCATTAGTGCCCGATTATAACGAGCCTCATGATCTGGAACCAACAACATCGGTAAGACGTTGAGGAATGTTCTGCCTTAGACGACCTTCACCCGAATCCTAGATCGAGGTAGGGCCGATTGCTGCGCGAAGCTCCACGCTTGTTCCGAGCCTTACCAGGCGAAGGCCTTTGCGTAACCGAACCTAACACAAGAATCTGTGCGACATCGGGCCTTAGCCCAAGACAGACAGTCTCCTAGTGTTCGAACCATAATTCGTCGTATAACCTTTCGCACAATTCCTCGAGCATGCAAAACTCAAAATAGTAGTTTTACGCGGCTGCTTCATTCGCACCCGTTAGTTGGATAGCGAGATATCCCCCGCAAGGGGAATCAGTGCCAGGAGAATCTATGCGAAGCGAGAAGGGCGACAAAAAGCGGACGCCCGCACTCTAAGCTTTCACTTTTCCAGATGGGGAGGAGTTTTGTGAACCCATCTTCTCTTTTTAGAACTGATACTGTAGGCCTACCCTGAATGCACTAAACTTATCACCCAGCACAAGCCCCGGGGCATAATTCAATTTGTTCACGGTTTCGAGATCGCCATACTGCCAGTACGCCGAAATGCGCGCAGCGAATCCACTGATGACGTAGTTCACTCCAGCTTCCACTTCACTGCGATTGGTGCTGCTGTCAGCATGAACAAAAGTATATCTCCCATAGGGCTGGAACCTCCCGATCCACACCTCCTGCGGGAACAGATACATTCCGTAGGTGGTATATGCGTGCCCGCGAAATATACAGAAGCAGTCGCCCGGCGGGGCTGCAAATGCAGCGTCGTTGTAATCTGCCCAGTGTCGTTTCCACTCAAAGAAGTACGTGAACACGCCCTTATCCGCGTTGTTGCCGAATAATTTTTCAAACAGGAGATCGGCGGACAAAGAGGCAAAGTCAGAACGATGCTCAAATGAACCGGCTCCATCTTTCTGATAGGATCCACCGACTGCGATCGCCAGAATATCACCGGCTGCGCCGAAGTAGCTCCCCGAGGTGTAGTAACCGGGATTCACCTCTGGGTTCAGGAAGTTGTAGGTCAGACGTCCGGCATACAGCAGGCTGCCTGTTTGGTTCGGGCCAAAGGCAGCCGAAGACCGGAGTCCACTCATCACTGCCACTGCGTATTGCAGATATCCAACTGGTGGATCGATTCGACCCCAGAACGTCGCGCCGTTGTCACGGTTAAAGAGACCAGCACCCCCTGGGCCGAAGTTCGAGCTGAAGTCTGCGGGGGGGAGAGGCATCTTAAAGGTGTCAAAGACGCCGTGAAAGAAAGGGCCATTCATTTCAGTACGCTCTCCTGTCACGAGCATGCGCCCGACCCAGAGGTTTAGGTACTGATTCAGCTCAAATTTTCCGATCGCATCGATTAAGCCGATCGAAGAATTACCTCCGAACGAACTTCCGCCGCCACCGACAGAACAGTTAAAGCATTCGGTGTTGAATTCGAATCCGAGAGATTTAGTGATCCTCCCGTTTATGTAGATAAGGGCGTCGACGATGCTGAAATCTTTACTGTAAGCCTGACCGTTCGCTGCCTGATTTTCCGCAGCCGTGAATTGGGCTTTAATACCCATTCCCACGCTAATCCACTTATCATCGTCGGCCTTGATCACGCCACCAGCGCTCATTTGAGCGTAACATTCATATGAACTAGACAGGGTGCAAGCCAGCGCTACTACAAGCGCAATGGAGGCCTCAACAAGCAGAAGAAGCACATTCTTGCTCTTGTTCCCCTCTAATTTCATGGTGCCAGCCTCCCTTGCCCATTGATTGTTCTGTTGCTTCTTCGCCTTGGGCTCTTCCCTCGACGATGCGGTGGCTGACACACGATTATGGGCCTCTCCAGCACCCTCCGATCGATTCAACAACCACTGTTGTCCCTCATTTCTCAGCAGCTATTTGTCCGGACTGCTGCGCGGTTCTTGAGGTACTCGATTCATGTGCACCTTCACATTTAGTCTGGAGCTCAAGGCCTTGAAAATTAGGTGGCTTGCTATGGTGAGACTGATGGCACTGTAATTTGGAAATAACCTTCAACCCCGCTGGCCATATGTTGTAATCCGATTTCAAATCACAACCGATTCCGTCGGACTTCGGGGCATTGAATATCGGATCAAGAGAAGCCCTTACGAAATAGCTCGAGTCACGTGACATTTTGTTGGAAGTGTTTATATATCCAATAGTGTATTCATTATGAGATGCTGCGCTGTATACTCTATAACATCCGTAGTTGTCAATTGTTTTTGGGGACTGTAAAGAGAGACTTAAGTGGCAAATTTCGGATAAGGAATTTTAGACACATTTGCTGCTTTAATATTATGTTTCCATCACTTATGCACTCACACACAATTGGAGCTTGACTTTAGCCTGGCTGGGCAATAAGATACCGCCAAAATCGTTCCAAAAGGAAAACTAGGGTTCCGGCTTCCTTCACCAGGGAGCGTCTGGTCCAAGAGTTTTCGGCCTCGCATA
>LNDU01000017.1 GCA_001464735.1 Nitrospira sp. Ga0074138
CAGAGAGGTCTGCCATGGGCATGACTAAACGTCCGGATACGGGTTTGCCTGCTTCCGCTACACGGCCTTCTGAGACCCTCCACCGCAGCCTCAGTCTCCGGAATAGCTTTACCATCGGATTCGTAACTATCACACCGGGGTATCGTGATCAGCTAGGACCTGAGTTTCACGGCGAGCTACATTGACGGAACGACATGCCATTTAATGGATGGCCAAGCACGTAAGGGTTGTAACTGTCTATAAGGAAAGGAGTTTCATATGAAACCAACCTCTATTTCGCAATTCATTGATCATCATTACCGGCATTTCAACGCGGCGGCGATGAAAGACGCAGCACATGCGTATACGGCTCACTTGAGCAAAGGTGGGAAAATGCTGGTGACGCTGGCCGGTGCGATGAGCACGGCCGAGCTGGGGTTGTCGCTGGCTGAAATGATACGCCGAGACAAGGTTCATGCGATTTGCTGTACAGGGGCCAATCTCGAGGAGGATCTGTTCAACCTTGTCGCGCAACAACATTACGAGCGTATCCCACACTATCGAGAACTGACCGCGCAGGAAGAACAAGCCTTGTTAGATCGGCGCCTAAATCGGGTAACCGACACGTGCATTCCGGAAGCCGAGGCGATGCGCCGGATTGAGGCTGTGGTGGCGGCTGAATGGACGGCGGCGGATCGCGCGGGTGCCAGAGCATTTCCACACGAGTTTCTCTATCGGCTCTTGGTCAACGGCACGCTCAAGGAGAGTTATCAGATTGATCCGGCCGACAGTTGGATGTGTGCGGCTGCAGAGCGCAACCTTCCAGTGTTTGTTCCCGGCTGGGAAGATTCCACGTTGGGGAATATGTATGCAGCGCATTGCATGACAGGATCAATCAAGAACGTTCACACGGTGCGCTCCGGCGTCGAATACATGATGCAGTTGGCCGAATGGTATGTGAAGACAGCGGATGCAAGTTCGATTGGATTTTTCCAAATCGCAGGGGGGATTGCCGGTGATTTCCCCATCTGCGTGGTTCCCTTGCTGCGTCAAGATCTTCGTAGAGAGCAGATACCGCTCTGGGGATACTTTTGTCAGATCAGCGATTCGACCACCAGTTACGGATCGTATTCTGGGGCGGTCCCGAACGAGAAGATCACGTGGGGAAAGCTGGGTGTGGACACGTCGAAGTTCATCATCGAGTCGGACGCCACCATCGTCGCTCCGTTGATCTTCGCCTATGTCCTCAGCTGGTAGCAAATTGAAACGCTGGGACGACCGGCACAATGCTTACGAATAGATACTTCAAACATCCCACGCTTTTTTCTCCTGCAGCAGGGACTCACAGAGACCGGTTTTTTGGACAACGGAAAGGGAGGGCCATGAGCTGAGCGGTGCTCGCCGTCTCCACAGCTCCCGCAGGTGGCTAGGAACATGACACATTGTTCAGCATTAGGCGCAGGCAATTAGGCCGCTGACAAAGAAAAGCATACGCCATGAATGTAAGAGGATTCATTATTGAAGACGACGAGGGAAGAGAGCTTGTCATGGTGTGTCAACAGGCCTATGCAGCATCGGGAAAGACCTTTGCCCTCAGGGGCTGGCAGAGACGGCGACTGGTTCCACTGCGTTGTACAGAACCTGAGCTTCGAAGGATGCTTGGCGAAGTGCTGACTACGCTTCACGACTTGTTTATTGATTCGCGCGTTGAAGTCGAAGGTGAGTTGATTGATGGACGGGGGAAGCTCTATGGAGAATTGGGTATTGATGGTCATTGACTCGACTCGACATAACGAATGGGCGATCCCTCTAGTTCGAAGCTCGAGGCGCATGAATGACTCCTGAGCAGGTCGGGACAGTCCCTCGAAGCGACGTCGAGTATTCCGGCCTGTGGACGGAAATCTGACCTGTTACTTGACGCGGTGCTTGGACGTGTTATTTGGTTTCAGCTTTTAGAGGTGTGTGTTCGATGCCTTTTTGTTCTCTGAGCCAGCATGCCTGACGTACAACTAGTGACATTGATAGGAGTCGGCTTTTTACTAGGGCTACGACATGCCCTGGATACAGACCATCTTGTGGCCGTCTCGACGGTACTTGCCAACCGGCCATCATTCCTGGCATCGGGCGCCATCGGGCTCTACTGGGGTGTCGGACATACGTTCATGTTACTCCTTGTTGGATCAGTCGTCCTATTCTGGGGAATTCATATTCCCGAGGAATTGGAGTTCATTGCGGAATCGGGGGTTGGCGTTCTGTTGATTGTACTTGGTGGTATGCTGGCTCTCAAACTGTACCGTGAGCGGTGGCATGTGCACAGCCATCACCATGACGGTGAGCCACACGTTCATTTCCACCGCCATCAACAACAGGAAAACCATCGTCATCGACATTGGATAGCGGAGTCGATCCGTCCCTTCTGCATCGGCATGGCTCACGGATTGGCTGGATCTGCGGCGCTGATGCTGATGATTCTTGCTACGACGACGGACGTGGCTACCGGGCTCTTGATGATTCTCGTCTTCGGCCTGGGGTCAATCGTCGGGATGATGGTGATCGGCATAACGATCAGTCTTCCTGTGATTTGGTCGCGCTCAATCAGTCGGCGACTGTTTGTGGGACTGCAAATTTTTTCCAGCATTGCTAGTGTCTTGGTCGGCGTGTGGATGTTGATGAAGCTGATCCCGATAGCTATGGAGTAGTGAGTCCGGCAAACACGTCACTACATAACCTCCAAACAACCAGAGAGAGGCCGATTGCCGAACAAAAGGAGAGATGATGGTACCGACGCATATGTTTTTAACTAGAGGCGTAGGGGTCCACAAGGAAAAGTTGGCCTCTTTCGAAGAAGCATTGCGCAGCGCTGGTGTGGCCTATTGCAACCTCGTCAGCGTCTCGTCCATCCTTCCACCCCATTGTAAGATTATCCCTCGCAAGCGCGGAGAGAAGCTGGTGAAACCTGGTGAAATGACATTTTGCGTCATGGCGCGTTCGGAAACGAAAGAACGGAACCAACTCATCTCGGCATCGGTCGGCCTTGCGAAACCGACGGACCGCGGGACCTACGGCTATCTTTCAGAACACCATGCCCATGGTGAAACGGATGAGGAGACGGGAGAGTATACGGAAGATCTCGCAGCGCAGATGCTCGCGACTACCTTGGGAGTCGAATTCGATCCGGATGTTGCATGGAAAGAGCGCGAACAGGTTTTTAAGATGGGTGGGAAGATTGTGAGAACCCTCAATATCACTCAATCAGCCCTCGGGAAGAAAGGTAAATGGACGACGGTCATCGCTCTAGCAGTCTTCATTCCGCCGGAAAATGTGCCCGCCCGCTCTCGCAAGTGACGGCCTCGTGCGAGTGACAGGCGCGCCGTAGAAATGAATCGTGTGATGGGAAATATTGCGGGGATTGCTTCCTAAGCGCGAGAAGCGCTGAACGGCTCACTACGTCCCCATGCGCGTCACATCGTTTCCCTTCAGACAACAACGGTGCCGCCCGGTGCGCTGGGTTACATATTCTTTGGTCTGCTGAACCGTAATACACAACATCCGCTACCTCATTCATCCTCAGAAAGAAGTTCAAGCTGACCGTTCGGTGGAGGAAAACACTCTCTGCCATCAGCACACCGGCATGCCTCCTTCCTCTCGCGGTCACACTTCAATCGTATGATCGCCTCGCCTACGTGGTCCGCCGATTCCTGGGTTTTCTGCAATAACCTCAGCCAATCGCCTCCGGACATACCCAGGCACAGGTCCAATGGGGTGAGAGAGGAATTCCAGAAGTGCGTAGACATCAAGGGGTTCCCAGATGATGGCGAGCGCGAGAGGCAACACTTGAAGTGCAGGGACTAATGGACTTGCATCCGGACCTCCCTGCCTGGGGACGTCAGCTGCATCCAACGTCGCATCAAGTAACGAGCGGTCCTGCTCAACGACAATCGCGATCTCCTGCTGGTGTGCAGTGAGCATTTGCGCCACCCAGCGTGCCGCAAGCAGACCGGTCTCGGCACGCACCACACGGAGACTCCCATCGTTCGACCATGGGATTTTTCCGTTCGCCTTCTTCCCTTCATGAGCAGACTTCAGTGCGAGCTGGAGCTTCCCTAGGACGGCTTCTTCAGGCCCGTGAGCCTCATAGACTCTTGAAGAGCTGCCCGGCAATTTCTCCAGGACTTCTCGCCAGCGCTTTGGGAACGTCTCGATCGGATCGACCAAGTCCACCTGCTCAATTTTGGACTCTTGTTTCGAGAGAGACTCAGCCACTGTGGCCAATCTCTCCCCGATCGACGGAAACAGAAGATTGTGCGCGATCTCTTCCACGGCAACCAGATCTGCGAGGCGACCGCCTGCCACGGATGGCGCAGTTCCACTCCATCCATGCAGATACCACATATCTCGCCACGACAGGAGTGTCGCGGAGACCCCGATGGGATCAATCTGAAACGATCCATGATAGAAGCGATCAGGCGTGTCGCAGCGACTGAGACATTCTCGGTATTGAGTGGCTCTTTGGGCCTGGATACATTCCGTTCGCAGCAATCCGAGCCTGGTCTCAAGCAGGTTCAAGAAGCCGAGAGGCCCCAGAACCGGCATTCCTAACCGATTCTGTGGCCGCCAGCCGTGTTCACCATCCAAGTGCAGTCCGAACACGATCTTCATCTGAGGGGCTCACTCAAAAACTAATGAAATCTAGATTGCTTCAGCTTCCAAGAAACATGGGCGGGGAGGAGCGAATAATCTTCACCCTTTAATGCTCATCGATAAACGCGAACTGCTAGACGTTTCATCGCTCAGAATACTTTCATTCGTCAACGAAGTCACTCTCTATCAGCCGCGCCGACACCAGGCAGATTCAGCGCTTTTGCCGGGCAGCTGCTGCAGCAACCGACCCTTCTGCCAGTGAGATGCCTCCTGCCGACCGGATTGAGTTCAAGAACTGTGACGTCCAGATCGATGCGATAGTCGCTTACTTCAGATTGATCAAGCCCCGATGCATGAGCGTAGCATCGGACGGTGCACTCCCTTAGGACCGGTCGCGCTCCGGGGTACGAGTCTTCGACACCTCTCGCGACCGTTCACTTAAGTAACGAACCAGATCTGCAGCCAGTTGCCGATCCTCCCCACGATCTGACCGGGCTAACGTCCTCATCACCTGCTCATAATTCCGCATGACCTCCTGGACTCGTCCCTGTCGGCGCGTGGTGCGCTTCAACCGTTCCAGCGTCTCCCCTTGTTTGCTCGGTTCGTGCAGATGCCGCACCGTCCAACGTTCCTGAGTGGTCCGATGAATCCGGCTAGTCGTCGTAGCCTCGATCCCATGCTCCCGTAAGGCCTCGGCAAACCCCTCCCGCCACCGTTGCAGGTCGGCCTTTCTCGGATTCAAGCGCACTCCGTCTAGCCCCGCTGCTTTCACCGTCAGGTGGACATGTGGATGTGGGGAGGGGGTCGGATCTGGATCGGTCTCGAAGGTGTGGAGCACCATCGCGTACTGAAACCCTGAGAACTCTCTCTTCGCAAAGTCACGGGCCGCTCGTTGCACCGACATCGGATCGGTGCGTGTCGGCATAGAGAGGACGAGATGGAAGGCATCGCGCATCATCGAGTCCGCAAGGATCGGTGTTCCCCCATCGCGCCATTCGTCTTTCAGATCGGCCACGGCCTCTTTCCCCTGAATCACCTGACCGTCCTGATCTTCGATCTCGAGAAGCCCATCCCGCGAAATGTACGTGAGGTTGTTCGAGATGCCCTTCATCCCTTTCGGCGCCCTGACGAGTTTCACCACCACTTGTGGCGAGCGACGAACCATCGCTTGCAATTTTTGCCGCACATAGGTCGCACGAGCCTGTGACGTGCTGAGCCGTCCGCCGGAACTCATAGGCTTGGCTGAGCCAAGAGGACTGCGCGTACTGCGACGCGGTCGTGGCAGGGTCTCTGTTGACACATTAAAGAGCCGACTCCCCCACTCATCCAGCTTCAGGTCGATCTGGCTGATTGCAGGACTCATTGGAGAGACCAGCGTGCCACCGTCCCACGTAGGACATCGGACACCTTCTTCGTATGGGCCTGGATGACGCGAGAGAGTTCGGTGATCACCTCCACACGAAATGCGGTCCGGTTCTGAGGGGCAGTATTCAAGACCTTGGCGATCTGGTTCAGGTTCCTTCCCAAGGCAAGCAGTTGTTGATTCGACCGGGTCAGGGCGGCGAGTTCCGGCTGCCCCACGTGGGGTTCCCCAGTCAACTTGGTGCGGATCATCGCGACCACCCAGCCCGTCGGCTGATAGCCCTCAAGACGGGCACAGGTGCGCAGCGCCGAGAGTTCGGAGGGTGTCAGGTTCAGTTTCATACGGGCGGTGGCTCCTTCTCTTCTCCGACTGACGCGCTGACGAGGCGGAGGACCCTGGGTCGCCTTTCGATCCATGGCCTGCCGAACGGCATTCCGCAGGGCATGGCTCGGGGTGACGCCGTGGTCCTGACACCAGGCCTGCCAAGGCGCTTTCAGGTTACCGAGATCCACCGTGATCGTCGTGGTCCGTCTTTCAGAAGAGGCAGTAGGCATGGGACTGGGAGCATACAACAGATTCAACATGTAAGACAAATGGGGCTTATAGCCATATCCTGCAACATCTTAAAATCTGTCTTACACCATGCCTACGACGAGACGGATCTAAGACCACTGGTCAACCGTTCGCACTCGGCTCAGGACGCCAGAAATGGGCCCCGCATTGGCCGGTCGGAAGGCCTCCGGCAAGTGGAACAAGCTGGCGTTAGGAGTCGGCTGGTCCAGTTTCTAGCAACTCGGGGGTACCCATTTGAGAGGAGTTCTCTTCTTGTTATCCTGCGACAGAGAGGGTAGCTGTGTGCCCCCCCTCTCGCGTTTAGGTGACCACCATGCGCATGACCGGGACAGAAGGTCTTCAATGCCTGCTGGCCGTCGGCTTGATGAGTGGGCTCGTGGCCTGTGGCAGCTTCGCCAACTGTTTCAATAGCGGGTTCGCTCCCGTCGCCTGTGGCGGCGGGTATGGCGATCGGGACGTTTCTTCACTATCGCAGCCCACGCCCACCTCGGCGGAAGGTCGCTGGACGGGCACGACTCTCACAAGTCGCTCCGTCGCTGGATTGGTCCTCGATGATGGCTCCTATTGGGTTTTCTATACGGCAAGCGACAATCCCAACGTCCTGGCTGGACTACTTCAAGGAATGGGCACATCGCACTCCGGCTTCTTCGGTTCCTCAAATACTAGAGATTTTAATTTGGAGGGCGCTGGCATTCGCGCAGCGACGATGCGTGGCAGCTATGTCCCGAGCAAGAGCTTTGACGGGACGATCGCCTACGTCACTGGCGACACAGAAAGCTTTACGAGTAAGTCCGATGCGGACTCTGAGTCGGCCCTGAACCTAATTCAGTTGGCCGGAAACTATTCTGGACTCCGCGTCGACAACTCCACGGTCACGGTGACCGTGGATGTAGCCGGAACGCTTTCCGGTCATGCAGCAGATGGCTGCACGGTTACTGGGACCTTGTCTCCTCGGGGAAAGGGAAACGTCTTTCATACCTCGGTGACATTCGGAGGTGGCGCCTATCACCAAGGAACCGAGGCGGTCGCTGGAGTGACCTTCTACGATGCCGCGACACACCGGCTGTACAGTGCCGCCCTCAACAGTGCTAGGACAACCAGCTTTCTCTTTCTCGGCACGAAGCAGTAGGCCCCACCGGTTCCATGTTCTGAAAGAGTTTCCTTTTGACGGGGGCATGATGTGAACACATCATGCCCCCATGAATGGTTCGACGAGATCACGGACTCAATATCTCTCGAATCGCGGTCGAGGCAAAGAATCCCTGATCCTTCAAATTGGCAAACCAGCTCTCGGCGAACTCCTTCAACTCCGGTTTTAGCGAGGGCAGGACGTGCGTACGTCTGCCCGCCTCGTCATACCGATAGACCTCCTGAACGATCCCCAGGTAGTCGTTCCGGAACGACACCGGTTCGGCTGCCATGCCATCTGGCAAATTGTGAAACAGAAACACGATATCGGGATCTCGCATGAGGTTGCCGTTCTGTTCGCCATAATGGCACAAGGACACAAGCCGGTATCCGTCTCCACTGAATCCAATCTCCTCGACAGACAACGGCAAATAGCCAGGGACCGTGATGCGCACCGCGCGTGCACCGTTGAGCAAATGATTCAAATCCGTCGCAAAGGCTTGATAGAGTTTTATGATCGTGTTCCTTTCTTGGCGTGAAGGAAGCCCCCGACCCGAGGGCCGGAGGCTTCCACACTACGGTCAGCGTCCTGACCGCTCCGTGACCCAGAGTTTCGCCTGTTGGACGACCGCGACAAGCGCGTCGAGATCCACCAGGCCGAAGGATTCGGAATTCTTCCAAATTCCATCTCGGTCCTTGTACGAGCGGGCCACGGTCACGTTGTAGAACGGACCTTTCATGCCCTCGTTCTTCCAGATGCTCGCCTTGATGCTGCTGCATCGAAGCGTGGTAACCGGCTTGGGTTTCTTGTCTTGAGGTGCCATAGTGTTGTCTCCTTTAGTTAGAGTTGATGTGTTGGCCTCTCACGAAGCAGTGGAGGCCACACAGCGACGACAAAGGAGACAGAGAGGCCGTCGCCACCTGGCGGGCCGGCGGGCGCGAAGCGGAGGAATGACCGCGGAAAGAAGCCGCAGTTGTTCGCGGGGCGCGGGCTTGATCGACGCAGCCCGCCGGTGGAAAGCCAGGGCGACGGCCGGATGCGCACAGGCACCGGACCTGAAACCACAAGCTGGTCCCCGCTCATCACCAGCACAGCATGGCAGAACAGATTCACCGGCCGAGGCGAGAAGGTCCTATTCAGAGAGACCGAGACCAAGCCCGTTCAGGAAGGTGGAAGAGGATCAACGAGTCGGCTTCGAGACGGTGTTGACCTTGACGTGGCTGTCGGCCAACAGGCGACGATCCGCCCGGTTTGATGGCTGCTGAACGCCGTGGAACGCCGAACGGCTCTCGCGAGGCTGCTGGGGGAATACCACCATTGTCGTGAGAGAAGGAAGGTCAGAATCAGAGAAAGCCGGCGTCCGAAACGATCGGACGATCCTGGCAGCTCCTAAACCAGACTGAGTTTGAAGGGACGGATGGACTGGATGACGAGAACGTCCCGTTGATTCTGCGTGACGACGGTCCTCAGTGTGCAACTAGTCGACGGAGAGGTTCGTCTGAAGACTGAGGCGCCGCATCTCATCGAAAGACTCTTCGCAGCTGCATGCGTCCCTTCACCCACTTCAAGAGTTGGTCGAGCGTGTGCTCCTCCACCACGAGCGCAAGGGCGCATTCGATGGCTTCGGTCTCCGTTTTGGCACCCAGCACGGCCTTCGCGCGCGTCAGCTTCGCTTGATCGAGTTGGAGATGTTTGTGTCGTCTCGCGGCGCGCTGCCTCATGGTCTCTCTCCCCTCGATTATGATGACTCTCTGCACTCTGGATGCTGAGGACGCGCTACCGCCGCGCGCTGGCGACCTTTGGTCGTGTTGGAACGAGATGGCAGGCGTCCGCTGTCAGTTCCAACTTTCCACCGAGCACGCCGAGAAGCTTTTGCAGGGTCGGAAACGCGGGAAAATGGGCACCGCTTTCCAAGCGGGCAATCTGCGGCTGTTTCATGCCGGTGAGTTTCGCGAGCTCGGCCTGACTGAACCCCCGTCGTTCCCGTAGCCTCGCCAGCTCCACGGCAATCCCAACTTCCTGCTCCGCCTTCGCAAGAGCCTCGGCGAATTTTGGCTCCTTCTTGATCTGTTCGTTAATGTATTGTCTATGCGTTTTCATGGTGACTCCTTCGCTTGACCCCCTCGTATCGTTGTTCCGCGAGAGCGATGTCTCGTTCTCGCAGTTTCTGCCGCTTCTTCTGGATCGCATGCAGGATGATGAACCGCTGCCCCACGAGTGCGGCATAAAAGAACCGGTACTCAGTCCCCGACCATTCCGGACGCAGCTCCCAGATCTTCCCTCTGACATGTGCCGCAATCGAGGCTGGAAGACGCGTGCCATCACTTTCTAGTCGACTGATATAGGCTAGGCATTTGGCTCGCGCCCCATGGGACAAGGCGTCCAGAAATGCCTCAATCGGCTTATCTCCCTGCGCCGTCTCATAGTAGACTACTGACCAGGCCATGCGGGTAAACTATAACACTTATGTTATAACTCGTCAAGGAAGGGATCGTGAGGGCGAAGGGCTTCCACGTCTTCATATTATTCAACGTCACTGATCAACCACCTGCCTGTGACAGCGGAGAGCTGGACCGATCACGAACGGCCCCACACAGCAGACTCGCACACCGACTTCTTCTCAATCCCGTGTTGCGCCCCTCACCCAGGCCGGGGCGCAACAGAATGTCCCGGTTTGTGGCTACGCACGCTTGCACCCGTGACACCGTCCGCGGTGGCGCGGTTGCCACGGGCGTGCCACACCCCCTGACGGGCGACGGGTATTGTCTCGGCACGGTCGAGTCGCATCGTGCGACACGACGGTGCCAGACTTCACCTGGCACGGCGTCTCGAGACGCGGTGCCTCAGCAGACATTCGTGCGCCACTCCGCCGCTCTGCAGACCTTGGTGAGTGCCTCCCGGAACGCGGCCGGCACCAACACCGGAGTCCCTTCGCTTCTGTGGCCACCCCTACTTTTTCGGTATGGTTATAAAATCTGAACCTTCTCATAAGTGCTTGAGAGAGCAATGACTGAACAGTGGATCACTATTAGGAAAGCGTTTCGAGACGATTCACTGACTAGGCCACATCGGCAGGGGTGCTGAGCGCTACCTAATTGGTCACTGAATGATGGAGCGTCCAGGATTTCTCCCGTTAAAGGAAGCAGCTGCCTGGGCGGGCGTTTCTGCCCGTACGGTCAAGCGTTGGCTCGCTGATGGCTTACCGTGCTATCAAGCTGGCCATAGGACCAAGGTGCTTATTCGTCCGACGGATATTGACCAGTTTTTGACCAGGCGGCAGGTCACAAAAGTCGATATCGATGCTCTGGTTGAAAATACTCTACGAGAGATGCAAGAGGCGCGGCACAGGACGGATGTAGCCTAATAACCCATCATAGGTTTATCCTTTGACCTTGTACTTCTTGAGAAGGTCACGAAGGGCTTCCCCCACGATGGCATGTGGTTGCCGTTTTTGCTGAATGGCCAGGATCTTCGTCTGCATCGCTAACCGAGAATCGATGCGGAGATTAAACTGCTCCTTGGATGAGGTATCCTATTCCATTGTTCACACCCTACTGTGCCCTGCTATGGGCGTCAATAGCGTTGTTGCAGTGCCATTAGATATTATGCCAGCATTATAGCATTATGCCACGTGTGGATGGATGACTGAGAGCAGGAGGAAAGATGGTGACAACATGTCAACCAATCATGCTGTAGGCAGCAACGTCTAATCCAAGGAGGATGAATTGGGAGTCAAAGTTACACAACGAACTGGAAAGTCTGGCTGGTGGGTTTCCATCATCCACAATAACAGCCGCAAGAGGAAGCGGTTCTCTGACAAGAAAGTAGCCTTAGAGTTTGCCAAGAAGATTGAAGCAAAGATCAGATGGGCCGAGGCCAATGGCAGTCCTGTAGTCTTTTCACAACCCGAACGGAACATGCCAACCCTGAAAGGGTACATGGAGAATTGGCTCAGTGCCTATGTGGATAACAACTGCAAATTCTCAACAGCCTCAGGCTATCGGCAGGTTTGTAAGAAGCACCTCTACCCTGCCCTAGGCTCTCGCACCTTGGATCACGTGACCAGAAAGGATGTGAAAGACTTGGTCGCCACCTGGAACAGCCAGGGGCTCAAGAAGCGGACGATTTTGAATATCCTGACTCCGCTGCGAGAAATGTTCAACCATGCCATTGACGATGGCACCGTTACCGCGAATCCTGTGTCCAAAGTTGGGATGATCGTGAAGGGATGTAAGGCCTCAAGCGCCCATATCGAACCGCTGACCGCTATCGAGGTCAAGGCTTTACTTGCCACCACTAAGGAGCGGTATTCGTTTCTCTATCCGCTCTTCCTATGTGCTGTACGGACGGGCATGAGAGAGGGAGAATTGATCGGCCTCCAATGGGGAGACATTGACTTCCTGGGATCCTTCATTGAAGTCCGGCATAATGTTGTCAGGCGGCAAGAGACATCCACCAAAACCAACCGGATTCGGCGCGTAGATCTCTCTCCCCAGTTACAAGCCGAGTTGCTCAAGTTGAAAGAAAATCTTCAGCTTGAAAGCTCGATGAAGGGATACGCTTTCCCGAAATGGGTATTCTTGACGCCACATGGCAACCGTATGACGAATGAGGTCCTCAGGAAAGGCTTCTACGCCTGTCTAGAAGCGGCTGGGCTGCGTCGGGTACGATTCCATGACCTGCGGCACACCTTCGCCAGCCTGTTGATTCAACAGAATGCGAACGTAAAATATATCCAACAACAACTCGGTCACAGTAGCATCAACATCACGTTGGATGTATACTCGCATCTCTTTGAGGGAGACCATCGGCACCAGGTCCAGCGTCTGGACGATGAGCTATTGGAGACAAGTCCGAGGAGGTTAACTAACCCAGAAAACGCGCCCCAGCCGGACCCTCACCGAGAAGGGGCTCAGACGCCTACCAACGAAACAATTGAATTTAAAGCGAATATCAGACACGGAGGGGTGACGGAGCGGCCGAACGTGCCGGTCTTGAAAACCGGAGATGGGGTAACTCATCCGCGAGTTCAAATCTCGCCCCCTCCGCCATACATCTGTAGGACCTTCGCTCACAAGACCCTCTGGTGTCATCGCTTGAAGAAAGGCTGGTCGCCGAAAATGACCCAGGCCGTGACTTATAAGGGATTCACCATTCAACCTGCGCTTCGGCAGCTCGTGGATACCGGTCAATGGGAATTGAACGTCTTCATTTCATGGGCCACTGAGGACGATGAAGACAGTCGTCATTTCGTGAAGACTGGCCGATATGCGACTGAGGATGAGGCCACGGCCCAATGCATTGTCTATGGCCAACAGATCGTGGACGGCCAGGTTCCCGGCTCATCGGTTGGTTAATACCACCAACCATCCGAACAGTCAGCCCTCACGGAGACGCGTCATGCGACTCGCTGTGATTCTGCTCTTCACCCTTTTGAGCGCGTGTGCAGGCCTACAGCTCGACAAGACTTCTGACCGAACTGGCAGTCTATCAAACCAGGAACGTGAGGCACTGTATCAACAGGCTCGTGAAGGTGCGCTACAGTCTCGCGAACAGTACATCGCGACCACCCGGCCCGCTCTTCAACGGAAGTTTCGACAGGAATACCCCACCATGACCGAAGCGTACCTTGAACTCCTGGTCAATGATGCGCTGGAGAAGGGGTTGCGAGCGGAGACTGGGCGCCAACCGGATGGTCCCATCAGGCAGCCCCAAATGGATTGTATGTCTTCCTCATGGAGAAATTCTGCTTTTTCGAATTGCTATTAGCGGACGTGATGCGCCAGAACTTACTTGATGCAGTCTATGTGGGAATAGAAAAGAACAGACAGCGAGAGGAAGTAATCGGAGATCGTAACAGCTGACCCGGTACAAGCGATGGAGGAATGGATGGACAGTGAGACATGTGGCATCGATCCGATTAAAATTCAAACCATACGGCACTGCCTAGAAAAGCAATTTACAAACGTAACGTTCAGTCAGAAGATTAGGCCGACGTTTGTCTTTCACCACGGCGTCGAGAAGCAGTCTTGGCACGTGGTCTTTAACGAGCAATTTTTAACCAACAACATGGCCATCAAGGAGTTGGAGCATTTTGTGGAGAGTAAGGTGATCTCAAAGGTCCTCAAAAATCCAGGGAAACGAATTCAAATTTCGAAGTTTGGAGACATCACTGTCGAAGAGAAAAATCCATCGTAGGTTTACAGGGGCTTGACGGCAATGCGCTTAGATTGACACGCACATGCTACCGAATGGCATCTGTAATCGACAGAACATCGACGGCCAAACTGGCTGGGAGATGCGAATCTTGGCACCGCACCGTCAACCCACGAGGACATCATGGTCAACTACCCGCAACAGGTACCATTCCAACGGTTACTGGTTCGATTTGTCTCGACTTCCACGCCGATTGAACGGCATCTGCTGGCCGGCAAGCAACTCACGGACACCGAACGTGATCTGATCTATAACACGGTACTCATCCTTCAAGCGGCGTTAGAAGTGTGGCAGAGAAAGCACAGCACATCTCCACGGAAGACAGGTCGTCGTGATCATGAGTGGTCATGACGCTGGCGGGAGCCAAAAGCTTTGGTACCGGGCGTTTCGAGGTCCCTCGTCCTAGCCTGCATTATTCATGACGGGTCGTAACGAAACCGCCAAGACGCCAGGCGAGACGGGCGTGCGGAGCACCGAGAAGCCGAGGCATACTTGAAACAGTATGTTGAGGTTACGAGGGACGAGCCCGCCTGCTGGCCGCGCAAAGCATGCGGCCACGCTTGTCGCAGCGGCGTATCGGCGGTTGCAGTAGAAACGCTCATGAATAATGCAGGCTAGTCCAATGCCGGTGCGCGATCAGAGACGGTTACAAAGGAGCAGATGTTCCAGCAGCTCACCGCAATCGTTCACAGGAGTCAACCATGAAGACAAGTATCTCGATGCTCGTGAGCACATGCCTGCTTACCCTGGCAGGTTGCGCAGGAATAGAGTCGAAGCAGCCCCTTCAAACTGTGGCGTCGGTGGACCTCGCCCGTTACGCCGGGACCTGGTATGAGATTGCCAGGCTCCCGATGTGGTTTCAGCGCCACTGCATCGATTCAAAGGCCATCTATACGATTCGTCCTGATAGCAAGATCGGCGTGCATAACGAATGCGTGACCGATGCCGGTGAGCTCGATCAAGTCGACGGCATCGCGACGATAGTGGATACCAAGACGAATGCGAAACTGGCCGTCACGTTCGACAATTTCTTCGCGCGGCTTGTCGGTCCCTCCAGGGACGGCAACTATTGGATCCTCGATCTCGATCCGGATTACCAGACTGCTCTTGTGGGCACACAGGACCGCCGCTACCTCTGGATGCTATCCCGCAATCCACACCTCGACGAAGCGACCTACCAGCTCATGGTCGGGAAAGCCCAGCAGCTCGGTTTTCCCGTTTCAGACTTGATCCGAGCCAAACGCAGCCCATCCAGGTAACGGCCGTGATGCACGTAGACTGTCCAGTTGACACTCGCCTCTCCTCCACGTAGGGTTTCTCCGTTTCCGAACGAGAGGTACATGCTTCATGAGGGTCGCTCCGCCGTGGACTGGTTATTACTGATCGCCTTCCTCGTTGTGCTCATCATCAGTGGCGCGGGCGTTGTCGCACTATATAGGTTCGTCTGCAAGATTAGGCACGAGTTTCAACAGCATCAACCGGCGCTTCGCATCACCAACATGTCCGTTATGAACGCTGCAGAGGTGGTCACGCTGACGCCTGAGGTGGAAAACATGGGCCCTGGAGTAGCCCATGATTGCATCGTTCAATTGGCAGGATGGGAAGGTAGCTTTGCGGTCAAAAGTATTCATCCCGACGGCCCTCGCTATCAACGCCACGCAGTTCCCATCGTCCTTGACCACAAGGCGCCGATCCGCTTGAAACTGATGAGCCGATGCTCTCTGCGATTAGCGTATCGCGACCGCTGGGAACAACGGTATGAGTGTTGGTACCCCGTCACTCAGATCAAGAATGTGAGGAGCGCTCTCTATGACATTCAGATCGACCTCGCTCACCCGGAACTGACAGAGCCGCATCCGTCGTTTAGGACAATGTGGAAGCTGGTTCGCCAAACTTACACGAATGACTGATACGAACTCTGGGCCAACGCTCACGAGCCGTGCATCAGACGGAGACATCGCCGCACGCCCTTGCATTCCCGATTTCCGAATCGTACCATTTCTACGGTGCTGTCACGGGGTGTTGTTGTGTCTCTTCGGAAGCCCTGTAAGATGTTGGTATGCTGTTCGACTGACACACATAATCGATGAAGGAGGAAACTCGATGCCACCTATTCAAATCGATCCTATTGTAAAAATCACAAAGACCGATGAGGAATGGAAGAAACAACTGTCGCCTGCCGCCTATCGTGTCTTGCGGCACGAAGATACAGAGAGAGCATTCGTGAACCCTCTGCATGACAACCATGAGTCAGGGATCTATTATTGCGCCGGCTGTGACTTGCCGCTCTTCTCATCCGAACACAAATTCGACAGCCGTACCGGTTGGCCCAGCTTCTGGCAGCCTATCGATCAACGCGTGATCGAGACGCGAACCGATTCCCAATTCTTCATGTCCAGAACGGAAGTTCATTGCGCGCGATGTGAGGGCCACCAGGGCCACGTGTTTAAAGATGGGCCGAGGCCCACCGGCCTGCGGTACTGCATCAACGGTGTAGCGTTGAAATTCGTGGCCGGCTGATCGGTACAACTCGTTACCATCTTCCTCTCGATTAGATGGTTTTTCGGCCACCAGAGCACAGTACTGCGGCCGGAGCCCCACTGGCACTCCTCAGCCCATTCACGGTACAATCAAGGCCCACGGATCATCAAGGCAACGTTGCGATGTTCTCCCGCATACTACCGTACACATTTCTTGGACTGGCTCCGGTGCTTCTTTCGTGCAGTGAGTCATCCAGCCTATTCAGCTCGAAAACCTCCCCTTGTTCTCTTTTGACAGTTGCAGACGTGGAACGGGTGCTTGGAGAACCGGTTCAGGAAGGGACTCTGGCTGATCCAACAACCTGTATCTTCAAAGCCCACCGGAATGCGGGAAATGCTGTCACGGTCCAGCTTGACAAGACCCCTGGTGCGGACCGGCGGGTATGGTTCAATAAAGAGCGCCTGCGCCGTGACAGCCATCTTATTCCAGGCCTGGGCGATGGAGCGGTGCGAATTGACGCCTCGCCGACCCTGT
The DNA here is from genome assembly GCA_001464735.1 of Nitrospira sp. Ga0074138. Classification (GTDB taxonomy): domain Bacteria; phylum Nitrospirota; class Nitrospiria; order Nitrospirales; family Nitrospiraceae; genus Nitrospira_D. The sequence goes on from LNDU01000017.1 coordinate 16,917, forward strand.
CCCGGCTGACCTTCATGCATGGAGACGCGTTTGTGACCGTGATCGTCTCTTCGACCCAACAGAAACAACTCGATGAATCGGTCACCCAATTGAGCAGGACCGCCGCAACCCGATACGGCGCATCCTTGACGGCCACGCTCCCTCCCTCCGCCCCACCCTCCATGTCTGGCCGTGGAACCCACACTGAGACCGTCGCTCCACCGGCCCCCGTCACGCTCACACAAACGCTTCCTGGCCCGTCAGGTGCACAGGTCGGACCAAAAAAAGCGACGTCGTTTGATCCGACGAGCCTGGTCGGAACCTGGCATACGCATCTCACACAGGGGACGACTCAGCACGACATGCTCCTCATCATTCAACCCAATCTCACGTGGTCACTCTCATCCATGATGCAGTTTGACGGAATTTTGAACGCTGAAGCAGGTCTGTGGTCACTCGAGCGAGCCAACACGTTCAAGGGCCTTGGATGGAAAGGGACCTACCGCAAGGCGATGCCCAAATCCTTCGCTACTACCGGCAGTGTTCAGGCAACCTGGACAAGACTCTCGATCGATCAAAATCCCGTGCGCATTCCAGCTGAGCTCTGGAAACTCCGACGCGACGCCACCAGCGTACCGGTCTTTCAACTCAAGACCGTTGATTCTGATCTCGTCGGCCAATGGGAAGGATCCGGCACCTATGCCGGAGGTTCCGCCGCCTTCGTGTGGATCATCAAACCCTCCGCCGCGACCGATCTGCTGATTGTCAATACGCTCCGAGGGACCGTGCACACCAAAGATGGCATCCCACAACTCCAACCTGTTCAAAAGCAACACCAACGCGTCAGCGTCATCGCCTTCCATGACCGAGGATTTACCACGGCCGATGGGAAGACCAACCTCCGATGGACCAAAGTTCGTTCTGAACCGACGGAAGACCGTCAGCTTTAGCGATCCCATCTCTGGTCGCATAGCCTTTCGAAAAGGATGCTCGCTCATGGCAGACACAAAAGCTCGCATCGGATTCGTCGGTATAGGTCGGATGGGAGCCAATATGGCCAGACGACTAAAGGATCACGGATACCGCATCGCGGCAGTTCAGGATCATCATGCCACCGCAGCGCAGTCGCTGGCACTTGAACTGGACTCGGAAGCAGCCGCGTCTCCGGCGCGGGTCGCGGAGATATCCGATATCGTCATCACCGTCGTATCGGACGACGCGGCGATGCGGAACATTTATGCGGAAATGGACTCGACCAGCCTGATGGCCCACGCGAAAGATCGACTGTTCATCAACTGTGCGACTCTTACGCCCGCACTTCACATCGATATCGAACAGGCCGTTGAACGGCGGGGTGGTGCAGCCCTTGAAGCCTGTATGGCGAGCAGCATCACCCAAGCTCGGCAGGGCACCCTGTATCTCATGTGTGGGGGCAAGCAGAACGTGTTCAACCGGGCTCGCTCGGTGCTGAACAGCCTCGGTACGATGGTACGATATATCGGCCCAGCTGGAGAAGCGGCAACAGTCAAAGCGCTCGTGAACATGGTGATGAACAGCAATACCGCCGCGCTGGCCGAAGGGTTAGGACTGGGGAAAGCACTGGGAGTCGATCTGACTCTCTTGCGCGAGGTGTTCAGCCAGACCGGAGCTGCCTCGCGAGTATTGGAAACAGACGGAGAAGATATGCAGCTCCGTGCACACGACTGTTACTTTTCAGCAGCCCACGCCGCGAAAGACTCGGCCATCGCGCTCGACTTGGCCAAAGAAGCCGGCCTCTCGCTACCACTCGCACAGGCAACACTGAACCAATATCGACGATTGATTGAATTGGGCAAAGGTGATCTGGATAAGTCTGCGATTGCCGAACTGACGTTTCCTGATCGCCTCTGATTGCCAGTGACGTTCAGCTCATTGCAGGAATCTCGCTGTGCAAGGAAAGAGCACCGCTGTTCTCCAAACCCTACGCTACGGTTCCACACATATAACTGGTTGATATTCTGAATCTTGTGTCAGCCTCATGGAAAATCAGACGATCCCCTCGTTCTCTGTAGCCTTCACTGGTGAATACACTTGCACTCCGTGTGTCGAGCTAACAAACTGATTTCATTGGAGGATTTGGTTGATGTCTATAGGTACGGATGATGCCACATCTCCTTACGTAACATTTGGCCCACATGAGCCTTCAACCTGGAGGGCGTAATGACGTATATCGTGGGACTGTTATCGTTTGTACTGTTGTTTGCCCTGGGAGTCGGAGCTGCCTTCATCGTGACCAGCCTGTAATGGCATGACTCAAGCAGGCAGCCCAATCATTCAGGAACCGATCGGCCAGAGTATCCATCGCAGACAGGTCGGCTCTCAGCTTGATGCTTACTTGAGCGCACTCAGAAGGGTGCCTGATCTCTCTGTTGCCTGCTATGCCAAGGAATTGGATCAGCAAAAGACAGAAGTGGAGAAGTTACGGAGGGACACCACAGCCCAACAAATGTCGCGGAGAGTCAACGGCGAGAATTATAGAACGCCCTCTCGACTCTTGACGTATCATCAAGCTGTTAGGTGAAGAACTGTCGAACCTGTTCCTGAGGGACACAACCGACGAGCAAATCTCCGTCCGGAGATACGAGGAGGGGAACTCCATTTTGTCCCGTTGCATGCCAAGCTGTTTCCCATTTCTGCGCAACGAGCTGGTTCTCCCCATCAATATCTTCAGTGAAATATTCTCCCGCCAACTGCTTCAACACAAGCGGATCGGAAACATCTCGGCCGTCGCACCAAAAGGCACGGTAGGTTCGCTGAACAAAGTCCATCCCGTACCGTAGATCCTTTCGCAAGAGCGCAACCGCTTGTTCAATCGCCGGCAGGGTATTGGGCTTCCCAGGCGGCAATGCAATTGGCAACCCGGGTGCCAATCGCTGCACCATCGCAACTTCGTGCCGCAATTCCGCTCCTAACGAGCCGTCCCACGGTTTCATGGGACGGGGCAACTGTGGTGCATGCTGAACCCCACGCCATTCGCACCGGCCAACCACACCCATCTCGTGCAGTCGTTCATGCAGTGCATAACAGAATGGACAATTAAAATCGCTATAGAGCAGAAATCGATCGGATGCAGGAGTGGGATTCATGACGCCACTGTACCGAAGTGGCTAGATAGAGTCTACCCCTATCTATACCGCTCTAGAGCTTAGGAAAGGTCCAATGAATGAAAACTTTCAGACGGCAATCAGCCTCAACCGCTGCTCGATGTTTGGTGGAATCAGGAGTTGGCTTGTCGTAAAAGTTCGTGAAGATTCGTACGAATTGCCGGTAACGTTAACGGCTTCGTCATGACTTTATCCATCCCTGCTTGATGACACTGCTGGGCATCTTCATCGGAGGCATGGCCGGTGAGGGCTATGATGGGCAAATGGCTCGGTGTCCCTTCTTCGCGACGACGAACTTCTCGCGTGGCTTCGTACCCATCCATCTCCGGCATCTCACAATCCATCAGGACAACGTCATACACTGTTCGAGTGATCGCTTCCACCGCTTCACGGCCCGTGCGAGCAATTTCGACATGACAACCGAGTTTCTGCAAAAATTTGCAGGCCACCACTTGATTGATCTCATTATCATCGGCAACCAGTACTCGCAGAGATCCAACCTGTACTCCCAGAGTGCGTCGGTCCGCGCCCAAGGAAGATGTGGAGGCATCCCGATGTATCGCGGGTAAAAGATTGGTGGTGTAGGAAAATGTACTGCCCTGGCCAATCGAGCTTTCCACAGTGATGGCACCGCCCATCAGCTGGACAAGCTGATGACAGATCATGAGGCCAAGTCCGGTTCCACCAAATTTCCTTGTAGTCGATCCATCGGCTTGTGCATAGGCCTGAAAGAGGCGTGCCTGCTGCTCAGGCGTCAGCCCAATACCGGTATCCTGAATGCGCCATTGCAGAACGACTGAGTCCGATCCCTCCGTCCGTCCCTGTTTCAAGGAGACAGTGACCGTCACTCGTCCTCGTTCGGTAAACTTAATCGCATTCCCAACAAGATTGAAAAGGATCTGTCTCAACCTGATCGGATCCCCTCGGAACTCCTCTGGTACATCAGGATCGATCTGCACTGAAACGGTGAGACCTTTCTTGGAGGCCAACCCCTCCGTTAATGTTGTCACGTCACAGATCAGTGATCGCAGGTTTACATCGGCCACTTCCAGCGTCATCTTGCCGGCTTCAATTTTTGAAAAATCGAGAATGTCGTTCACCAGCGTCAGTAACGCATCCGCAGAGCGATGCATCGTCTCAATGAGCTCCCGCTGCTGGTCGGTCAATGACGTGTCCTTAAGGAGCTGCGTGCACCCCAGTACCCCATTCATCGGAGTCCGAAGTTCATGGCTCATGGTGGCGAGAAAGATGCCCTTTGCCCGCGTCGACTCTTCAGCTGCTTCTTTCGCTCGACGCAAGGCCACATCGGACGTGATATCAAGCCCATAGGCACGAACGAGTTTCAATTCCTCCAGGGGAAAAAGCGACCAAGCAATAACCCGATCGGCCACGACATGTTCAACCCGCATGAGGGCAGAATTGGTCGTGAGACATTCCTGCAACATGGCCGGTAGAACAGCCGGAAACATCACTTCGATCCCGGCTTCGAGTAGCCCACATTGAGCCATTACATTGAGCATGCCGGTGTTGGCATACAGTATGGCACCCGTCGCATCAAACTCCACAATAGGATTCGGTGCATCCTCGGCCAGCCGTGCAGCACGTTGCACATCTCTCTGAATCTCCATGGCATCGGTCAGATCACGGACCACGACCATGCCACCGACTGGCACGCCCTGTTGGGTTCTGGGCCAGAACGAGAGCGAGAGCTCAAACTGAGTCCCATCCTCTCGATCCCAAAAGTGGGAAGGAATCACGACAAGCTCGCCGGTGTCCACCATCCGAGTGAATGGGCACTGGGCCGCCTCACTCTCGCCAGACATGAAGCATCCAATAAGGTCGTGAAACTCCAACCCAATTACATCGCGTGTTTGCCCGACAAGTTGCTGGGCCACAGGATTTAGTAACAGTATGCGATTGTCGTGATCCAAGAAGAAGATGGCCTCCGGCACCGCTTCCAGGATCAGGCTCGTCTCCTCTCCTACCAGCAAACGTGACTTTTGGGTCTTGGATCGGGAATTAGAAGTTGAGGGATTAAAGGTAGACATGATGCGCGAGTCTGGATTGTTCTAGCTCTCCAATCTATCGGTCGAACGGGGATCCGTCTGTAGGATGGATAGGCACGATTCCTGGAGTACGGTAGGGGATAAAGTCGGTTGATAGCAGTTGATACGCAGACCACTTCGTGCCTTAAGTTCTTCCTGGACAAACCGATAAGATCCTCGACAAGGCGTACTAGACCATCCAACGGAGGTGTCTATGATATCCGCCATACACACCGCATTCTCTGGCCTGGCTGCCTTCGGCAAACAGATCGAGGTCGTTGCACACAATGTCGCCAACGTCAATACGGACGGGTTTAAGAAATCCAAAACGGAGTTCGTCGAAATTCCTAGCGGTGGGGTCCTCCCTGTAGTTGAGAAAGATGACTCCTCCGGCCCAACGGTTCTTCGTGACACCAATGGCAATCAGACCATGGTCGAGCTCTCGAATGTCGATCTTGGTGAGGAAGCGGTGCAGCAGATCCTGGCTCAACGGAGCTTTGAAGCAAACCTCCAAACCTTACGAGCAGGAGATGCGTTGCTCGGCAGTATCCTGGACATCAAGAAGTAGTAGGGGCTTTTCCAAGAAATACCGGGCATAGCATTCACGGCTGCGACTATGCTATGTCGAGCCCATGGCTTCTCCCCGTGTCTTATTGTTGCTTCCCCCTTTGACTCAGCTCAACACCCCTTACCCATCGACTGCCTACCTAACTGGGTTTCTTCAGTCTCGCAATATTGCCGTTGAGCAGGCGGATCTCGGCATCGAGATGGTGCTACGCCTCTTCAGTCCCGATGGACTGCGACATATCTTCCGGCAACTGCACGGCCTGGAACACTCCCTTCCCAAAGAAGCCATCGCCATGATGAGGGCCGAACCATCCTACGTGGACATGATCGGACCGGTCGTCGCTTTCTTACAGGGCAAACTCCCCGACCTTGCTTCGTACTTGATTCAACCCAGAGTATTGCCTCAGGGCCCACGATTCCGAGGGCGCAAGAGATTCGCGCGCGCAGTGTCAGTCGAGGATAGAGCTAAACAATGGGCGACGTTCTTCCTCGAGGATCTCGCCGATTTGGTGCAGGCCACGATTACACCGCACTTCGCCTTGAGCCGATATGCGGAACAGATTGGGCGCAGCGCCTCATCGTTTGATCACATCGCCGCTGCCTTGGCGAAACCGCCGAGTGTGACGGATGAATGGCTGCTAGATGTATTCTGGGAACAGGTCAACCGAGTCAACCCCTCGCTAATCGGTCTCTCCATACCGTTTCCAGGTAATCTCTATGGGGCATTTCTCATTGCAAAAAATCTTAAACAGCACCGTCCTGATTTGCCGGTGGCCATCGGCGGCGGCTATGTGAACACGGAATTACGCCGGGTTGCTGACCCTCGAGTGTTCGACTATGTCGACTTTATTACCCTCGACAACGGTGAACGGCCGCTCCTCTCCTTAATTGAGCATCTGTCCGGCGTGCGCCCTCGCCAATCGCTGTGCCGCACGATGTATCGCCACAACGATCATGTGATCTATGCGGATGATCCCTCGTCAGGCGATTTCACGATGAACGACATCGGCTGTCCAACCTATCGAGGCCTGACACTGGATCGCTACCTGACCATTCTGGACAGCACCAACCCCATGCACCGTCTCTGGTCGGAAGGCCATTGGAATAAACTGACCGTGGCACACGGCTGCTATTGGAAGCAATGCACGTTCTGTGATGTGGGACTGAACTACATCAGTCGCTATGAAATGACACCGACCGAACGGCTCATTCAGCAGATCGAACAACTCGTCGCCGAGACGGGACGAACAGGGTTTCACTTTGTAGACGAGGCCGCTCCACCTGCCGCACTGAAGGCATTGGCCCTCGCCCTCCTGGAACGACGGATTTCTATTACTTGGTGGGGCAATATCCGATTCGAAACCGCCTTTTCACCGGACCTATGTCGCCTTCTCTCCGCCTCTGGCTGCATTGCCGTCACAGCAGGACTCGAAGCCGCATCAGACCGACTATTAGACAACATGAAGAAAGGCATTACCGTCGATCAGACCGCACTGGTCGCTGCCGGGTTCAAGGATGCCGGTATCCTGATCCACGCTTATCTCATGTATGGCTGTCCATCGGAGACGATTCAGGAAACCGTCGATTCACTCGAACGAGTCCGCCAGCTTGTCGCAGCAGATCTCCTTCAATCAGCCTTTTGGCACCGCTTCACGGTCACAGCCCACAGCCCAGTGGGGTTGGATCCCTCTGCCCATGGGTTGCGCATTCTCGGGCCTGAATTTCGAGGCTTCGCAGAGAATGACCTTCTGCATCACGACGACCGCGCAGAAACACCGGCCTGGCTTGGTGAAGGACTCAGACGATCACTCTTGAACTATCTTGAACGGCGAGGGCTCGATATCGATGTCCGTCAGTGGTTCGATCGTGAGGTGCATCGCCCTCAGGTCCCTTCCACATGGCTCAGCCGCCTGCTCAAGAAACGGACGACTGAGGACCATTCAGACTTAGAACGGCGCTTGGTCTGGCTGGGTGGGGCCGTGACTTGTGAACCGATCAGAAAGAGATCAAGACTCACTCTGGCCAGTGGCCGAGCGAATCACGTCATCACCCTCCCAGAACTAGAGGCTCAATGGGTGAAGGATTTAACAAGAGACGCGACCCCGCAACAACCATGTCAGTCCTATCCGCATATGCGGGAGGCTTGCCAACGGTTTCCTGGCGCGGAATCGACGTTCAACTCCTTCCTGTCCTCCGCTTCGTGGAAAAAGATACGCGACGCAGGCCTCCTACTCGTGTAACTCTCTAAATCTTTTTACTCGCGCACTAACAGCCACAGACTGAGGCCACTGTGCCACCAGGGAACTGTTCACTACGGACAAAAAGAAAGAGCCGGAACCCACAGGGTGGATTCCGGCTCTTGGTTAAGCACGGACCTTCTATGTCACCTGAGCTACTTAATACTGCAGCTGCAAGGCGACGTGGAACGAATCGACCTTGTTGCCGATCGCATTCAGCCCAAAGTTGTTGAATGGCCCCTTGGTTTCCAAATCGCCGTATCGCCCATACACCGAAATACGCGCATTGTGGCCGGAGATGATGTAGTTCAGGCCATACTCCCACTCCTGCCGCATGGCGCTATACAACGGATCGATACTGACAAACCGCAGATAGGGCTGGAACCGCCCAATGCCGACTTCATGGGGAATCAGGTACAACCCGTACACGGTCCAGGAATGGCCATTGAACATACAGAAACAATCGCCACCGGCAAACGCGCCAGCCCCGTAGTTGGCCCAGTACCGCTTGAATTCGGCGTTGAACGTAAACACGCCCATGTTGTTCGGCATCAGCTTTTCCACCAACAGATCGACAATCGCTCCGGTGTAATCACTGCGCCCCAACGTAGGGGAACCCGCGCCATCTTTTTGATGGATCACGTTGCCCGAAATCGCCACGATATCGCCCGCCGTCCCGTAGTAGGTCCCGGAGGTGTAGTAGCCGGGGTTGTCTTCATCGTTCAACAGGTTCCATTGCAGACGCCCGGCGTACAACAGGCTGCCGGTGTTATTTGATCCCCCGCGCTGGCCCGTGAATACCGAGGCCACGTACAACAGATGGGTGCCGAAGGGATGGATCTTCCCGAAGAAGACCGCGCCGTTGTCACGACCATAGAGCCCCGCCTGGCCGCCGGCCGCTCCATTGGGACCGCTGGGGAAGTTGCCACTGTGGTCTGCCGGGTTGAAGGGCGTCCGGAAGCCATCGAAGGTCGCATGGTAGAACGGCCCGTTCAACTCACCCCGCTCACTCGGCACCAAGGTGCGTCCGACCCAGAGGTTGACCGTCTCGCTAAGCTCGAATTTCCCGATCGCATCGAGCAGCCCGATGTTGGAGTTGCCGCCGAACTGAGTGCCTCCTGCCCCGACGTTGCAGTTAAAACATTCCGTATTGAAGGTGAACTTCACATATTTGTGAATTTGCCCGTTAATGTAGATACGAGCGTTGTCCACTTTGAAGTCGTTGCTGTAATGCCCCCCTGCAGCGCCCTCGATGCTGTTGAAACTGGAGCGGATACCCATGCCGATGGAAATCCACTTGTCATCATCGGCCTTGATCGTACCACCAGCATAAGCACTCGGCAGCGTGGATCCCATTCCAGCTACCAGTGCCGCCATGGCCCCAGCAACCAAAAACTTTTTCCACCGCCTCGCAAGATGGTCCTTCATACTGATGCCCTCCCGTGTGAGTATTGAGAAACCACTGCCCACCTGCACTGATATCCAAAAACGTATACAACTAGGAAGTTGGCGGCGAGTATGCCTAAGTGCTCGAAAGATAGCAAGACACTTTTCTCTACTTGCTTCCACATGTAACAAATATACATATGTATTTCTGCCTGTCCATGTAAATGCAGAAAGCGATCAGGTGCGATACTGATGTGGTTTTCACCTGCGAACCTCAGGATACCCTGCGCAGATCGCGTGCAAACCGTATCGTCACTGACTCGTTTTTCATTTACCACCATAACTTGCCTTAGACTCGCCTACGTTAGGATGCACCGCTGTGACGCGGTGGGAAAAGACGCAACGAGTGTCCTCTGTCCAATCGGCCAGGGCCATTTGGCGGCGTGCCGACACCTTGGCGAAGAGAGGACTGGTTTCGGCTAGTTTCGCCGAAGGAACCAAACGACCCACCGCTGTAAAGGCATAGGGCTCGACCTGCGTCAAGCAATCCTTGTACCCCAGACTCTAGGCACGCGACGGCTTTACCGTCCGACAGAATTAGGAGACGGACAGCTGTTGAGATTTATGTCCGCACTGAGAAATGTTTGAGGAGATAACTTATAGATAAATAAGAGCCAGGCAGAAGAAGGTCGTCATCCTCTGCCTGGCTTTCTTCAGCACATCGGTAAGAGCCTATCGGTTCGGCTGAGGAGTGTAGCGGAGATACGGCTTCACAGTCGTGAAGCCTTTAGGAAACAGTTGTTGTGCTTCCGCATCACCCACTGCTGGCGTAATGATGCAATCTTCACCATCTTTCCAGTTTGCCGGAGTGGCGACCTTGTATTTCGAGGTCAGCTGAAGCGAGTCGATCACTCTCAACAACTCATCGAAGTTCCGGCCACAGGAAGCGGGATACGTTAAGGTCAGCTTGACCTTCTTGTCCGGGCCGATGATAAAGACCGATCGCACCGTCATATTATCAATGGCATTGGGGTGGATCATGTCATACAACGTCGCGACCTTCTTTTCCGGATCGGCGATGATGGGGTAGTTCATCGTCGTCTTTTGCGTTTCGTTGATATCATTGATCCAGCCTTTGTGAGAATCCATCGGATCTACACTGACCGCAATCACTTTTACGCCCCGCTTTTTAAACTCCGGCGTGATTTTGGCCACCGTTCCCAGCTCCGTCGTACACACCGGGGTGTAATCCTTGGGGTGTGAAAACAGAATCCCCCACCCGTTACCCAGCCATTCGTGAAAATTGATCGTGCCCTCCGTCGTCTCCGCCGTAAAGTTCGGTGCATCGTCTCCCAATCGTACAGCCATGGTATCCCTCCTTAACCTCGGAAAATATCCAGCCATCAACTATTGATCAGCTATCACCCAACCAATTTTCTACAATACTGTTTCGCAAAGGATGAGTGCAAGAGGTCGCAGTTTAAAACGTTAACCGCCTGACCTCATCAATCAAACAGCAGCGATCGGGGAAAGCTATTCCGCCCAACCTGGCCTTGACTGCTGACGGTTGACGCATGGCCTACGACACTGGGCTCCTCGGCTCAAGTTTCTCTATAGCCTTGCCGATATGGCTCACGAGAACCTGTATAAGGAGTCGAACATGGACGGCACGGACACAGCGCGCACAAAGCTACATATCTCAAAGGATCCGATGTACCTCATGCTGCGTGAAGGCTGCATCAAGGAGTTCAACGTCAAGAAGGCGGCCGGAGACAAATGCGATCTTCGAGGCTGCGATCTGCGCGGTCTTGATCTCCGAGGCTTGGATGCGGATGGGCTGGATCTCAGCGACTGTTATTTTCGACAATCCGATTTGCGTGGGGTCGATTTCAGCAAGGCCAATATGGATGGAGCCAGCATCAACGCCTGTAAGATCTCAGGCGTCCTCTTCCCCCGAGAACTGAGCGCGTCGGAGATTGAACTCTCGCTCTTACATGGGACGCGCATGCGGTACGGGACAAAGTAACGGACGGGAAAGCATCAGCCGGCCAGACTCGCTTCAGAACCCATCACGTCGATCGTCAGGGGCATGCATCGGAGGAGCGGACGGTGTGTTCGAATCCTCTCGACTGACGCCACCGGCATCACGCGCTCATAAGCCGGCGGACAGGGACAACTGAGTCCGCACCTTCTCATGACCGGACTCGGCCGCACCTGCATCGAGAAGCGCGACCCGTTCCTCTGTGAGCTTCCCCCCCTCCAGGAGATGGCCACGGATCGCCTCAGCGCGCTGGTGGGCCAGCGCTTCCAATTCGCTCGGAGAAATCTTGATGGCCGCCGCGAGTTTTCGCTTCATGTCTTCCACGGTCGGCTGCGTGGGTTCCGCCGGTGTCACTGATGGATCAGGCGCAGGGAGTTTCGCATACAATTTTTCCACCAGCCGTTGCTCCTCTTTCGGCGACAACTCTTCCTGATCTGGCTTCTTTCCGCCGCTCATTGCGAACAGCTGCTCTCGAAGTTTCCTCGTTTGAAGCTCCGCCACATCACGCGTCGCATCGGTCGTTCCCTTGATGTCGAGTCGGAGTCCCGCCCGCTCAACCAATGCTTTCTCCAGCGACTCCAGCTTGTGCACTTCGCTATCAAGCAATGCCGCGCTGCCAGGCTCGAACTCGATGAACTGTAGCTCCTCCTCATTCCCCCCGCCCGGAACAAGCTTACCCATCAGCGAAAACGGCGAGGCCACGACTTTTGTCAGTAAGTTGAGCAACGTCAAAAGCACGACCTTGCCGTACTTGAAATCCGGGTCGTTGAGGTCTCCACGAATTGGCATATCGACTTCAATCAAGCCCTTACGATCCTTCAGCAGTCCCACAATCAGCGGCACCGGTAGTGACGTCGCCTCAGGACTGTTGGTCTTTTCACCGAATGTCAGCTGATCGACTTGCACGAGATTCTCCGCTTCCAGCACTTTTTGTGAGACCTTATACTTCAAATCAAGCGAGAGTTTGCCCTTGGACAATCCGTAGCCGGCATATTTGCCGCTGTACGAACCAACCGGAGTCAGGTCCATCCCGCCCAGTGTAATGACCAAGTCGGTGAAGGCGTCCTCGCTCAGTGGATTTATCTTTCCGACGATGTTAAGTCGCGCCGCCCGACCGATCCTGCCCGTGAGATTGACATCGGCTTTCTTCAGTTGCTTGGACGATAACCCTTTGATGGTTCCTCCAAACTCCGTCAGGCTGGTCTTCACGTTCGGTTCGATGGACCGGTCTTCAAATCTTGCTGCCAGCTTGACCAACTTGACCTGGTCGATCGTCACAGACACGGGCTCCGCCGCTTTAGTAGGCGACTTCTTAGCTTCAGATTGTTCAGCAGCCGCCTGATCCCCAGATGGAGGCGAGGCAGCCAGTTGAGACACATTGAGTTGGCCGTCAGCTTCCACCACCATCTGCATAGACGGTTCTTGCCAGACCACTTCGGCGATTTTCACAGCGGTCGGCTCCACATCCAACGCTACGCGGTTCACCACCAACCCCTTCCAGGTCACGACATTGTCAAACTCTTTGCGATCGACAACGGCCAACTGATTGACCGCGAGATCACCCTGGAACCGAAGCAGAGGCTCATTCGGGTGTTCTTTGGCAAAGTGCAGTGCCCCCTTGAGATCGATGGCTCCATCCTGCACGTCGGCATTGAGAAACTGATCGAGATAGGGCTGAAATGGGTGAATATCAATGTGCTCCAACTTGAGCGCGGCATCAACGATCAATGGCTCGACCGTGACTTTCCCCTGAACACCAATCGTTCCCGTCTCATTCAGTTTCAACGACAGATCCACCGGCAACGGTTTCCTGAAGGGAATCTGCACATCTTTCACCGTGAGATTCATCGCCGACACATCGACATGACCGGGTCTCGAGAGCGTCCGATCCTCGAACGCGGCCCGATAATTCCGTAGGGCAATTTCGTCGACAGCGATGGTCCAAGGCTTTGGTGTTTTCTCGGGCTTGGCCTTTGCCGTCGTGGGTGTTGGAGGTGCCTCATTCCCGCCGACCGGCGTAAAGAGCGTTTGAAAATTTATCGCCCCGCCTGGGTCCATCCAGGCCTCGAATCGCGCATTGGCTGAATGCACCTTCGCGATATCAATGGCTTGCTTTTGCAGGTCCAGCTGAATCCCTTCCACATTAAAGGCCGGAATACTCACGACTGGCTCAAGCCCGCCTCGTTCCACGATCGCGAGATTCTGAATCGATACGTTTCCATTCTTGACCGTTGCCTGAGGAGCCTGACCGCGAAGATCAAAATGGTACGACGCAGAGAGGCCAAGGGTGCCCTGCGGAATGTCGAACTGAAACAAGTCGTGCACGGCTTGATACAACGTCTTGAGTTTGATTCCGGACAGATTCACCCGACCATCAGATTCCACCGGTTCCAGAAAGATAGTCCCCTCCCACGAGATCTTTTCACCCTTTCCGATCTCCGCCGTGAACGCATGGGCACTCTCGCCTCCCTCAGCCTGAACCGTACTGAAGTTGCGCAACACGATCTCAAACGGCACCACGTCGATCACCACCGGCCGCGCCTTTGAATCATCTCGATATTCAATGATGCCTTGTCCGATCTCCAAGAGATCAATCTGCACCGGCATCATCTTCTTCGGTTCGCCTGTTGGTTGAGCAGGAGGCTGGGGTGCCTCATCCGAAGGAGGAACCAACGACATCAGATTCAACTTAGCTTCACGATTCACCTTGGCCACCACGAACGGCATCACGAGACGGATCTCGTCGAACGAGATTTTTTGCAAGAACAGCGTCGTTGCTCGCAGATTCACGAACAGCTCCTCAAACCCCAGCATGGCAGTCTGGTCTTGCGCTCGTACCTCTAACCCATTGAGACGGAGTGAGAGCACAAACGGATTGAAGGCGGCATCCCGCAACAGGATAGGATGCTTGATTTGTTCCGAGGCTGTGGGAACGACGTACGATGTAATCAGATAGGGAACGAGCACGAAGCCGACGAGCGAATAGAAAGCAATGAGGCCTACCAGCGTACCGATCAGAACCCGTGGACGAAGCAGCCGACGCATGCAATCCAGCCCCTTGGAGGAAGAATCTGAAGAGCAAACTATAGGGGACGAGACCGTGGAATGTCTACCGGGAGATGTCGACCTGGCCAGGGAAATTATTAGGGAATGCAATGCGCGGTGGGTGGCATCGAGCGGGTCTACCGAAAGGAAGGGAAAAGATTATTGCGGTGTGTATCCCGTCGCCTCAATAGAAACAGCACTGCCACGAACGAGCTTGGAGTGGTGCGCCCGGCTGGAATCGAACCAGCGACCCTCAGCTTAGAAGGCTGATGCTCTATCCGACTGAGCTACGGGCGCGTTCAATTATTTCAACTACTTGGACGAGTGACTCTCCACGGCCATGTCGCTTGGTGTTATTAGGGTGTTAACGTCAAGGTACTTTTGCACCTTCAAGGCGGCTTCAGTCAAGTCTCTCTCCTCTATCAGTCTGCTGAAAAACCCTCTTTCATGACGGAAGTTTCCGTTTTTTGAGATAGCCACGCGTTAGTTTTTCGAGGGTTCGTGGAGTCTTGCGCCGTATCGGGGCGTTTTTGTGGTTTTAGGAGGCACTTATCCCCTCTGCACCAGCAGTTTCGGGATACGGACGAGATTGTAGCCAATCAGATTGAGGAGAAAGTCCGCGGCAACTCCGGCAAGCCCCCGGTGTTTCGTCTTGCGCATGGTGCCGTGCTGCTTGCCCCATCCGAATATACACTCGATCATTTTGCGTTTGCCTTGCGAGAGCGCGTAGCCCATGTGCCGGGTGGTGCGTCCGTCGATGGATGTCTTGCGCGTCATTCCAGTCTTCGTGACATACGCGTTGACGGCAATGTGCGGGGTGATGTTCTTCGCCCGCAGGCGTTCAACGTGTGCGGCAACATCATAGGCCTTATCCGCGCCAACCGTGATGCGGGTATGTGGCGAGGCTTTCTTCGCCAGCATTTCCTCAGAGGCCCTGCGTTCCGCTGTACCGCTCGCCTGTGTGACCAGCCCCGCCACGGCAAGGCCGTACCGGTTTTCCATCGTGGCATGTCCCATGTAGCAGAGTTTACTCTCCTTGCCCTCACTCTTGCGGTACAGGCGGCTGTCGGGATCGGTCGTACTTGCATGCGTGGTGTTCTTGCGTGTGGTGCCGTGGAAGCGCTCCCCATCACCGTTTTGATCGTTCTTCGGCTTGAAGCTTTTATGGCCAGCCCACGCCTCAATCAGCGTGCCGTCGACGGAGAAATGCTCGTCCGACAACAGGGGGATGACGTCGCGGTGATGTAACAGCGTTTCCACGAAGCGCTTGAACATATTGCCGTGCTGCAACCGCTCGCGATTCTTCGTAAATGTCGTCGCGTCCCACACGACGTCGTCCGGCGCAAGCCCAACGAACCAGCGGTACAACAGATTGTAGTCCAGCTGCTCCATCAGTTGTCGCTCACTTCGTACACCGTAAAACACTTGCAGGAGCAGCGCGCTCAGCAACTGTTCGGGCGGAATGGACGGGCGACCGGTCGTTGAATATAGCTTGCGGAAGTCTCGGTCCAGCTCGTTGAGTACCTCGCGCACCAGCTTGCGTATCGTGCGGAGCGGGTGCTGTGCCGCGACCCGTTGTTCCGGCGAAATATACGAAAATAACCGTCCCTGATCTTCAAATGTTCCGCGCATGATCGGCCCTCCGTTCTTCAGAACAACAGAGAAGCATAGTGCGTACTGCTTTGCGAGGGGTTTTTCAGCAGACTGCTATTGAGTTGTACCGCTTCAACATCTTCTCAGATTCGCGGCCGACAATCTTCATAGCCGTAACTGTGTCCACTCCTGCCCGCCGTAGGTTAGTAGAGGCACAGTGGAGTGTCGGAAATGTGGGATCGATTCTATTTAAATTCAGCCAAACGAAAAAGCTTAGAAAAACAGTTTGTGAACGTACACTTCAGCCAGACTATCAGGCCGACGGGTGTCTTTCATGAGGAGGGCACGAAGCGGCCTTGGTACTCGATCTTTAATGGGGGAGTTTCTAGCCAACTGCGCTTCTAGACGAGGAGTTGCGGCACGTTTTGGGCAGGCGCATGATATCGGCGTCTCGCCGACCGGCCCGTTCAAGCAGGACGATGACCGGTTCTAATTAGAAATCAGATCCTGATACTCGCTATGCCGCCCGAGCCAACTGGCGGCATAGCCGCATAGGGGCACCGCCTTCAGTGCTTCGGCGCGCACCACATCCATCAATTTACTCATGAACTCCCCAGCCGCACCCTTGCCGCGCAATTCCTGCGGCGCGAAAACGTAATCGATATACAGAGTGTTCTTTTCCTTGCGGACATTGGCGTACACCACCAGGTGGCCGAACGGCATTTCGTAGCGTTTTTTGGCCTCATTATACGTGACTGGATTGTTTGCAGTCATGGCGTAACAACTCCTGTTGAGCAGTGATCGATAACAATTTCGAGCGTCACTGTTCGACTCGTTTGCTACTGGAGCGATTCCTCTCAGCTCCTCACGGAAATGCTGTATGAACCCGTCCCGGTCGGGCTGTAATGCTGCACTTCAGCAAAGTAGGTACCGGGCTCAAGGTTGGCGACTATTCGTGAATTGGCGCCGGGGCCGCTATCATCGTCCTCGGCCACAAGATTCGTGGGGGTTTCAGGACCAAAAAGTCTGAGAACACAGTCCGTATTCCCTGCGGTCTCGATCGTATAGGTGCCGGGTGCAGTAACCCTGAACCCGTACAGATCCCGTTCATTGACAGTCCCGATGCTTCCCTGCACCGCCGGGCCATTGATTTGAAGGGTCGGCGGAGCTGACGGCCCGGCCGCGCGTGTCACCAAAATGCGGTAATCGCCAGTCGACGAACCGCTGTAATGCCGGACCCGCGCGTAATACGTGCCCGGTGCGAGCTCCCGCGCTATCTGAGCATTACTCCCTGCTCCACTATCATCATCTTCAACAAGCAACGTGGTCATGTCATTGGGCCCGTAGAGTCCCATCACGACATCCGTCGTTCCCTCGGTGGCAATCGTGTAGCGCCCGGAAGAAGAGACCACAAAACTGAACACGTCGACCTCGCCTGCCCCGCCGATCGAGGCGGTCACCGGCGGCGCGTCGATCGTGAGGGGCAGGGCTTGAGGCGAGACTGGTTCGTTGTCATACGTATAACCCAGCGTATGATGATCGAGGACGCTTCGAGGCGTCGGCGGGGTCGACTCGTTGTTCCACGGAGGCATGGGATCATCCAGGGCATGACCCGCCACCACACCGGGCGTTCCGCTCGGCGGCAGGTACGACTGCTCAGGGTGTTCCCGCTGCCATTCCGCCCAGAGGCGGTCGATATTGCAGTGATGCAGCCAGAATACGGGATCGTTCGGTGACGACATGGCCATCATGGAGCCGCCCACCCACATGTGTCCGGGATTGTGAACAACTCCTTCAAGACGATTGCGAAAGCTGCCGTTGTTGCTGCTGTTGGCGTTCCATGGAGCAGTATCGTAGGGCACCACGGCTTTCGCGGCGTTGACGGTTTGCTGAGTCGGCAGGGCTCCCATAGAGCCAAACGCGCGAGTCAGGAAAGTGGTGAGATCTCCCGGATCGCGCACGGTTAAGGACCATTCTCCGGTCGAAAAGGCAAAGGGGCCCGTCGTCACCCGTTGGTCCGCGCCCGTACCATTCCCCCCCATAAAATCGGGGCCCCACAGCGAGGCTGCCGCGGTCCTGTCGACCGTCCAGTCCCAGTACGGAATGGACACCGTTGGGTCAATTCCTGCAAGGGCCCGTTCAAATCGGCGAAGATACTCGCGGTGCCATGGCAGAAAGGCTGGACCGCCATGCGCGGGATCATTGGGACCGGCCAGAAACGCCGTGCGGTGCTGGGTGACGAACACATCATAGGCGCCGCTCGCTTTCAGTGCCTTGACCGCCGCCACGAACGCCGCGCGCTCCGCCGGAGTCAGACTGGATTGGTTCTTCCGTGTGCCCATTTATCGGCCCGCCTGCTGATAGTCGATGATCTTCCTGGCTAATTCCAGCGGCGAAGGCTGCGGGTCAAAGGCGAACCCGGAGGCCAGATACGCCCCTGAAGAGTTTTGCAGAATGAAGATGGCCTTTCCGTCGATCGACAGTTCTGGCTTGTCCGCTGTGCCGCTGACAACGATTTGCCGGCCTTTATAGGTCTCACGATGGTCCGCCATGGTCCCTCCCGAGAGATATGCGCCTCGCCACATCAATGCGGAGCAGGGCATCATTGGGTGGCCAAGATGGCTGTTTGAAAGAAAATGATTCGTATACGTCCAGCTGATAGCAACTGCTCGTCACGTACCCATGCCACTCAGAAAGCGATCGTCCTTCCGCCGCAGTGCGGGTTTTAACTTTCTACGAAGATGATCTGGAACATTTCGTCGCTGAATCATCGTGGACATGCTGATCATGCTTACGCACATGCGCAGCACATGTCAATGTGGGAATCCAGCACCGAGAGGAGACCCGTCGTGACCAAACAAATCGCTTGAGCAGGAGCTGCGTGCCATTCTTGCTAAAGCCGCCTTGCCCAATGCGCAGGGAAGGACCGCAGTTGCCGATCGAATTCGTGCATTGACCCCGAAGCGTCGTCAGACGGATTCGACAGCTTTGATTCGGGAGGATAGGGATCAGCGCCACGTCGCGGCCTAACTCCGCCGTTTCCCCGCCCGACTCTACCATCAGTCCCTGCGTCTGATCGCTCAACATCATGACGGAGAACTGCAAAGAGCCCAAACGATTCCCGTGAGATCCTGCGTCTCGGTGAATCGAATTAGATTCAGGGTGAATCTTTTTAGGTTCACCATCCTCCCCTTCTCTTAACACCACCAACATGAAAGCGGCGGACAGCAAACGCGGCATCTGCTCGACAGTGGCTATTTTGCCAGAATTTGCGCAACGCGCGCATCTGATGTCGCTTCAGTGGTGCGCACTTTGCTTACGTGTGCAGACCATAGGGCCAATTAGCCCACAAAGGAGACTGCAATGAGTTGCAACGTTGTCAATCATGAACATACCAGTAACCGATTCATTTCTACCAAGCCGCGCTTGCTGAAATGTACCATGCTGAGGTCGGAACAGAAAACTAATTCTAGCCGAATAGCCCTATATGAATGCGCAACACTTGGAGTCCAAAGAGTAGAGCCGCAAGATATGGTGGAGACTTACTACTTAGAACAATTTGTCCAGGGCAGTGAAGGAAAATGGAATCACATGAAAGGGTTATTGAGCAAAGTAGGTAAAGGGAATATCAAGCGCCCAATGAGCGGGTACACGAACGTGGCATAACAGTTCTGCCTCGTTGACTGCTCAACGAGGCAGAAAGCCCTTTCCTAAAGCAAAGGGTCCTGTAGGTTTCGGAACGTAACGATGTCAAGTGAGTGGTAGATACTTTTAATATAGGAGGTGCTGCGATGCCATGGTGTCCAAGGTGGATATGTGGGTTATACAAGAGCGCTATCGTCGTGGGCAAAATCAAGAAAACATCACTTAACAAGGTGTTCATCACCACGGACGATCTCCCATCCTCCGGTTTAGAAGTAAGCGGAGGCGCCAAATTGGATTTAGAGGATGGTGACTACGGGCTGGCCGTTGTGTCGTGTCAGAATGTCGGTTCTCCCATTGACCCGTCAAAATTGGAATTAATAGCCTTTTTCTCCTTCATGGATCCGGTCAATCCTCAAAATCCCATGCCCTATAAGACCGCGCTCGATAAATTTAATATCCTGTTCAAGAACTTTGTTCAGAAAGATGATGCCGGCCGAAGAGAAGAACTGTCGGCTACTTACGGGGAATACTCACCCGGCGCTTGACCTCACAAGGTGAGAGTCTAATAGCTGTGCCTTGAAGGAGTCGGCCACCAATATGTCACGGAGAACTGTGAGGATCGGATGTGTAGTACTCTGCATGACGATTTCACACAGTTCTCCAGGTTCGGCGCAAGCTCCTCCTCCCATTACACCATCAGGGTTGGCCACCCAAGTCACTCTCTCCTCGACTCCACCGACAGGAACGGTGCAATACGATATCACGGGAGGAACCCGGGCCGGGACAAACCTGTTTCATAGCTTTGGCGATTTTAACGTCCCGAACGACACCATCGCTAATTTTCTCAACGATACAAGGCTCGATACCGCCAATATCTTAGGCCGTGTGACGGGAAATAATGCCTCCGGCATCTTCGGCACGATTCAGACGACGGGGTTCGAGAATGCCAATCTCTATCTGATAAATCCATCAGGTGTTGTCTTTGGCCCGAACGCATCGCTCAATGTCGGAGGCTCTGTGACCTTCACGACCGCCGAATACTTGCGACTTGCGGAGACGGATGGCGCGGCCGGAATCTTTCGGGCTGACTCGGGATTGCCGAGCCTGCTGACCAGCGCGCCCGTCACCGCGTTTGGGTTCCTTGGACCCAATCCGAGAACCCTTGAGGTTCAAGGAAGCACGTTGACAACGACACCCGGTCGGTCGCTTTCGCTCGTAGCCGGGAACATCACCATCGATTCCGGCACACTCGGGAACAACGTAGATCAAGCGGGGCACCCCGACACCCCAGCCGGCCGGATCGATCTCGTCAGCGTGGCCTCCCCTGGAGAGGTCGCGGCAAAAACTTTGCACTATACACCCAACATCAATGGCCAATCCTTCGGAGCACTCGGCGCGGTGAAGATTGTAGACGGTTCAGTCATCGACGTCGGCGGCAACGGGGGCGGCACCGTCCTCATTCGAGGTGGGCAATTTTTATTGGACGACTCCAGAATCTCCTCCAATGTCAACGGTCCTGGTCCAATCATAAACGGAACGGAATCGATCGGCAGCGGGATCGACATCGTCGTTAGCCAAGATGCATATGTTCAGAAAGGCGCTCTTATCAGGGTCAACGTGAGCGACGGCACAACTCCTGGAGTCACCTACGGAGGCGTGCACGTGACGGCAGACCGAATCCTTATCACCGGCATCCCTGGCTCAGCAGCGAACTTTCGTAGTTTGCGATTTACCAGTATCATGTCGAATACCGAGGGGGCCGGCAATGCTGGCAATATTACTCTACGGGCTACCAAAAATATTGAAACCACCAATGTGGTAAGCGTTGTTTCAACATCCGGGTTTAACTCTGATGGAACGGATTACTCGGCGACGCTCGCGCGAGGAAATGCGGGCAATGTCGAACTCATAAGCGAGCATGGGGACATCCTGATGATGCAAGGCGGTAGAGCTGCCCAAGCGACCTCTCAAATATTAAATAGTACCGGCGATACGGGAGGAATCGCTGTGTCAGCGCGAGGAGGAGATGTCGTTTTGGATGGAGCCAATATTTTTACCGCGTCGTTCGAAGGAGGAGGGCGAGTAGGGCCGGTAGAAATCACCGCAAGGAATCTACTGATGAAGGCGGGTTTAATTGATAACGAGAATCTAGGCTCATCTAAGCCAGGCGGGATTACTGTGAGTCTTTCAAATACGTTGACAATGGCGGCCGATTTCTCGGTCCCGGCCTCCATACGTGCCAACTCACTCATTGCCACCAGCGCCTTCAATCCTACTACCAATGCTCCGGCCGGCGACATTACGATCACGGCCAAAGATATTACGGCAACTCAAGGCAGTCTCATCAGCAGTGAAACCTTCGCGGCTGGGGCCGGCGGACAGCTCAAGATCTTTACCGACACGCTTCAACTAAAGGACGGGAGCCAAATCAAAAGCGGAAGTACCTTTGCTCCTAAAGAGTTCCCCCAGGGAATTATCCCTGCTGGCCCCGGAGGAAATATCGCAATTCGATCTCTTACAGGACCAACAGCCTCTGTACTGATCGACGGGTCCGGCGGCGGCATTTTTAGCGACACCGTAGGCCATGGCGCCGGCGGTTCAGTTGATCTATTCGCACGAGCCATCACTATTCAGAATGGCGGAACTATTTCAGCCGCAACAACCGGAACCGATGCACGCGCCACTGGCGGCTCGATCGAAGTAAAGGCGACAGATCAGGTGACGATGAATAACGGCGCCTCTATTACTGCCAACAGCACCTTCGATCCCAAGACTCCAAACTCCGGCATCGCGAACGCAGGTAATATCTCGATCGATGCAGGCCAGCAGTTGGATGTACAAGATAGTTCCATTACGACCAAGGCAGAGAAGGCCAGCGGCGGGAACATCGATATCAAAGCTGTCGATCTCATACGCTTAGCCAACAGTCCGATCAGCTCGTCGGTCCAGGGCGGCCCGTCTACGGCGGGTGGCAATATCACGATCGATCCGAAGACGGTAGTTCTGCAGAACGCCCAGATTCTCGCAACCGCGCAGCAAGGGAACGGCGGGAACATCACGATAACGACGCCGGTGTTTTTACAGGATCAGACGAGCCGCATCGATGCATCATCTCAATTTGGTGTGAACGGCACGGTGACGATTCAATCGCCAACATCGAATTTGAGTGGCACAGTCACACAGCTCTCCTCGAAAGCGGACCAGACGCAGCCGCTCTTACAAAACCGTTGTGTCGCCTTGGCCGGCGGCGAACAAAGTACCTTCATCCTTGCTGGACGCGACATACTCCCCTCCGAGCCAGGCGGATGGCTCAGCAGCCCGGTTTCGATGGAACACTGGATGGGAGAGGACACGGAACATGCGACTGGCTTGATCGCGAGCACCAGGAAACTGAATGAATCACGAGCGACAATTACCCGTGTCGCTCAGGGAGAAGTTCTGTCACTGCGGCGGCTAACTCCCCCTGGGTTCTTGGTTCGGACCTTTGCGATTGGCCCGACAGGCTGTCACTCATGATGGGTGGCGCTGGTAGTCCGGCGCGTCAAGACCGGCGTCGGTTCATAGCTTGTGCCCTCCTCTCCTGTGGTGTAACCATGACGATCATCGCAACGGCCTCGCCGCTTTTCGCGCAGGGAGCTCCTCAGACGGCTCCTCCAATCTTTGATCCCACCCTCCGATCCGGCGAACCACCGGCCCCGCTGAGGAAAGAATTCAAGCCGCCGACACTTCCTCCAAGTCTCACCCTCCCCCCGGTGCCAGTACCGCCGGAGGATGGTGCCCAGCAACAGCTCGGCCAGATCCACGTATTTGTCAACGCGATCCAGATCATTGGAAATACCGTGTTCCCGGACTCGGAGATCAAGGCAGTCACCACGCCTTATGAAAAGCGCACGTTGACCACTGAAGATTTGGAACGGCTGCGGCTGGCACTCACCCTCTTGTACGTCAACAACGGCTACATCACCTCCGGCGCCGTCATTCCCGATCAGGACGTCGAAGATGGTGTGATTGAATTCCTGATTATTGAGGGAGCCCTGTCACGAATCGACGTCGAAGGGACCAATTGGTTTCGGCGCGGTTACTTGAGTGATCGCGTGGCTCTCGGCGCGCGTCCACCACTCAAGCTCGAACCAATCCAGGAGCGATTGCAGTTCCTCCAGCGAGACCCCCGTATCGAACGAATCAACGCCGAACTTCGTCCGGGCGACCAGCGAGGTGAAAGCATCCTCAATTTGAAAGTCAAGGAGCGCAGCCCATGGAAGATGTGGCTGGAGTTCAGCAACTATCAGACCCCTGTCGTTGGAGCCGAGCGAGGGTTGATGACTCTCGCCCATTACAATGTGACCGGTCATGGAGATCCGTTCAGTATTACCTACGGGGGCTCACGTGGAGTTCACCCGATCATTGATGCCTCCTACACCCTGCCGATAAACCGCTACGATACGACCTTTACCGCGTCCTATCGCCGGAATGATTTCGTCGTCGTGGACGACAGGTTTCGTGAGCTCGACTTGAATTCAGAGTCGGAAATCATCGGCTTCACGCTTCGACATCCAGTCTATCGAACCTTGTCCGACGAACTGGCCGTAGCGATTAGCGGCGAGCATCTGTACAACAAGATTACTTCGGCCTTCGACTTACCAGGTCAGCCGTTCCTCTTTATTCCTGGAGCATCGAACACCGGCGTGAGCACAGTCAACGCGTTGCGGTTCATCCAGGAATACCGGCATATGACAGCCTCGTTTGTGTTCGCCGCTCGTTCCCGCGTCAGTGTCGGCTTCGATGTGCTGGGCGCCACGATCAACTCCCGCGACGCGACCACTGCCGCCGGTGAGCCGCTGCCCAGCGGACGGTTTGTGTCTTGGCTGGGACAAATACAGGCGGTGAAACGGCTGGATTATTTAGGAGGGTGGCAGATCTTGGGGCGACTGGATCTCCAACTGAGCAACAACCGCTTGTTTCCACTTGAACAGATCCCGTTGGGCGGTCGGTTCAGCGTGCGCGGCTACCGAGAAAACACGTTTGTTTGAGATAACGCTTTCCTCGCTTCCCTTGAAAGCCGGATTCCCTTGCGCAAATACGCGAGCGGCGAAGATATGGTCCAGTTTGCCCAATTCGTCGACGTAGGACGGTCCTGGATGTCGCGAGGCCCCACCCATGACCTCCAGACTCTTGCCAGCGTCGGTCTCGGCATCCGCTGGAATGTGTTGCCTCGAGACCGAGCCAGGTTCGAACTGTATTGGGGAGTCCCGCTCAACCACGTACCGCGACCTTCCGGTAACCTGCAGGACTACGGCATCCATCTTCAGGCAGTGGTTCAGGCCTTCTAATGACGCGAGGCTCCATGCCGGCATTCAATCGAACCGTTATTCATTTCGTTCTATGCGGAACCGTCATCCTGCTGTTGATGCCCATTCCGTTTCGCACCGTGACACGATCGGAATCGCACGAAACCTCGTCCTCCGCCGACTCCTTGATGAAGGAAGGGGCTCAGTATTTTCAAAAGGGAGCCTTCGGTGAAGCTTTATCCCACTGGAAGCAAGCTGTGGATCTGCATAAAAGTGCAGGAAACAAGCCGGGGCAGTTTGAGGCCATCGGCCTCTCAGCTCAGGCTTCGATGGAGCTGGGGCAATCCAAGCAGGCACTCCAGTTTCTGGAACTCGCGCTCGCCCTCGCTTCCACGAGTGGCGATCCTCTCGTGGAAGCCACCGCTCTTGGGCAACTGGGACGGACGTACTTGACGCTCGGACAGCTCACCGAAGCCTCGGAATTTCTCCGCCAAGCGTCGGATTTGGCAAGAAAGCAGGACTCCCCACAACTCACGGCAACCACATTGAACGATCTCGGAGTGCTTTTTGCGCTGAAGCAGCAAGATAAGGATGCGCTGGAAGCGTTTGATGAAAGTATGGGCCTCGCACAGAAAGCGAAGCTGCCACTGCTCGCTGCAGCTACCCGAACGAATGCCGCTCGGGCCCTGCTGCGACTCGGCCAACCGGCCAACAGCCGCGTCTCCCTTGACGCAGCATTCGATAACCTAAAGGACGTTCCCCCATCCCGTCATAAATCCCTCGGGTTGATCGGTATTGCCCTGGCGTACCAGCGCCTCATTCCTCACATGCCACAGGCCCATGACCCGCTCTTGCTGAGAACAGCGGGTGTGCTCCAAGAAGCAGCCACGGTCGCAGAAGAACAGGGAGACAAGAGAACGCTGTCCTATGCCCACGGCTATCTTGGACATCTCTACGAAACAGAATTTCGCATGGACGAGGCATTGCAGCTCACCAGGCGAGCGCTCTTCGCCGCACAATCAGTGGATGCACCGGAATCACTCTATCGCTGGCAATGGCAGTTAGGGCGCCAGCTG
This sequence comes from Nitrospira sp. Ga0074138, assembly GCA_001464735.1. Lineage (GTDB taxonomy): Bacteria > Nitrospirota > Nitrospiria > Nitrospirales > Nitrospiraceae > Nitrospira_D. The sequence goes on from LNDU01000017.1 coordinate 42,962, forward strand.
GCCGCAACCGGGCAATTGGACAAGGCCATCGATTCCTATCGGCAGGCGGCTTCGACGCTCCAACCGATTCGCTCCGAGGTGGCACAGGCGTCGTATGAAGGCACTCTCGCCGGACAGGAATCCGTGAGGCCGCTGTTCTTCGAACTGGCCGATCTCTTGTTGCAGCGAGCCTCGCTCACTGATGACACTCAAGCAGTCGAGGGCGATCTCCTCGCGGCTCGCGATGCGATCGAAACTTACAAAACGGCAGAGCTGCGAGACTATTTCAAGGACGACTGTGTGGATGCGGTTCGGTCTCGGCTGACCACGTTTGATCGGCTGTCACCGGACACGGCCGTTGTCTATCCCATCATGTTCACATCCAGACTGGAACTCCTCGTTAGCCTACCGACCGGGCTCAAGCGGATCTCCGTGCCCATCACAGCCGATCGGCTGACTCTGGAAATCCGCGAGTTTCGCCGATTGGTGGAAAAACGCACCACCCGAGAATATCTGCCGCATGCACAACAGTTGTACGATTGGCTGGTGCGACCGTTGGAATCGGACCTCATGAAACTTCAGATCACCACGTTGGTGTTCGTGCCGGATAGCGCCCTTCGAACCATTCCACTGGCTGCGCTCCACGACGGTTCATCGTTTCTGATCAGCAAGTTCGCGCTCGCCATGACACCCGGCTTGACGTTGACCGACCCACGACCGCTGAACCGCGACAAGCTCCGGTTTCTCACAGCGGGCCTTACCAAATCAGTCCAGGGATTTCCCCCTCTTCCCTACGTAGCAGACGAGGTCGAATCCATCCAACGGCTCTACAAGAGCGACCAAATCATGAACAATGACTTTCAAGCCTCCAGGCTGGAACGGGAATTGCGTGAAGGACGGTACGGAGGCCTGCATATCGCCACGCACGGCAGGTTCTCGACTGAGGTGAACAATTCGTTTCTCCTGACCTTCGATGGGAAACTGACGATGCAGACCCTCGACCAACTGATCAGCCTCTTTCGGTTCCGCCAAGAGCCACTCGAGCTGTTGACCTTGAGTGCCTGCCAGACCGGGGTCGGCGACGATCGCGCGGCACTCGGCCTGGCCGGCGTGGCCCTCAAGGCCGGGGCCCGCAGCGCATTGGCCACTCTGTGGTTTATCAACGACGAAGCGTCGGCGGCGCTGATCTCCGAATTTTACCGACAGCTGCGGAACCCATCTCTATCCAAGGCCGTTGCACTCCAGCGCGCACAGATGAAACTCTTGAGCGACCGTGTTTATGAACATCCGGCTTACTGGTCGCCATTTCTGTTGCTCAATAATTGGCTGTGAAAGGAAAACCACCGTGAGGCGTCTATTGATCTTAGGATTGAGCCTTTTCCTAACCATCGCGGAAATCTACCTCCTCGATGCCGCAGATACGCCGACAGTGGCGACGGCGGCCGGTCAACAGGATGACCAGCAGCCTCCCCTGTACACACCGCCCAAAAAACTGACTCCTCGCGCTCGAGTCGGAGGTACATTGCGGGGAACCGAGGGCCATGAGCCGGAGCTTGTCGCGTTGGTACCTGACCACGTAGGCCTGACGGTGAGACAAACACCCACCCTCAATTGGTATCTCTCAAAACCAACGGCCTATCCCTTACGATTTACACTCAACGACACCCAAAAAATTGCCCCCCTCTATGAAGGCCCCCTTCCGACTCCCATGAAAGCAGGGGTCCAATCGATTGATATCAAGACTCTAGGACTCACACTTGAACCGAATGTGCAATACCGCTGGTTCGTATCAGCCAGGCGCAACACAGACTCCCATTCGGAGGATATCGTCGCCGGTGGGATGATCGAGCGATGCGAGTTCAGCGAATGCTTGACGATCACCTCAGTGAACCTGACCTGCGACCGGGAGAGCGTGCGCACCAATGCCCTCATCGGGTTCTGGTACGATGCGATGGGTTGCGTGTGTGCCCTGATCGAAAAAGAACCAACGGACCCGTCGCTTCGGAGGCTGCGCGCGGCTCTGCTGAGGCAGGTGGGCCTGAACGGGGTGGCAGACTGGGATCTGCGTTCGATTCAGAATCATGCCAAATAGCCGATTGCATACCGTTCAACATGCCAAGCTTACGCCAGCCCACTGAATCTATTTTGATTCAGTTTGAATCTATTTTGATTCACCTTCTCCTCAGGCTGGATAGTCGAAACCTCTCTCATATCAAGATTTGTAGCGTTTTCTATGAATAAGTCCCCTACTGCGGCTGTTGCCGACCACGACGCTAATGGCACGCTGCTTGCCGTATGAAATACGCACATGGCCAGACATCGGCAAATCCTCCTTCCCGCTTGCCTTGCCTTCGTCGCCATCGCTTCGTTGATTGTGTGCCCCGTCGCTGCCCGGGCAGAAGAAAACAAGAAAGAATTGAGTACGCCACCTGCTCGGAGCATTCCTGACGAACTCCAACTACTCAAAGAAGAAGAAACGGTCAGCATCGCTTCGCGCTACGAGCAGCCGATCTCTCAAGCGCCGTCGAACGTCTATGTGATCACCGACGAAGACATCCGCCATTCCGGCGCCACGGATCTGCCGACGGTGCTCCGCCGCGTTCCCGGTCTGGACGTTATGCAGGTGACAGGCGCGGACTTCAACGTGAGTGTGCGGGGAGATAACCAACTGGTCAGCAACAAGCTCTTGGTCATGGTCGATGGCCGCTCCATCTATGTCGATGTGCAAGGAAGCATGTACTGGAAAGCGATTCCGGTCACCTTGCCGGAGATCAAACGCATCGAGGTTCAGAAAGGCCCCGCTTCCGTCCTCTATGGCTTCAATGCGTTCGACGGCATCATCAACATCATCACGAAATCGCCGGAGGAGATGAAGGGCGCGACGGCGCAGTTCGGGGGCGGAGCCTATGGCACGATCAGCAGCGCCGCTGTGTATGCCAATAGGCATAAGAAATTCGGCTATCGCCTCTCCTACGGCCATGATCAAAACCAGCAGTGGCGCAACGGCAGCGCTCTTGCTTATCGCGACAACAAGTTCAATGTGCAAACGGAATATGCCTTGGGAGGTGAATCGAAGCTCTCGTTCTCAGGCGGTCTCGTCGATGTAAATCACTTCGATGGCTATGTTGCCGATGTTTCCGTCCAAACTGGTGTGCCGGCTCTTGGCTATGCCCAGGCGGGCTATGAAAGACCGAATTTCTTTATTCGCGCCTTTTGGAACGGTTACGATTTCAGTGGTCCCGTCACGACCAATCCCTTGCTCGCCTCGTTCCTGCGCACCACCGATCGAAACTTCAATTCGGATACGATGGTGTGGGCCAACACCTACAATATCGAAGCCCAGCATGGGATCGAGTTGGGAGCCACCACGCGCCTCTCCTATGGGATCAACTATCGGCATAACACCCTGTCAATGAATCGCATTGATCGCTTTCGAACCGAGGATCGGCTGGGGTTCTACATACAGGGTGAATGGAAACCCTCACGAATGTTCCAAGTGGTTGGCGGAGCGCGCTATGATCTCGACACCTTCATCCATCCGACCGTCAGCCCGCGCGGGTCGCTCCTGTTTTCACCATTCTTGGACCACACCTTCCGCGCCACGGTATCGGTGGGGTACCGCCCCCCGACGCTATTTGAGACCTACGGAGAGGCTCTTGTCTTCATTACCCTCCCCCCGCCCATCCCCTCGCAAGCACCTTTCTTTAGTCGAGGCAGTGGGGGCCTCGGTCCTGAGAAGATCGTCTCCTATGAAGTGGGGTATCAAGGCTGGTACCTGAAGCATCGGCTCAGAGTTCGCACCGCTGCCTTTTACAACCACATCTCCGACCTGATCACGTTTGGTCCCTCTGGTATCATCCAGGGCGGTGTGGCCGACATCTATGGGGGCGAGGCAGGCCTGGAATTCCTCGCGACGAAGTGGCTGAGTGGATTCGGCAACTTTGCCTATCAGGAGATCGGCCAGACGCTCACGGGAACTGCTCGGCGTGGTGGACCGCGGTTCAAGTACAACGCCGGTCTGCGAGCCCAGTGGGAGAACGGACTCAGCGGAGAGATTGCCTACCATTATGTCGGCGGGGCCACGTACCCGCTTTCTTCCGCCTTCTCGGATTTCTTAGCATTCGGCGTGTTCCCGACTGATCCATATGTCAGGAGTTACGAACTCCTGAACCTGCGAGGGGCCTATCGGTTCTGGCAGGAAGCAGCGGCTGCCGGCTATCGCCGCGAGGCGGAGGTGGCGGTGTCCGCTTTTAACTCATTGAACGACAAACACAAGGAACATCCTTTGGGCGACCTCATCGGCAGCCGGGTCATGGGGTGGCTCACTCTACGGTACTAGTCCCAATAGAGCTGTACGACGATGCTGAGAGAGCTCTGCTCAAACGACACAATCATGATCTTCCTTACCTGTACAGGCCGGAAACAGATCAGGGCGCGCGGTGCATGCCTCTGGTTAATGCCACTCATGCTTACTGCTCTCTGGTGCATTGCCCCCGTGCATGCGAGAGCTGCCGGCGTCGAGATTGCCATCCTGAAATCGTCCGATCTGAAGGCCTACAATGACGCCGTCGAAGGATTCAAGGCGACGGCGCCAGGGGGATCGACCTATACCGAATACGACCTGCGAGGCGACCTCGAACGGGGAAAGCAACTGGCCAGGAAGATCCGCGCGTCGGACACGGCGCTCGTGATCGCGGTCGGTCTCAAAGCAGCATTGGCGGCCAAGCTCGAGATCGTGGATATCCCGGTGCTGTACACGATGATTCTCGACCCCTTGAAACATCGCCTCAACGCTGACAATATGACCGGGGTCCTGCTGGATATTCCAATGGACCGTCAGTTCAAGGTCCTGCGCGCGTTCCTCCCCACCCTGCGTCGGATCGCTATGCTGTATGACCCCGACAAAACAGCGCCCAAGTTGAAAGAGGCGGAATCTCGAGCCTCCCCCTATGAGTTTCAACTACGGGGATTTCCGGTCGAGCACGAGAAAGAAGTTCCGCAACAACTCCGAGCGCTTTTGTCGGAATCGGAAGCCTTATGGCTCGTGCCGGACTCGACGGTGCTGACCGACGAATCGATCCGCTTCATCCTCGAATCGGCGCTGGCCAAACACATTCCCGTCGTCGGATTTTCACCGGAGTTTACGCGCCTCGGCGCGCTGCTCAGCCTGTCGATCGATTATGGCGAAGTGGGCCGGGAAACCGGCCTGCTCGCCAAACGAATTCTGAGCGGCGACCAACAGCTGCCGCTCAAGCCGGTCTCGGTCAAACGGATCAGGATCACGGTGAATCAGAAGACGGCGCGGTATTTGGGCATCGTGATTCCTCAAGAGCTCGCCGGCCTGATCGACGAGACTTATTGAATGGACCAGTCCATGAGCAGCCCAACGCTCCAGGTAGGCCGGAATCCAGAATCAAGACCGACAGGTCGATTCTTCGGCCTCCGCCTGAAGTTCGTGGTTCTGTTCAGCCTCATTCTCATCATGACCTGTTCGTCCTTGAGCTGGTATTTCATCGACACAAGGCGCAAGGCCATGACCGATCACCTGGAGGAACTTGGAACGATCCTATTGACCAATACCGTCCGCAACGAACATTTTCGGATCGCTGGCATCGTTCTTGAAGATCGCATCACGCTCGAGCAATTCATCCAGAGCCTCATGACAATCGACCACGTCGTCTACGTGGAAATCACCGCGGCCGACGGCCGGATCCTGGACCGGCACAGCAAACGAACGCGTACACTGTCGAAACGTTCCCCGCAACTCCCACCACAACCCATCTACCCGGATGACCGAATCGTGGAATCGCTGCTGCAGGCTCCGCTGACTGTTCCTCTCCTGAGTAGATTCGTTCTCTCCGCGGAGCAGACACTGGTCCCCGAGAAGCAGCCCTCTTGGTGGCTTCTCCCCTTTTGGGTCGGAGAGGAGACGCTGTACGATTTTGCCATGCCGGTCCTTCGTAAATCCTCGTTTGGAGCCACCCTACCCAAGCTCTCGGTCGATTTGGAAGAGAAAAGCTTTCCACTCCCGGCGACGAGTTCGCCGGTGGTCGGCCTCGTGCGCATCGGGATCACCGACGCGGCGGCGAAACAGGCTTTGCTGGTCATCGTCCGCAATGTATCGCTTCTCACCCTACTCATCATCGCGGCAGGCATCCTGAGCGCTCATCTGCTAACCTCCCGCATTACGACGCCATTACGAAACCTCGCCAACGCAGCCAGGCAACTCGCCGAGGGGAACGATGCCCCGACTCCGTTGGTCGCCGCCTCCTACGATGAAGTCGGGGAACTGACGAACGTGTTCAACGACATGACCCAGTCGCTCCATGATCGTAATCAGGCGATCAACATGAACCTCGAGATCATCAGGCGGCAAGTCAAGCAGTTGACGACGGCGCATCAAGCCAGCACCGCCATTGCGAGCGCCAACATGTTCGACATGAACCAACTGCTCGACACAGTGCTCCATCTGCTCATAGACAATCTCGGCTTCTCTCGGATGGCGGTGTTCCTTCACCACCCCGAACGGAGCTCCACCTCCATTGCTCAGATTATTGGAGTGTCTCCTGAAATCGCAGAGGCAGCGCGCCGACTTGAAATACCCGTCGTTAACGACGGCGGCATCACGGCCGAGCTACTCATTCACGGAAAGCCACTACTGATTCATGACGTCGAAACTGTCGCACAACGCATGCACCCGGTGTTGCTTGAATTAGTACGCCGTTCGGGCGTGCGGTCGTTCGTCGCGGTGCCCCTCCAAAGCCATGCCAAGATTCTCGGGTACCTGGCCGGTGATCGAGGTTCACGCCAGTGCAGCGAAGAGGATCTCCACATCCTCTTAACGATCGCCGGGCATGTGGCAGCCGCCATCGATAATGCCAGGGCCTATGCTGAGCTTGCTGAATTGACCCAGCATCTTGAAGAGCGTATCGAACACCGGACCGAGGAGCTGTCCCGCGCCAACGCGCAACTCCGGGACCATGACCGGCGTCGAACGACGTTTCTCTCGGTCGTTTCTCACGAGCTGCGAACGCCCATGACGGCGATCCGCAGTTTCGCGGAAAACATGCTCGACGGCGTGACGGGGCCGTTGACTGAACTGCAGCACACCTATCTCACCCGCATCCAGCACAATGTCACCCGTCTTGGGCGAATCGTCGTGCAATTGCTCGATTGGTCGGATCTCGACACTCAGCGAGTCGCTCTTCGCATGGAAGGCATCTGTCTCCATCAGATCACGACGATCGTGGCCGACAGTTTGCAGATGATCGCCACGGAAAAGAACGTGTCCCTCTCCGTGGCGCCGGTCGGGTCACTTCCGCACGTTCAAGGCGATCGCGACAAACTGGAGCAGATTCTGTGGAATCTCATTGGAAATGCCATCAAATTCACGCCGCCGGGAGGACGAGTGGCCGTGGAGTTTTGCGAATCGCCGCCGCAATTCGTCCAAACATGCGTCGCGGATACCGGCTGCGGGATCGACGCCGATTACCTGCCGAATATTTTTGATGAGTTTTCCAGAGTGCCGTCAGCCGTGCCTGCATCACAAGGTGCCCAACTCGGTCTGTGCATCACCAAGACACTCGTCACCATGCACCATGGCCGGGTATGGGTGGAAAGCCGGCCGGGGTCCGGATCACGCTTTTACTTCACGCTGCCGGTCGCCAAGCCAAAGGATGAACCGAGCCGGGCGATGTAACCAGCCGGTCGCTTCACGGTAGGTTTGTTAGAAGACCGGGATATTCGGAAAGGAGAAACATTCTATGCGCGCGAAAATTCTCATCGTCGACGACGATCGCGATATCCTGCTGAGCTTGGAGAATCGTGTCACATGGATGGGGCATGAACCGCTGACGACGACGAACGGGAAGGACGCTTTGCGCTTGATTCAGGAGGAAGCGCCTGATCTGGTGCTGTTGGACTTGGAGCTTCCGTTGCTCTCAGGACTTGAGGTCTTAGAGCAGGTCAGTGCGATCTCCCCTCGCACTACCCCCAGGGATGAAGGCGTGCCTCAGGCTTCAGTCACTTATACGACCCCGCTGATTGTGATCCTCACGGCATACGGGACGATCGAACGCGCCGTGCAAGCCATGCAATTCGGCGCCTTTGACTTTGTGCCGAAGCCGTTCACCGCGGACCATTTGACGGTCGTGATCAACAAGGCCCTGGCCACCGTCGCCCTTCACCGTCAGGTCGAGACGCTCCGCAAAGAAGTCGATGCCCCGTTCAAATCGATCGTCTCGACCAGCAAGGAGATGAACGCACAACTGGCGATGGCCAAACAGGCCGCCGCTTCCTCCGTGACCGTCTTGTTGCTCGGCGAAACGGGGACGGGGAAGGAAGTGGTCGCCCGCGCCGTTCATCGTTGGAGCCCCCGCTCCACGAAACCGTTCATTGCCGTGAATTGCGCTGCCTTCCCTGAAAATCTTTTGGAAAACGAGCTCTTCGGACACGAAAAGGGCGCCTTCACCGGGGCCGCCAAACGGGAGCCTGGTAAAGTTGAGATCGCCGAGGGAGGCACGCTGTTTCTTGACGAGATCGGCGACATGCCGCTCACCATGCAAAGCCATCTCTTGCGAGTCCTGCAGGATCGGACATTTTACCGTGTCGGCGGCACGCAAGAAGTACGGACTGACGTGCGGTTTATCGCGGCCACGAACAAAGATCTGAAACAGGCGATTCTTCAAGGGACATTTCGCGAAGACCTGTACTTTCGTCTTGCCGTGCTGACCATCGCCCTGCCGCCGCTGCGTGAACGGATGGAAGATTTGCCCGTCCTCATCGACCATTTCCTCAACCGGCCCAGCAACGTGGGCCTGTGTAAACGCGTGACCCTCAGCGACGAGGCCTTCCAGGCGCTGCGCCACTACCCCTGGCCGGGCAATGTCCGTGAATTGGAAAATGTGCTCACTCGCGCATTGATCTTATGCCCCGGCACGATCGGACCGGAACACCTCTCATTGCCTGCTCCATCGCCTTCCATGACCTCCGCGCTTCCGGTTGATCCGGTGTCCGACCCCGACGTCCTATTGTTCTCGTACCACAAGTGCATGGACACCTATAGCCAGAAGCTGATTGAGGCGGCCTTGCGTCGAAACGGGTGGAATCAGACAAAGGCCGCTGCCGAACTTGGTCTGCAACGGACCTACCTGACCAAATTGGTGAGACAGAAGCAGATTCCAGTCAAGCCCCCCGCTAATCCCTCGGACTGAAAGAACGATACTCCTACAAAGATTTCATCTCATCGTTCGATTTCTCACGACATCATCGACCGCCGTATCCCTACGTCTGCATCAAATTTGATCCACCCTGGAATCCATTCTGATTCAGAGCCACGCCGCCACATATGAGTACATCTGCGTAGGCGCTGAAAATACCAGGAGTTAGATTTAGATCCTGTGTGGCTCAAGAACTGCATAGTACTTGTCATGAAAAACGGCTGGAGGATCCTCGATGAAGAACTGTTCTGCCATGGAACGCGGTTCCATCGTCGGATTTCGAGCATACCACTCGCGCTCCACGTGAATGAATCACGATGGAGATATAGAAAGGACGGGTACAGATATGGGTACATATATGATGAGTGATGAGATGGCCATGTTGACGATCTCGGGCGCGATAGTTTTAGCAGTGATGATGTTGACGATGTTCATGCGCAAGGCGTGACTCAATCTTGCACGGCGCAGCTTACGACGAAAGGGGGTGAGAGGTGATGGTGATGTTGATGCTGTTGAACATTGGAGTGCTGGTGATCGGTGCGGTGTTCCTCATGTATGGGGCGCTTGGCCCTGACCGCAAGTAATCATGGTGAAGCGACTGGTTTTGATCCCGCACCAAAGAAGTTTTCATCGTGAGGAATGGGTCTGGATGCGAGCCGGGATGAGGGGGCTCACCCCTCCGGCTCGCATCGAACAGGTCAAACACTGACATGAATCCGTCCAATTTTACTGGGGAGTCCTGCTTCGCAATCTGCGGGATCGATTCTCAAGGCGTCAAGATCGGTCTTACCTATTCACCACATCCGTTTCCCCGTTGAGAGAGCTTGGTTTGGAAAGAGAAGATAGGACTGCTGAATGGCATTATCCGCGCATCAATCAGGATGACGCGATGGTTGGCGCGCAACCGATGGGAATGCCCACCTTAGAAATGGCTTGTAAATGCTGCTCATCTCCTAATCGCTGAGACAGTGAGGCAAGGGCATGTTCATCAGAGTGCCAGTCCGGCAAGCCTGCGTGATGACCGGCAATGAGATAGGCTAGAAGCCTTCCCTTCCCGCCAAGTTGCTTGACGGCATGAAGCGCTCCTGCGGAGGAGTGATTCACCCGACCTTTGCCGCCCTCAATGTGTGCCTCAGGATCGAAGCCGCTTCCGCGAGCTATATAGTTTTGAAAGGCTGGTGAATACTTCCCAAGGTCGTGCCAGAGCCCCGCGAGACGGCCCCAAACAGGATGGCCAAAGCTCGACGCAAACTCGCCAGCAAGATCTTCCACTGCGCGCAAATGGTCTTCAAGATGGTGAATCATGAACGACGCGTCTGCGTTCCGTCGCACGTGGGCGAGGTAGTTTGGAGAAGGAGATTCTGACCGGTCAGATACCGAGATCTGATCCATAGCGACATGCCTCAACACGAACGGGGAAACGGCTGGCGCCTTGTGATGAGTAAATTGTGGATTGGCAAAAGATGTCTTGTTACTCGTAAGTCTTGAACTTATTGTTTAGCCGTCCACCGCTTCTCCAAATCTCAGCGGTCATCTTGTCCAGGTTGCGTTTTGCTGAGCGAGCGAGTCATTTAATCAATATTTTGCTCCGCGAAGGATACCCCTTTCCCCATGAGAAATCACCAGGGTTTAGGCGGGTCACGACTGGATCGAAAGCCACGTAGGGGGTTGCTCTCCTTCGACAGTTCAGGGTACTACCACTACCTCCATTTGGCCCAGGGCCAAATTATTCCTGACCTCAACTCACGAACATCCTGTTCGTTACTGACCTTTCTTGCTGAATCTTCCTCGTTTCTATCCCCACACGCGTGAACTCCTCCACAGTCGGACCCACGCATCCTTGCGCCTAGCGCGGCGATTCTGATTAGTGCTCTTTCGTCTTCCGAACCACTCACGACGAAGGAGCCATCATGATCCATCACACCCGCATCATCTCACTCTCAAAACTCCTGCGTCCTCCTGACCACTCCTGATCCACTCAAGGGCACAACAGGGATACTTCCACCGGCAGGCCGATCTCATTAGGGTCGGCTCGTGCCACAGCGTCTCATGAAGGAAGAGCATGAAGAGCACCTGAGTGACGCTTTCTGAAGTCGCAAATGATCGAAGACAGGGGATTTGCCCGCGAAAGAGACAGGCCGATCAGAGATATGAGTGCTGAGGACTACTTGGACTTCGGCAGTATCCCCTTCCGCTCTAATTCCTGAACTCTCGTCTCCGCGAGTTCAATCAAGAAATCCTTAACGCTCTTTCCCTCATGAGCTGCAGCCATCTTCACCTTCCGCATGAGGTCCCGTGGAATGTCGCGGAAGTTCCACGCGCCGGTGCCTTCTGGTGTTTCTCGTGCCATCGCGGGGGAAGCCTAGCATGCTTCTCAAGAATGCGTCAAACATCACTTGACATAGTTCACTATCAGATGATATTAAGCTTATCATGCGGGAAGGGGGGTGATGTGCATGAAGATGGTGAGGTTGTTGATTCAGGTGCCGGAGCCGATCAAGGCCAAGCTCGATGCGTTGCGGCAGGAAGGCAAGACGGCCAGCGGGTTTATCCGGCATTTGCTGGAAGATCACTTCAAAGGGACTCAGAGCATGAGTCGGAAAGGTAGGTAAGCAATGGCGCGAGCGGGGAGAAAAGACGGGGCTTGCTGAGTAAGGCGGACTCGACCGGCAAGCCAGTCTGGTATGTACGGCTCTATCACGACGGCAGGGAACGGCGGTTCGGGAGTTTCTCCACCAAGACGAAGGCACGGGAGTTTTACGAGAAGGCCAAGTTGGAACAGAAGGAAGGCAGGTTCTTCCCGGAGCGGTATCAGGTCGGTGGGTATGCAAAGCTGGCAGAGGTGCTGGAGGAGTACTTGATGGCCTTCACGGGCCGATCGGAGCGGGATGAACGGCGCTACAAAAAAACCTGGTTGGACCTGTTGCCAGGAGCAAGACTCAACGCGATTACTCCGGCCCTCTTGGAAACGTTGAGAGGTAAATTGTCGGAAGGGGGGCGGAGTCCACAGACGGTGAACCGGTACATGCAGTTCTTGCGGCGGGTGCTCAGGAAGGCCGTTCGGGATGGCAAAATATTTTCGTGCTGAATATTCTTGATTAAAGACTGGATTTATCACGACGGTTCCATACGAACCCATTAAGGCCCCGGTGCAAATTCGAGGAGGAAAGGCGGCGTGTAGTCGGAGTGAGAGAGTAAATTGTCGTTCAGTTGGCAGATACTCGCACTGACCATCAGATCGACAGGAGGAAACAGGGGGAGGAATGCCCCCCCCTAACCTCCAATATCTGATCCTTAAGTCACCTAATAATTAACATTAATACACACCTTGTTGCATCCCACCGCGCACGCACCACACGAGATGGCCATCGGCAATTCTCCCGGCGCCCACACCGCTATTGGAAAAGTTCACGCCCCACGCGACTGTCGGAGTACCTGCGAGGGTCGACGCCGAAAAAAAGAATACCGACTGAACGCTTAGGAATGGATGCGCAGGTGGCAGGGTGGGACCCGGACTAGGTACAGAGGGATCGATCAAACTCGCTAGCTCCGCAATCGCCGGCAGCCGCCAGCCTTTCTGCCCACCGACATTCTTGTTGATACAGATACCTCTTGCGCTGTCCCACGACGTGGCCGTCGTCGCCGGAGACCTCTCCCAAACCAACCCGGTGTTCTTGTCCAGCACTGCCTCGTTATTGAACGCCGCTAAAATGACAAATCGCTGCGCTGCCGGAAGAGCTTGATCCCACCGTAGCGTGTGGTTGCCGTCTTGCCCGCCCCCGTCCTTAATAGCATCAAGGATCTTGTCGAGCTTGTGCAGAATCCGGTCAAATGGGGTTCCCCTATTAGGATCATCGTCTCGATCACCAGCCTGCGTCACCATACTACCAGTGCCTAGAACGAGCCCGCCCACCAGCACAACCGCACCGACCCTCCAGCCGAATTTCCTTCTCGACCTGTCTCTCATCACACCCTCCTTGGTGAGATAGTTGATCGTACCAACTGACTCCTGGCCCACACCTAACCCGGTTATGGCTCATAGTCTTTCTCAGTCTACTTTCAATGCCGTGATTCAGTGCTGGAACCAGATTGGGCGACTGCTATGCCTGGGATCAGTAGGAGGAAAATAAATAGGACCAGCATGATCGACCTCACCATGGTTAGCACTGCCATTTATTAAATATGGACACGTTGCCGCAGTTCAAGCACTTATATTCATAGTTTTGCTGACTTACATGCTCTTCTGTTGGTGTAGCGGCGCGACATTGCGAACAAAACCGCGAGGCAACTACTCGCGGCGATTCATGCCTCTTCTGTTTTTTACTTAACCAGGCCTCATATGTCTCAGGGGAAGATGCCCCACGCTTGAAGTCAAAGCTAATTTGATAAGATACAAATTTGATATCTCGTGCAACACGCAAGGCGGCCTCTGCCTTCTCATCGAGAGAAACTGCGACCAGAATTCCGCGGACAAAAGTGTCAGGATTCTCAAGCTCCAGTGCACCTATATAACTTTGGAGCTGAGCTATGGCATCACGCGAGGCACAGTAGGAACCCGTTCTTCGTCTTGATGAGATGGTCAGGGTAGCTATGTCCGTACCTTTGAAAGACGAGCCCTTGACTCAGTGCTCTGCGCACTTCAGTCAGCTGGGGACTTTCCCAGTACCTACCGGAGCATCAAGGCGCTATGTTGAAACAGGACAGTGCAGTGGACATTTTGACGAGTAACGGAAACGTTACCTGACACAGAATGAAAGAAGCTGTGCTGTTCGACTAAGCTCCGCCCTCGAAAGGGGACGGAGCTTTCTTTTTGCTGCTGCTCCATTCTGCCTTCTTTAAAGCAGGGCACGTAACAGGTGGATGCTGAGGATGACCACGCCTACCGTCCCTATAACTGACGCGAGGACGTAGGCCATGGCCATACCCCAATCCCCTCGAATACACATGGAGGCGGTCCCAAAGTGAAAAGGCCGAAAAGGTGGTGAAGATCGTGTGGCAAATAGGAAGATTTTGATCGAAAATACTGGACAATTGCGCCGGAGCCAGACCACCAGTTGTTACCTGGTGGCCTGGCACCCCTGATGGTTACAGCCGCAAGCCTTTCCCTCGGTGCGGGAGCTGCGGCATGCGTCAGAGCAGAATTCTTTTCCCGCTTCCGCGGAACATGTACACGGAGGA
>LNDU01000018.1 GCA_001464735.1 Nitrospira sp. Ga0074138
GGAATTCAGATCCAACACCACGTCCCCGTCCCGGTAAGAATTTCAAATGACGCAACGAGGAGGCCTTGGGTAAGAAATTCAGATGGCTTGATAGGGGGCCGAAAATAGAGGTGAGCCGGTCCAGGACTCGTAGCAGAAGCAGCCAGTCAAGAGATACTTCGTAATCCTTTTCTGCTAATCATATCCATACAGCCAGTGGGTCGTGGAGGAGGAAACATTCTTGACGGAATGAAGCACTCCTTTTGGGATAAACACTTCGTCGCCTGGTTCCGCAATGATCTCTTCTTCTACGATAGTCAGCTGGAGCTTGCCAACTATTACAGTCACGAGTTCGTTCGTCGCGTGGACAAAATTATTCCACTCTCGGCCGGGTGGGTCGGTGAACACATCACAGGAGTAGCCCCGCCGGTGCCAGTTGTGCGCCACCTGGTCATGGTCGACAGGCACCGGAAATTTCTGACGCGTGAGATAGGGCATTGAACCAAGTTATTAACTGATGATAGCTCGCAGGCTCCTATGTCTAAGAGCCATATTGAGTGATCGCGGTCCTAGAGAATGGACCTTGGTCTTCGATCCGGGATGCAGGTCTTACACCACCTGCATCCCTCAGATCCACATACATGATAGGTTGTCATTGACGCATCAATACGCGTGCTCTTGCATCGGTCCGCGCACGCACCACGTGGAGCGAAGGCGGTCCGGATTGCCGGGGGCCTGACCGCCACTGCCACTGAAGGAAACAATCCAAGGGAAGGGACCCTCGGGACTCAATGAGGCCGACCAATAGAGCCCGTCCTCATGGTCGGTCTGGATACCGGAAAAGACCATTGTCGGCACAAACGGAGCTACCAGCGAGGGATCTTGAACGCTCTTCAACTCGATCACCGACGGTAATCGCCACCCAACTGTGCCGCCCACCGTCCTATTCGCACAATGATCTCTCGCCTCGTTCCAATTGCGTGTAGCGGTATCCGGAGCCTGCTCCCACACGAGGCCGGTGTTCTTCTCCAATACTGCCTGATTATGAAAGGCCGCCAGTGTGACAAACCGCGAGGCCGACGGATGGTTCGTGTCCCACCGCAGCGTATGGTTGCCATTTCCGCGGTCGTTGTCGAGCCTAGTTAGAATTTGATCGAGTTTGTGCAAGATCCGAGTAAAGGGATTTTTGTGCCTGTCGTCATCAGCCACTGCGATGGTTGTGGCGAGGCTTCCGACTACTAGTACGGCTCCGATTATGCTCAGCCATTTTTGTCGCATGCTATGCATCTGGCTCCTCCCTGCTGAGTAGGACGGTCTAGCGTGGCTGTCTTGTGGCTTTCTTTCCCAATCGAAGACTGATGGCATGGAGCGAATCCATTTACGCCTTCGGCACCTCCCACATGCCTGTACGGCCCAATGCCTTATGGCCTCAATACTCGTGCTCTTGCATCGGACCACGCACGCACCAAACATAGGGGGGTGAGACGTCGACGATCTTAGGGCTGTTGTTGACGTGACCGTCGAAGAAACCCACAAGCCAGGCGTTCGTCGACCCACCGACATACGTTGAGGCCGACCAATAGCCGTACCGTATGATGCCCGTAAAAACCCCGGTTGGTACAAATGGTGATGCCAGCGAGGGGTCTTGAACGCTCGTCAACTCAATCACCGACGGTAATCGCCACCCTACCGTGCCGTCGACCGCTCTGCCGACACAATGATCTCTCGCCTCGTTCCAATGGCGTGGGGTAGCATCCGGTGCCTGCTCCCACACGAGGCCGGTGTTCTTGTCCAATACCGCCTGATTATGAAAGGCCGCCAGTATGACAAATCGTGAAGCAGATGGATGGTTTGTGTCCCACCGCAGCGTATGGTTGCCACTCCCGCTGCCACTGTCGAGCTTACTCACAATCTGGTCAAGCTTGTTCAAGATCTGAGTAAAGGGATTCTTATGTTTGCCGTCATCGGCCACTGCGATGGTTGTGGCGAGGCCTCCGACTGCTAGTACGGCTCCGATTGCGCTCAGCCATCTGCGGCGTTTGTTACTCATCCGATACCTCCTGGTAAGTGATGATGGGGCTGTCTGGCCTGATTGTCTTGCACCACCTATCTTGAGCGGGAAGTGCTGTGCCTGCAGCTATTGTTCGTCTTCCTGTGTCCGTCGCCAGTCCTGTTCGAGCAACGACAGGGCTGTAGCCTGGACCGTCTTGTCCTCATCATCTAGTGCGAGCAGCAACGGATCAACCGAACCGATCGGCGCTGTCTGCGCCCAGCGGTCCAGGGCTTGAAGCTTCACGTGTATATCGGACGACATGAGGTCCTTGGCTATCCACTCAGGTACAACGAGGGGTTCAATCGGGTCGTTCAACGTGTTTTGGACGGTTGGGGTCTGGGCAGAGTTGGCGGTCTCGTCAGTCTGGCTGATTCCAGTCTCCGTGCGTGTTACGGCCGGATCACTTACTCCGGCGGTTGCCCCATTCCGCGACAGCTGATTGGATGGAGCCGGCCCGCAACCACTTCCTAGAGCGAGTAGCGCAAGGATGATAAATCCGCTACTCCTCATACTTCCTCCGTGCGGTCCGAATCAAAAATGGGACACCTAGTTTAGGACTCACTTCTCTACGCCGATTACCCAGTTACCCAGTGCATTGGATGTTCACCGTCTGTTTGGTGGTATCGAGTTCCGCATGAGGTTGCAGCAAATTCTGTTCCAGAGATTCGCTGCTTGTATAAGGAAGACTGTTCTGGTGCTGATGTTTCCCGCTGTTCTGATAGTTGCTAGCCCGCTCGGATCGAGATCTGAAGAATGAAGATCACAGGCCCTCATCTGGTGCATGAGATTGGTTAGGCAGACGAGGTCGTGCTGTTGCAAAAAGCCTCAAACCGAAGAAGACAGCTAGGGGCAGAATGCCCCGTGTCGAAAAAATGAACAGTCACAATGTCAGCGAAACAGATGATGGAGTCAGGTTGATGTCGCTGGAATTTGTTCAGCCGTTTTTTAAGGGAGGAGTCGGGGTCTCCAGAATGTGTCCTGATGAGATCGCAAGAAGAAAACGTTCCAGTAGTTTTTCCGCCTGCGTCAGCGGGTTGAACTCAGAAAACATCCCACCGAAATTGAGAGAAAAACAAAGAGGTCAATGATGATGCGCGAAGGTTGATGCTTCGTGATACTGTTCGGTCAGTTTCCGCAGGTCGCAGTAGATGTCGTCGGGATCGCAGCCCTCGGTTCTCAGTTGAATGGTCATGTATTTGATGCCGAAATCCGTTGTGATCCGGTTTTAGATCCGCTGCAACAGCTTAATCTTTATCCCTGTGTCTTTCGCAGGTGGGAGTTCAATGCTTGCAGTAGCGGGAGATGCGCGGGAAGTCGGCGATACACATCTTTAGCGAGCGTTTCGTCATAGGTGTGGGCGGTGCGGTTCCGATCCTCAAGCATGGCCAGCCATCCAGTTTCGTCGTTGATCCAGCTATTCGTGTAAGCCAGCTTGAGGCAGCCCTTCGGAGATTGGCAGTCGAGCCCTTCTGTCCGTGCCCGTTCCTGAATCACTTTCCAGGCCAGCTCAAAGCAAAACTCGAATCGCTGGATGGCGGCGTCTCGGGTGAGATCGGTGACGGGAGCGCTGAGGGCTTCGCTCAACCGTGTAATAGCAACTGCGAAGCTATCGAGTCTTGTGGTCATAAACGGATTCCATGACGAAGGATCTCTTCCTTGAACTGTTCGCCGACGGTGTGCAGATCGATGAGATCGATTTCATGGAGCGTCGCTATATCATCTATCCCGGCACGGAGTTCGGCAAGTCGCTCAGGGGGAAACGCGATGGGCCCAGAGATGGCGATGTCAATGTCGGCGTGGGGGTTGGCTGTCCCTTTCGGCCATGAACCGAACCAGATGACCTCAACGTCAGGGCGCAGTATGAATCGAGCAAGCTTCGCGACTTCTTGCGCGATTTGTTGAGGCCGAATCAGAAGCTCTTGAGAAATCATAGGCTCAGTGTATCGGTTCTGGCGATGATGTCAACTGGGTTTGCTGGCAAGCTGATTGGAAATAGGAGGCGATGTCTGGAAGCAATCGGATAATCAGTGATGATGCGCGAAGGTTGGTGCTTCGTGGTGCTGGTCTGTCAGCTTTCGAAGGTCGCAGTGGATGTCGTCGGGATCGCAGCACTCGGTTTCCAGTTGAATGGTCATGTGTTTGATGCCGAAGTCCGTGGTGATTCGGTTCTGGATCAGTTGCAGCAACTCCAAAGGGGTACGATGAGGCTCGATCATGACGTGGCTGGTTAACATGACCAGTCGAGGCTCGACAGCCCAAATGTGCAGATCATGCACGTTCGTGACGCCGGGGATGGCCTCCATGGTTGCGGCCACCTGAGACGCGCTGATGCCAGGTGGGGTTGATTCCAACAGGACATCCATTGCCTCTTTGAAGATCGGCCAGGCTCCTCGGAGAATAACTCCGACGATCAGTAGGCTCACGAGTGGATCGAGTACGGTCCATCCTGTCAGGAGTATCGCGCCGCCGCTGACAATCACGCCGAGTGAGACCCACGCATCTCCCAACATGTGCCAGAATGCACTCCGAATGTTCAAATCATCTTTCGCGCCATGCTGGAGCAAGAGGGCGATCCCGAGATTGGCTAGGAAGCTGACGGCGGCGACCGCCATCACCCATCCACCGTCCACGGGGACGGGTTGTAATAATCTCTTCACGCCGACGAGTGCGATGCCGGCGGCGGTCAGTAGAAGGATGAAGCTGTTCATAAACGCTGCGATGATCCCGGCTCGATGGTAGCCGAAGGTCCGGCTCTCGGAGGCTGGACGTGCGGTGAGGAGATGGGCATAGAGCGCGAGAAAGAGCGCCCCCTGATCGACGAGGTTGTGGCCAGCGTCGCTCATGAGACCAATACTGTTGAGGAACCACCCGCCGACAAACTCAGCTGCGATGATCACGGCATTGATGGCCAAGGCCAGTCGCAGCCGCGATCGGAGATGTGTGTACGAGGCAAGCGCTGTCATGAGTACAGTGTCGCATGGGCGACGTGATGCGGCAAGTCTTGCGGGACGTTTGTGCGGGTGTAGTTGGTTGCCAGGCTAGTGAATCGCTTTGGGAGGAAGCCGCTCGCTCAACACCGGATAGTCGGCCTGATCCATACCTGAATTGCCGGTGGACAGATCCGTCGCGATCACACGAAGCCTGATTCCATCGGGAACGTCCTTTGACGGTGGCACAAAGAATGGAGCTTCAAATGTGC
Organism: Nitrospira sp. Ga0074138; assembly: GCA_001464735.1. GTDB lineage: Bacteria > Nitrospirota > Nitrospiria > Nitrospirales > Nitrospiraceae > Nitrospira_D. The sequence goes on from LNDU01000018.1 coordinate 5,232, forward strand.
GGCTCCCTTCATCGTAAAACATCTGCAGCCGCTCAATGATTCGGTTTCCGACCAACACCTCTCCATAGATACGGATCTTTCGTGAGTCCCAATCTCCGTGGGGGCGGACCAAGGAGCCGGACAGGGTTCGGATGGAGGCGCGTAGTTTGAGGTCGTCCTTCGCGATGAGCGCCTCACGTGGCTTAGGCCGTTCGATCTGCACCAGGTAGCCATAGAGGTGCAGGACAATGCCGTCGTGTGTTAGGTCCTGCCCGGGTATGAGGAGGAGAGTCTTACTGGTTTTCTGTACCGCGGCGGGAAAAGCGAGGGGACCTTCGGCAGAAATCTCTACCAGCGTCGGTGTCTGTAGCTGCAATGTCGTGGTGAAGGCTGCCGAGGGACGAGAACTGTAGATCGGCTCTTCCATCAAGTGGGGAGTACGCATGATCTGGTTCTGGTCGCCGGCCTCACCTTGCTGCAGGCCGGTGGCCAGAATGTGGCCGCTCGCGACATCAGTAATCGTCACGCGGGCTCCACCGACTTGGCGGCCCAATACCATCGCCCCCTGTGCGACGACCCGTACGAGCACCATCGTTGGTTGGGGCCCGTTGAGGGGTAACTCTGGAAGTGCCTGGCCTTTGGCCGGAGGTATCGAAGAGAGGAACAGGATGAGCGAGAGAATCAGTCCAAACAGGACGAGGGGAGGTCGCGTCATTTCACCTTGGTACCGGGATCGACTTCTTCCAGAACGGTGAGTAATCCGCGCACGTCGGCATCCCCCGCTGCCAGGACCATGCCCTGCGATTCAACGCCCATCAACTTGGCCGGCTTGAGATTGGCCACAATCACGATGGTTTTTCCAACCAGTGCATCCGGTTCGTACTTCTTTCCGATGCCTGCGACGATCTGGCGCTGCTCGGCGCCGAGGGAGACTTGTAGCTTTATCAACTTTTCAGATTTTGGCACGCGCTCGGCGGAGAGCACCTTTGCTGTTTTGAGCTGAATCTTCATGAATTCGTCGATGGTGATCTGCGGTGAAGCCACCGAGGCTGCTGCGGGGGGCGTCGGCAACGGAGTCCCTGTGGGTATTGGCGCAACAGCGGTTGGTTGTGAAGGGATAGATGATTCGGTCACAAGTTTGGCTCCTTCTCCTGATAAATCTGTTTTTTTTACTGTAGCCTTTTCTTTTATGCCGAGACCGATGGAGTCAGACGTGGCAACTTCAACACGGGGGAAAAGTGCGCCTGCTTTTCTGATTTTTGCTCCACTTTGCACTTCACCCCATTTGACTTTTTCCTTCAAGAGCGGAGATTCGAAATCGACAGTGAGCCCCAACTGCTCGACGATACTTTTCGCTGCGTTCGGCATCACGGGGTACAGGTAGAGACTTAAGATGCGCAAGCATTCGGCGGCTGTGTACAGAACGGCACTGAGTTCCTCCCGTTTGCTCTGGTCTTTGGCAAGGTTCCAGGGTTTGTGCTGATCAATGAATGTATCGACGTCAGAAACTCGGCTGGTGATGTGAAGTAGTAAATTATTGAACTCAAAATCTCGGAAGGAATAATCAAGCTGATCTCCTAGAGTAAGAAGCGAGTTCTTTGCATGAACGAGAAGAGGGTATTTCCCCTCGGCTGCCTCACCGTTAAGGTAGTCCTTAGAAACATTCGGAAGTGTGCCTCCGTAGCTGCGCTCAATCATGGTCAGTGTGCGACTCAAAAGATTGCCTATACCATTGGCTAGGTCGCTATTGACTCGTCGTGCCATTGCGCGCTCTGAGAAATCTCCATCCTGTCCAAACGGCACCTCGCGCAGTAAGAAATAGCGAAACGCATCCGCGCCGAATTGTTCCACCATCTGGTTCGGATCGACGACGTTGCCGCGGCTCTTCGACATTTTTTCGCCGTCGACGGTCCACCAGCCATGGGCGAAGATGGTTTCGGGCAATGGAAGGTTCAATGCCATGAGCATCGTGGACCAGTAGACGGCATGTGTCGTCAGGATATCCTTCCCGACAAGGTGGACATTGGCCGGCCAGAATCGATTGCCAATCGGTTTTCCGTGAGGGAGATACTCCAACGCAGACATGTAATTGACCAGGGCATCGAACCAGACATAGGTGACGTAATCATTGTCGAACGGCAGTTCGATCCCCCAGGAGAGCCGTGACTTTGGTCTCGAGATCGAGAGGTCGCCTAGTTTTTGGGTTTGTAAGAACCCGAGGACTTCGTTGCGTCGCGACTCCGGGCGAATAAAATCCGGATGAGTCATGATGTGCTCAATCAAGCGGTCCTGATACTGTCCCATCTTGAAGAAGTAATTGTGCTCGCTGAGCTGTTCGACGGGGCGCTTGCAGTCCGGACAGAGTCCGGACTCCACGTCTTTCTCAGTCCAGAACCGTTCATCGAACGTGCAGTACCAACCGGTGTACGAATCCTTATAAATGAGATTCTTGTCGTAGAGTTCCCGAAGATATCGTTGGACAATGGATTTGTGCTCGAGATCCGTGGTTCTAATGAACGCATCGTTCGAGATGTTGAGGCGTTGCCACAATGTTTGAAACTGAGGCGCAAGCTTATCGCAGTGGGCCTGGGGGTCGATGCCTGCTTTGGCCGCAGCCTGTTGCACTTTCTGGCCATGTTCATCGAGGCCGGTGAGAAAAAACACCTCGCGTCCGCGCAGCCGCCGGTAGCGCGCCAGCACGTCGGCCGCGATGGTGGTGTAGGCATGGCCGATGTGTGGGACATCATTGACGTAGTAAATCGGGGTGGTGATGTAAAAGGGGTTCGCGTCCGCCATATTGAGGGCAAGATATCAGGTTGGCGTCGCTTTTGGCTAGGTTGCGGCTCCGGCGGGGATAAGGCCGAGTGCTTCGCGCAGGCTAAGGAACGTCGTTTCCAGTGCCATCTGCACGTTGAGGTGCCGCGTGGCTTGCTGTTCGATTCGTTCGATGTCATTCAAGAGGGTCAGGAGAGCATCGATGTCTGCTCGCTGGGCGTATCGTCGCAGGTCTGTGACGTGGTCGAGGTGAAGGATTTGATCATGATCTCCATCTACGATGACGATGACCAGATCACGGATCCATCGTGTGAGCCATGTGAGCGTTTCTTCGCCACGGTCCGTCTTCGCCAAGCTTTCCGCTGCCGAGAGGATGGTCGCGCTCGACCTCAAACTTTCCGGCTTCACCAACGTCAGGCACTCCTGTTGTCGCACGCGAACGTCTGCCACATCTACCGTGAGCGCTTCTCCGATTCGGCCATCGGCGAAGACCGCCAGGAAACGGGCGTCGGCAGGAGGAAGCTCTCGCTTGAGGATCAAGGCGGCCTCAACTTGGGTGCGGGCGGGCGTCGTGAAACGGAGCGCTTGGCAGCGTGATCGAATGGTGATCGGAAGCGCATGGAGCCGGCTGGTGACGAGGATAAAGAGACTATCACCGGGAGGCTCTTCCAAGGTCTTGAGGAGCGCGTTCGCTGCACCGATCGTCAGTCGGTCCGCGTCGTCAATCAGGCAAATCTTTCGCTCCCCGATGAGTGGACGATAAACGAACTGTTGTTCGATCTCCCGCACTTGCTCGATTTTGATTTGCGGCGTTGCGGCTTTTGGATCGGGCTCGATGACAAAGTAATCCGGGTGCGTCCGAGCAGCTATCTGAAGGCAGGATCGGCAACGGCCACAGCTGTCCTGAGCGACTGTTTGGGAGGGTTGCTCGCAGTTGAGGGCCTGAGCCAGTCGCACGGCGGTCATCAACTTTCCGATCCTGGCTTCGCCATAGAACACATACGCATGGGCCAGGCGTCTATTGCACAACGTTGCCTGAAGGAGGGAGATGGGTTGCTCGTGGCCTGTGATATCGGCGAAAGGCATGGGCTATCGGCGTCTCGATGTCCGTGTGCGATAGGTCTTGAGCCAGTTCATGACCAGTTCTTCTACGGTTTGTGTCACCGACTCCAGCGGTTGTGCGGAATCAATCACCATGATGCGTCGAGGTTCCCGTCGTGCCAACGTGTGAAATCCCGTACGGACTTTCCGGTGGAACCGCTGGGCTTCTCGATCGAGTCGATTTTGGGTGGCAGCACCACCACGGCGTCGACTGAGTCCGACAGCGACGGGAACGTCGAAGAGCAACGTGAGTTGAGGAGTCAGGTTCCCGGTCGCCCAGTCGTTCATTTTGCGCAATATTCGTAGATCCAACCCCCGTCCATATCCCTGATAGGCCATCGTCGAGTCTGAGAATCGATCACAGACGACCGTCACTCCGCGTGCGAGTGCGGGTTTGATGACGTGATCCACATGTTGGCGTCTGGCTGCGAAAATAAGGTAGGCTTCCGTTTCAGGGGCGATGGTTTCCCCCGAATGGTCGAGCAGGATACTGCGCAGACGTTCGGCGAGAAGCGTCCCTCCCGGTTCTCGGGTATACAGCACGTCCAGGCCTTGCGCGGTCAGTCGCTCGCATAGTCTTCGAGCTTGTGTCGTTTTTCCGCTTCCTTCACCGCCTTCCAGCGTGATGAAGATTCCCGTCGATTTTCTTGCTGTTCTACTCATTGGCAATTTTCATTCGCAGCCGCAATTGGGGAGCGATCCTATGTCAGGTCAAGGCGAATAGCAAGACCAGTACCTTTTCTGATTTCATCTGGTCCAAGCACATAACTCGTTGAAATTTACAATAAAATGCTTGCGAGGCCTGTCAGGAACTCTGTAAGATGAATCACGCAATGCTCTCCTAAATGGCTGGGGGTCCGTGATTCATGATCAAGGTCGCGCTAAGACGCTATTTTCTGACAGGCCTCCTGCTTGTGACTCCTATTTGGGGCACCATTCTCGTCCTGAAGACCCTATTCGTTGCGGTAGACGGCATCTTGGGCGATGCCGTCGCAGAATTGGTACCGGATCACTATATTCCCGGCCTAGGGATCATCACGCTGGTTCTGCTCATCTTTTTAGTCGGGTTGTTTGCGGCGAACTTCATCGGGCGTCAGATTGTGGGTCATTGGGAAGATTGGCTCAACCGGCTGCCCCTCGTCCGGGGGATTTATTCCACGCTGAAGTCCATGATGGATATTCTGTCTTTTTCGGAACGAGGGTCGTATCGTCGGGTGGTCTTGATTCAATTCCCAAAGAACGGCCATTATTGTTTTGCGTTTGTGACTGGCATGACGAAAGGCGAGACCACGGCATTGGGCCCGGAGGCGCTGATTCATGTGTACGTGCCTACCTCGCCCAATCCGACGTCGGGTTATTTTCTCTTAGTGCCGGAACGGGAAGTGATATCTGTTGATATCAGTATTGAAGAAGCGATGAAGCTGATTGTATCGGGTGGTCTCTATACGCCATCCGGCGCAATGGCTTCGGCCCTGAAGGGAGAGCCGAAGTGGAGTCAGGTCAAACAGCCGGATGCCGGTGTGCCGATCGGATAAACGCGGGGTTCTGATACCCAATTGCGGTCTTCTTATTTCTGGAGTCTTCGATGAAACCAGCAGTGGATCAATGCACAACGGTCTCACGTATTCCCGGCCTAGGCGTGATTGTGATGGCAGCCGGGTTGGGCAAGCGGATGAAGTCCACCCAAGTCAAAGTGCTGCATTATGTCGCGGGTCAGCCGATGGTTCTCTACGCCGTTGATGTGGCGCTCCAACTCGCGGACCATCGTATTGCGGTTGTGGTTGGGCATCAATCCGACAGGGTTCGGCACGTGATTGAAGCAGGTATTGCGGGTCGGCCGGGATCAAAGTCTGTGAGCATCGTGGAGCAAGCCGAGCAACTTGGGACCGGCCATGCCGTGCTGCAAAGCCGCCCCGCGTTTTGTCACGGCGACGAGACGCGTCCGGCGAATTATCTTATCTTGAATGGTGACACTCCGTTGCTAAAGGAAGAGACGGCGCGGGAACTATTGCGAGCCCATCAATCCCAGAGCGCCACTGTGACGATTTTGACGGCGATGCTCGATGATCCCAGCGGCTATGGTCGAGTCATCCGCCGGCAGTCCGGGGGGTCTCACCATAATGAAATCACTTCGTCTGACGTGCTGAAGATTGTTGAAGATCGTGATGCCACTCCGACAGAACGGGCTACCAAAGAAATCAACGTAGGGACGTATGTCGTGTCCGGAGATTTTCTCTTCGAGGCCCTGGATAAGCTGGAGCCACGCAACGCTCAGAATGAATACTATCTGACGGATATTGTTCGAATGGCAGTTGCCCAGGGGCGGCCTGTTGCTGCGGTGAGCCTTCAAGATCCCGAAGAAGGGCTGGGAGTCAATACCAGGCAACAGCTGGCGGCAGCGGAGCAGGTCGTCCGTCAGCAGATTCGCGAGCACTGGCTTGACGCCGGAGTCACGATGCGGGATCCTGGCTCCGTGTGGGTTGACGCCGGAGTCACCATTGGAAGAGATACAGTGCTTTATCCAAACGTGAGTCTCGAAGGCAAAACCAGTATCGGTGAAGGGACGACAATCCGTTCCGGCGTCCGTATCACTGATTGTGTGATCGGCAATCACGTCGAGATTTTAGACTCCTGCGTGCTTTCTGAGTCTGAAGTGGATGATGACGCACATCTCGGCCCATTTGTGCATCTTCGTCCAGGTGTGGTGGTCAGGCGGAAAGCGAAAGTCGGAAATTTTGTCGAGATGAAGAACACCGAATTGGGTGAAGGTTCCAAGGCCAATCATCTCAGTTATTTGGGTGATGCCACGATTGCAGAAGGCGTCAACATCGGTGCCGGTACCATCACCTGTAACTACGACGGAGCACGAAAGCATCGAACAGTGATTGGCAAGAATGTGTTTCTTGGAAGCGATACGCAGCTGATTGCGCCGGTCACGATCGGAGAGGGATCGGTGGTGGCGGCGGGGACGACCGTGACGCAGAATGTGCCGGCCGATTCGTTGGCGATCGCCCGGGTGTTACAAATCAATCGAGTCGGCTGGGCAGCGAGACGTCGGGTGTTGCTGACTGCTGGGATGCCAAGTCAAGACTCGACAAAGGCTTCCGGCAAGCCGAGGAAACAGAAGAACAAAAAAGCTTCCAGCAACTTGCAGAAGGGACGCGCAAAGTCATCGAAACGCTGATTACGGTCTGAGCGTCGTCATCCGCCTGTCAGCCTAGTGAGGCCTGGAGTAATTGTCATGTGTGGGATCATCGGATATGTCGGTAATCAAGATGCGGTTCCGATTCTCATCGGGGGATTGGCGAAGTTGGAGTACCGTGGTTACGACTCCTCTGGAGTCGCCGTCATGCAGGGAGAAAAGATTGCGGTCAGACGGAGCGTAGGCAAACTGGTCAACCTCCAAAATTCGCTCAAGGCCAATGAGCTTAAGGGGACGGTGGGAATCGGCCATACTCGCTGGGCGACCCATGGGAAGCCTTCAGAACAGAATGCCCATCCGCATCGGTCCAAAGGCTGTGTGTTGGTCCACAACGGGATTATTGAAAACTACCAGCAACTAAAACAGCAATTGCAAAAAGACGGCTACAAATTCGTATCGGAAACCGATACGGAGGTAGTCGCCCATTTGATCGACAAGTATCTTCAAAAAGAAAATAAGTTGGCCGATGCCGTGCGGCTCGCGACGAAGGACGTGCGGGGCAGCTATGCGCTGGCGGTCATCTCGGAACGGGAACCCGGAACCTTGATCGCCGCCCGGTCAGGCTGCCCGTTGGTGGTTGGGCGGACCAAGCACGCCTCATACATCGCTTCCGATGTCATGGCGATGCTCGCTCACACGCGAGAAGTGACCTATCTCGAAGAAGGGGATTTGGCGGTGGTCACTCAAACCCGAGTGGACCTCACCGACGTCGATGGCCATGCCGTCGCGCGTAAATCGTCGACGATTACCTGGGATGCATCGGCAGCGGAGAAGGGCGGCTATCCGCACTTCATGCTGAAAGAAATTCACGAACAACCTCAGACAATCCTTGACACGATGCGCGGACGGTACTCCTATGAGACTGGCGAAGCGGATCTACCGGATATCGGTCTCACACCGAAGGAGTTTGCGGCGGTTGAGCGGATTTGGATCGTCGCCTGTGGCACCTCTTGGCATGCAGGCCAGGTCGGGAAATATTTATTTGAAGAAATGGTTCGTACACCGGTTCAGGTGGATATCGGGAGCGAGTTTCGGTATCGCGATCCGCTCGTCGGGAAGAACGATCTATTTGTCACAATTTCTCAGTCCGGAGAGACGGCTGATACGCTGGCTGCTGCGCGAGAAGCAAAGGGAAAAGGGGCGCGTGTTGTCTCCATCGTGAACGTTGTCGGCAGCACCTTGGCGCGTGAGTCGGACGGGGTGCTGTACACGCATTGCGGGCCGGAAATCGGCGTCGCATCGACCAAAGCGTTTACCGCGCAGCTCACGGCGCTGTATTTGCTGGCCTTGCATTTTGCCAGAGTTCGTAATGTGATGAAGGTTGCAGACGGAAAAGCCTGGTTAGATCGGTTGGTGCAGTTGCCGGTATTAGTCGAGCGCGTGTTGCAGCGAGAGGCTGAAATCGTGGCGATTGCTAAGCGATATTACAAGAAGCGTAACTTTTTATTCTTGGGACGCGGGATCAACTATCCGATCGCACTGGAAGGCGCGCTGAAGCTGAAAGAGATTTCTTATATCCATGCCGAAGGCTATGCGGCGGGCGAGATGAAGCATGGTCCGATTGCGTTGATCGACAAGGATATGCCGGTCGTGGTCTTGGCGCCCCGAGACAAACTGTATGACAAAACGGTCAGCAATCTGATGGAAGTAAAAGCGCGACACGCACCGGTGATTGCCTTCGTGGCAGAAGGAGAGCGGGAGCTGGGCAAGATTGCGGATGCGGTGTTTACCGTTCCTGATACCCACCCGCTGATCTCGCCGATGTTGTTTACTATCCCGCTTCAGCTCCTTGCGTATCATATCGCAGTATTGCGCGGGGCGGACGTCGATCAGCCGAGGAATCTGGCAAAAAGCGTGACGGTGGAATGAGGTGCGAAGGTAGGGTCCCTGTGCTCGCTCAACGCGCGGCCTCAGAAGGTCCTCGTTGAATGCGCGCAGTAAGAGACCCTATCTTCACGCCTCATTAGGGGAAGGGGAAGAAGCGTGGAGATTACGCAAAAGGATGTTGAGAAGGTGGCGCAGCTGGCGAGATTGGCGGTGAGCGCGGCTGAAAAAGAGACATTTGCCAAACAGTTGACTCAGATTCTCGGGCATGTCGATACGTTGAGTCAGTACGACACGACGGGGATCGAACCAACCGCGACTGTCATGGGGCACGTGAAGGTGTTTCGTGAAGACATCGTGCGTCCATCGCTGTCTTCAGAACAGGCGTTGGCGAATGCGCCGGAACGTGAAGTGGATGGGTTTGTTGTCCCTAAAATTCTAGAGGAGCGTTAATCGTCAGGTAGCCGACTCGCACGTTGACCACAACGAAAGCATGCAGCGATTGACGAATAACGGGAAGATACATGTTTCGACAAATGCTACGTTCGAAAATTCACCGTGCCACAGTGACAGGTGCCCATCTTGACTATGAAGGCAGCCTGACAATCGATCAAGACTTGATGGAGGCGGCCGGGATCCTTCCCTATGAGGCGATTGTCTGCTCGAACTTGAATAATGGCGAGCGATTCATGACCTATGCAATCAACGGTATGCGAGGGAAAGGGGAGATCATTTTAAATGGACCCACCGCACGAAAGGCGGCGGTCGGGGATCAGATCATCATCTTTTGTTATGAGTATTACGGCGAAGAAGAGATCAAGAAACACGCACCCAAGATCGTTCGGGTGAATGAAAAAAATCGAATTGTAGCGGTGAGTTGATACGCCACGGACAGATCGACCGATGAGACTGCGTGTCGGTTCGTGCTCATCTCACCAGTCGGTAGTGAGAAATTCATGTCTCTTCATAAACTAACCCTCTGCGAACTTCAGAAGCAATTCCAGACAGGGGAAGTGACAGCCACGGAGATCGTGCGCGCCTATTTCTTGCGTATTGGCCATGTTGAGCCAAAAGTAAAGGCCTTCGTCACTCAGGCACAAGAGTCAGCCTTTATGGAGGCGGACGTCTTAGACCGCAAGCTCAAGGGATGGAGGAAGACCCAGCCGCTCACCGGAATGCCTCTCGCCATCAAGGATAATATCTGTACGGACGGCATCACTACGACCTGTAGTTCTCGAATGTTGCAGAATTTTGTGCCGCCGTACGATGCGACGGTCATCGCCAAGTTGCGTGCACAGGAGTGCATTGTACTGGGTAAGACGAATTTGGATGAATTCGCAATGGGATCATCAACGGAAAATTCCGCGTTCGGCCCCAGCCGGAATCCTTGGAATCTGCGCTGTGTGCCGGGAGGATCAAGCGGAGGATCAGCGGCGGCAGTGGCGGCAGAGGAATGTGTGGCCGCGCTTGGCTCAGACACCGGCGGATCCATCAGGCAGCCGGCAGCCTTCTGTGGCGTGGTCGGACTGAAGCCGACGTATGGACGGGTGTCGCGGTATGGGTTGGTCGCGTTTGCCTCCTCGCTGGATCAAATCGGGCCGATCACGAAAGATGTATCCGATGCGGCGTTTCTTCTGCAAGCCATTGCAGGGCATGATCCAATGGACTCCACATCGGTCGACCGCCCGGTTCCGGACTATATGAAAGCGCTGAAAAAACGGGATCTCAAAACTGTGAAGGTCGGTGTGCCGGCTGAGTTTTTCACTGAAGGACTCGATCAGGATGTCGAACAGTCGGTCAGAGCAGCTATTGAGGAATTGAAGCATCTTGGAGCTGAGATCAAGGAAATCCGTTTGCCGAGGACCGACGCAGCTGTGGCGGTGTATTATGTGATTGCCACGGCAGAAGCCAGCTCGAATCTTGCTCGTTTCGACGGGGTGAAGTTCGGTTTTCGTGCCAAGGAAACCAAGGATCTTCTGGATCTCTACATGAAAACGAGACAGGAAGGGTTTGGCCCGGAGGTGAAGCGTCGGATCATGCTGGGGACCTATGTGCTCAGCGCCGGGTATTACGATGCGTACTATGGAAAAGCTCAAGCCGTACGAACGTTGGTCTGCCAGGATTTCGACGCTGCGTTTAAAGAAGTCGATCTCATTGTGACCCCGGCGACACCGACTCCGGCCTTCAAACTCGGTGAAAAGAGCGAAGATCCGCTGCAGATGTACCTCTCCGATATATTCACGATCTCGGTCAATCTTGCTGGATTGCCGGCGATTGCTCTGCCCTGCGGCTTCAGTAAAGAGGGACTTCCGATCGGGCTGCAATTGATCGGGCGAGCGTTCGAAGAAGAGACGATACTTCGAGCGGCCCATGCGTATGAGCAATCGACGCAATGGCATCGCCAGAAGCCTGCCATACGGTAGGCCGGTGCAGGTAGAGGATAGCGGAGAAGGAAGCGGAGAGAGGGCAGATGGATGGATGGAGATGACTAACCACGACAAGAGGCAATTATGACGATTGTTGAGATCGCGGCACTCCTCGTAGCTGTAGTATTTGCCGTGCTGGTTGGATATCTCGTCCCGGTCTTGATGCAGGTTCGAAAGACTGTCGCTGAGTCCGAACAGCTGCTGGCCAAGATGAACACTGAGCTGCCTGCCCTGGTGGTTGAATTGCGTGCGATAAGCCAGAATTTGAACGACGTAACAAGTCAGGCACGCGAGGGAGTTGAACATGCAGCGGTCTTGCTGCATGCAGTGGGTGAAGTCGGCGAATCGGTGCAGCAGGTCCATAATGTCATTCGTGGTTCAAGCGGGACGCTGTTGAACAATGTGGCGAGCATGGTTGCGGGTTTCAAAGCAGCCACTCATGTCGTACGGGAACGCATGAAACATGAAGGAGGGACACACAATGGCGGGTGAACGAGGAACATCAGCGGCGGTCTTTCTAGCTTTTCTGAGCGGGGCCGCGATGGGTGCGGTCGCGGCATTGTTGTTGGCGCCGCAAGCAGGGAGCGAATCGCGTGATCGACTTCGGGGGTATGCCCGTCGTGCGGAACACGATCTTCGAGATCTTGCTGGGCGCGCCGGTGAGGTGTTTGAAGAAGTCGTTGATCAGGGCAAGGAGTTTGTCGAAACGAAGCAGTCGGTGCTGCGAGAGGCATTCGATGCTGGACGTGAAGCCATGAGGCGCGAACGCGGTCGCACCTCCGATGAGGGGCCTGATCGAGGATGATTTTTGAGACAGTCATCGGAGTGGAGGTCCACGCACAACTGCGGACCAACTCCAAGATGTTCTGCGGGTGCGGCACGACATTCGGTCTGTCGGCCAACAGTCAGACCTGTCCGGTCTGTCTTGGTCTGCCAGGAAGCTTGCCCGTCATCAACCGAATGGCAGTCGAAATGGCGGTTCGTGCCGGCTTGGCGCTGAACTGTACGATCGCGGCGAACAATCGATTCGCGAGAAAGCACTATTTCTATCCGGACCTTCCCAAGGGATATCAGATTTCCCAATATGAGTCCCCGATTTGCGAGCATGGATGGATTGAGGTTCGCGACAGTGGCGGGGAGACGAAACGCATCCGCATTCGTCGTGCACATTTAGAAGAGGATGCCGGGAAGAACATCCATGAGACCGGTACCAATGGGAGCCGGGTCGATCTGAATCGCGCCGGCACACCGCTGTTGGAAATCGTGACGGAACCAGACATGCATACGGCTGACGAGGTGGTGGCCTATCTCAAAGGGTTGCGGGAAATCTTAATGTATCTTGATGTCTGTGACGGCAACATGGAGGAGGGGAGCTTTCGGTGTGAGCCGAACTTGTCGCTGCGTCCGTCTGGCCAGAAGGAGTTTGGGACGAAAGTCGAACTGAAGAACATTAACTCCTTCAAGTATGTGAAGGACGCGGTCGAGTATGAGATCAGACGGCAGACCAAAGTATTGAATGAGGGGGGCACAATCCGCCAGGAAACGAGGCTCTGGAATATCGAGCGTGGGGAAACGGCGGTCATGCGTTCCAAAGAGGAAGCCCATGACTACCGCTATTTCCCTGATCCGGATCTGGTGCCGTTGAAGTTGGATCAAGCGTGGATCGATGGATTCCGTAGCCGCTTGCCCGAACTGCCGGCTGTGCGGACGAAGCGATTCGTTTCGGACTATGGGTTGCCGGAATATGACGCCACTATCCTGACGGCTTCGAAAGGCATGGCGGAGTATTTCGAAACCTGCGCGGAGCAGTTCCCTCAACCCAAGATCGTGAGTAATTGGGTGATGGGAGAGTTGATGAGAGAGTTGAACAACTCTGGGACTAATATTTCAGCGTCGCCTGTCACGCCTGAACGGTTGGTGAGCCTGTTGCAGATGGTGGACAAAGGGGTCATCAGCCTGAAAGTCGCCCGTGAAATCTTTCCAGAACTCTACAGCAGTGGGAAGGTTCCTGAACAGATTGTGCAGGAAAAAGGGTTAACACAGGTCTCAGACGAAGGGGCGCTAGAGCAGATCATTACTGAGGCGTTGAACAAGAATCCAGCGCAGGTCGCGCAGTTCAAAGAGGGGAAACAACAAGTCTTGGGGTTTTTAGTCGGACAGGTGATGAAGGCGAGCGGGGGAAAAGCGAATCCGGGAAAGGTGAATGAGTTGTTAAGGAAGAAGCTGGGATGAGAGATAACTTGCCAACTGGAGCGGAGAGATTATGAGCGCGATTAGAGAAATCAAGGGCAGACAGATTATCGATTCACGTGGCAATCCGACGATTGAAGCCGAAGTGACGCTCGAAAGCGGCGCGAAGGGGCGGGCGGCTGTGCCATCCGGTGCATCAACCGGGGAAAAAGAAGCAATCGAACTCCGCGACGGTGACAAGAAACGGTGGATGGGAAAGGGCGTCTCAAAGGCGGTCTCGAATATCAGCAAGGTCATTGCTCCGGAATTACTCGGTAAGGACGCATTCGATCAGGCCGGCGTCGATCGGGCCATGATTGCGTTGGATGGGACGAAAACCAAAAGTAAGCTGGGCGCCAACGCGATCTTGGGTGTGTCGCTAGCCGTGGCAAAGGCGTCGGCGAATGAAACGGGGCAGCCACTCTATCGTTATCTCGGAGGGGCGAATGCTCGAGTACTGCCCGTGCCGCTCATGAACATTATCAACGGCGGAGCGCATGCCGATAATCGATTGGACCTCCAAGAGTTCATGATCATGCCCGTCGGTGCAAGCCGATTCAGTGAAGCCCTCCGCATGGCCACCGAGGTCTTTCATTCGTTAAAGGCTCTCTTGAAGAAGAAGGGGCTCAACACGGCCGTGGGGGATGAAGGTGGGTTCGCCCCAGATCTGCAATCGAACGAAGAAGCGCTGAGTCTGATCTCTCAGGCCATCGAGGAAGCGGGTTATAAGGTTGGGCGAGATGTCGCGTTGGCGTTGGACTGCGCGGCGAGCGAATTCTATGACAAGGGACGGTATGTTCTCGAAGCGGAAAAGAATCCGGAGCGTTCCTCGGATGAGATGATCAGCTACTACGGCAAGCTTTTGGACCGCTATCCGATCCTTTCGATCGAAGACGGGTTGAGCGAACTGGATTGGAAGGGGTGGAAGGTCCTCACGGAGAAGCTGGGCGAAAGGGTGCAGCTCGTTGGGGACGATATTTTTGTCACGAACGTCGAAATATTTTCGAAGGGCATCAAGGAGAGAATCGGAAATTCGATCCTGATCAAGCTCAATCAGATCGGGACCCTGACGGAAACCTTGGATGCGATCGAACTTGCGAAACGATCAGGCTATACAGCGATCATTTCACACCGATCCGGTGAGACCGAAGATACCACGATTGCGGACGTGGCGGTTGCGACGAATAGCGGATTGATCAAGACGGGATCCTTATCCCGCACGGATCGTGTGGCGAAATATAACCAATTGCTCAGAATCGAAGAAGAGCTGGGAGCCGTGGCGCTCTATCGTGGTCGAGAGGCCGTGCAGGTCAGGGCCTAGCTGGTTCCGTCGTCGCCGGATGCACAGATGATTATCAAACAGAATCGTGGACGGCAGTGGCTGGAATGGCGACAGCGCGTCCTTATCGTTATGCAGGTGATCGGCGCGGGTGGCTGTGTGTGGTTATTCGTGGGGTTGTTTTCCGGAGACATGGGTCTGACGCGGTATCTCTCTATGCGTGATCATGCATGGAATCTGGAACAAGAACTCTCGAGCTTACGCCGAGAAAGTGCCACACTGCAGCACGATATTACTCGTCTCCAGCATGACCCCGCTAAAATCGAGCAGTTGGCTCGAGAACAGTTGGGGTACGTGCGTAAGGGAGAGACTGTCTATCAGTTGGTGCCAGACCCTGACAAGAAACCGGAGTCGTTGTCAAAGCCATGAAGTTTGGAACAGTTGCGATCATCGGACGGTCTAATGTCGGGAAGTCGACGCTGCTCAATTGCCTGTTGGGTGAAAAAATCTCGATTGTGTCGAGTAAGCCCCAGACCACAAGGACCCGCATTATGGGTGTCGTGCATGTGGACGGTGCACAAATTGCCTTTCTCGATACGCCGGGGCTTCATAAACCGGAGCACTTGCTCAATCGGCGCATGCTGCGTACTGCCGTGGAGACCTTGGAGGAGGCGGATCTCTTGTACATGCTTATGGATGCGACCAGTCTTCCGGGTCCCGGAGATCTGATTGCTATCAAGCATATGAAGGAGGCGTTGGCCAAACGGCTGCGTCCGGTCATCCTTGTCATCACGAAAATTGATCTTGTCAACAAACAGAAACTGCTCCCAACTCTCGAACGGTATGGCAAGCTCTTCGAATGGACGGAGGTGGTGCCGGTTTCTGCTCAGGTCGACGACAATGTTGATCGGTTGCTGGCCGTGACGGTTCCCTATCTTCCGTCGGCAGAAGGAGCCTACGGCGACGATGTGATGACCGATCAGACCATGAGAACGCTGGCGGCTGAGATGATCCGTGAAAAGGTGCTGCAAGAGACGGAGGAGGAGGTGCCGTATGCGGTCGCAGTCGAGATCGATGAATTCGTCGAGGAGGGCAAGCTGGCGAAGATTCGGGCGTCGATTTTGGTGGAGCGAGACACGCAGAAGGGCATCCTGATAGGCAAACAAGGAGAGCGTTTGAAATTGATCGGCACACAGGCCAGGCTGGACATGGAACGGCTGTTCGGTATGAAAGTGTTTCTGGAGCTGTGGGTGAAGGTCAGAAAATCTTGGCGTGAGGACGAGCAGACCTTGGTGGAGTTGGGTTACTAAGGAATGATGCAGCCGATGGAACGACCGATAGAGCCACAAGCACCGGACCAGCGACCGCACCAGTCCGAACGCGATGTGCTGCGTGAAGTTTTGCGTGATCAGACTGAACGTGGGCAGACAAAATCGGACATTGTGATCCAGTCCGTGCAAAAGTTGCTGCGCCGCGGAGCCATCACGAACCTCTCCAAGATGTTGGGGCGTATGCACCCCGCGGACATTGCCAAAGTCGTGACCCATCTCTCCTCTCCGAAGGAAAAACGAGAGATCTTCGAACTGGTCCGTGGTGAAGGCAAGCGCGGGCAAGCACTTAGTGAGCTCGACGGCGAAAGCATCCAACAAGTACTCGCAGATCTGTTGCATTCCGACATCGCGTGGCTCTTGAAAGACCTCGGTCCAGACGACGTGGCGTACATTCTCGGATTTCTTCCCGAAGAGCGCGGCAAAGAAATTCTCGCCCTGATGAAGACCGAGGATTCGACCGAGGTTGCCGACATCCTTAAATATCCAAAGGATACGGCAGGTGCGATCATGACCACGGAGTTCTTTTCCTTGCCGGAGGATGCCACTGCACAGGAAGCGATCCGTCGGTTACAACAAGCGACCGATGCGGAAATGGTGTTCTATATTTATGTGACGGACAAGGATGATCGTCTGGTTGGTGTTCTCTCGCTCCGACAGCTGATCACGGTCCCTCCGACGACGCCACTGAAAAATATCATGGCCCGAGAGGTGATGAGTGTGGCGATCGACATGGATCAAGAAGAGGTCGCGCGCCAGGTGGCCAGCTATAACTTGCTGGCGATTCCGGTGGTGGAACGGGACGGCAGACTCGTGGGTATCATCACGGTCGATGATGTGGTCGATGTGATCCGAGAAGAAGCGACCGAAGACATGTTGAAAATGGCCGGGGCAATTGAGGAAGACACGGGCTTGAAGCCGTCGAGCTTCGGCTCGGCGAAACTGCGCTTGCCATGGCTCTTTACCAACTTAGTCGGCAGTCTGCTGTCCGGTGCGATCCTTTGGCATTTTCGTTATACGATCCAGGAGGTGGTGTCGATCGTGAGTTTTATCCCTGTGATTGCGGCGATGGGTGGGAATGTAGGGTTGCAGTCCTCGACGCTGATTATCCGAGGGTTGGCCACCGGCTCTGTGGAACTCACTCATGTATGGCCTATCTTTTTTCGTGAAGCGAAGATCGGCTTGGTCATGGGGGTGGCCTGCGGTGTGACACTGACACTGGTCGCCTGGGTTTTGCATCAAGGGTTTTTAGGCATGGTGCTCGGGGCTTCACTGATCACTGCATTTCTGGTGTCGACCAGCATGGCCACGATTATGCCGATTCTGCTCAAACGCGTGGGGGTCGATCCGGCCGTTGCTGCCGGTCCTTTTGTCACGACGGCAAACGACATCACCGGGATTACAATCTATCTGACCTTGGCCACCCTTTTCTTAGACTATCTCCGGTGACAAGGACTGGTGCATCCTCGTGCCTCAACCGAAGTTGGGAGGGGAGAGAGCTGTGCCTCTGGTAAAGACGACAGCGATCATTCTACGGAGCCGCAAGTGGGGGGACGCCGATCGAATCGTCACGGTGTACTCTAAAAGTCTGGGTAAAATCAGAGGGGTCGCCCGTGGTGCCCGCCGTCAGAAAAGCCGCTTTGGGGCTGCGATCGAACCATTTAGCGTGTGTCGTCTGAATCTGTTTGAGAAAACAGGGGACTCTCTGTTTCGGATTTCACAGGTCGATTTGGTACGATCTTCTCAGATGTTGCGGGAAGACCTTCGCTTAATGGCATCGGCGGCGAGAATGGTCAATGTCGTTGCAGCGATCACTCCGGATGGAGATCCTGACCCGCTTTTGTTTGATAGCTTGGAGCAGGGCCTCGCCTTGCTTCAGGAAAGTGAAGACCCGACCTTTACGGCGCTCCTGTTTCAGATCAGACTGCTTGGATTGACGGGGTTTCGCCCGCAGACCGATCATTGCGCCGCCTGTGGGAAGACGCACTTCGTTGGAGAACCTCAATTTTCTCCGAGCGCCGGAGGCCTTGTGTGTCTGAGCTGTGTCGCCCGTCAACGGGTTCGATGTGTCGCATTCTCACGAGGCAGCCTGTTGTTTCTCCAGCAAGCCATTCGGCTGGCTCCTACGGTACTCACGCGGTTGCGAGCAACGGGGCAAGTGCGGAATGAGGTGGAGGAAGCGATTGAAGGGTACGTCACGGTAGTTGCCGGGAAACGGCTACCACCTGTTGACTTCCTGTCGTTCGCATCGCCAGGATGAATAAGACACCATGAGAGGGGAACACATGACAGCCACTGCTCTGGAGCCTCGAGATATGGAGTGGCTCGACAAGGGAGTGTTGGGGATTCAGTGGAGCGATGGCCATAAGGGGATGTATTCGGTTAGTTATCTGCGGCAGCACTGTCCCTGCGCGGCCTGTGTCGACGAGTGGACAGGCGAGCGCCGTCTCAAGTCAGAGGATGTGCCGATCTTGATTATGCTCCAGGACATTGAGTCGGTGGGGCGCTACGCGTTTCAGTTCAAATGGAGTGACGGCCACGATACCGGTATCTATTCCTATTCATTGCTACGACAATTGTGTCAGTGCGACGTCTGTCAGCCAGTGAAGCCAGTTGAGCCAAAGTCCAGACGGCTCATGTGAAGCGAGGATAGAACGTGACCAACATGTCTGTTGCCCTGATGACCGCGATACGGTGCCTAGGTGGAGTATTGGTACTCGGATTGATCGTGGGTTGCAAGAGCCTGCCGACGCTGGAGCAGCAAGAGCAACTGGTGCAAGCCAATAATCTGGTGCTGGATCAAATTACTACGATGGCAGTCGTAAACGCCTGGGGGAAACCGCCGCTTTATCATAGTGAGTTCAGCCATTTTTTTGTCATGCCGGACTTCAGCGTGATTCCTCGATCGCGCGTGGCAACAGGAGAGGCTCCGAGGGGATGGAAAGCTGGCGTGCATGCGGGCGAAGGAGTGTATTTCGCATATCCCGATCGTGGTTGGCTCCTGGTATTTCTCGATGATCGCCTGGCCTATAAGGAAGAGCTCAAGGCCGAGGAGTTGCATGCCATTGCAAAAACCTGGGCCTATGAGGATCGATTCAAGACCAGGCTTGACGAAGGTTCTCGACCCTAGGTCTTCCGCCCAATACCCCGCATGACATCAGCATCAGGAGGTGGTTTGAACATCGTAATGGCGGCCTCTGAGGCCGTTCCGTATGCCAAAACGGGCGGATTAGCCGACGTGGTCGGCGCGTTGGCGATCGAGCTGACGAAGTTGGGGCATCGTGTGATATTGGTGATGCCCGATTACCGAGGTCGAGTAACCGGTGAGTCTCGTCAATTGGCTATGCGACTTTCTATTCCGGTTGATGGAAAGCCTGTCGATGTAACGGTGGAAGAAGAGAACGTACCGGTGACAGGTGCATTGCATCGGTTGCGAGTACTATTCGTGCGGTACGATCCCTATTTTGATCGCCCGGGACTCTACCAACAAGACCATCAGGATTATCCGGACAACCTCGAGCGGTTTATCCTCTTCTGCCGTGCGGTCCTCGAAATAGTGCGTGGGTTGATGGAAACCCGAGGAGAGAAGGTTGATGTGCTGCACTTGCACGATTGGCAGACGGCTTTGTGCGCAGTGTATCTGAAAGCGCTTCCTCACGAGTATAAGGGACTCGATCAGCTGAAAGTGCTCATGACTCTGCACAATATGGGGTATCAAGGAGTTTTTCCTGGCCAGCAGTTTGCGAAGCTAAGGCTTCCTCCGTCACTGTTTTCCCCGAGTGGCCTCGAGTTCTATGGGTCGGTCAATTGTCTGAAGGGCGGCATCATTTTTTCAGATACTGTTTCCACGGTGAGTCCTACCTATGCGCAGGAGATCATGACCGCAGAATATGGATGTGGTCTTGAAGGTGTGCTGGCAAGTCGTGCGGATGGTGTCAAAGGGATTACAAATGGTATCGATGTCGATGCCTGGAATCCAGAGAGTGATTCCTACTTGCCGGCACAGTATACGGCTACTGATTTGTCGGGAAAACGAGCATGCAAGCGAGCGCTACAGAGGGAGCTGGAACTGCCGAATCGTGATGTTCCCTTATTGGCTGTGATCGGTCGGCTGACATTTCAGAAGGGCTTTGATCTTTTGATAGATGTGCTTCCCGAACTCATGTCCTTAGACATACAAACTGTCGTGCTTGGTACGGGGGATCACCATCTGGAACAGCAATTTATTGCAGCCAAAGCCAGATATCCTGATCGAATCGGCTTATGTCTTGGCTTTAACGAGGGAATGGCGCATCGCATTGAAGCTGGGTCGGACATGTTAATCATGCCGTCTCGCTATGAGCCATGTGGATTAAGTCAACTGTATAGTCTTCGTTATGGCACGGTGCCTATTGTGCGCCGTACCGGAGGATTGGCGGATACTGTTATTCCCTTTCGACCTTCAACGGTCAAATCTGGGTGTGCAACTGGTTTTCACTTCATTGATGCTTCGACGGACTCTCTCCTCTCCGCGCTCGTACTCTCGCTTCATGTGTACAAAGAGCAGCAGACATGGCAATCCTTGATCCATACAGGGATGACGGTCGATCTGTCTTGGGATCGATCTGCGAAACTCTATGTAGATTTATATCGAGGACTGCAGGGAGGGAAAAAAGAGAACTAGCGAGCGTTGAAGGAAACGTTGACCCCATGCCCAAGTCTTGCCAGCAACGTCTTTGCCCTTAGGACGTAATAGGAACCTTCTTCCTTATGAAGCGTGATGACCGAAACAAGAAGATCACGAGCGATATCGGTCTTCCCTTGATTAAAGGCGAGCTCTCCAGTGTGTAGAGCACAAGCAGCAGCCATCGCCTCTACATCGACTGCAACCCGACTCGTTGGATTGGCCACTAGCCGCTCAAGGTGAGTTGGCAGCGGCAAGACAAACCCTTCACGTGCCTCTGCTATTTGGCTAGCCAAACGCAGTTGCGTCACATCTGAAGTTGCCTGGGCTAAGTTAGAGGTTGATTTACAATCGGCATAGGTATTCCACAGTGACATGAAGCCGCTATTTTTTAGTTCTGTTAATTGGGATGAAGGACCGGTTGTACAACCGGAAGCAAGGACTACCGTCCCCAATAACCTCAGCGCCAGGCCTTTTGTGAACATACGGCAGTTCATGTTATCCACCCTCCGTCTAATGGTATTCGGATTTGCAAATTGCAGGCCATGCAGATGTACTCTGTAACTGCAATTGAAATAAGAAATATCTCTTGAATCATCTGAGTAGAATTGTGTCAATCTCAACTCACTGTTGCGCTATTGACACAGCGTGAGGAGCTTGAAAAATCGGGAAGGCCTTAGAGGATTAAGAGCGTCAAGAGTTGAAGATGTGAACGAGAATTCCAGTACGGGTGGTCGCGTTGGTCTTTCGCATGATGTGCTTAATGTGTTCTTTGACAGTTTGTTCAGTGATCAGGAGGGCATTGGCGATTTCTTTGTTGGTCCACCCCTTTGCCAGATGTTCCACAACTGACTGCTCGCGGTTAGTCAACTGAAAACGTTCTCGAGCATGTTCGGTATTGAGGTTTTGTTTTCGCCCTAATTCTTCCATGGTAACCACAAGCCTGGCGTTTTGGATGCCTCCTCGATCTGGCAAACCGAAGCCTCTCAGAAGGATGGGCTGATTAGGATCGCCTGTCACACGCTTGAGTTCGAATTGTTCCCAATCCTTGGCTTCTGTTCGTATGTGAAGCGCTTTAATAATTTCTGCGCAAAGTTCAGTCAGGGCCGTCGGGAGGACTCCATGCGCTGAAATCGTGGTCGTTCTTCCATGCTCGACGGCGTTGATTTTTTTGGCGAGTTCCGTGGCTTGTCGATTCATGTGTAGGAGTTGCATAGATGCCGACAGCACCACTATCCCAGACCCTGCCCGCTGATCAGCAAGAGCATCGGTTTGGTCAATACCTTTAGCTGGTTCTGGCATAATAAGATCAGGGCATCAAAAGATGGTCAAAACGTAGTGCAGTATCGAACCTCAATGGCAAATAGCTTAGCTTGACCGATAACAAGCTTGGAATACAGGAATAGTACCTAACACTTTCGGGGGAGTCAACATATACCTTTGGGAAAGCAGCCTACATCATCGGTATTGTTGATTCTGGAAGCGGTACATATATTCCACATAGGTTTGGGGTCAGGTTAGTGGACTAGCTTGAGCACCGCCTTACTGAATGGTGGATAGCTTATGTGCAGGTTAAGACCGCCGATGAAATGGGAAAAGTCGTACAACGATTTCTTTATTATGTATGAGGGGGGGAAGGAATGGATGTGACGCCAATGGAATGGGACTGGCCGATAAAGGATAGCTATGAAAACCATAGTGAGCGAGCGGCACTGCTGAGGCCAATTCTTTATGAGATGACAGCGCTAGAGGCAGGGGATGCTAATCTTGTTAAGGGGGGTAAAGCGCTATCACTGAATATAAGTAGCGGAGGCATGTTGGTTCTTATGGACCAAGCCCCGGATATTAAGCAGGTATTGAAAGTCTACGTGCCGACACCCATAACGATTGCTGACACACCAACGCTTGCTGAGGTACGCTGGACAAGAAAACTTCCGATTGGGGATTCAAGCAGCCACGTCACCTATTTCGTAGGACTTAAGTTCATGTTCTAGTTATCCTGCGCGCATCGGCTGGCTGCGCAAGGTAGTGGATATCAATCAAGATGATTGAGTACCATGCGTGGGTTTCTGGCCGAGATCTGCACCATTGTGTCTTGAGTATCTAGGCAGTCCACAAGCTCGTATTTTGCTGCGGGAATCGCCAGTCTCCTAATGGGTGATGTCGGGTGATGTCCAAAAGGCTAATGCTTGGATAATGAGAAGTTCGAGAATGAGTTGTAGGGAGCGACATATCCTTCACGTTGTCCCGTGAGGGTGAAGGAGCTGTATCAGAAAACTCAAAGTTTTGAGCTGCTGGTGTAGGCATCAATGAGTGTGGCATTGATTGAGGGTTTCTCCACGAAGAATCGCCGTTGTCTTGTGCAGACAGCTTTCTCATAGTAAATTGCCTTGAGGAGCATAGTTTACTGGAGAGCTTAAGATCCGGTTGATCCCGGGATGGCGGTAGCCTGTTCAGGCTTTAAATCACGCAGTCGGGAGGCGTGAGCGATGAACGATTCTTTTTCGGATAGATTAAGATGTTGCGAGATGCGATGGTATGTACTTAGTACGAAGTCAAAGCACGAAAAGCAAGCCGAGCAGAATCTCCGCCGCATGGGAGTGGAGTCTTTCTTGCCACTATTGCAAGAACAGAGGGTTATTCGACGCAAGGTAAGAACCGTCATTGCTCCTCTCTTCCCGGGGTATCTATTCGTCCGAATCAATCTATCGGAGCACTATCGAGCGGTGACTTATGCCAGAGGAGTTCGGAGGATTGTGGAGTTCGGTGCGACTCCTGTAGAGGTCGATATTGCGATTATTGATGCCATCAAGAGTAGATTGCCAGGTCCTGAAGTGTGTGTACTGGAGAGGCCGAAGGAGCTAAGTAGTGGCCAGCTTGTTCAAATTAGGGATGGCCCATTCGTCGGGCTTGAGGCCGTGTTTATGCGACAGATGTCTGGGCATCAAAGGGCGATGGTGTTTCTGCGCACACTCGCCCTCCAGGCGCGAGTTGTGTTAGAGATTGATCAGCTAATTTCGGATGCTGCAGCGTGAACTCCATAACATTAACATTTCGATTGTCGATTCGTTCTTTAAGGCTTTCGATAGGGAATTCCTTCCAAGTGTTGGAAGCCTAACCCAAGGAGGATAATGAATATGAAGGCAGTGATTCTTGCAGGAGGATGGGGAACTCGGCTATCCGAAGAGACCACCCTGCGACCGAAACCTATGGTGGAAATCGGTGGGAAACCGATCCTGTGGCATATTATGAAGATTTATGCTGCTCACGGGATAAAGGAATTTGTTATCGGTCTTGGCTACAAGGGAGAGATGATCAAGGAATATTTCCTCAACTTCTATGCGTTCAATAAAGATATTTCGGTCGATCTTGAGAGTGGAAAGACGACGATTCATGACGGGAAACGGCACGAAGACTGGAAAGTGCATCTCGTTGATACCGGTCTGCACACCCAGACGGGTGGTCGGCTTAAACAACTGAAAAAATGGATAGGTGAGAATGAAACGTTTCTGTTTACGTATGGAGATGGGGTTTCAGATGTCGACATTCAAGCCACCATCAAGTTCCACAAGTCTCACGGAAAGTTAGCCACAGTGACATCAGTCCTGCCTCCTTCTAGATTCGGACGGCTTGTGTTTGATCACGATCACATTGTCGACTTCAAAGAAAAACCTCATGGAGAGGAAGGCTGGATCAACGGCGGCTTCTATGTCCTTGAGCCCAAGGCCATTGATTATATTAAAGGTGATGAGACCGTGTGGGAGAAGGATCCTATCCAACAACTCACGAATGATAATCAATTGATGGGCTTTCGGCATGATCGTTTCTGGTCCTGTATGGATACGCTGAAAGAGAAGAATTACTTGGAGGAGCTTTGGCAGTCATCAAAGGCTCCCTGGAAAGTATGGTAAGGCTAGGAACTTTCCGACCGTTTCGTATCCTTTCGTTCGTCATGTAACTGTGTGGAAAGGGCTGAGAAGGTCTTGGTCTTTCCTGTGGTAGGAATGCCAGGGAGCGAAAGCTGAGAGTCGACTTAGCCTTGAGAATCGCCTAGCATTCGACGCAGTGAGTGAATGCTGCCTCATTCGGTATTCCATGTGGTGGACTGACTAGCTCAGGTTATGTCTTCGGCCAAACAGGGGCGGTTAAGATCGGAGGGTAGGGTATGAAGATTCTAGTTACAGGCAACATGGGCTATGTTGGCCCATTGGTACTGCGCCGTTTGCGAGAGTCCCATCCTCAGACAATGCTCATCGGCTACGATATGGGTTACTTTGCGCATTGCTTAACGGGTGCTTCTCGACTTCCTGAAAGTCTGGCCGATCAGCAATATTTCGGGGATATCCGACAGGTTCCTGAGGAGATTCTGCACGGAATCGACGCCATCGTACATCTCTGTGCCATTTCGAACGATCCTATGGGCGCCACGTTTGAAAAGGTTACTCTTGATATAAACCATCGAGCGAGTATCGATCTTGCGCGAAAAGCAAAGCGAGCAGGCGTGAAGAAGTTTGTGTTCGCATCGAGCTGTAGTGTGTACGGATTTGCCGAAGGTGGCCCCCGCCGAGAAGAAGATGCTCTGAATCCTCTTACGGCCTATGCCAAATCGAAAGTTCAGACTGAGCAGGACCTGGCATCGCTTGCGTCGGAAAGTTTTTCAGCGACCTGCCTTCGGTTTGCAACAGCGTGCGGCATGAGTGATCGGTTGCGATTGGACCTTGCGTTGAATGATTTTGTGGCCGGTGCGCTTGCGTCAAAACGCATCAATATTCTGAGTGATGGTACACCATGGCGCCCTTTGATACACGTGAAAGATATGGCAAGAGCAATCGATTGGGCCGTGCAGCGAGACCATCGTGATGGTGGGTCCTTTCTGACAATCAACGTGGGGAGCGACGCATGGAATTATCAGGTCAAGGATTTGGCGACAGCTGTAGCCAATCTTGTGCCGAACGTCGAGGTTTCGATCAATAAAGATGCGCAACCAGATAAGCGCTCATATCGAGTGAACTTTGACAAGTTCTCAAAGCTGGCGCAAGGATTTCTCCCTATGGTTGACCTTCAGAGTGCTGTGAAGGATCTCCGTGATGGGCTCATGGCCATGCAGTTTCGTGACCATGAGTTCCGGACGGGCGAGTTGATACGACTCGTCACATTAAAACGACTGCGGGAGAGTGGGCAATTGACAGACGACCTAGTGTGGAAAGAGCGAAGCAATGCTTGAGGACGTGGTTGGGGGTCGCATTGGGTATTGGGCGGTGCGAAACATCCTTTGTTAGTAGGAGGGAATATCAGTATGGGGCAAGCAGGGTGTCGGTCTTGCGGTGCGACGCTTGAGCGTACGTTTGTCGATCTTGGTATGTCTCCATTGGCCAATTCCTACATTAAGCCTGACCAGTTGAATTGCATGGAGCCCTTCTATCCATTGCATGTCTTTGTTTGCGAGAAGTGTTTCCTGGTTCAGCTAATGCAATTCTCAACGCCTCACGATATTTTTTCGGACTATGCGTATTTTTCATCATTTTCGGATTCCTGGTTGGCACACGCAAAGGCCTATGTCGACATGATCGTAGGTCGATTCAGACTGGATCGCAGTTCCAAGGTTGTGGAGATTGCCAGCAACGACGGATATCTCTTGCAGAACTTCGTGTCGCGGGGCATCTCTGTGCTGGGAGTCGAGCCTGCCTCCAATATCGCTGAAGTGGCGAAGGAGAAGGGGATTCCTACAAAGGTGGCCTTCTTCGGAGAGAAGACGGCTCTGGATTTAGCTGCTGACGGGTGGGTTGCTGATCTAATTATCGGGAACAATGTGCTGGCCCATGTCCCGGATCTGAATGATTTCGTGAATGGGCTCAAGGTGCTGCTGAAGCCGATGGGCCTGATTACCATGGAATTCCCCCACCTGCTTCAACTGATGCAGCAGAACCAGTTTGACACCATCTATCACGAACATTTTTCCTATTTTTCGTTCTTGGCGGTTGAGCAGGTATTTGCTCGTCATGGAATGAAACTATTCGATGTAGAGGAGCTATCAACGCATGGTGGGTCTCTACGAATCTATGCTTGCCATAATGACGATATGTCCAAGCCCATAGAGGCGCGGGCAAAGGAACTAAAATCGCGAGAAGAAACCGCCGGATTCGCCCAGCTGAATCACTATCTGTCGTTTGGTCCGCAAGTTGAGGCGACGAAGAGAAAGCTCCTGTCCTTTCTCCTCTCTGCGAAACAGGAGGGTAAGCACGTTGTAGGTTATGGGGCTCCCGCAAAGGGGAACACATTGCTTAACTATTGCGGGGTTCGGACGGACCTCGTTGACTACACGGTAGACCGGAGCCCACATAAACAAGGGCGTTTTCTTCCCGGCGTCCATATCCCAATTTATAACCCGGAACGAGTGCGTGACACACGCCCCGACTATCTTCTGATTTTGCCTTGGAATATTCGGGAAGAAGTCATGCAGCAGATGAGCTTCATCCGGGAGTGGGGAGGAAAATTTGTCGTTCCGATTCCTGAAGTGCAAGTGTATTCATGATTTTCACAGAAACCGCCCTCAAGGGTGTCCTCCTGATCGACCCTGAGCCGGTACGAGATGAGCGAGGAATGTTCATGAGGACTTGGTGCCAACGGGAGTTCGAGGCTCATGGACTTCCGATCACCTGGGTACAGTCAAGCATTTCGGTGAACGCTCGGAAAGGCACCATGCGCGGGCTTCATTATCAATCCGCTCCAAATGAGGAAGTGAAGTTGGTTCGTTGCACGGTCGGCGCCATCTATGATGTCATCGTCGATTTACGGTCTGCCTCGCCGACGTATTGTCACTATGTCGGAATAACGCTCTCGGCAGACAATCGCCGGGCTGTCTATATTCCAAAGGGTTGTGCTCATGGGTTTCTCACGCTTGAAGACAACAGCGAAGTGTCGTACTGCATCTCGGAGTTCCATGTGCCTACTAGTGCCCGAGGATTTCGCTGGGATGATCCGGCATTCAAGATTGCCTGGCCTGCATCTATTGAGGTCATGTCGGAGAAAGATCGAACGTGGCCAGCATTTTTCAAGGGTGGTGCATTGCCGGCATGACATCTACTGGCCCCAACGAAGCATCGAGAGGTGGAGATCTAGGCAAGGAATTTCATAACTTCATGGCGGAGCTTTATCCAATATGTCGGAGCATTACCGGTGGAGGGGTCAGGGAAACTCTCCGAGCAATCCAAAAGCGTATTTCCCTTGAAATGCATGAGGTTCCTAGTGGAACCAAAGTATTTGATTGGACGGTTCCGTTGGAGTGGAACGTAGTCGACGCCTATGTCATGAACCGGGAGGGGAAGCGAGTCATCGATTTCAAAGCGCACAATTTACATCTGATGAGCTACAGTTCGCCCGTCAGGAAGAAGATGGCATTGGCGGATCTCAGGCCCCATTTATTCACGCTGCCGGACCATCCCGAGTGGATTCCTTACAGAACATCCTATTACAAGGAGAACTGGGGATTTTGCCTTCGGCACGCAGATCTCGAACGACTGTCCGATGACGAATATGAGGTTGTCATCGACTCGAGTCTTCAAGCCGGGTCACTCACCTATGGCGAGGTCTATTTGCCGGGTGAAACTTCGGATGAGATTCTGGTCTCATGTCATGTATGCCATCCTGCTATGTGCAACGATAATTTGTCGGGCATTGCGGTGGCCGTAAAGCTGGCGGAAACGATGGCGATGCGCCCACGGCGATATTCATACCGTTTTCTCTTCATTCCAGGAACCATTGGGTCGATTACCTGGCTGGCTCAGAATGAACAGACGGTGTCTCGCATTAAGCACGGGCTCGTCTTAACCGGGATAGGCGATGCGGGGAACATCACCTACAAGAAGAGTCGTCAGGGCAATGCGGAGATCGATCGGGCGATGGCGCATGTGCTGAGGCATTCAGGAGAGGCCCATACCATCATCGATTTTTTCCCCTATGGGTATGATGAACGGCAGTATTGTTCTCCGGGATTTGATCTGCCTGTTGGATGTTTCATGCGGACCCCACATGGCCAATATCCGGAGTATCACTCCTCTGCAGATGATCTGGACTTTGTGAAGCCGGACTCCCTTGCACGGTCGTATAACAGATGTCTAGGGGTGTTCGATCTCTTGGAAGGGAATCGAACGTACATAAATCAAAACCCGAAATGCGAACCGCAATTGGGTCGGCGAGGGCTCTATCGTACGGTTGCTGGCCAGCAGGAAAAGCAATGGACGGAATTGGCTCTTTTCTGGGTCTTGAACGCGTCCGATGGGCACCACACACTGTTTGATATCGCCGAACGCGCCGATCTTCCGTTCGGCAAGATTCAATCCGCAGCCGAAGCGCTGCTAGAGGTTGGACTATTGAAAGAATGTCGGAGGCCGGGAAATACTTAAAATGGAGAAGCGATCATGCACATTGTTTATGATGACTCTCCATTCTCGGGCGAACGACGCCGCGAAGAGTTATTTCAAGGGCAGCTGCTCGTCTATTCTCCGAGGAAGAGTACGCTCGCGTTTATCGAGTTTGCCAGAAAATTGATCAAGGACGTCTTTGCCCCTTGTTAGATCAATTGGCGGATCCCGATCTAGGATATTCAGTCAAACAATGCCATGGCTTTCCACCGATGCCGCTGTGCTGACCTATCAACATAAAGCGGAACACGGCGCATGATGGCTGTGACGTGTGATTGCAGATGGCTAGATGAGGGCTAGGCTCGCTCAGCAAAGAGAGGTGGTGGCGGTACTTCCAGCAGCTGGCAGATCTCTTCGGCTGGCTCCGCTTCCCTGCAGCAAGGAGGTCCTTCCTGTCGGCTTTGGTCCTATCCCCGGGATCCAGGGGACCCGTCCTAAGGTGGTGAGTTACTATCTGTTGGAATGTCTCAGAAAGGCAGGGATTCGGAAGGGCTATGTCGTCATCCGGCAAGGGAAATGGGATATTCCGGCATACTGGGGAGATGGGAGAATACTCGGGATGGACCTTGCCTATGTGGTAATTGAAGGGTCTAGTGGCCCACCGGATACGATTGATCGGGCGTACCCCTTTATCAAGGATAAGGTTGTGGCGTTTGGGTTTCCGGATATTATTTTTCGTCCACGCGATATATTTACCAAACTGCTGGCCCGGCTCGATCGACCTGGGGTTGATGCCGTGTTAGCGTTGTTTCCGGCACACGACCCCAAGGCGATGGATATGATCGACATTGATGAAAACCTTCGCGTCCGCGAGGTTCATCTTAAACCGAAGACGACACGACTGAGGTATGCCTGGTTATGTGCCGCGTGGACGCCGGTGTTCACAGAGTTTTTGCATCAGTTCCTGCATCGAGTAAGAAAGGGAGGTAGTGTAGGACTGGTTGGAAATCGCAAAATCGATGCTCAGGGCGATGTTCCGGTCGGGGCAGTGCTGGCTTCGGCAGTGCAAGCTGGACTTAAGATAGAGGGGGTAACATTTCCAACAGGGCGCTATATCGATATCGGTACCCCTCAGGCGCTGTCCGTAGTTCAAAGGTTCATTTCCGATTCCCGGATGTAGTACTTGGCATAACCCTAGAGGAGGGACACGTGGCACAGCTGCAGAGGCCTGAATTCGCGTATTTGAATGGGAAACTGGTTCCCTGGGACGAAGCGACCCTTCACGTTGGCTGTGAAGCGTCTTTTCGTGGGCTGAATGTCTTCGAAGGGATCAATGGGTACTGGCAACCGGATGGACAATTCAAAGTTATCATGATGCGGCAGCATTATGATCGCCTTAAACGGTCTGCCCGCCTACTCCATGAAATTGAGCATTGGGAAGCGTGCAGTTGACGCCATGTTGATTCAAATGAAAAAATTAAGTAGTGTGTCATGTGATGATAAGATAGATGTTTGAACCAGAGAAGGAGCCTAAAATCATGAAGTGCACCCTGTATATGATTACCGTCTTATTCTTGCTGGCGGTAAGCTCGGGCTCCGGATTCTGCGATTCGGGGTTGGTTAAGCCAGACGCCGGTAAATTGGCGACAGATATCCCCATAGTACCTTCCACGACAACGCAGACCGAGAAAGTAATCAGTCAGGCGATGATGGATAAGCTATCGAATGCGGTCAGCAGCGAGTATGTGATCGGCGCCGAAGATGTACTCGACATCACCGTCTGGAGGAATCCTGACCTGTCACGACAAGTGCAAGTACGTCCCGATGGGCGATTTTCAATGCCGATCATTCGCGACGTGATGGCCGTCGGGAAGACACCGACCAAATTGGCTGAAGAAATGACGAACAAACTCAAGGAATATGTCCAAAATCCGGTTGTGGCCGTGACCTTGAAGGAAGTCAATAGTTCCAATATCTTCCTGCTCGGCGAAGTTGCTCATCCTGGCAAGTATCCGTTGAAGAGTAAAACGACGCTGCTGCAAGCGATTACCATCGCAGGCGGCTTCAAAGATACGGCGGCAAGGAACCAGATCGTCATTTTTCGGTTTACGGATACAGCCCCAGGTTTGAAGCGGTTCACGGCGAGCTATGATGACATTGTGCTTCGCAGTGGAATCACGGATAATTTTGAACTGAAGCCCGGTGATACCCTTGTAGTACCGAGTGAGTCAATGGTGGTCTTCCCTGGTCGGTAGGGAAACCGGAAAGGATTGCTGTGGACGACTACGCGCGATGGACAAGGGTGTCGGGGTGGTATCTGTTTGTAATAAGAGCATCGGTGATGGGGCTCGTGTTGTGTTCCATTGTGGCTCAAGTCGGTTGCCTGGGGCCGGTGACCTCCAGGGAATACAAGTCATCCGACGTTCCGACGGAGTTTCTTCTTGGTTCTGAGGACCAGATAGAGATCAATGTCTGGAAAAATCCGGATTTGTCCAGAGTCACCTTGATACGGCCAGATGGATATGTCTCCATGCCGATCATCGGTGACGTGCAAGCAGCCGGCCTCACGGCAGAGGCACTTGCCGCGCAGATTACCGAGCGTCTCAAGGGCTATATCCAGAATCCTTCGGTCTCGGTGAACGTCAAGGAGCTCAACAGTTATGCCGTGTTCGTGTTGGGTGAGGTCGCCAAGCCAGGAAAGTACCAGCTCAAGTCCTACGTGACCGTGCTGCAAGCGATTTCGATGGCTGGCGGCTTTACCAACTATGCAAGCAAGAATCGATTACAAGTAGTACGGGTCATTGAAAGTCCCGGTCACAAACGTCAGGAAATCCACATTCCGCTACGGTATGATGATCTTGTCAGCGGACGTGGCGAACCGGGTAACATCGTGTTGACCTCCGGCGATACGGTCGTCGTACCGTGACGGAATCATGCAGGCTGTCCGACATACTATTGGCTCTGTTTCTTCAAAATCCATGCATGTGGTATAAGGCGGGTGGATCGGTTTTCGGCTGATCCTCATCCGTTTGTAGCTACTTTTGAAAAGGAGTGTGGTGACTCTATTGTGGTGTGGTAGACGGCTCAAGATCAGTCCATTGTTTAGGTTCGCAATTGCGGCTGTGCTTATCTGGGGGGCGTTGCCCTCAGTGTCAGTTTATGCGGAGACGAACTTTGTTCCCTGGGGTGAGGTGAGGGAACGATACGATAGCAATGTATGGCGTAGGCCAAAGGAGCTTCTAAGGGACGCACAGGGGAACGTCCCTCAGCTCCATGATTTTGTGACGACTGTGAACGGTGGGCTAGCCCTGCGGCACGACAGTCGTGACATTGAAGCTGACCTGCAGGTGGGGGGAAACTATAACAAGTATGTGACCAATACAGGCTTGGACTTTTTTGGCGCGACTGTCAAAGGCACTGTTGGCTTGGATCGCTGGGTTGATCAGTATGTCAGAGGAGCGCGTTTGCGCGTCGCTGAGAACTTTTTATATACGCCTGAGCAGTCTTTTGGGAGATCGACGGCGGTTGATGACTTCGAGGGCGGCCTCATAACATTTCGGCGGAGCAGGCTCATGAACACAACGGCCTTAACAGGGAGCTACCCTCTATCCCGAGACGTTGCTTTGGAAGGTGGGTACACGTTCGGTCTTCGGAGGGTGACCCGTAGCACCGAAGGCGGGGATGTAACCGCGGCTACCTTCTTCAACACGATGACTCACACATGGTTCGGAGGACCTCGCTATAACCTGACCCGGAACGACAGCGTCGCCGCCTTGTATCGACAGACTTTTTTTACCCAAGAGCGGTCCGAAGGCGGCAGGACATTTAGTAGCAATATCATCACGCTCGAAGGTGACTATACGAAGGTGTTCCCGGAGTGGACGTTCAGTGTCCGCGGAGGCGTCACGTTTGTCGAACCAGTTGGGCGAACGTTACCGTCTGGTTCCCTTCGCGTCACCACCAAACCGGAGCGGGACACGGTCCTCGAACTGACGCTTTCACGGGAAGCCAAACCGTCATTCTTTTTACAGGGTGGAGCGCGGATCAACCATCGTGCGCAGGCGAGCATCAGACATCGAATTTATGAGCGACTCAGCGTCAGCGGGAGTGGTGGGTATGCCCTTAGTCAATTTTTCCCCAATACAGATTCTCAATTTCAGATTATCACTGGAGCATCGAGGCTTGAGTATATGTTGACGAGGAACATCAGGGGAGAACTTTTTTACCTCTTCACACACACTGACGCCGAAACAACGGCACTTGAGTACCAGGTATCACGCCATCAAGTAGGAGTTATGCTGTCGGTAATGTTGGAATCATTAGGAGAATCGCTCGGATTCGAATAGGTTATGGGAGTTAAGCCACGGATGCATATGGCTCAATCAGAATTGATCATCAATCCATCCAGACGGAACTTGATCATCGAGAATCGAAGCGGGCTATTCCATCCGGCACCCTTGACGTGAGAACCAATCTTGAGCGAGATACGGTTGTCTATCTCACTCTGTCACGGGAAGGCAGACCATTGTTTTTCCTGGCGGGTGGAACGACAATGGGCAATCTTGCACGGGTCCGGATTCAGCCACAGAATTTATGAACGGCTCATCCTCGATGGGGGAGTCGGTTATGCCTATAATGAGCTGCTCCCCAGTAACAGATCGGACGTTCAAGAATCTCACTGCGACATCGCGGCTTGCCGCTAAGCTGACCAGGAATATTTCAGGAGAGCTCTTTTATCTCCACTCAAATATTGATGTTGATTCCTCGTCAACCCAATTTCAATACTCTCGCAGTCAAGCGGGGTTTATGCTGACGGCAGAGTGGAAATAGGAACAGGAAATAGGGAGTGGGTCGGCGGTAGTCATGGTGCCGAGTCTCTCTGAGCCTTGTAATACAGCTATAGATCGGTCGGATAAGTAAGAGCTGTTCGGCAAACCAAAATGGTTTAAGGAATTCTAGGATGCAGGGTGCTTACCTGGAGAAGCAAAAGGTATTGGTGACCGGTGCGGCTGGATTCATCGGGTCTCATTTGTGTCGTACTCTTCTGGACGGAGGTGCGGAAGTTCACGGGATCTCTCGTAAAGCGCAACTCGATAGCGAAGGCGGTATGCATTGGTGGCAAGGCGATCTCGCCAACGCGTCAATAGCTCGGGACCTTATCGCCGCGATTCAACCCGATATTATTTTCCACTTGGCGAGTTATGTGGCCGGTTCGCGAGACCTACGATTAGTATGGCCGACCTTTGAGAGTAATTTGATGAGCACAGTCAACTTGCTCACAATGGCGTCGGAAATAGGCTGCCGCCGCATTGTCTTGACTGGGTCATTAGAAGAAGCCGAATCCAATGGGGGTGAAACAGTCCCTTCTTCTCCTTATGCAGCGGCGAAGGGAGCGAGCAGCAGCTATGCGCGCATGTTTCACGCGCTTTACCGGACTCCGGTTGTTACGGCGCGGCTCTTTATGGTGTATGGACCTGGGCAGCAGGATACGAACAAATTGATCCCGTATGTGACCCTGTCTCTTCTCGGTAAACAACCTCCAAAGCTGAGTAGTGGGCTGCGTCAGGTTGATTGGATTTATGTGCAGGATGTTGTGGGCGGGTTGATCGCAGCGGCACAGGCTCCAAACATAGAGGGGCAGACGATCGATCTGGGTTCGGGAACTCTAGTGTCCATTCAGACGATTGTTCAGCAATTAGCAGACCGGATAGATTCTCGAGTCGAACTACTTTGGGGCGCCCTCCCTGAACGTCAGATGGAACAGACGCGTGTTGCAAATATTAAGAAAACATATGACAGCACAGGTTGGAAACCGCAGACTTCTTTAACGACAGGATTGGAATGCACAGTGGATTGGTATAGAGAACAAGGTGGTTCACTTCATAAACCTAATTGAACGGACTTCTCATCTAGTGAAAGAGTAAGTAGCTGCCTAATTTAGGGCAGTCTGCATATAGAAGGATGCCCTTGCAGATCTTCACCTGATCCGTCGAACTAGTCAAACTGTCTGTTATTGAAATGGCTGCAACCAAGCGGCTAAAGGTTGAAACCTTAACCTGTCAGCACGACAGATAGTTTTTTCTGCCAAGTCTACGAGGTATTTTGAGGTTTCTATGAAAGAGAGTGTTTCGGTAATTCGGATTGAGCCAACCAAAGGGTGGGTGGCGCTTCAACTGCAAGAGTTATGGGCGTATCGAGAGCTGCTCTTCTTCTTGATCTGGCGGGATGTGATGGTGCGCTACAAGCAGACGGCTTTGGGTGCGGCATGGGCGATTATCCAGCCCGTCTTCACGATGCTTATCTTTAGCCTCTTCTTCGGGCGGTTGGGAAAGATCCCTTCGGATGGAATTCCCTATCCGATCTTCGCCTATGCTGCCTTGGTTCCTTGGACCTTTTTTTCTCAAGGGTTGAGTCAAGCGTCCAACAGTCTGGTCGGCAGTGCGAATCTGATCAAGAAGGTCTATTTCCCACGACTATGCGTCCCCATCGCGGCGGTGACGTCGGGTCTTATCGATTTTGCGCTTGCCTTCATCGTATTACTCGGCATGATGCTCTATTACGGCATTCTCCCGGGGATCAAAGTGATCTGGCTCCCGGTGTTGCTTCTGCTGACGCTTATCACTTCGCTTGGGGTTTCGCTCTGGCTTTCTGCATTGAATGTCCGTTTCCGCGACGTGCGTCATATCATCCCTTTTTTGACACAATTCTGGCTCTTTGCAACCCCGATCGCCTATCCGAGCAGTCTTTTGTCCGAACCATGGCGAACACTCTATAGTATCAATCCAATGGTCGGAGTGGTGGAGGGATTTCGATGGGCTTTGCTCGGGGCGGAGACCGCGCCAGGGCCGATGATGATCGTTTCTTTTCTGGCTGCCCTGGCGATTTTGGTCAGTGGCATATTTTACTTCCGTCGGCAGGAAAAGACTTTTGCTGATGTGGTTTGATGTCACGGTTGATGGTATTCGCAGAAGAAGCACGACGTAGCGAAGCGTAGCGTGCAGGCGACGCGTTTCACTCTGAATGCGCAGCGAGGAATCATGGGCGATATTGCCATACGAGTAGAAGAGATCGGCAAGAAGTACCGTATCGGTAAAGCGGAAAAATACAAGACTTTGCGGGATACTCTGGCTTCCGCGTTCACCGCTCCATTCCTCAAGGTGGGGCGTGTGTTACGAGGGGAAGCGGCGGACGACACGGGACCGGATGATGAGATCTGGGCGTTGCAAGGGATCTCGTTCGACGTGAGGCAGGGGGAAGTGATTGGGGTTATCGGTGGTAACGGCGCCGGCAAGAGTACTCTCTTGAAAATACTCTCGCGGATCACCGAGCCGACGACGGGCTTCGCCGAAATCCATGGGCGCGTCGGGTCGCTCTTGGAGGTGGGGACCGGTTTTCATCAGGAATTAACTGGAAGGGAGAATACGTATTTAAATGGCGCGATTCTCGGTATGAATAAGAAGGAGATCGACGAAAAGTTCGATGAAATTGTCGCCTTTTCAGAAGTCGGAAAGTTTATCGATACTCCCGTCAAGCACTATTCCAGCGGGATGTATCTTCGATTGGCCTTTGCCGTTGCGGCTCATCTTGAGCCGGAGATTCTGATCGTTGACGAGGTGCTGGCAGTCGGGGATGCGGGGTTCCAACAAAAGTGTCTTGGCAAAATGGGAGCGGTGGCCAAGGAGGGCCGGACCGTCTTGTTTGTCAGTCACAACATGGGCGCCATCACGCAGCTGTGTGGAAGGGCCGTGCAATTGGAGAAGGGGAGATTAACACGGAGCGGATCCGCTGGAGAAGTGGTGGCCGCGTATTTGTCGTCGGTAGCCGGAACAGAACTCAAGTCGAGCTGGTCGGACGAATCTTCCAATCCGAATGGCGCTGATGTCCAATTTAGGTCTGCACGGTTGTTGTCCATCGACGAACAGCCTCTATCCATTGCGAGCTTTAACGAGTCGCCTCTGATCGAGATTGCCTACGAGGTCAAGGTTCCCATAAGAAATCTTTCCGTCACATGTCTTCTGTATGATTCGATGAATAATCTCGTGTTTGAGTCGATGGATACCGATATGCCGGAATGGAACGGGTCTGTCAGAGAACCGGATGTCTATCGTGCGACCACCAAAATCCCTTCCTCTCTCCTCAAGCCTGGTCGCTATCAAATATCCTTCGCAGCGTTCGTCGAGGGTGTGAGGGTTTTTGCGCGACTTGACAGAGTATTGACGTTCGATGTGTCAGGCGTAGGGTGTACCCTGCAGCCTAAACGGAGCGGTATAGTCTCACCTGTCCTCGATTGGAAGGTGTGCCGATTCAGTGAAAACGGGCAGATGGTGTAACGTTCCTCTCTCGTCAGACAGTTTCCCTTATCGAACACGGGATATGGGGAATTCCCTACAGAGTTGCTATCGGATGGGGCGTTTAGGGGGAATGTCCCCTTGTCCCATGGTCTCCGTTTGTCCAGTCAGGTGACCAATAGCACGCTTACTAGTTGGGATCTATGATGCTGTTTCCAAGAATGCTTGAACAGGCCATCATCGTTGCGGCACACCCCGACGACGAGGTGTTATGGTTTAGTTCCATCTTGGACAAAGTCGATGAGATTGTCGTCTGTTTTGTGAACAACGAGTCGTACCCTGAGTGGACTGCTGGAAGACAAATCAGTTTGGCCGCCTATCCGATGAAGAATCTGTCCACTCTCAATATCGATCAAGCAGAGGTGTTCAGCGGTGGGGATTGGAACAATCCGGTGGTGACAGAATATGGAATAGAGATTGCCAACAAGAAAGTCTCTGATCGGAGTGAGCGATACAAAGGAAATTACGAGAAGCTGAGGCGGCAGCTTGAACAGTACTTGAAGGGGCGTAGCAATGTATTTACCCATAATCCTTGGGGAGAGTATGGACATGAAGAGCATGTACAGGTATATCGAGCCATTAAAAGTTTGCAGGGTGAGCTGAAGTTTAACTTGTGGTACTCAAATTATGTCAGTAACAAATCGTTTCGGTTGATGCTAAGTCATCTGGAGCGATTTCATTTCGACTATGCTTGCTTTGAAACAAATAAAGTTCTGGCGCATGAGATTAAGGACATTTATAAGAAGAATAAATGTTGGACGTGGTATGACCACTGGGAATGGTACAACGAAGAATCATTCATTCAAGAAAGACCTTATGAGCAAGAAGAGAAAAAGGTCGGCAACCTATTTCCAGTCAACCTCATCAAAGTCAGTCTCCCTCAGGGGCGAACGCGAAAAGCCCATTCTTATTACTCGGTGATAGGTCGAACGATAAAGACATTGATGAAGGAACGCTTCAAGAGATGAAGAGTTTGATGAAGAACATCTTAGGAAGATTCGGTGTGAAGCTCAGGCCATATGTGCCCACTGTGTACGAGAAAACGGCGTCGCTGGAGCCTGAGAAAAAAACGCAAGGCCATGTGTTGATTTCATATCACATTAAACCATTCTTATTGCAGTCTGGTGAGCCTATTCCGAATTCCCATACAAGCCAATGGCGGTGTGTACTGATGGCGAGAGTGTTTTTAGACTTGGGTTATTCTGTGGATGTGATTGATTCCCATAATCACATCTTTCAGCCGAAGAAACCGTATGTATTGTTCGTCGGCCACCGGATTAATTTTGATCGGATTGCTGGGCTGCTCAATGCCGACTGTATCAAGATCGCCCATCTGGATACGGCTCATTGGGTTTACAATAATTATGCCACCTATCGGCGCAAGTTGGAGCTGCAGCAGAGAAGAGGAATCACGATCAAAGGAAGCGATAGGATCGTAGAGCAGACTCTCGCTCTTGAACATGCTGATTGCGCTACTGTGTGCGGTAATGATTTCAATATCAATACACTTCGGTATTCACGCAAACCAATTTATAAGCTTCCTCAGACGCCAGTGATTGTGTATCCTTGGCCGGATGACAAGGAATTCACGGCCTGTCGAGCGAATTTTCTCTGGTTCGGCAGCCATGGTTTCGTGCACAAGGGATTGGATTTGGCATTAGAAGCTTTTGCTGAAATGCCGGATTATCATCTGTATGTCTGTGGCCCCTTACAAAAGGAAAAAGATTTCGTGGCTGCCTACCATAAAGAGCTCTATGAAACTCCCAATATCCATGCGGTTGGATGGGTTGATGTGGAGAGCCAGGACTTTACGATGATGGCTAAACAGTGTCTGGGGCTCGTCTCTCCTTCATGCTCCGAAGCTGGAGGTGGGAATGTGGTTGTCTGTATGCATGCCGGGCTGATTCCCCTTGTCAGCTATGAGTCGAGTGTGGACGTGGAGGATTTTGGTGTGATGTTCAAAGATAACTCTGTCAATGCCATAAAAAGCGCTGTGCAAATGGTGTCCGCTCTCCCCTCTGATCAGCTCCGGCAGATGGCCAGGAAAGCTTGGGAGTCCGCACGAGCCAATCATACAAGGGAAAAATTTACAGAAGAGTATAAGAAACTTGTGTTGCATGTTTTGGGAAAGACGGGGAGCAAAGAGTCTGAGGAGAGTTGCTGAGGGTAGACAGGGTGAAGCAAAGGAGTGAGCCGGGGTCGGAAGCATGAGATCAGAGTCCCAACCCTTAGTGAGTGTGCTGACGCCGGTGTACAACTGCGGGAGCTATTTGGCTGAGTGTATTGAGAGCGTATTGGCGCAAACGTACCAAAATTGGGAATATTGCATTGTCAACAACTGCAGCACTGATCGGACTCTGGAAATCGCCCAAGCATATGCCCAGAAAGACCAGCGGATTCGGGTCCATAACAACTCGGAATTCGTCAGCAGTGGACGGAACGCAAATATCGCATTTCAGAAGATGTCCCCGGATAGCAAGTACTGCAAAGTTGTCTATGCGGATGACTGGCTGTTCCCGGAATGCATCATGAAAATGGTCGACTTGGCGGAAGCCCATCCGACCGTTGCCATTGTTGGTGCCTATGGACTGGTGGGAGACTATGTGTCATGGGATGGTCTGCCTTATACCAATAGGGTAATGTCCGGCCGAGATATCTCTAGATGGGTTCTTTTGGGACGACCGTATGTGTTCGGAAACCCTACCTCCCTACTGCTGCGGGCGGATGTGGTACGGGCCTCAGAGTTCTTCTACAATGAGTCCAATAACCACCGTGATTCGGAAGCCTGCCTGCGCATACTACGAAATGAGGATTTTGGGTTCGTTCATCAAGTGTTGACCTACAACAGGTTGCGGGAAGGATCGGAACGGAGCTTCAGTAATCGGTATAAGACACATCTGCCGAATTATGTTGATAGACTTCTGCAGTTCGGTCCAGCCGTTTTAAGTCAGGAGGAGTTGAATGCCCGACTCAAACACCAGCTGGATTCGTACTACAACTATTTGGCCACCTCCGTGTTTGCCGTAAGAGAAAAAGCGTTCTGGGCATTTCACCGAGA
Source organism: Nitrospira sp. Ga0074138 (assembly GCA_001464735.1). Classification (GTDB taxonomy): domain Bacteria; phylum Nitrospirota; class Nitrospiria; order Nitrospirales; family Nitrospiraceae; genus Nitrospira_D. Next base: position 45,804 of record LNDU01000018.1, read on the forward strand.
CAAAATGGAACGCATGGGGCATCCGCTGAGCTTGCTGAGACTGGCCACGGCCGTCTGCTCAACGGTCCTGGATTACCTTTTGAATCCCAAGCGAACGGTTGAAAGTCTATTGAAAAAGATTCGGCACGGAGATTGATCAGCTGAGCGAATAGAGTATTGGGAACGGCCATGCATGATGAAAGATGAGCAAAGACAGTTGTTGCAGGAGAGCTGAGGCTGTCGAATTCTCGTTCAAAACGGCGTGAGAGGAAGGATGTAATGCGGTATTACGGACTAAAGAGAAGGATCAATCTTCTGATCTTCCAGTTTCGCAATCTCCGTCGACAGAAATTTGAGTGCCCTATCTGTGACTACCGTGGCCCTTTCATGGACAAGGCTACACATAACGGCATCAGAAGGCACGCAAGATGTCCGAACTGTGCCGCCTTAGAACGACACCGCCTTCAGTTTCTGGTCTTACGGGAAGTTTTCAGAGAGAAAGAAACTGCCCATTTGAGAATGCTGCACGTTGCTCCTGAAGCATTCTTCCGGGAGTTCTTCTCTCAGCGATTTGGTCGATATGAAACTGCGGATTTGAAGATGAAAAGCGTCGATCACATCGTGGATCTTCAACATTTGCCATTCGAGGACAATACGTATGATTTCGTCTATGCCTCGCATGTGTTGGAACACGTCCCTGACGACAGAAAGGCCATATCTGAAATCCGTAGAATCTTGAGACCGAACGGTATGGCCATGTTGCCCGTCCCCATCTACTCTGAAAAAACGGTCGAATTTTCCGAGCCGGACCCGCATGAATTTGGGCATGTGCGAGCACCAGGGCTGGACTACTTCGACAGATATGAACGCTATTTTGCGAAGGTCGAGAGGTTCGATTCTGGCTCACAGCCTGAGAAGTATCAGGTGTTTATTTATCGGGACAATAGCCATCTGTCGAAAACTGAATATCCATGGCCGTCTCCCATGCAATGTGAAAAGCTCACCGATGTTGTCCCGGTATGTTACGTCTGATGAGAGACCGGCCGTTGCACATGATAGGTCTTCGGTGAGTGTCCAGAAAACATGGCCGTCCTGCGTCTCATCCCACAGTAATGTTGGATAGCTGGCTGAGTCGGTGAGGCGACAGTATCGGCCTTCCTATGGGACGAATTGGAACGACGTCTGGTAGTGATCGTCTACAAATGACACCATTATGAAAACTGTCGGACAAGATCCAAAACCTAACGGTGTAGGTCCACCGCTTTTCCCGGATATTGGGGTCGTTGCATTTGTTCCGGAGAAATGGGGCGGCCCCTGGCTGTCGCGGCATCAGGTGCTGACCCGCCTCTCCAGATATTTTCATGTTGTTTGGGCGGAGCCCGCCAAGAGGTGGAGAGAGCTTCTCCCTGGCAGTCATAATCCGGTAAACTCATCAAATGGCTCGGAAACGTTTCCAGATGGCTTTCTCCTGTATCAGCCAGGAAGGTGGCTACCGTGGTTCGGCCGACCGGCCTGGCTGGACTCGTGGACCGCAGCGGAACGAGGCCGCCGCGCAGCTGAATTGCTGCGTCAGCGCGGGTGCAAGACCATCATCTTTTACCTCTGGCGGCCCTATTTCGACCGTGTTTTGGAAAGCAGCTCGTACGATCTCAGTTGTTATCACATCGTTGATGAATATTCATTCTCCCCAACCGAGCTCCCGCTGACAGATCGAGAGATACAGTTGATCAAGCGAGTAGACCAAGTCTTCATCCATTCTCCGGCATTGCTGGAGCGTAAAGGACATTTCAATCCCCATACGCAGTTTGTCCCCAATGGCGTGAACTATCGGGCATTTGCGACTCAACAGGAAGAGCCGACCGACTTAAGAAAGATTCCCCATCCGAGGATCGGCTATATCGGGGTCATTAAGGGGCAGCTGGATATAGGGCTTTTGCTTGGGCTGGCGACGCGCCATGTGGAATGGTCCTTTGTATTGGTGGATGAATTATCCAAATTGCCGAACGTGCATTTTCTTGGGCACAAGCCAATCGAGATCGCCTGCGCATATCCACAGCATTTTGATGTCTGCTTGCTGCCGTACAAGGCGAACGACTATACGAAATACATTTATCCACTCAAACTGCATGAATATCTGGCTGGAGGAAGGCCGATTGTGGGGACTCCCATCCGATCCCTTTTGGATTTTTCCCATGTCATTAAGCTGGCCAGTACGCAAGAGGAATGGTCGCGAGCGTTGGAAGAATCGCTTGCACCTGACGCCGTGTCGATTGATCAGATAGAGAAGCGTCGGAGCATCGCAAAACAGGTAGATTGGGAGACTTTGGTTCACACTATCGCTGGGTCACTGTGCAATCGAATTGGCCCGTTCTATGAAGAGCGATTCGCTGCGCTTGGCTCAGAAACGTGTCAGGCTTCTGTGTCTGAGCGGTGATGGTAGTGTTGTGTAACGAAACACGCGGCGATACCAACTATTCACTCAACCGTCTGTGAAAATAGGGTGGAACTCATGGGGTTGTATTCGATAACTAGGTCCGTCCGCTGGTGGTTGAATGGCTTTCCAGGTGATGCGTATGCCCGCCTGCTCGCACAGTCAGAGCATTGGTCGAGAGAAGAGATGCAGGTTTACCGTGACGGCAAGCTTCGCCGCTTGATCGCCCATTGCTATGAGAATGTTCGATATTATCGGGATGTGATGGACCGCGAGAAGATAAAGCCCAACGATATTCAGTCTGCGGCTGATCTTGTGAAGTTGCCGCTGTTAACAAAAGAGACGGTAAGAACGCACCGAAATGAGCTGATGGCTTCAAATATCAGCCGGATGGCAATCACCTGGTCTAAAACGGGTGGTACCACCGGAGAGCCAATGCGGATTTGTCGGAACGTGGAAGGTGGTGCGTGGGCAAGCATGTGTTATGAGCGTGGATTGCGATGGGGGGGACTAGGCCTGGAGACTTCCAGAATAAAGCTATTCGGCGGTTCATTGGGAATTGATAAGAAGTCTTTAATGGAAAGATTGGGAACGAGGCTTCGAGGAGATCTGTTTTTGCCGGCCTTCGAGCTTCGCGCGGATACGGCGCCAACGTACTTCAACAGCATTCGTCAATCCAACTGTCGTTTTTTGATAGGCTACGCATCTGCCATCTATCGACTGGCGAAGCTGGCGGAGGAAATGAACCAAACCATTCGATTCGACGCCGTGTTTCCCACGGCAGAGTTGTTGCTGCCGGAATGGGAAGATACGATTCGGAAGGTGTTTGCATGCCACGTCCTCCCGTATTATGGGAGCGGCGAAGTCGGTTCTTTAGGGTATTCTCGGCCGGATTCCAGCGGTTACGTTATCCCAGAGGAACACGCCATAATAGAGGTCTTGCAAAAGGATGGCTCGTTGCAGCTGTCGGGCGATGGAGGATTCGTCATCACGGATCTCGATAACTATGCGATGCCTATTATCCGATACGTGAATGGCGATGCAGGCAAAGTTTCCGATGCGTGTGACAGTGGCCTCCCATTTAGCCGAATTGAACGGCTGGATGGGAGATATAATAGCTTTCTTCTCACCGACAGCGGTGATTTGATTTCTGGAGTGATTGGCACACACATCTTTCGACACGTTCCGTCTGTCCGAACCTACCGAATCATCCAAGAAACCCCCTTAGATGTCACGATTAACATTGTCCCAGAAGCTGGTTACAGCACGAAAGATGAGAATCTTATATTAGATCTCTTCACTAAGCATCTCGGAAGAAGAGCCAAGATCGTTATCCAAAAAGTAGCTCATATAGAGACCCCGCCGTCAGGGAAGTCAGTCTTCGTTATAAATAAATGCCTGGCGCCACCTGTTCAACGCAATTCAGTTCTGTGATATTGACGTTGATTGAAATGTGACGAGTGGCTGCGTGCGGTTGAGCAAGTAGAGGCGTAGTGCGCTTCGACAAAGAAGGCGCGGCTCACCAGTGGAACTGGAAAAGGCATGCACGGATGGTGCTGTGAGCAAAAGAATGAACGAACGCAAACCTAAATTATTGTTCTTGGCTCATGCTTTTCCACCCTGGAATGCGGCTGGTTCTGTGCGTCTCTGGAATATCGCGAAGCATTTATCTCGACTGGGCTGGCACGTGACGGTTGTCGCACCTGATCCTTCTCTTATGCGCAATGCGGAACGTCCAGAAAGGGTTGCTGCTCTCCTGGCACAGGAAGGCATCAGGCGTTTGGTCACTGGCTATCGATGGCGATGTCTTTCCCCTAAAGACCTGAAATGTTGGGACCAGAATCTTGGCTGGCTTGCCGGAGGAGCCTGTCGAACCATTGCACGGAGTCTAGGAATTGAGAAGGCTGAAGGGTGGGTCAAGGCTGCGGAGCAAGCCTGTTCCAGTTTGAGCGCGCAGGATGTGGACTTAATTCTTGCGTCAGGCTCACCGTTTGTGGCGTTTAGATTGGCAAGGAAGCTGTCAGACCGGCTTGACCGGCCCTATGTTTTAGACTACCGTGATCCGTGGACTGGAAATCCTCATAACGTTCGCCCGTCACGAATAAGCACGATACGTGAAGAGGCGAGTTTGCTTGAAGGTTGTGCGGCTGTCACCATCGTGTCGCCCTCATGGGGTGCGGCCTTAGATCGACGTCATGGTGTCGGGGCCAAGCTTCATGTGGTGACCAACGGGTATGACCCTAACGAGATGGGGGATGTTCAAGCATACGACTTTGGACATTGTGCGTTTGTTTATACCGGAATCTTCTATCCACCCAAACGAGTCATTTCGCCCTTTCTGGCTACGCTGAAGCGCTTCAAGGAGGGGCTTGGCGAAAGCAATAATGCGTGGTTCTTTCACTACTATGGAACGGATGAACGCCACGTCCGTGAACAGGCAGAGCGGTTTGGGTTGAGTGATCGGATTGTGTTGCACGGAAGAGTCTCGCAGCGAGAGGCCTTATCAGCGGTCAAGGGTGCATGCCTCGCAGTGGTCATCACATCAGTCGAGGACGAAGGCACGCTAGAGGATAAAGGGATCGTTACAGGAAAAATATTCGAGGCAATCGGGGTTGGAACACCGGTTCTTCTGATTGCCCCCAAGGGTAGCGATGCGGCAACGACTACCGAGACCACTGGGTTGGTGAAAAGTTTTTTGGGAACCGACATCCAAGGCATGGCATCGTTCCTTAAAGATGTAGTCCATGGACAGGCTCCTGAACCAAGAGATGTCGAGATGTTTTCGTGGCCAAACATTGCGAAGCGACTAGACGTCGTGTTGCGCGAGGCAATTTCGGCTGACCAGTTGAGGTCTTTTAATTTATCCGGGTAGAGGCATGGTCTCAACCGTCGGATTCGGATAGGACTAAAATGCCAGAAAACGTGCTCCCCAGCATACGCTATGCATTTTATCTGTTCGTATTGGCCATACCGTTTGAAACGGCGAGTACGGAAACTGTTTCAATAATCGGCAGCATCCCCATGATACTGGGATTGATACTGACCGCAGCTGCGCTATTACAACCGCGAGTCTGTTTCAATCCTCCTCCCGTCGCATACTGGTGCTTTGTCGGCTACTTCGTGCTCTGTCTTGCTCTCGGGACAACTCAGAATCTCGACTATATAGGTCCAGTATTCACGAAGTTATTTACATTGGCTCAAATGCTCATCTTGATGTGGATTTGCTTTAACCTGTTTCGGTATCCGGAGATTTGCAGGAACGCCCTCCTGCTATTTGTCGCTGCATGTGCGATTCTCTCGGTACTCCAGGTGTTTGGTGTAGGGACTGTACAAGTGGCACAGGGAAGGTCGTCCATGTTTGGAGACAATGCTAATACAGTGGGGAACACTCTATCACTTGGTCTGATCGCCTTGGTTGGCCTCACGTATGGACGGATCAAAGTCGAGAGGAGAATCACTCTCTTTGCATGGACGGTATTTCCGATCATCGGGACGGCAATTGTTATGACGGGATCAAGAGGTGCTCTGATAGCTCTCGTGTTGGGGATTGCTCTACTGGTCATTCGAGATGGAACGTGGGGGACTAAACTGAAGATTGGGTCGATTGCCGTATTGGCCATCGGGTTTTTGGTCTTTGCCGCATTTTCTGATGATGCAATGCGAACCCGATTGGAGCGGTCGTTTTATCAAGGAGATACGGCCGGCAGAGATAAGATTCACGGTCATGCTTGGGTGATGATCTTTGAGAAGCCCATGCTTGGATGGGGGCCGGTGTACAATGTGGTCGAACTGGGTTCGCGTCTTGGTAGGTCAGTGAGAGATCCTCACAGTTTATATCTGTCGGTGCTGACGGAAGCTGGTGTGCTCGGATCTGTTCTGTTTTTCAGCGGGCTGGGGCTTTTAGTAAAAGCGGCCTGGCAGGCTCGTCTCCGGATAGAGGGGGCATTGCCGATGGCGATGATCGGTTGTTTTTTGATCGTTTCCTTGTCGGGATCGTGGCAAAACCGCAAACTGTTCTGGTTGACGGCAGCGTATGTGATGGCGAGTGCCTGGTCGTTCCGTGAGACGGCTCGAGAAGTACCTGCAGAACTCGCAGGCGCGACCAACGTGATGGGGCAAGGGCTTGGAACGGCAACGTCTTTTTCGCAAGTCACCAAACGAGTGTCTGAGGCAGACCAAGCGCAATGAGAAAACCTGCATAGACTAAGCGCAGCTTACACGTTCCTTTTTGCCTTCGATTTTGACGATGCATGTTCTCATGGTTGCAGAAAGTTTCCCTTCTCCGGGACATCCTTATCGCGGCACATTCATCGGTGAGCAGGTGAAACGGCTGCTGGAGTACGTGGACCGGATCACCGTGCTATGTCCAACAACATATGTTCCACAGTTTGCGAAATTCAGTCGGGTTGCAGTTCAGGCTTCTCAACCGACACACTATGAGCTCGTGAAAGATCGCTGTGAGGTGTTGTTTCCTCGTTACCTGAAAGCACCTGGGGATATGTGCCTCTGGTGGACCACTGCTCAGTGGCGTCGGCTTGTTTCCAGGACAGTAAGGGAACTCATTGAGACTCAATCGCTCTCCCTGATCCATGCGAATAAAGGTGGCCTGAGTTCGTGGTCGTCGATACAGGCTGCCAGGGAATATGGTCTTCCTTGCGTTGTCACGTACCAAGGCACCGAGGTCCATATGGATTTGGTCAATCAGCAAAAGGAATGGAAGCTTAGTCGAGATTCCTTTCGCTTGGCCGATCTCAATATCTTAGTCAGCCGCTCTTTAGAGCGTACTCTCAAGGCTTGCGTCCAGCCTCAGGGACGATGTGAAGTCATATTAAGAGGGGTAGATCTGACGATGTTCTTTCCTTCCGTAGCGGAGGATGTTCGGCGACCGATTATTCTCTTTGTTGGACGGGTCACGGAGGCAAAGGGAGTCTTTGATCTTCTTGAAGCCTGGAGGGGAATCACCACAAGATGTGCGTGTGCCGAGTTGTGGATCGTGGGGCCAAATCACAGGGACGCTCGTTTTCTTCGAGTGGTTGAGTCTTGTGGACAGAGTAGATCGATTAGGGTCCTCGGGCCGCTCCCACTGCGGGAAGTGGCTGATTTGATGCGACAGGTTCAAGCACTGTGCTTGCCGAGCCATGGAGAAGGAACGCCAAACTGTGTCATGGAGGCCATGGCTTGCGGTCTTCCGGTTGTTGCCACGGAGGTCGGAGGAATTCCGGATATTGTCGAGTCCAACCGGACCGGCATGTTGGTTCAGAAAGGGGACACCCAAGGGCTGGCCGATGCACTGGTGTCCTTGCTGCAAGATTCCGATCGACGGGCGCGCATGGGCGAAGCCGCGCATGCGTTTGCCGTAGAACACTTTGATGCGCGAAAGACCGCGCAGCGCCTTGCGAGTTGGTATCGTGAGCTTGTCACGGAGTCGCGAGGCGCCGTCAAAACCAGAACGAGAGTGGAGACGAAGAGATGACAAGACCTTCTAATAGCACTGCCATCAAAGTGTGTCACGTGTGCTCAGGGCACACGTCCGATGATTCTCGTGTTTTTCACAAGGAGTGCCGATCTTTGGCACAGGCGGGGTATGAAGTCCATCTCATCGCGACCGACAAGAACCCAACCAGTTATAAATCAGGCGATGTCACCATTCATCCGCTCCTTCCTTCCCAAAGTCGTTTCGAAAGGCTCTCTCGACGGTGGATGGTCGCGAATATTGCGGCGCGCGTGTCGGCAGATCTCTATCACGTTCACGAACCCGAGCTCCTGGGACCGGTCCTGAATCGTGTTGGTGATAAGCCTGTGATATACGATGTTCATGAGTCGTATTGGGATTTGCTAGGGCATCGCAGTTGGATTCCTGCACTGGTTCGCCCGGTTGTGCAGGCCTTATGGCAGAGGTCGGAAGCCAAGTGTGTGCGGCGGTGCCGGGCCATTGTTACCGTCTCTGAGCCAATTGCCGAGCCATATTCGAAGCTTCATGAGCGTGTAGAGATAATTAGGAACTTTCCTGATCTCTCACGGGATGAATTCAATGGCGATTCTCCGCACGGCCATGAGCCGGCCTGTGTGCTGGCAGGAACTCTGAATGGAGATAGGAACTTGGCGAATATGGTGCTGGCGATCGGGTTACTGCGAAAACGGAACGTAAGCATTTCCTTGTGGCTGGCTGGCAAATGGGACAGCCCCGAGTATGAACGTGCAATTCAGAAGCTTGCGGCTGATGAAGGAATCTCCGACCGAGTTCGCTATTTCGGAATCCTCTCCCATAAAGATGCGGTGGCCCTAGAGTCACGCGCGAGTATTGGGATGGCCACGGTGTTGCCTACCGGCAATTTTCTCAAAACACTGCTGATCAAATTGTTCGAGTGCATGGCGTTGGGATTGCCGGTTATCTATTCGGATTTTCCCTTGTTTCAACAGTATGTACGTGAATATGGCGTGGGGGTGGCGGTTGATCCGGAAAAGCCCGAACAAATTGCGGATGCCCTCGAATATCTCGTGAATAACTCACAAATCGCCCAGCAAATGGGCAAAATGGGCAAGCGCGCCGTCATGGAAAGGTATAACTGGGCTCATGAAGGCACGAGGCTCCTGGCTCTGTACCGTGAGATCTTAGGCCCACGGTTGTCAAAGACATGAAAGTAAGTGTTGGATCTTTAGTCTGGACGAGTTCGTCAGCCAACGTAAGAAACAACGGGAAGCCAGAAAAGCCCTCTACTCGGGCTCACTAGAACCTATCTCAAAATTCAAAACGCCACTCAACGGGATTTCAGTGACGAGAGGTCTAGAGCGTGACCTCAATATTCCCAGGGATTCTGCCGTTTACTCTTAACCGCATGGTTCGTCAGGCGGATCTACTTCGGCTCACAAATCAGTTTTGAGATAGGTTCTAGTTTAGAAATGGGCCAAGGTCAAGATGAAGCTAGCATCTTCCTACCCTAACCCCCTTGTGGTAGGTTTGTCTCGGTAACAAATCAATATCTTAAGGACATTTCCGCATGGACCTAAAGATCGCGTTCTGTGGCGACATTATGCCAGGTGCTGAAGTTGCTCAGTACATGGGGAACGCAACAATGGCAGACTGGCTTAGCGGGGTTTCCCCTGCATGGGAAGGTGCTGACTTACTGATCGGTAATCTTGAGTCTCCGTGCGTAGTCGAAGCAGAGCCTATCGAGAATAAGCCGTCTGAGTTGGTTTTCCGCGCTCCTGCAAGCCGATTGCAAGAGCTGGTAGAGGCTGGGTTTTCTGCGGTCACGCTTGCGAACAATCACGTTTTAGACTGTGGCCAACTTGGACTATCCGAGACATTACAGGAGATCAAGAGGGTGGGACTGTATCACGTCGGCGCCGGTAAAAATCTGGCCGAGGCCTTAAAGCCAGCATTTATACCAGTGCGCGGCGTGACCGTCGGACTAGTTGCGTTCTGTTATGGTCCTGCCGCCGGTAGTTCGTCTCCTGGAGTGGCCCCATGCGATCCTACGGTCATGCGTGACGTCTTGAGGAGTGCGCGTGTCAATTCCGACATTGTAGTTGCTGCCCTCCATGATGGACTGGAGTACTCAGATGTTCCTCCTGCCAAGACCAGGTCCCGATTCCGTTTTCTCGCTGAAAATGGAGCTGATATTGTAGTAGGCCATCATCCTCACGTTTTACAGGGTCTTGAGTGGCATGGTGCAACCCCAATTGCGTATAGTCTTGGCGATTTTCTTTTCCACAACTCACTTCCACATGTCACAGAGCGGAACTTTTCCAGAATGGCGTTAGGACGGCTGGCCCCTCAAGAAGTGCGACGTGATCCGCATAAATTTTCTCGAGGGGCAGTGTTAACCGTTCAGCTTGGCCATGAAAAAAAGTTGATCCAATGGCACCCGTTTCGACAGGGAATAGATCTTCGGCCCGAGCTATCTTCGGGAGCAACTCACTCGGAGGATCTTCTCAGACTTGAAGACCTGAGCGTAGCCCTTCTCAATGAAATGGACCCGCGCCATTCGCTAGCAAATGACATAGTGGCCAAGGCTCATCAGGAATTTAGGAGTAGCCTAGAGTTTAAAGCGATGTTGAGGCTCATGTTAAAGCCCAAGTGGCGCTATATACCGTATGGGATAAGCTGGGTGAGTGCAAAAATAAAAGGAGCTCTCATAACTAAGCACTAATACTTTGGTTGATTTATGCCAGGTTTGAGATGCTTATGTAGGGCTGGTGCCTGCAGATTCGCTTGAGTTCAGAAATTCTCAATTCCGTTGGTGAGATGCTGAAGATCCCCTGCCAACGAGATACGGCCAAAGGAAAACGTTCGGTTTCCAGTTGGGTCCGATACATAGCGGCCTGCAGACTGGAACGTGTCAATGAGTTTGGGAACCTCGTTGGTCGACATCATGCTCGTGTGTGGCCTGTCGCCCACGGTCTCTGATATCGCTTCGATTCGCTCACCATGGTGTGCGCAACCTGTGGTCGTCTGCGGTCGAGATCGTGCTTCCTACGCCATCCTGCGGGGGTGAGTGGTTCGTCGGCGGCTTGATCCAGACCGCGTGAGGTAGGCGTGGGGGCTAGGGTGGCTTGCTGACAAAGGGCTACCGGGTAGGCAGCGTAGCACTCAGCACTTCTGTGTGAAACCTCCGGTTGAACTGCTCGACGAAAGGATTCTGCACCGGCTTCCCCGGTTGGATATATCGCAACCCGATGCGAAGTTATGTGGCTCCGCCTGGATACTCCACGGTTCAGAACAGGAGGGAGCCACCGATGAGAAGAGACACGAGACAACGCGAGAGAGCTCTCGCGGGCTGGAGGGCACTTTCGGGCCAGGACGAGATGTTGGGAACGCTGGTCCGCGTGATCCGGTCGGGCAAGCAGGCACTGGATGTAGTGATGCTGGAGATGGGACGCATGGTGGCGGAGAGCGTGATGCTGATGGAGCGCGAGGAGGTGGCGGGGCCGGATTATGATCCCACCGATCCGGCGTTCAAGAAGTGGGCGCATGAGGAGGGCTCCCTCTATCTCGGCGACCAGAAGGTCAAAGTGACACGCCCCCTTGTTGCGACATGGGGAGCAGGGGGAGGTGACCCTCCAGTCCTACGCCAACATGCTCGCCCCTGGGGCCTTCTCTGAGGAACTGCTGGAGAAGATTCTCACGGGGGTGTCCGCCCAGAAATACGCCGACGCCGTGATCGATGCTGCCAGGGCATTCGAGATGTCCCTTTCCTCGGTCTCACGCCGGCTCGTGGAGCTGACCGCCACGAAGCTGAAGGAATTCCACGCACGATCCCTGGCCGACTTCAATCCGTTCGCGGTGTTTCTCGACACAATCCACCGGGGCGGCGAGGCGTTTCTCGTTGTGCTGGGCGTGGACGTGAGTAGCCAGAAGATGGCTCTGGGATTTTGGGAGGGTTCTTCGGAGAATCATGAGATCTGCGAGGCGCTGTTCAGGGATCTGGAGCGTCGCGGGCTTGCGCTTTCCCGGGCCGATCCTGTTCGTGACGGATGGGGAGAATGGCCTGCTCAAAGCCCTGAGGGATCGTTTCGGCAAAAGGCTCCCACAACAACGCTGCGCCATTCATAAGAGTCTGAACCTGCAGCGGCACCTGGCCACGCCGTATCGGACCCAGGCGCATCGGCGGCCCATAGTGGCCTTGGAGCAGACCAGCTATGCCGACACCAGACGAATGCTGCTGGAGCTGGAGGCGTGGCTGCGGACCAAGAACGAGTCGGCGGCGGAGTCGCCCTTAGAGGCGTTTGAGGAGCTGTTGACGCAGCATCGGCTGAAGGTGCCGGTCTTGCTGGCAAGACGTGGCTGTCGGCCAACCCGATCGAGAGCATGTTCTCCCTGGTCTGGCACAGTGAACGGAATATCAAGCTTTCACGAGGGAGTTCGCTGCTCCAACGGTGGCGAGGGACCGTGTTGCGCTACCGTGAGCAGCAGTTCAAGCGCGTGAAAGGCTTTGCAGGCATTGCGCGAGGTCCTCGCGACCATCGAGGCTGAACAGGCGGAGCCGCAGTCCGCTTCGACAAGAAGGCGGCGTGAGACAACCATGGAAGCCACTCAGAACATTTCATCGGGCATCTGGACAATTCCTCAATTATTATAAGCAGGTGTAGCCTCTTTACTAGGGTCGCATCATTTTGTAGTCTACAGTTATGCAGATCTTGAGTTTCTGTGGTCCAATGAGCGTACTGATATTGTGGTTGAGAGCTTGAAAGGAGATCCTTAGGTGTCCGGTAGGTAGACCCAGAGTTAAAATACCACATCGACGGAATCTAAGTTGTCGGGCTTGTGCCCGGAGGAGGCTCGTGTGTCGGAGTTTACAGTCATATTGGATAAGCCTAAGCGCACGAATGCTCCTTCGGGTGGGAGTGACGGTCGTGTGCGTGGGGGAGAATTCGCAAGGAACAGTCACGCTGTAAGTATCGTCAAAGATGGTTTCCGCCTTTCAGCAGATCTCACAGAGAGGCGCAACGGGAATATTTACTGCGAGCAAAATAATGACCCGCACAGTACCTCTTTTGTCATATCTTTTGGTTGGTGCTATCAATGCGGAAATAACGCCAATCAGTTTGAAGAAAAGGCGATGTTCGAATTTCTTCAATCTCATCGCTCTAAAACGATACCTGACGTAGATGCGTTGAGTGGAATTTATACCCTATTGTCCTACGATCACCTCAGTGAAACACTATGGCTCTGCACAGACATGTGGGCTCAACACGGATTTTACTATGGATCAAATGACAGCAAGGTAGTCGTAAGCTCAAAGGCGTCGATTGTTGCCCAGGCATTGAATACAAGTATTGACGGAGTCAGTTATTTGTCGCTATTGCGTGACACCGGTATTCCCCCTGGCAGGACTCTCTATTCCGACGTGTGGCGTGTGACATGCGGACGTGGTTTGTGCATGGATCTGAGAAATAGAACGGCTCGCATGGTCCAAATGCAGCCCTTATATCGGACTCCTCAAAACATAACGTTCCACGAAGCTGTAGATCAACTGATCGATGTCCTTGCCAGGGTTTGTCCATCTGCTGCCAGTGGTCCGTCAACTGTAGTGGACCTGACGGGTGGAAATGATAGCCGCCTTATGGCGGCCGCTCTGTCTTCATCACAGGGGGGTAGAATAGGGAAACAAGTGACCTTCAAAGTTGTCGGGGAGGAAGACCTTCCCGATGTAATGATAGCTCGTCAGATTGCGAATAAATTTGGTTGGACTCTGCAAAGAATCAGTAGGTGGACTGAGGAGGCGTATTCAGCGAAATCCTTACTGGAGGCGTCGATATTGTCAGATGGGAATCATCTGCCTAACAATGTACATCGCAGGAGGACACAAGAGTCGAAGTATTCCGGTTCGTTGATTGGACATGTAGGTTCTTTAGGCGGTGAGCTGTTTCGAGACTTTTTCTGGCGCCACGAATTCCTAAAGATGGGACGTACCAATCGGGTAAATTTCGATGCGTTGCTAAAGCACCGGCTGTATGCTTCTAACAATGTTGATGTTGTACGTGTCTCAGACGGCCAACTGACTCTACATGATCACAATCTATCGCTCCTGAGCCCCTACCAAGCAATTGCCTCGGCAGCACCTGACCTTGAGAATGTTTATAAGCTTGACGTAATCTATCTGCACAAGCTCATGAGCAGGTCTTATTGTTGGATTCTGTCGGATATGCGCAAATTAATTTTGCCTTTCCTATCACATGAAATCATTCTTGCGAGCTTGAGAGCTCCATGGAGGTTCAGGCTTCATAGGAGGCTGGTCACCGCCGCAGTAATGAAAATGAGCCCTGTATTGTCCGCAATACCTACTGATACCGGTGCTCCGATGAGACCGTTGCGATTATCCTCCGTAGGAAGTTACGCTAAATACACTGTGCTTGACTTTTGGAGTGCTTATAAACGGCATTTTAGCAGTAAGACGCCTGCTCAAAAGCAAAGTCCTTCATCAATCCCATCTGAGTGGCTCGATGTATTCGAACAAAATTGGGTCTCCAAAAGTGGAGGGAACATTCCGTTGAGCTTGAAGAAAACGAGGGTACTGGTTAACGGCGATTTGTCTGCGACCCAGTGTCGAGAAATCGAGGCACTGTTGCTCGTCCAATCGCTTACGCAACATTATAAAGGTATATCTCCCTCGTTATCGTTCAACGGAAAGAACGCAAATTTTACTGACATAACTTATCAGCTATAGACTCCACTAGTTCTGAGCTGGCTTTGTAAGCTGCCTGTGAACGAGACCCAGCCAGGGTGGGAATTTCTGGCTTCTGACGTTGGCTCCATTCTCAACAAGATATTTCATCGAGCGCTCGTCGGCGGACGGGCCTCAGACTTTTTTCGAGGGGCTTCCGACAACAGCTGCTTATCGAGGGTGAGGTCCGAGACCAGCCGTTTTAATCGGCTGGTCTCTCCTCCAGTTGGCTGTCCTCGAGGAGTGCCGAAGCCATCATCCTACGCTACTTTTACGGTGTCGTCGTTTTCGGGGGAGATGTCACTCCCTAATGCGGCCGCCCGATCTAGGAGATCGGACGGCCGCCATCGGCTTCTTTTAAGAACGGAAACCGCTGGCGTTAAAAGCTACTCACTCCCGTGGGAGTCAAGAGGGATGCGGTGCTACTTTGTAGAGAGTATTCATAGGCGCTGGAGTCCGGTTTTCCATCTGGCACTGGCGGGATTCCGCTCGTTGTGCCGCGATTGATTACGGGACTACTGGACGTCAGGCGAAAATCGTTCGCCGACTTGTTTATGTATGCAGGGTTCGTATTTTGAAGATTGTTCGAGAACGTGACGCCTGAAGCACTCCCAAATTGCAGGCTGCCACTGCTAACGTTATTACTGATGGTCACGCCAGAAGCCGTCAAATTATAGAGACGGACCATCGCACGATTGGCATCAGTCGAGGTATTGTTCTTAATATTTGCCGTCCTGATCGTTGAGCTCAAGAGGATGTGTGAAGATGCGAGAGCAGTATAGCCATGAAGAGTGTTGTGATAGATGTTTAGATTGGACGTTGTCCCGCCGTATACGTGAATGGGGATTCCCATTATCGTATTATAGATAACGTTTCGCCGTATGGTGGTACCCGAGGCAGCTTTAATATAAATTGCATGATCGTGTGTGTCAGGGACCGTACTACACCCACTTTCACCATTTCGTTTTCTTCCAATATAGGAGATTCGATTACGTTCGATCAGTACTCCGGAGGCACCTCTAACGATTACAGCAAAAAATCCTCCAGTGGAATTTGTGCATGATTGCCGGCCAATATGATGGATGGCATTCAATCGGACGATTGTCCCATCTCCAGTGTCTACAATAAGAATCCCCGCACCCCCACCCGTGCTGCTGTTGTTGTTTACTCCAGAAATGTCAAATCCTTCGATGACATAGTAGGGCTTCTGGACATAGAATCCCCAGCCGTTCCTGTTACTGGGTCCGACGATCTTCGCCCCAAGTGGCTTCTCGCTCTTGATCGTAATCGGCTGCGACGCAGTGCCGGAAGGCGTAGTTGTTCTGTCATGCACATACACGACAGGTCCGTCACCATTTGTATCCGTGTAGGTTCCTGAACGCACGATGCAGGTATCACCAGCGCGGATGGGCGAAGTTGTGCATCGCTGAGGATTTCGCCAGGGGCTGGACGATGTACCGGAGTTGGAGTCATTTCCCGTCGTCGCCACATAGTAAGTGGCTCCCTCGGCTGTCATCGCACCAAGAAGTATTAACGAAGCACAGACTCCAGAGAACGAGAGCGATGCACAGTGTGAGGACTTGATAAAGCGGTTTGCCATTATGAGCTCCTATAGGGGTAGTACTTAATTCACCATAAAACATATGGTCAACCAACTATTGAGTGATAAGCATACTTCATGCCAGTTAACATTTCATGAAGCCTTTGATTTTATTTTGGTATTATCATGTGATTCCATGCTCTAGTTTGAAACATAGTATGGACATGCCTACAGGTAGAGGGGTGGATCATTCTGATGGGAGTCTGGAGTCTGACCATATCCGATGGCCCCGAGACTGATGCCTATTGGCTGGGACTGAATCTGTTCTTATGGTAATCTGAGCGCTTCTGGTCTGAGTGGATCATCGCTGAACGACTACGGTGGTATGCGGGTGAATTAGGTACCGCTGGGAACTACGCTGATCGCAAACGAATCCGGATCTAAGACGCTTTCGCTCGTTTTCCATGAAGCACGACATCTCACCTGAATACATCGAGGGACCACTGCTTTCCGCGATTGTCCCCTGTCGCAACGAACGTCGCTATATCGAGACCTGTATACGATCGATCTTGAGCCAAGAGCGTCCTCCAGGTGGAATGGAAGTTATTGTCGCGGATGGCCTGTCGGACGACGGCACCCGAGAGATTTTGGAGCGGCTTGCCAAGGAACATCCCGAACTACGGGTGGTGGACAATCCCGGTCGTGTCACTCCGTGCGCGATGAACGCCGGCATTCGTGAAGCACGTGGCCGATACATCGCCATCTTAGGCGCACACTGCGATTATGCGTCCGACTACTTGCGGGTGTGCGCCGCTCTGCTCCATGAACATCCGGAGGCAGGATGTGTCGGTGGCCCCATCATTAGTGTCGGCAAAAGCCTCTTTGGGCAGGCTGTTGCCGCTGCTATGTCTCATCCTGTTGGGATCGGTAATGCCAGACATCGGCATCCCAACTTTGAAGGCTACGCTGAAGGGGCTTGCTTTCCTGTGTTTCGAAGAGAAGTCTTTGAGCAGGTGGGGCCGTACGATGAAATGTTGGTACGCAATCAGGATGATGAGCTCAATTATCGTTTTACAAAACAAGGGGGAAAGGTGTTTCTCTCTCCCCGCGCGCGCGCAACGTACTTTGTAAGAGAAACGGTTGCCTCGCTTTTTCGTCAATATTTTGAGTACGGATATTGGCGGGTCGCCGTGTTAAGAAAGCATCGGGTTCCGGCTTCATTCCGTCAAATTGTGCCGCCGCTCTTCATGTCCTTCATGGCGGCAAGTGTGATCGTGGGATTGTTGTTGCCGGGGTGGTGGAAACTCATGGCAGGGGTACTGCCAGTACTCTATGGGGCGGCATTACTGACCGCTGGTGTAATGCAAAAGGGCAATCAGAACTGGCGAGTTGTGGTTCTATTTCCCGTCGCTGCTTCGATTCTGCACGTGGCGTATGCGTGGGGTGTCCTACGTGGGATTATCAAAGGTGCTGATCGTAGTGATCAGAGCGAACGCAGCGACAAGGGGACATGTTCTGAAACCGGTAGCTAACACGGTGGACCCTGGTGTTCTTCCGAAGAGCATTTTCTGATGCTTCCCGCCTCATGGGAGATGAGAATTTGACATCACATGCCGGATGATCAACCCGCATGGGAGAACACGTTGACCATCAAGCCTTCGTGCGAAGACGTTGCAATGTGGGAGTGGGTCCTATTCGTGGAGGATTCAGAGGGGGGTACTCAATACTCAAAGTTTACTTTCGGGGCCTGGCAATGAACACACACCTTCGGTACCTGAAACTCTGCGTTGTGGTTGTGGCGTGGAGTTTTGTCTTGCTGGCGGTTACCTATCGGTCGCATACCCCTGTGGTGTTCGGCCGGTATAGCTGGGGGTACGTCGTGCTACTGGTCTTCCTCTGTGGCATCGCTTTGATGCTCTCGCTGGTAAAGCCTGCTTGGTATCTGAAGCTTTACCAGGCAAGAGCAGGAATCATCGTAAGCGGCGCATCATTACTCTTGTCGATCACTGCGGTGGAATTGGTCATTCGTGCGGTGGATCCCCTTGGCATTTCCTACTATGAGCATGCCGGAGATTATGTGCGCGACAAGCTGGCCGATGATCAGCTCATCTTCCGGCACAAACCGTCGTGGGAGACCCATTATGGCGAGGTGCTCGTGACCTATAACGAGCATGGCCTGCGTGACCGGCCCATCCTGTCAAAGGGAGGGAATGAATACCGGGTGCTTGCCCTTGGGGACTCAGTCACCTTTGGAACGGGGGTAGACCAAGATAAGACGTTCGCCGCTCGGCTAGAGCCATTACTGCAGGAGCGACTCCACCGACCTGTACGGGTGATCAACAGTGGGGTTGGGGGATATAACACAGTGCAGGAGGTGACCTATTTTAAGCAGGAAGGGCTTACCCTGCAGCCGAATTTGGTGATGCTGACGTACGTACAGAATGATGTCGAAGTGAACAAAGGGCCATTTGACCCATGGGCTCAAAGTTCTCCGTGGGGAAAGTCGTTCCCTGATATGGTGATAACCATGGTGGGGAAGCTCTGGTTCTATCGACTGGTGCATCATACTTATACCTATGCATTGCCCAAGCCTCAGTCAGGTCCAACGCTAACCTCTCAGCAGGAATCAAGAGGGTGGCGTGAGTCCATGTCAGCATTAGAGGAATTGGTTTCGATATGTGAAGAACACAAGATCCCGCTCGTTGTGTTCTTTCGACGGATGCATCCGGACGAGAACAATTTATTACTTGCCGATGTCGTGAGGCATGCCAAGGGAGTTCCGGTCAAGGATATGGCACCTTGGTTTGAGGGGATTAACGTATCGTCAGTCGTGAATTCCAAGGTTGATGGCCATCCCAATGCGGAAGGTCATCGCGTGATGGCGGAACATATGGCTGAGGATATTAGCGACCACATTATCCAATTCAAATAATTGAAGACCTGAAAATCTGTGGGAGTGTCTTCTTGATTGACCATTTTCTGAGTCCGTTCTACCTGGTGGGTCAGAGATTCCTGAAGGTTGGTAGGAGGTTGCCCCACCCATTGTGGGATGGACAAGCCGCTCGAAAAATGTTGGATTACTTAACTAAGTATGTCGGTTTGTGCAATGAAGGAATCATCAGCGCTGGAATGTAAATGTATATGGGTTTGCAAGCTGACGCCGATGGAAGATCCGTTGTCATGTTCGGTACTGCGTGGGTGAGCTGAATCCATTGCAGTCTTTTTTGGCGAAAAGTAATGGAGGGACGTCATGGGCGGATTTATCATGGAACTCTGGGCCTTCATGAAAGAGCGAAAAAAGTTTTGGCTGTTGCCGATTCTGGTGGTTCTGCTCTTGTTCGGTACGTTGATTGTGCTGACACAGGGGTCCGCAGTCGCGCCATTTATTTACACCCTGTTCTAAATGGCTATAGGGCTTTCCCGTTAACAATCTCACGTGTTAGCTGGTCTCTATGAATACGGGGAAATTCTTATTTTTCTTCGTATGGGGGTATGGACATGGTAACGGTTACCATCTAGCATGACGGCCACCGAAGTAGTGTCTGAGAGGGGGTCGCTTGCTCAATTGGATTTGAATCCATAATCGCGACATCTGAAACTGGTTTGACAAATATTTTGCGGAGTTGAGTATGAGCCATATCCTTGGGATTTCGGCTTTCTACCATGATAGCGCGGCGTGCCTCATTCGTGAGGGAGACATCATCGCGGCTGCTCAGGAAGAACGGTTTACCCGAAAGAAGCATGATCCGGGTTTCCCTTCTCATGCAGTGACCTACTGTTTGAAGGAGGGCGGAATCTCCCTTGGAGACCTCCGGTATATCGTTTTTTATGATAAGCCGCTCGTGAAATTTGAGCGTTTACTCGAAACCTATCTGGCATTCGCTCCGAAGGGGCTCCAATCGTTTGTGGCGGCAATGCCTGTGTGGCTGAAGGAGAAGCTGTTTCTCCGGAACCTGCTTGCGACGGAATTCGCCGCACTAGCTCCGGAGATGAAGAAATCGGAACTCCCGCCGTTGCTATTTGGTGAGCACCATGAGTCACATGCGGCCTCAGCTTTTTATCCGTCACCCTATGAGAAGGCAGTCGTTCTTTGTATGGATGGCGTCGGGGAATGGGCCACGACGTCTGCGTGGCTCGGCGATGGCAACTCCTTAAGACCACTGTGGGAGATTCCGTTTCCTCATTCCCTGGGGCTCCTCTATTCCGCCTTCACATACTACACAGGGTTTAAGGTCAATTCAGGCGAATACAAGGTGATGGGATTGGCTCCGTATGGCGAACCTAAATACGTCAAGGCGATCTATGACCATGTGCTTGACCTCAAGCCTGATGGGACGTTCCGCTTGAACATGGACTATTTCAATTACTGTACGGGTTTGACCATGACAGGAGGCAAGTTCAATGAGGTGTTTGGCGGGCCCCCGCGAAAGCCTGAAAGTAAGTTGACCCAGCGGGAGATGGATCTGGCCCGTTCAGTCCAGGAAGTGACCGAAGAGGTCATGCTCCGTGTGACCAGAACTCTGTATCGAGAGACCGGAGTTGATTACCTCTGTCTGGCCGGTGGTGTGGCGCTTAACTGTGTTGGGAATGGGCGAATCCTACGCGAAGGTCCATTCAAGGGGATCTGGATTCAACCTGCGGCCGGGGACGCGGGTGGGGCGGTCGGTGCGGCGTTGACTGCCTGGCATCGATACGATGAGCAACCGAGACGTGCGATGGGTACGGACCGAATGAAGGGGAGTTATCTTGGACCTCGACATACCAATGCCGAAATCGAGCAGTTTCTCAAGCAGGCCGAGGCGCCGTATGAATTGCTGGACGACGATCATCTCTTTGACCAAGTGGCAAAAGATCTTGCAGAAGGGAAGGTCGTTGGCTGGTTGCAGGGCCGGATGGAATTTGGTCCGCGAGCGCTCGGTGGTCGAAGCATTCTTGGCGATGCCAGGAATACCAAGATGCAGTCGGTCATGAACCTCAAGATTAAGTATCGCGAATCGTTCCGTCCCTTTGCCCCTTCGATCTTACGGGAACGTGTATCGGATTTCTTTGAGATGAATACGGATAGCCCCTACATGCTGCTAGTGGCGCCGGTGACGGAGAAGCGACGGCTTCCCTCGCCTGACAATCGATCTGGTCTATGGGGAATTGATCTATTGAATATTCCACGGTCTGATATTCCTGCTGTCACCCATCTGGACTACTCAGCCCGGATTCAAACAGTCCATGAGGAGACCAACCCTCGTTACTACCGGTTGCTCAAGTCGTTCGAAGCACAAACCGGTTATCCTGTTCTGGTCAATACATCCTTCAACGTTCGAGGTGAACCGATTGTGTCCACGCCGGAGGATGCTTACCGCTGTTTTATGCGGACTGAAATGGATGTGCTCGTTCTGGAAAACTGCGTCCTGTACAAAACGCAACAAAAGCCCATGGAGAACGATACCAACTGGCAAAAAGAATTTGAACTTGATTAGGAGAGTATGTAATGGATCGAACGAGTCCACAGCCCACTACGAAGGATTTGCGGCAGTTTGGAATCATGGTTGGAGGTGTGTTTGCAGTGATCGGATTGTGGCCTGTTGTGTTTCGAAGTGAGTCGCCGCGCTTATGGGCCATGATTCTCGGGAGCCTACTCATTGTTCTGGGTGCGATTGCTCCGCGGAGCTTGAAACAGGTTCACGGCAGATGGATGAAGGTCGGCCACGTTCTCGGAGCGATCAATACGAAAATCATACTCGGGATCATTTATTATCTTCTGATCACGCCGATGGGTCTCGTCATGCGTCTGATGGGTAAAGATCCGATGCATCGTGCCTTGACGCAAGGTACGGACACCTATCGCGTCGTACGGGCTCCTCGACCGCGCGATCATATGCGAAACCAATTCTAGAATACGTCTTCACATTTGCATGGATCGGCGAACTTCTAGAGGAGTTGTAGCCTCTTGTGATAGAAGAGAGAGAATAGGGAATACGCACCGTCGAGCCTTGATGTCTTCGGGCAGATGGCTCCGTCCAGCCCCTACCCATTAAAAAGACTTCTAAAAGGACTTCCGATTCGCTAGCCTGGGTTGAATCTGAGGAGGAACGGTATCATGGGTGATGTGTCTGGCCATCGCGCACAGTCTGAGATAAGAGTTGCTGTAATCGGGTCGGGATACTGGGGCAAGAATCTGGTACGCAACTTTGCCGGCCTTGAGGCTCTATCGGCTGTATGTGATAGCAATGCCGACATGCTTCAGATATTGAGCAAACAGTATCCTCAATGCCGAATGTATATGTCCTATGCCGAAGTGCTAGGAGATCAATCCATTCACGCAGTGGCGATCTCGACTCCCGCCGAAACCCATGGAGCTATGGTTCGTGAGGCTTTGTTGGCGGGCAAGGATGTCTTTGTTGAAAAACCACTATGTTTGGCTGTTGAGCAGGGAGAAAAACTGGTCGCCCTGGCGCGAGAACATGGCCGTATCCTGATGGTCGGGCACCTGCTCTGGTACCATCCTGCAGTCCTGAAGCTTAAAGAGCTTATTGATAGAGGCGAACTGGGGCGTATTCAGTACATCTACTCGAACCGCCTCAACCTTGGAAAGATTCGCCGCGAGGAAAATATTCTCTGGAGCTTTGCTCCACATGATGTCTCTGTCACTCTTGGCCTCCTTGGGGAGACTCCTCGATCGGTTATCGCGCAAGGTGGGAACTACTTGCATGAGAGAATTGCCGATACTACGGTGACGTTGCTTGCATTTCCGAGTGGTGTGAAAGCGCATATTTTTGTCTCTTGGCTTCATCCCTTCAAGGAGCAAAAACTGATCGTGGTGGGCGACCGAAAAATGGCTATGTTCGACGATCTAGAAAAAAAGGACAAGCTATTCCTCTATCCCCATTCCATCGACTGGAAGGACAATCTTCCAATCGCGAACAAAGCGGACGCCCAGACTGTTGAACTAGAACAGGGAGAGCCACTGCGAGCTGAATGCCAGCACTTCCTGGACTGTGTGGCAACGCGAACCAAGCCGAGAACGGACGGGGAGGAAGGGTTGCGAGTACTGTCCGTGCTGCAGCGGTGCCAAGAGGCGCTGGAACAGGCCGGTCCGCGCAGGATACCTTCTCCCCCGAAGCTAGATAGGCCGTACTTTGCTCATGAATCGGCTTTCGTCGACGAAGGTGTGGACATAGGCGAGGGAACGAGTATTTGGCACACGTCTCATATTCTCAAAGGATCGCGCATCGGGAAGCACTGCAAGATTGGTCAGAATGTCGTCGTCGGTCCCCGTGTCATCGTGGGCAATGGAGTCAAAATTCAGAACAATGTATCCGTGTATGAAGGTGTCACACTTGAAGACCATGTCTTCTGCGGGCCATCAATGGTATTTACAAACGTGTTTAATCCGCGGAGCGAGATTCCGCGTATGAACGAGCTGCGGCAGACGCTTGTGAAACGAGGAACCACACTGGGAGCCAATTCAACCATTTTGTGCGGCATTACAATCGGGCGATATGCGTTCGTCGGCGCAGGAACGGTTGTGACAAAGGACGTGCCGGATCACGCACTCGTCGTCGGCAATCCCGGCCGGGTGACGGGTTGGATGTGTCTGTGCGGGGTGAAGCTCCGCGTCAAGGGTAAGAAAGCCGCCTGTCCGACCTGTGGGCAACAATACCGGGCCGAACGTACAGGGATGACGGCAGTTTAGGAAAGGAGATCTGCATGGGTGTTCCATTACTCGATTTGAAGGCACATCACGAGCCGCTCCATCAGGAAATCATGGCGGCAATTGAGGAGACGTTCCGAAGTCAGGCATTTATCCTAGGCCCGGATGTCGGTAAGTTGGAGGAACGAGTCGCCGTCTATTGCCAGACGACGTATGGTATCGGCGTAAGCTCTGGGACCGACGCCCTTCTGGTCGCCCTCATGGCCCTCGGTATCGGTCCCGGTGATGAGGTCATCACGACGCCTTATTCGTTCTTTGCCACGGCCGGGGCGGTCGTGCGACTGGGTGCTAAACCAGTACTTGTAGACATTGATCCCGTCACCTATAACCTCGATCCCACGAAAATTCAGTCGGCGCTGACTGCCAACAGCAAGGCGATTATTCCGGTCCATCTTTACGGACAATGCGCCGATATGGCCCCAATTATGGATGTCGCCAAGCGGCACAATCTGAGCGTTATCGAGGACGCGGCTCAAGCCATTGGGTCGGAATATGGGGACGGGCGGCGAGCTTGCAGTATTGGAACCATCGGCTGCCTGTCGTTTTTCCCGAGCAAGAATCTTGGATGTTTGGGTGATGGCGGGATGGCCGTGACCAACGACCCTGATCTCGCAGAGCGGATGCGAGTCTTACGAGTCCATGGCAGCAAGCCCAAGTACTATCACAAGCGGATTGGCGGGAACTTCCGTCTCGATACGATTCAGGCTGCGGTTCTGAACGTCAAGCTCAATTATCTTGATGGGTGGACCAAAAAACGGCAGGAGAACGCCAGTCGGTACGAGACCTTGTTCAACCTGAGCGGCCTCGCGCAGAATGGAAAAGTGAAATTACCAGAGCCTGTCTATCGCAACTCTGGTGTTAGGCACTATCACATTTATAACCAATTTGTGCTCAGGGTTGAGCAGCGAGATGCCTTGATGACCCATTTAAAGCAGAAAGGAATCGGCGCAGAAATCTACTACCCAGTCCCATTCCATCTGCAAGAGTGTTTTCTCTCATTAGGTTATCGGGAAGGAGACTTCCCGGAATCGGAGCGGGCGGCCAAGGAAACTGTCGCGATTCCCATCTATCCGGAGCTGACCGCCGAACAACAGACCGAGGTGGTTGAGGCGATAACTGCGTTCTACAGGTAACTGTCTAGGTGAGGGAAAGCAAACTCATGATCCCAAAGATTGATTGGCCAGATGGGAAAGATTTTGCCTTCACGATCTTTGACGACCCTGATCAAGACACCGTTGAGAATCTTGAAACTGTGTACCCGTTTCTCTGCGATCTTGGCTTCCGCACGACGAAAGCTGTCTGGCCCATCCAGGGAGATAGCAAGAAGACAACCACCTGCGAAAACGAGCGGTATCTCGAGCTGGTTCTGGGGTTGCAAAAACAGGGGTTCGAAATCGGGCTCCACAATGTCACCAGCCGGACTTCGACGCGGGAGCGGACCGCTTTCGGCCTGGAGAGATTTCGAAGCTTATTTGGCCATACCCCCTACTCGATGGCCAATCATACGGGGTGCGGTGAAAATATCTACTGGGGAAGTGCTCGTCTGTCCGGTGTGTATCGGGTTCTCTACAATATGCTGAATCTGAGACTGAACGGAAACAGGCAGGTCGTATCTCAAGGACACATCGAAGGTAGCCCGCTCTTCTGGGGTGATTTCTGCAAGGCACAGATCAAGTACGTCAGGAATTTTGTGTTTGGAGACATTAACACGCTCAAGGCCTGTCCTGTGATGCCTTATCATGATCCTGTCCGTCCACTGGTCAACCACTGGTTTGCTTCTTCGGAAGGTTCTAACATCAACTTGTTCAATGCAACGCTAAGCGAGGAAAACCAAGACAGGTTGGTGAGAGAAGGTGGAGCCTGCATAATGTACACACATTTTGCCTCAGGCTTTCAAGAAAATGGAAGAGTAAATAGGCGCTTTGAGGTGCTTATGGAACGATTGAGCAAAATGAACGGGTGGTTTGTTCCGGTCGATACTCTACTGGATTACATTCTACGCACGAGAGGCCATCACGTTATTACTCAGAAGGAGCGGAATGTTCTTGAGGGGCGATGGATGTGGCACAAGATTACCGCTACTCGTGGGCGCAGTTGATGATGGGCACCGTGTGCTCGATAGGTAAGGAGGAAAAAGTTTTGAGTTGTAAGCTCTAATGGGTTGGGGGTTTCCGTGGCCCCTTGCGAAAGGAGCTGGGGGACACGTTGGGGGCGCTGAACATTCTTCAATAGCTGCTCGTACCGCCTGCAGGGTAGCTTTCAGGGCAGGTCACCGCTAGGAAGCCCTAAGACTAGCTGGCGCTGCTGGTTGTTTCGTGTCTCCATCTCCATAATTTTTAGGAAATGAACAACCCCCCGTGTTCACGTTGAGGCGCGTATGAATGTCGAACAGCGATTGTCCTTTCACGCGGTTTGTTTCATCAAGATCCGGTGCACCATGGGGAAACTCTCCGGTCTTGGGGTCCCAGAGGGGAGTCGAGGTCAGCACACCGTTGATGTATCGATAGAGGATTGTCGCTCCGATATCGCTCCCGCCAGTCCCAGCCCCTTTGGCCGCTGCGCCAGTCGGCACCCAGAGCTTGCAGGTCCCCAGTCCTGGGTCGGTCGTCACGGCGTTGGTCCAGTTCGAGGGTAAGGCTGGACTGAATGCTACGCTGTTGCCGTTAGAATGGATTTCGTCACCGCTCCATGTGTTGTGCCCGGAAATCCTGAGCCCAGTCCCTGTTACGCCCTTCACGATGGTATTCGTTATAGAAATGGAATTTTGCGCCGGTGTCCCACCGAAAGCGGAATCAAAGGCCTGGATACCGTTCCCAGTCAAGCCGGTGCCAAGAATGGTAACGTGATCAATTACCGCGTTGACGCAATCCTGGCATTTAATGCCCTGACCTGCCGAACTCCAATCGACAATCGCCACGTCTCGTATAACAATATTTTGAGGTGTGTGATTGAGATCGGCTACTTTTCTACTATTGGGGAAAAGTCCGTTCAAAACGTCACATTTGTAACAAATCGAGCCAAGCACCTTGGACCCACTCATGAGGACACCGCTGCCAAATGTCGCGTTCATCTCGTTGAGAAACATGCCGTTGGTTGTGCCGTCCCCAATCGAGTTTTCCAGGATGCAGTCCTTGCACGGATACATCGAAAACACCGCATCCCCCGAACCTGGCGGCGACCCAACTGCAGTCCATCCACCAGGAATTCTCCCGCCGCGAGGGTTGCAGTACTGCCGACGCACTACGACACGTGTGGAGTCCCAACCAGTGACACAATGGCGATGGAAGACATAGCTCTCGTTGTCTTCAACCAATACATCCTGAGAGTATAAAATGGCTAAACTGTGTGCATTTGCATAGCGATTCGGGTTAAGGAATACGTTATTGCGGATAATAATGTTGCTGCTTTGTGTGATTTCAACTGGTCTTCCATATGTCGTTATCGAGTTGGGATTGTCGTTGGACCGCACATACAACCCGTCAATGATGATATAGGCACTATTCCGTATATGAACTCCGTAGCTACTCCCATCATCGTTGATCTTAGCCTGCCGCTGGTTCATCGCCCGAATCGTCAGCTCGTTCCCGGCTGCACAGATCAGCTTGGAAATGGAGATCTTCCCGGTCGAGGTCCCATCACCATAGGTTCCATTGGCTAGTAGCAGTGTATCACCGCAGCTTGCACGAGCGGGATCGATGGCGTAGGCGAAGGTGAACCACGGCTTCGCTAAAGTACCGGGATTGGCGTCGGATCCTGTCGGTGAAATGTAGTAGGTGGCACTCAGTGCGGGAAGTGCCTGTACGCACAGGGCCAAGAGGATAGCCAGCGACAGGATAACTCTTATTCTCATCATAAATTGCCTCTAATGTTAGCTTGCAAGACCTTCGAATGGTTCGTCGAGATAAAGGCATGATCTATGCCACGTCACATGTAGCCTCCTTGGTCCCAGCAACCTAGACAAACCGACACTATTCCTGAGGGAGATGGTCAAAAAATGAGTCAGAGCTCCTACTGTTACAGCAAGTGGGCGAACAGAAAAGTGCACCAGTGCATTGAATGTTCTCAGGCGCTCAAGAAATCATGCAATCTGGACTGACCGGCCGCCGAGTCTCGCCCAGCCCAACCAGCTGTCTATGCCGCCCCTGAAACATTCAGTTCGCAAGCGTCTTCACGGACATGGACAGTCGTTTCGCCGCCTCCGGAATCGGCAGCTCTTGGTTGAGAGTCACCACACAGCTTGCTCACGGAACTCCTTCATATACTTCTGTCGCGGTAACCGCTCCATCCCACACCTCCAGATTTCAGGGCATAGGGTGAAAGCGTCCACTTTTTTGGGCCTGGCTCAATCGGATGAGAGTATGAGCATGAAGACACGACGATGGTACACGGAAGAGTTTAGAGACGAAGCAGTTCGGTGATCCGAGACTCGGCGCGGCCTGTCGCGCTCTCCTAATATCGACTCTATTGCAGGATTTGGAATGTACTGCTTCTGATTTCTTGGACACGGTTCTTGCCATATTGGCCCCGACCTGCGGGTCGCCTCGTTCGACGATCGTCGTTCCTGAGCCAACGCTGTGCGTCGTATGTTCTCGTCCACACGGTGAATCCCCTGATGACCTGAGGTGCTCGTGCTCTCATGCGGCTGCCGATGGGCTCAGGAAGTCTCGCCGCACCTGAGCCGGGGAGCGAAACCCATGCCGCTCGACGAGCCACTGCTCATTAT
>LNDU01000019.1 GCA_001464735.1 Nitrospira sp. Ga0074138
GGCCTGTTACAGTCCGCTCCTCGACGCCAACGGCAAAGTGTGCAAGGTGGTGAAATTTGCGACAGACATCACGGCCCAAAAGCGAAGCCAAGTGGAGATGGAGAAGTTGATAGCGGATGCGCAGACGGTGCTCGGACGACTTGCCGCCAACGATTTAACCGAGGAAATGAGCGGTACATACCAAGGGGAGTTGGACAAGATCAAGCTCAGCATCAACGGGGTGGTACACAACTTGGTGGACACGATCACCGCCGTACGCGAGTCGGTGGAGGCGGTGGCGACAGGGGCCGAGGAGATCACGAAGGGCAACGAGGACCTCTCTCAACGAACCAGCGAACAGGCCTCTGCCCTGGAAGAAACGTCGGCGTCGATGGAAGAAATGACGTCCACGGTGAAACAGAACGCCGATAACGCCAAACAGGCCAATCAACTGGCGGTAGCCGCGCGGGACACGGCGGACAAGGGCGGGGCCGTGACCAAACGGGCCGTGGACGCCATGGGGGAGATCAACAAGAGCAGCAAGAAGATCGCCGACATCATCACGGTGATCGACGAGATTGCGTTCCAGACGAATCTCTTGGCCTTGAACGCGGCCGTGGTGGCGGCGGAAGTGCGGAATTTAGCGCAGCGCTCGGCGACGGCGGCGAAGGAGATCAAAGGGTTGATCAATGAGTCGATTCAACGGGTGAACGACGGCAGCGAGCTGGTCAATCAGTCGGGGAAGACGCTGGAAGAAATCGTGAGTTCGGTAAAGCGGGTGGGTGACATTATTGCGGAGATCACGGCGGCGTCGCAGGAGCAGGCCAGCGGGATCGATCAGGTGAACAAGGCGATCATGGCGATGGACGAAACGACACAGCAGAATGCGGCCTTGGTGGAGGAGACCACGAGCGCCAGTCAGTCGATGAGGAGTCAAGCAGCGGAACTCCTGCGCCTAATGGCTTTGTTCAAGATCCAGAAGATGTCTGAGGCAGAAAAAGCCGAGAACGTGGCAATCGCCGGTGTGAGGGAAAATACTGCACGCTCAATCGACCGTGCGTATAACACGCGGGAACGGAAACTGGAAAAGTCGCGGCCGCCTCAAACGACTGTCCCAAAGAAAGCCATGGTCGTTGCCGGAGGAAATGATTCCAGGGGGTCGGAGGAGTTCGAAGAGTTTTAACGGCGGATCGCTCAGTCGAAACTGATCTCACTAGGAGGTCCCGTTCGTGATGGCACGTAGTTCTGTCTGCCTCTCAAGCTAACCATCCAAAAAATTCGCGCAAAGACGAGTGCAGCATGTCACCATCCAGTGTGCTCCATCCGCCTATTTCCGTCCGCTTCGTTTAAGATTTGTTTTCGACAGACCGATAGAGCCCTATGCATGGGTGCGTCGTGTCAGCCGACGGTGCGCCTTGTTCGTCGCAGGCTTTGACCGCCATGGAATACGCCATCTCGACAGAGGAGTATCAACGGTTTCGTAGGCTGATCTACGACAAGAGCGGGATTTCGCTTGGAGACCAAAAACAATCGCTGGTGAAGTCCCGTCTTTCCACGCGACTGCGCGACCTCCAGTTGTCGACGTTTTCAGAATACTACGATTTCGTCCTGTGCGATCAGAACGGGGAAGAATTCACCCGTTTGCTGGATCTGATCTCGACCAATAAGACCGAATTCTTTCGCGAGCCAAAACATTTCGATTTCCTCCGTGACAGGATTCTTCCTGAATTGGCGGACGAAAAGCGTATCCGTATCTGGTCATCCGCCTGCTCGACTGGTGAAGAGCCCTATACGATTGCCATGACGCTCTTCGAACATGCCCAGAATCCGGACCAGTGGGATTTCAAGATACTCGCGTCGGATCTGTCAACCCGCGTACTGGCTAAAGCAGCAGCCGGGATATACGACGAAGACCGCTTCCGTGGTGTGCCGCCGGAGGTGCTGAGGCGGCATTTCTTACGCGGACGCGGGGGCAGTGAGGGCCTCTTCAAGGTGAAGCCGCACCTTGCTGCGGTGATTCAGTTTCGTCGGCTCAACTTGATGGACAGTCAGTTTCCCATCAAGAATCCGCTAGACTTGATTTTCTGTCGGAATGTCATGATCTACTTCGACCGGCCGACCCAGGAAACACTAATCAGTAAGTTCCACCGCTATCTAAAGCCGGGCGGCTATCTGTTCATTGGACATTCCGAGAGTCTCCAGTGGGTGAATCACACGTTCAGATCGTTGGCACCAACGATCTATCAGAAGGAGTGTTGAGCACATGCCTCAGGTAGATCTGGAGCAATTCGCTCATATTCGTCGCATGCGGGACAACCGATTTCCCCATGAGATCGCATCCATCCTTCCAGGCGAATTGTTTGTGAGCACCGATCCCATGATCGTGTACACCGTGCTCGGATCATGTGTCTCCGCCTGTGTCCGCGATCCGATCGCCGGCGTGGGGGGGATGAATCATTTTATGCTGCCGAAGCCGAAAGAGGAAGGCAATGATTCATGGGGAGAATCGACCCGATATGGTTCTTATGCCATGGAGTCGTTGATCAACGGCATTCTCAAGCGAGGGGGAATCAAGAGTCGCTTGGAGATTAAACTGTTCGGCGCTGGAAAAATTTATGACGGCAGCATCGACGTCGGCGCCCGCAATGCCGAATGGGTCTTGGGGTATCTCAGGGCTGAAGGACTCTCCGCATGCAAGATGGACTTGGGCGATTTGTTTCCGCGCAAAGTGTACTACTTCACCGAGTCGGGGAAAGTGCTGTTGAAAAAACTTGAGCGGTTGAAGAACCGCACGATCGAGATCCGTGAACAAGAGTATGCCGCCACGATTCAAACACGCAAACAGGTGACGGAGGAAGACGTCACGCTGTTCTAAAGCGTAGTGTTGGTGTGGTGCAAAGCGCGTCGGTGCGCATGGTGCAGCACCTTCATAGGCACATGATATGAGGAATGCATGAAAAGGATTCGTGTCTTGACGGTCGACGATTCCGCGTTGATGCGACAGGTCCTTGCCACATTGTTGGCGAAGGATCCGGAGGTCGAGGTGATCGGGTCCGCGCCAGACCCGTATATTGCGCGTGAAAAAATTAAGGCGCTCAATCCCGATGTCCTGACGCTCGACGTCGAGATGCCAAAAATGGACGGACTCACCTTTTTGGAGAAACTGATGCGTGGACATCCTATGCCGGTTGTCATGGTGAGTTCGTTGACCGAGTCCGGCTGCCAGACGACGCTCCGTGCGCTCGAGTTGGGCGCCGTCGATTTTATTACAAAGCCCAAGATTGATCTCCGGGAAGGAATGGAAGAGATCGCACAGGATCTTATTGCCAAGGTCAAAGCCGCTTCGGTGGCTCGGCTCAGAGGCCAGGAGGGAGGGAGATATAGCGATCAGAAACCCCGCGCTTCGCAGCTGGCGTCCGGTCCATTTTCCAATGCCATGATCAAAACCACCGATACCATTATCGCCATCGGTTCGTCCACCGGCGGGACCGAAGCCGTGAAGGATGTCCTGATGTCGCTTCCGCCGAATACCCCACCGATCCTCATTACCCAACATATGCCGGAACGGTTTACGAAGACCTGGGCTGACCGTATGAACAGTCTCTGTCGCATCTCCGTCAAGGAAGCAGAAAACGGGGACAGCGTCCTTCCTGGCCATGCCTTGGTGGCTCCCGGCGGCTATCACATGGCGCTGGTTCGGAGTGGGGCTCGCTATACGGTTCGGATCAATCAAGATCCTCCGGTGAATCGCCATCGGCCGTCGGTCGATGTACTGTTTGCGTCGGTCGCCCAGTATGCCGGGGCCAACACCGTGGGCGTTATTCTTACTGGAATGGGCAACGACGGTGCGAAGGAAATGTTGACGATGAAACAGGCCGGTGCGTTCACGATCGCTCAGGATGAAGCAACTTGCGTCGTCTTTGGGATGCCGAAAGAGGCGATCAAAGCCGGTGCGGTCGACAAAGTCCTACCGCTGCAGGACATCGCCGGCGCTATCTTGTCTCATGTAGGGTGTTGACGAAACTGGAGGATGTATGCCGATCACTCAACGAGCTTGGCGCGACGCAACCGTGATCCATGTCGACGATGTCTTCACCTATCGCAACCGCAAAGACTTCTCTTCTGTGGTGGCGGCGTTTCGAGCGTCTGGCGGCAGGCATCTCATCGTCGATCTGCACGAGGCGACGTATATGGACAGTTCCGCACTGGGCCTCTTGGCCCTGACGTCTCAACAGTTGTCCGTGGAGGAACGATGGATCAGCTTGGTGGGCCCGCAGGGTACTGTGAAGCAGGTCTTGGAGATGGCCAATATCGATAAGATGATTGCAGTGTTTCCGACGGAAGATGCCGCGGCTGCCGCTCGAGCCGCAGAGTGGAATGACACGAGCAGGTCAGGATGTATCTGAATAAATAAAGGGGGGAGTCATGGCGATGCAAACAAAAGAACGTCCCGTACCGAACGGTGTGATTCTTGAGATGACGGGAGATCTCACTTATGCCAATCGCGAACAGTTCAAGACAGCGGTTGAAGCGATCCGACAGAAGGGCTGTCGTCATCTGATTTTGAATATGGCCGAAGTTCGTTTTGTGGACAGCTCCGGCCTTGGTTTGCTGGCGCTTGTGTCTCAGAACTTCAAGCTGAGTCAGGCGAAAGTAAGCATGTTGAAGCCGCAAAGTTACGTTCGGGAAATCATGAGCCTGGCTAACATTCAGAAACTGATTCCGGTCTATGATAATGAGCAGGATGCCTTGACCGGACATCAGCGCGCAGCCTAGCAGGATGGTGCGTGATCAGACAGGACGCTCGTGGGCCGATTGAATCGTTGACGGTTCCTCTCATTGAGTCTCCAACGATGTTGACTTCAGCTGCCGCGACAACCTCTGGTAATGCCGCCGAGGGCGATGTGTCTACTGTTTTGGTCGTGGATGATGAGCCCACGGCACGGCTGGCCTTGGCGGCTCGACTGAAACGGCTCGGCTATCGAGTGATCCAAGTCGGCGACGGGAAAGCTGGGTTGGAGGCGCTTCGGCGTGAGCGGCCCAGTCTCACCATCCTGGATTGGATGATGCCGGAAATGGACGGGCCGTCCTTCTGCGAATATGTGCGACAAGATCCGGAACTCCTGACGAGTCAGATCTTGATGATGACGAGCCACGATCAGCCGGAGCAGATCGCTGAAGGCTTGGCTCGCGGCGCCGATGACTTTCTGAGTAAAGCGGCCAGTAAGCACGAAATTACGGCCCGCGTGCAGGCCGGGATACGTGCGGCGACGTTGGTCAAAAGGTTGAGGGATGCCACCGAGGAGATCCGCCAGAAGCAGGAGGCGCTCGAAAAGGAGTTGCAGTCTGCTGCGCGTTATGTGGAGTCGCTGCTTCCTCCCCCGGGGGCCATCTTGCCGGGCGTGCAGATGGTCCATGTCTACCGACCATCTCTCGCCTTGGGCGGCGACCTCTTCAACATCGTTCCATGGAGCGACGACTTCTTGGGGCTGTATCTGCTGGATGCGTCGGGCCATGGTGTGTCACCGGCGTTGCGATCCTCATCATTTGCCACTTTTCTTCGAAGAGATAGCTTGCTCCGCCATGTCGGCTCGAATGACCCTGGAGCCATTCTGACGGAAGCCAATAAGCAATTCCCACTCACGGAATCTGGACACTATTTCACGATCGTCTTCGCGAGTCTCGATCTCCGATGCCATTCCCTATCCTATGCGACAGCCGGGCACGGCGGAGCGTTGCTTCACCGCCGGTCCGGTGAAGTCTGTTGGATGGCCCAACCAAATTTACCGCTTGGATTTGATAGTTCAACAACCTACGTCACCGTGACGCTTCCTATTGGTCCGGGGGACCGGTTGTACCTGCTCAGCGACGGACTGTACGAATTCCCTGCAGCGAGTGGGGAGTTGTGGGGGAAAAGTCGGTTGGAGAAGACGATTCAAGCACTGGGTCAGCAACCCTTAGAGACCGTTATCACGGAGACGATCGCAGAGGCGGTGCGTTGGCAGGGGCATGAGCAATTTCCTGATGATGTGGCCTTGATGGGCGTCGAGGTCGCCATCTGACCGCTGAGATAGTTCGGGAGGAGTGATTTCATGAGTCAGGATCGTGTCTTCAGCTTCGATGAGGCCCTCGCCCGTGTCGATGATGACCGAGAGACGTTCCAGATGATGATCGAATTGTTTATGGAGCATGGTCCGAAGGACTTGATGGAGGCGCAATCGGCCCTAGACGCTGGAAATGCCTCGGGTGTGGCGCGATCGAGTCATAAGTTGAAGGGCACCATTCTCCAGTTTTGCGCTCCAGCTGCCCTTCATGCCTGCAAGGAATTGGAAGAGTCTGCGAAAGCAGGAAACCTAGCGAACGGCGCACAGCAGTATGCCACCTTGGAGCAGGAAGTCCAGCGGCTTCTCGTCGCGCTTCGTCAGGTGTACGACAAAGGGATCGCCGCATGAATATGCTCACGACGTCCGATCATCTCTTGGTCATCGATCCTTGTTCGGACACGCAGGCACGTATTGCCGAACAGTTGCAGGGGAGAGGGTTTTCAGTTGTTGCGGCGTCAGACTTGACCACTGCGTTGACCATGATCGACATGGCCGCACCGGATATTGTGATCACCGACTTGTTTCTTCCTGAAGCAACGGGCTTGACCGTGGTCAAAGAGTTGAAGGCTCGGCATGAACTCTGTCCTGTGATCGTCATGGCGAAGGATGCACCGGAGCCGATGATCATCCAGGCGCTTCGGATCGGAGCTGCCGACTATCTGCACAAGCCTGTGACCGGAGAAGAGCTAGCACTGACGTTGCAACGCGCTCGGAATCTCATGCCCGGAGATCTCGGAGATATTCCTGGAGTTTGCCGAGCGGAATATCGACTGACTGTCGACTCCGACCCAACGCATATTCCAGCGATGATTTCTTGGCTCCTCAAGACGACGGCCTCGACCCTGCCTCCTGTCCGACGGTTGCATCTTCGGGGAGCCCTGCAAGAACTGCTCTTTAATGCTATTGAACATGGGAATCTTGAGATCGTCTATCGGGAAAAACAGGAAGCGCTCACCGAGGGCCGTTATGAGCAGCTGCTCGCGTGCCGACTCGCTCAAGCTCGGTTAAGGGATCGTCGAGTGTGTATTCATGTAGCCCACGACAAGGATGCCAATAATCTGGTGTACAGGATCACCGATGAGGGCAAGGGGTTCAAGTGGCAGAGCTTGCTTGCACGATCCCAAGAGGTCTGCGAGTCGGAAGGCGCGAATGGACGGGGGGTATTTTTGGCTCGATCATTTTTCCCCTCCTTGACATACAACGAGCGGGGCAATGAAGTGACGCTGACGGTGTCGCTGGGCTGAGTTGGAAGTTCAACGTTTGAAGTTTCATGTTGAGAGAGATGCCTCGAAAACTTGGAACCTGAAACATGAAACCTGAAAATCCTAGAGAATCCGTAGATATTCGACTGTAGTCTCACCCTTGCTCGCGTCTCGCTTCAGGACGGCCCATGAAGCCTTGGTCGTTTCATTCACGGTGACGGCGAGGCGTGCGGAGAAATAGTCAGATTTGATATCATAGTCGCTTCTCAGTGTCCGACCGATCTCTTGAAAGCTGCTCACTCGATCGAGGTCCACTTTCGTTTTGTAGGGGCGTCCTTGGACGATCTCCATAGCCATCGTTTGGGTGACGTTGGGATCCAGGGTCTGAATGACGATGGGATCCGCGGTGTTGATGTTCATCGGCACGCCTCCCTCTTGCGGGAAGACCGTCACGTAGGGAGAGAGTCGTTCGATGATCTCCAGTGTGAACCCCTTGATAAGTCGGAGATCTCCCATTCCAGGCAGGGGACTGTTTGCGGCGCGGTAGGGCGGTCTCAGTGATTGGTAGTAGAGGCTCTCGGCGCCGGCCGGCTGAGGCACTTCATCCTGGTCGATCCAATCGATGAGCGCATCGACTAGGTTGGGGCTGACTCTGAGCAGTTCAAACAATCGCTTGGCTCGGAGGATTTTCTTCTTCTGTTCAATGTCGCCTCCCGTAGTCGATGCGAGGTCGTTCAGGTTGAATTTCCCCGTCTCATCCTGGATCTGCGCGGTCAGGAATCCGTCCCCAATCGGATAGTTTTTGATGGGCATGGCCCAGATATCGGTCGGCGCATCGTATTTCTGCCCCGTCATCTTTTCACGCAAGAGGTCCTGCAGCAGCACGGCTCGTGCGGCCTGCACGGCGGCTCGGGTCAGCATGCCTGTTTTGTAGTCGTCCCGAAAGGCGGCGGCGGCTCGGTATTCACGGCGCGCTTCCGCATCGAACTCAAGAATGAGGGCGGTGAGCAGCGTCAGCACCAGGAGGGCTAAGAGTAGCGCGACGCCTCGTTCATCAGCTCTTGGCATAGCTCAAGACCCGCACGGTTGCGTCGAGATTGACCGGATTATCGAATTTTGGGCGGATCTGCAGGTGGCGAACCTGAAGGTCGTACGGGGCTTGATCAATGGCCATGAGTAATGCCAGCAAGTCCGGCAATTGGATGCCATCCAATCGGAGATCGACGGCCGTTTCTTCGTAGCCTTGAGCCAGCGATTGGACTTGCGGCTGCATGCTGGTGATGCGCTCGCGCACATGGGCGGTGGTGGCCGCTTCCTCCATGAACGTCAGCAGGGAGAAATGGCTGTCGGCTCCGGGCATGCGACTCTCGGTCTTGGTCAGGCGCTCCCGTTTGGCGAGATAGGCTTGGCCGAGCACCGTGAGTTCGGCCAGCTCTTTCTGCTTTCGAACCTCTTGGCGCCCCAGGCGGTCAAGGGTGTCCAACAGAGGGTCGACGATCAGGATAAAGAGGAGGCTGAGGCCAAGCACGATGCCGCCTGCCAGGACGAGAGTGCGCTCACGTTGCGACATCTGGCGCCAGCGTTCTCGAACGCTCTGCATCATGACTTCTCCACTGTGACCGTGATTCGAAAGACGACTTGATTGGGGCCTGCGCCCACTCGGGTTTCCGTCACCGCGACATCTTTCAATCGAGGGCTCGAGGCGAAGGTTTGCTTGAGTCGCTCCACGGCGTCGAAGGAGGTCGTCTCACCCTCCATGAGGACGGTCGTTCCGTCGACGGTCAGCTCACGCACCTTGATCGTCGTTCCGGACGGGAGTTGTTTCACGAACGTGGAGAGCGTGTGCAAGACCTTGCCCTCCGTTGTATCGACGGCGCCGAGCGCTTTATCCAGGACTCCGATGCGGTACTGGGCTTGATCGAGCTCTTCCCCGGGCGCCGCGCCCGGTCCAAAGAACTGCTCATACTGGCTGTGCAGCGTCGCTTTCAGCCGAGCGACTCGCTGGTCGTGCAGCCAGAAGTGAATCGAGAAATCCACGATCGCCAGGATAGCAATGACTAGACCGGCGGCGATCGCCAGGCGACGGTCTTGCTTGGTCGTGGCGCTGTCCGGCAAAGCTGCGTCGGTGACGCCTTTGAGATCGAGCGCGAGCTCCATGGGGGCCGATGTGAATCGCCATCGCGGCCGGATGATCTTGGGGTGAATCGCCAAGCCGAACGCGATGGAAAATGCCCGTGGGGTGTCGGCTCCGAACCCCTGTCGCGGTCCGACCGGATAGAGTCCCAATTGTCGCGAGAGGTAGCCGCCGACTTCTTGAAGTTTTGCCCCGCCTCCGCATACCCAACAGTGGGTCAAGCGGCTGCGCTCGTTGCCCAGCTGGGCCTGCATGGTGATGCGGAGCTCTTTCAGGATCGGCTCCAACAACCCGTGGACCTGCTCCACGGCCATCGTCCGCTTCAGACGCTCTGCGTCGGCGAAACTACAGGCGTGCCGGACGGCCAAGGCATGCGTCAGATGATTGCCGCCCCACAGAATCGTTCGGAGGAGCAGGGGACGTCCTCCTTGCACCAGGCAGAGCGTCGTCTTCGAGGCTCCGACGTCGATGATGGCGAGGTCTTGCGGGACGGCGGCTCCTTCTTCTTGCAGATATTGCGTAACGGAGAAGAGGGCCATTGCGTCGACATTGATCGCCGAAGGTTCCACATCGGCTTGGGCCAGAAATCGGAGATGCTCCGCGACCTTGTCTCTCGGCGCGGCCGTGACCAGGACCTCCGAGCCCTTGCTTTCGCGGGCCAGGCCTTCCGCTGTATGTCCGGGCGGCAAGATCAGACTTCCGATCGCAAGATCTTCGAGCGGCATCGGAACGAGATTCTCGACCTCAAAGGGGACGACTTGAGCGAGCTTGGTCGAATCCTTGAAGGGGAAGGAGAGTGTTCTGACGAACAGATCCTGACAAGGAATCGCGGTCACCAATCGGTCGGTGGCATAGAGTCCGTTACGCCAGAGGAATCCGCGCAGCGACTGCACGCGTCGGGCCGGTTCGAGATCTTCGGGACGGGAGAACGGCAGGGGCTGTTGAAAGTAATCGATCGTTTCGCGCCCGCTCAGACGGCGGCGGAAACGTACGGCCTTCAAGCCCGTTTGCCCGATGTCCAGCCCGACACATTCGTTTGTGATGGACATGAATCTACTTGAGTCTCATCTTTCTCGTTTTGAGTGTCATGTTGTCGGAATACGTGAAACATGAAACTTCCGAACTACTTTACAATGCAATCCTCGCTTGTGCCAAGGTCCCGACGATCTTGACGGTCATAGGCGTTCCAGGTGGCGGCGAGGGAAAGCCCAGTGTGCCGGCCTTCGAGGCAAATCCGGGGCCGGGGACGACCGTCACCGTGAGATTCACGTGGCTCTGTTGTATGGGCTGCTGGAGGGTGAGGTATCCTTCGCCCGTAAAGGAGCCGTCGATGCCATCGCCCTTCAGTTGCGTCACATCGCAACGGAGGTCGCGGCATGCCAGTCCGGCCGAGACCTGGCTGAATGTAAGCGACAGGGTGCGCCCGTTTCCGAGCGGAATCTGATCGATCACCAGGTCCGTCGCTTCGGCCGTCCACGTGCCTTCCCCCTTCATCTCGGTGACGGTCGCCTGGCCGGAGTTGACACGGTGGGAGAAGTTGCCGGTGAGCGTGCCGTGCGTGACGTAGCGGCGGAGGAGTTTGGACAGGTCCACGTGTTGCACCTGTCCCTTGATCGTGATGGGGCCGTCGAAGGAAAGCGACGAGGCCGTGATGGTGCTTTTTGCGAGATCTGTCGGAGACGCGGTCTCCGTGAGTTTTGCGACAATATCGAGCCCGAGCGTGCCGCCTAACGCCGATGTGACGCCGAGCTTGGCCTGCAACGCGGCCAACTGGATCGGGGTCCAGTTCGGTTTTGATAAGGTAACGTTCTGCCATTCAAGGCTTGGCGGGATCCCAACGGTCCAATCGGCCACTCGGACGTCCATCCCTGTGGCCCGCGTGAGTTCCGCCACGATCCGCGCCTGGAGCATTCCGTACGGGAACGTCGTGATCAGGCACAGCACCAGGATGGAGATTCCCCCTCCTGTCCACGCCAGGATTTCTCGCCATGCTTCAGGCCATTTGATGGTCATGATGCGCCGATCGTCACCCATTCCCGCACTGTCCATGGAACGGCATCGGGGTATTGAAATGTCACTTCGATCAACAGGGCCTTGGGGAGTTTTTGGACCGCGGGCCATTCGTCGATCCAGATCCGGTTCTGGTCATCGTAATAGCGGATATTGAACGCGTGCACGCGGTCGGCCAGTTCCATCTGGCTCAGAGACTCATGCGTATCGGTCAGCGTATAGAGATTCCGACGGACGAACCGAATGAGCCGATCCCGCTCACGCGTGTACACCACACGAACCGTCTCGCTTTCCTTGGCGGCCGACGTGTTCAATTCCTGACTCATCGCAAGGATGGCGAGGATGTCGGCCGGTTGTCCGTCCTGCGTCCCGTTCGTTCCCACCCACGGGTACTGGGGAGTGCGTTTGCTGAGCGCAATTTCTTCGGCCATAAGACGCAATATTCGTCTGATCGTTTGTTCCTTCGCCACATGGTCTCGTCCGGCCTCCACGGCGTTCGTTGTCATGACAAGCGACCCGAAGACCATGGCACCGATCATGCCGAGCAAGGCAACGGCTACCAGGACCTCGACGAGCGTAAAGCCCGCGCCGGACTTAAAAGGTGGAACGGCCGGCAAAGACATAGGTGCTGACCTCTACCGATTCTTCAAACTCGCCCCGCAGCCACGAGATCTTGATCCGAATCTCTCGAACCAACTCCAGCGGGGTGGGGGCGATCGTCCGCTTCCATCTGTACCCGACCGCTCTCGGAACCGCCTGGATGGTGGTCTGTGCCCCAAGCGGGAGGTTCAGAAACTCTCCGGCAGTTTCCCCGATGGCATATTGTCCCGAGAGTTCGGTCTCCAATAGTTTCTCCTGGGCCAACAGCGTGGCGGCGGTCAGCTCGGACGCTCGTTCCTGAAGCCCCAGGTCGAAATTCCTGAGGCCAAGCAGAATCGGGAGCGCGATTGCCAGCAGGGCGATGGCCAGTAGCACTTCGAGTAGCGTGAATCCATTTTCGTTGAGCTCGGTTCGATGTCCATCGTGGGCCATTGCAATCTACTACTGGTTTGGAACCAACCCTTTCTGCGAGGCTCCCGCCCCTCCCTGCTGGTTTGGCTTCAACAACAACCGGACTCGGTCGGGGATGATTTGGTTCAGGGGAGGGTCGAGTCGTTCGTCGCTGACCCGAATTCCTCCTGTCAATGAATCGACCGCCAATCCCAAGAGATTGTTCTTCGCATCCGTCAGATACAGTGTGACCGGCTCAATCCGGCCATTGGCGAAGAAGGACACGTCGACTCGTCCGGAAAATCGTTTGTCTTGGCCGATGGAGACCTCCGTAAATCGGATCGACTCCGGCAGGGAACGAGGGAGCTTCCAGGCGGGATCAAGCGGAAGCCGCTCCTCCTTGCCCTCCACCAGCATCATCCAGTAGGTTCCCTGATCGATGTCGAGGTAGAGCTTCAGGGGCTTTTGGCTTGTGGCCGCCAGCCCTTGAAAGGTTCGAAGGACGCCGACAAGTTTCCGTCCGGTAGAGCTCAAGTCCTCGGTGAGACTAATTCGTGGGAAGACCACGGCTACGACAACGGTCAGGAGAAATAGGACGATCAGCATTTCGAGAATGGTGAAGCCTGGTGAAACGCGTAAGGGGCGAGAGGTGAGGGGTGAGGGGGATGGACCAAGGCATACGGCACGGCATGAGCCATCATGCGGGGATGTCCTCTCCAGTGACCAATAACCGGTGACCATTTACCGTCCTATTCTTTGTCTAGGTTCCAATTGGTGATGTCGGCGTTCACGCCTTCCCCACCGACCTCGCCGTCCGTCCCAAGGGAGGTGATTTCATACTCCACTTTGTACTCTCCTCGTTGGACGGGGCTGAGATATTTATAGGGATTGCCCCAGGGATCTTCCGGCAGCTTGGGCAGGTATCCTCCGAGCTTCCATTTCTTCGGGATCACTCCGACGGATGGCTTTTCAACGAGCGACCTGAGCCCCTGTTCCGTGGAGGGATAGACACCGTTATCCAGTTTATAAAGTTGCAGCGCCCCCTCGATATTGCGAATCTGGACTTTGGCCGCGGTGCGTTTCGCATCATCCGTTCTGCCCATGATCCGTGGGACGACCAGGGCTGCGAGAATGGCCAAGATGGCCACGACGACCATGATCTCGATGAAGGTGAAGGCCTGTTCCTCACACAAACGACGGCGTGACGAGTGCTGGGTGGTGGGTGCTGCGTGAAGACAGGAAGCCCTCTGCGTTCTTCTCCACATCATGATTATGGGCCAATGGTTGATCTGCTCTCGTATGCTCATCGAATGCCTCCCTGTTCCTTTCACTCATCACCCTTCACAGATGACTGCTTTAGCGGACCATCTGACCCATTTCGAAGATGGGCAAGAGAATCGCCACGACAATGAAGAGGACGACGGCGCCCATGGCCAGGATCATGACCGGCTCCATCAGCGAGGTCAAGCGGGCGATGACCCGTTCCACTTCTCCGTCGTAGATTTGACTCACTCG
Source organism: Nitrospira sp. Ga0074138 (assembly GCA_001464735.1). Taxonomy (GTDB): domain Bacteria; phylum Nitrospirota; class Nitrospiria; order Nitrospirales; family Nitrospiraceae; genus Nitrospira_D. The sequence continues at coordinate 13,935 of LNDU01000019.1, forward strand.
GCGCAACATCTCCTCCATTTCACCGCTCTTTTCACCGACGGCGATCATGTGGGTGACCAGGGCCGGAAATTCGCCGCTCCGCTTGAGCGGATCGGCGATCGTTTCGCCCTCGCGGATGTTCTGCCGTGCCGCTTCGACCGTTTCTTCCAGCACGCGATTGTTCATGACGCGTTTCGAGACATCCATCGCGTCCAGCAGCTGAACCCCGCTGGTCAACATCGTGGCCAACGTGCTGGTGAGTCTGGAAATCGACACCATCCGCGCGACGTCTCCAATCAAGGGGAGTCTCAGGATCGTTCGGTCCGCCATCATGCGCCCGGCTGCGGTCCGAATGAACCGTCGCGCCATATAGAGGCCTCCGAGTAGAACCCCGACCAAGACCATCCAGTAGTCGGCAAAGAATTGGCTGATGGACATCAAGGCAACCGTCGGCCACGGCAAGGCTTGTTTCTGTTGCGCGAACACCATCGTAATCTTGGGGACGACAAACGTAATGAGGAAAAAGAGGATCCCCGACCCGATCACGAGCATGATGAGCGGGTAGAGCATCGCATTGGTGACCTTGTTTCTCAGGGCCAGCTGCTTCTCCAAGAACTCTGTGAGCCGGAACAGAATCTGATCCAGCGCTCCACTGGTCTCGCCGGCTCGTACCATGTGCACATAGATTGGAGAGAAATCCTTCTCGTACGTCTCCAAGACGGCACTCAACGCTTTTCCCCCCCGGACTTGCTCTCGGATATCGGCGAGGAGCGCCTTGATGGGTTTCTTCTCGGCTTGGTCTACCAAGACGCCGAGGGCTTCGACCAACGGAAGGCCGGCTACGAGGAGTGTCGCAAACTGCCTGGTCATGAGGGCCAGGTCGGTGGAGGGGAGGGTGGCCGATCGGCCGATGGATCGCTCGATGCGGCCGCGGGTTTGTTCCTGCGATTGGGTCTGGGGTTGGCCCTGCTCGACAACATCGGTCGGATAGACGCCCTCTTTCCTCAGTTTGAGGCGGGCGACCTTGGGGTTCTCCGCATCGATGATCCCGGTCGTGGTTCCGCCGTCGTTTCGGTAGCCCTGGTATTGATAGACGGGCATGATCAGCAGACTCCGGATGCATCGGGCTGGAACGACCGGTGCTCGACAGTCCATGATCGAACCGGCCGGAGGAGACGGTCAGTGCGTCGGTGCCACATTAGTCGACGTCGATTTCCTGTTGCGTGATTCGCATGACTTCTTCCAGGGTGGTCTGGCCTTGGAGGACGCGTTCGGCAGCCTCTTGTTTCAACGTCACCATGCCGTTGGTGATCGCGGCGTGTTTGATGGCCGTCGAGTCGGCTTTGCTGCCGATAAGCCGCCGGATTTCGTCGTTGAGCACCATGAGCTCAAAAATTCCGGTGCGCCCGCGATAGCCGGTTTGGGAGCAGGCGGTGCACCCTGCTCCTCGATAGAGGGTCACGGTGGACCCAGGCGCGACGTCCAAGCGACTGAGTTCTTCCTCGCTTGGCGCATAGGGACGTTTGCAGTCCGGGCAAATTCTTCTCAGCAAGCGTTGGGCCAGGACCGCCACGACCGACGAGGCGACCAGAAACGGTTCGATCCCCATATCGATCAGACGGGTGGCGGCGCTCGCCGCATCGTTCGTATGCAGAGTGGAAAACACCAAGTGTCCGGTGAGGGAAGCATGAATGGCGATCTCCGCCGTTTCGCGGTCTCGAATCTCCCCGATCATGATGACATCAGGGTCTTGTCGGAGAATCGAGCGCAGTCCAGCAGCAAACGATAAGTTGATCTTAGGGTTCACCTGCATCTGGCCGATGCCGAGCAGCTGGTATTCCACGGGGTCTTCGACCGTGATGATATTCTTGTCCGGCGCATTGATGTGGCTCAAGGCGGCATACAGGGTTGTAGTTTTTCCGCTTCCCGTGGGGCCGGTCACGAGAATAATCCCGTGCGCCAATTGGATCAGTTGATGGATCACGGCCAGTCGCTCTTTCGAGAAGCCCATTTCCGAAAGGTTCAGCAGCCGATTTTCCTTCTCCAGTAATCGCAAGACGACCCGCTCGCCGTGCGAGGTGGGTAAGACCGAGACCCGAAGGTCGACGTCTTTCCCGGAGGTTCGGATAGCGAACCGGCCGTCTTGCGGCAAGCGCTTCTCGGCAATGTTGAGGCCGGCCATGATTTTGAGGCGCGCGATAATGCTGGCTTGCAAATGTTTGGGCGGCGTAAGGACCGGGTAGAGCACGCCGTCGATGCGATACCTCACCACCAACCCTCGTTCGAACGATTCGAAATGGATGTCGCTCGCCCGTTGTCGAACCGCTTGAAACAGCACCGAGTTGACTAATCGAATGATCGGCGCTTCGTCGGTGGCATCCAGCAAGTCTTGCGGTTCATCGAGCTCATGCGCGAGTTGGTCGAGACTCTGGTTGGCCGCGATGTCCTCCATCACTTGTTCCGCGCCGGCCGGGTTGGCGATTTCGTCGTAGGCTCGGTTCAAGCAGGCAAGCAGCGCGACGCTGGTGGTCAAGATCGGTTTAATCGGTTTGCCCAACAGTAATCGAAGATCGTCCAGCGCGACGGTTTCCAGAGGATCGGTGGATGCGGTCAGAATGGCCCCTTCTTCATATCGAAGCGGCAAGACTCGATAGCGTCGACAAAACGCGATGGGGATCTTCCTGATCAGCTCGTGATCCACATGGGTGGTGTCGAGCTGAGGCATCCAGGACATCTCAAATTGTTGGGCGAGCGCCTCCAGTATCTGCTCTTCCCTCAGGAGGCGCAGATGCAGCAGCACTTCTCCCAGCAGGCCGCCTTTTTCGTGCTGGTAGGCTAAGGCCTCCTCGAGTTTTGAGTCCAAGAGATTGAACTTTTCCCCGAGAATACGTCCCAAGAGCGGGCGATGAATGCGAGGAGTGGACTGATCGTTGTCGAGCTGTTCGGACAATTTACACTGACCTCTTCTGCCTGGAGACCCTCGCCATTATTGGTCGTTTTCCCACTCTGCTACTATCTCGGTCGTAAAGATACTCTCCCTTCCGACGGCCTGGCAAGGACAGCTCGCATTCCTTGCGTACGAATGAAGGCGTTGAGGAGTACCAGTTGACAGGAATACGAAGGGGAAGCGTGCTGACTGTCGTGTCAGCGAAGCTCGTACGTAATCGTCGAGCGCTGATTATTCCGGAGCATGTCGAGCTTGACGATCTGCTCATTCTTCAGTTGTTGCAATAAATTCAACATGGTACTGGGATCGCGAATATCGACTCCATTGACGCGCTGCAGGACATCTCCCGCCTGGACGCCGATTTTTTCATAGAAACTGGTCGGCGCGATATAGTCCAGGCGAAACCCGTTGACGCTTCCGTTTACCATATGTGGTGCGGCTCTGGCTTGGGATAAAAGTTTCGGCAGATCACTCATGGCCTGCTCCACTTCACGGCGGTCGACGACTTTGCGGAGCGGAACGCCGGCCGTCGGTTGCTGAACGGCGGACGGTGGGGCACCAGTACCGCCTGGAACCGGCGGGTGCTCCAACAGCGCCAGCTCCAATAATTCCTCTAGGTCACCCTGCCGGACCAGGATTCCATTCCGCCGAATCTCACTCACTTCTCCAAGATCAAGAATCTGATCATGGACACGATACAGGGCCTGTTGTTTAGAGGCCAGCTCCTCGACGATCGCAAACACGCCGCGCTGATCGCCGAACACAATACCGAGCAAGCGCATCCTGGCCGCCAAGCCGAGCGACGCTCGAACTGGGGCGCCGGAGGGTCCTCGACCGGCCGCATTTGTGACTCCACCCTGAGGTGCAGCGGGGAGAACGAACAGGCCGCTGGAGCGCACATCCTCCACTGCCTGGGTCGGTGAATAGGAAGCGAGCAACGAGGAGCCGGTCGATCGATTGTCGACGGATCCCATCGAATGTGTCGGGATCACGTATAACGCATCGGCGACAAAGGCATTGATAGAGTGGGCGATGAGGAGACCACTTCCGACGAGACAGATGAAGAGCCCGATGCGACGCATATGTTGATGAGGGATTGGTGCCACAATATTGCCTTTTGTTCGATGTATCCTATCGTACATGCCTCATATCCGTGGTCGCAAGAATCTTTTAACAACTTCTTTTAGGTCATGAGTAGACAAAGGGATCGAACCACGCAATAATCCCCTCCTCGCTCATAGGGAGGGTCTACGTGTGAAGAAAGCCTTGATTACCGGGATTACGGGCCAAGATGGGTCGTACTTGTCGGAGCTGTTACTGGGGAAGGGCTACGACGTCTACGGCATCATCCGTCGGTCCAGCTCGTTCAATAC
>LNDU01000020.1 GCA_001464735.1 Nitrospira sp. Ga0074138
TCCGCGCTGTGCACCGTGCGCTTCTTGCCGTCACTCATGCCATTATCCTCCTAGGACAACAGCTTAAACCGGTGTCTCGAATTTGGGGTCCACTTTAAATATCAAGGAGATCTCCCTATGCGCATATTTACCAAGTAACTACAACATGAGTTACTTCAATATCAACAAGCGCAAACATAAACTATCACTTTACGTGTACATCTAGGGAATGCGAAAGCTTTCCCTGCGCATCCAGGATGCTCTTCTTCGAAACGCTCTTTCGAGGGACGATTTTCCGTAAAGCCCATAAAAAACCTCTTCGTTTGAGTCTGCACTGGTTGAAACTGTTTCCTGCCTGCAAAGGGCACCTAACTTGCTCATTGCCTTGCGCGAACCTACAGGTCGTAGTGTCCGTTTAATGTTCGTTTATGGAGGACTTCGACAATGCGCCAGAAGATTCAGCGATTGTTGCTCTTCTCTGTCGGTATGAGCTCGCTTGTGCTCGTTTCTGAGCCGATGATTCCATCGATACTGCCAGCACTAGCGGCGGCCGGTCAGGACACGGGTACGATTCACCAGAACAACTCTCATGAGAAATCTCAACACCCTGGCCAATTCGATGGGAAGGTGATCGCACAAAAGAACGAGCTGACCAGAGCAACTGCCCCATCACATCGTCTCATTGGGCGAACTCCATCACCGCAAAGTTTAGTTGAAATAAACAATGATGCGTCGCTGCATCCTTCACTATCGACTTCACCAGTGGCATCATTCGGAGCTGACGATTCTCAGCCAAGAGGCATATCTTCGCAGTTTTCAGGACCCAGTACGGCGACTCCTTCCTCGCAATTGGGGGGCATCATAGGGTCAGGGTTCGGCGCTACTTCGACTGTACAGCCGACCCCCTCTCTCCTTGGGGTTACTGCCCAAACATCACAAGCGGTGGCAGCCCCGCAGGCTAGCCCGATGCAAACTCAACCGTCAAGCACTCCACTGCGCAGGCTTATGTCCGAAATACCGGGACTGAAACAACTTGTTGCGCCGTCCATCACTATTTTGCCTCCACCATCACTGAAGCCCGCAATCGGAGTGAGTTCCCCAAGTTTTTCATTCAGTCTTCAGCAAGGAGACGGCAGCCCGACAGCGCAAACTCTTACCATTACAAATATAGGTGGGGGAACACTAGACTGGAATGCGGTTTCTACCGCAGCGTGGTTGAATCTAAGTCCAGCCTTTGGCAAAGATGCTGGCACAATTGAGTTAACCGCCGCCACCGGCTCACTAGCAGCCGGGACGTACACCGCTCTGGTTACCGTCAGCGCGCCCAACGCTACTCCCGTTTCCCTCCCGGTCACGTTTACCGTGACAGCGCCTTCGCCAACCCTGACCGTCAGCCCAACAGCGGTGATATTCTCTGGGGGGCAGGGCGGGACGAATCCGGCGAGCCAAAGCGTCACGGTCACGTCGAACGGCAATTGGACGGCCAGTAGCAGCGCTCCCTGGCTCACCCTGAGCCCCTCGTCAGGCAGCGGCAACGGATCCATTGCCGCCAATGTTGTCCTATCAGCTGCGGCTGTCGGCCAGAACCAGGCCACGATTACTGTGACGAGTGGGGGCGTGACGAGAACGACTGCCGTGACGTTCACGGTCGCCACCCTGACGGCCGCGCCCAGCAGTTTGACCTACACTGCCACGAAGGGAGCAGCCGATCCTGCGGCCCAGACCATTACCATCAGTGCCAACGGAGCCTGGACGGTCAGTGACAATGCGGCCTGGTTGTCGCTTAGTCAGGCATCCGGCTCTAAAAATGGAACCATCACGGCAAGCGCGAATACGGCGACTGCGACGCAGGGACTCAATTCGACCACTATCACTGTGACGAGCGGCGGTATTACCAGAACTGTAAATGTTACCCTGACGCTGAACCCTCCGGCGAGTTCGTCCGTCACGTTGACTTGGAAGGCAAATACCGAAAGCGACTTAGCGGGATACAAAGTATATCGAGCAACTTCCTCAGGCGCCTATGGAGCTCCCATCGCGGCGATCCCGGGCAATACGACCAGCTACACAGCTACAGGACTTCAATTGAACGCGACGTATTTCTTCGTCGTAACAGCCTATGACATCGCGGGGAATGAAAGCGCCTATTCGAACGAGGTCAGTAAGAGTGTTTACTAATTGCATGCGAGGAATAATGAGAATATCTGTGCTCTCCGCAAGCATAGATGTCGGTTTGGGATAAGGGGTCTGACAAATGCCGGTGGCCCTTCAGGCCGCAATATTTAGCCAGTAGGATGTGAAACGTTTGTCAGCTTCGTTCCTGTGTCGTTCAGAGGCACATCATACAGACCAAGCTATACCTCGCCCCTTCACTCGAGGTAGCCTTGCCAGTCGGAAGGCACGCATTGAGACTCTAGGGCTGAGTGGGTGGGATACCAGGTCTTCTCCTCCATCCTGCTAACCCTCTCCAAACATTTTTGAGATCCCTCAAAGATCTGCATTGCTGGCGAGTCCACACACTTTCTCAACCAGGTTCCCAGAGAGCCTGGACCGCATTTAACTTGGAGCCTCGTTTTTCTGGGGAGACGCCGTTCTTTTATATTCTAGGCTTTTCCTTTGAGCCTGTCTTGATCCGTAGTATAAGGAAATTTGATGAGTGGCATGGACTATGCTTCTAGGCCATACGGTAGTGCCTACATATCCATAGGAAACATATATTGTGGCTCGTCAGCTGAAGGCGTGTCTTCATAGTCAAGCGATAGAAATCATCCTGGTTCTTGGATTCCTCGGGATGTCTGGGTGCGCCTTGTTTGTGTCTCCTGACGTCAAGCGGGGAGATCAGCATTTGGCTGCGGAACGTTGGGAAGAAGCGATCCTTGCCTACAAACAGGCATTAAAAGACGATCCATTCAATCCTTCCCTACAGGGTAAGTATGGGTTGGCTCGCGAGCGCGCTGCAGCGACGTACGCCGAACGGGCTCGGACGTTTCTGAAGGAGAAGCAAATCGATCTTGCCCTTGAAGAGTTCAAGCGAGCTTTGGCCATCACCCCTTCCAGCGCCGATTACCAAGCAGGTTTCATGCAAGCCACTCGTGTGAAAGAATCCCGGTCGCAGTACCGCGACGCTGAACGGCTGGCTCAACTTGGACGAGTCGAGGAGGCGATGAGTGGTTTTGCGAGGGCTGCGGAGCTCGATCCAACATACCAAGAGGCGCTGGAGAACATCACCCGGCTTACTGAAGTCCAGCAAGGGCTCGTAAGAGCCGAACGTTCGAAGCAGCCTGTGACGCTGAAATTCAAAAACGCCGGCATTAAGGAAGTCCTGGAGGGTGTGGCGAAGGTCGGGGGATTTACGCTGGTCTTCGACAAGGACGTCCGGAACGACCCCATTTCCATCTCGATTCAGGACACACCTTTTGAGGAAGCGCTGCACCTAATTCTCAATAGTAACAGTTTGTTTTCTCGTCAAATATCTCCGGCTGTCTTAATTGTCAGTCCCGATACCAAACAGAAGCAGGAGCAGTATCAAGATCTGATGATCAGGACGTTTTACCTTTCGACAGCGAAGGCCAAAGACATGGTGCTCTTACTCAAGAGCATGTTGGATTCCAAGCGGATGCATGCGAATGAACAACTCAATGCCATTATCATTCGCGATCAGCCGGAGAAACTGGAACTTGCCGAAAGGATTATTCAGGCCAATGATCGACAGGAACCCGAGGTCCTTTTTGAGCTTGAGGTGTTGGAAGTCAATCGGACAAAGGGGCAAACATATGGATTGAACTATCCGAAACAAGCCGGTGCTGGACTAATTGCTTCCGGCTTTACCGGAACCTTGGCCGCAGAGGCTGTGCAGATGACCTACCGCCAACTGACCGATCTGGGGCCGAGCAACTATCTCTTTAAACTGCCGACGACTGTATTGCTGGATTTTTTTAAGCAGCAATCAGACGCGAAGACGCTCGCTTCACCCAAGGTTCGTGTGATGAATAACAAGAAAGCAGAGATTAATATCGGAGACAAACAACCGATTCTTCTCTCCACCACCAATGTCTTACCTGGGCAGGCCGCCACGGGAGCCGTACCGACTACCTCAACCGTCACGTCGATTGAGTTCCGGGATACGGGTGTCAAGCTGACTGTCGAGCCTTCAATCCGATTAGGCAATGAGCTGTCGTTGAAAATGAAGGTAGAGGTCATTCGGGTTGGAGAGCCGGTGCTCCTTCAGGCTGCTCCTAAAATTGAACAGTTTAAATTTGGCAATCGCTCGGCTGAGACCACCTTAAACATGCGGGATGGAGAAACGGTGGTCCTCGGGGGGCTGCTTCAGGAAGAGGATCGTCGAACGCGAATTACCATGCCATGGATTGGGGATTGGCCGTTGATTGGAAAACTGTTGAGCTCTTACAAAACGGATCGAGTGACGACCGAAGTCATTCTCACTATCACTCCTCGCATTGCGCAACCCGCGCTTCCTCCTGGCTCCAGCCACCAAGCCTTTTGGTCTGGTACTGAATTCAACTATGCGACCAGCCCGGTCTTTTCCAGTCCCTCTAGAAAAGTATCAGCATTGGTGGGAGGCGAGTACGGGAAGATGGCCACTCACGCTGGAGCTCTGGAGAAAGACGCTGGACAGACAAGCATGGTCCGATCATTGGCCCAGCTGGCAACACCTGGTCCTCAGTTGGTGATCAAGCCGGAAGACTCGGTTGTTCAATCCGGTAAAGAAATACGGCTTTCTGTCGTGGATGGGCGAATCAGTGCATCGGGCGAGCACTCATTCAAGCTGGGCTATGACTCCGAGATTCTGCAATTTAAACGACTTGATAATGCGGAGTTGATCGACGCGGGCGAGACGAGAACGGTGGATGGTGTTGGGCAAGCAAGCGCCATCACGTTCCACTTCACTCGCTCGGCTCAGCGTCCGCCGCGAACTATGAATGTCATCTTCGTGGCAAAGACCCCAGGGGTGTCGCCGATTCGCGTTGAGCTGATGGGTGCTAACGGTGCGGCGCAGGTATCGCCAGAAGTAGTTGGGACAGGGGTGGTGCGAGTGCGGTGAGGGAGGATGGCCTCACTCTCATTGAGATTCTCGTCACCATGGCGATCATTGCGATCTTAGCATCGGTTGCCATGCCTCTGAGCAAAATATCGACGAAGCGAGCCCAAGAGATCGAGTTGCGTCAGCATCTTCGGACGATCCGCGGTGCGATCGATGTGTTCAAGCTGGAGTGGAATCGTGATGGGGACGTCTTGCTCGGAGCGGTCTGTGTAAAGAATAGGTTGACGTGTAAGGAAGTCACCGGGCCGTACGGCTATCCGAAGTCTCTCGACGCTCTGTTGGGCGTAAAACTGACGGGACAAGAGGCGACGGTTCGAGGCACCACGGTGAGGCGTTATTTGAGGGCGATGCCGATCGACCCGCTAACGGGCAAATCCGATTGGGCTCTGCGTTGTTATAAGGATCGTCCGAAGCCATCCAGTTGGTGTGGTGAAGATGTCTACGATGTGATGACGCAAAGCGAGGAGTCTGGGCTCGATGGGACCAAGTACCAGGATTGGTAAGGTGGATGGCTGGAATGCGAATGGGTTTACACTGATTGAACTCATGATCGTCGTGTCCATTGTCGGGATTTTGGCCACGATCGCCGTTCCGTCCTATCAGTCATCATTGATCAAATCCAGGGAAACGGTATTGCGACAAGACCTTTTCACGCTGCGCGAGTTGTTGGATCATCACCGTGCGGATAAAGGAAAGTACCCTCCGTCTTTGGATGGTCTGGTCTCGGCTGGGTATTTGCGGACTCTTCCCAAAGACCCCTTTACGAATTCGCCGAGCTCTTGGCAGCAGATCACCGAACCGACAGAGGGTGGTATCTTTGATGTGTATTCAGGGTCGGATCTGGTTGGGACAAACGGGACTCCCTATAACCAATGGTGAACAGGGTCGTGAAATTGGCTCGGAGTAGATTCTGCTCTGGGCTCAAAGGCGTTCGCATGAAGGGGAAATGGAGGAGTACATCCATCGGAATCCTTCTGCTTGGAATCTCGGCCTGTGGTTCGCTCGATGACATCATCATAGAGCCGGAGATGTCGGATCTCCAGCTTACGGTGGATACCCTCAAAACCTCATTGCGAGATGCCCAGCGAATGGTTGACGAGTTGAGAGTAGAGGCCGACGCACGGGGTCAAGAATTGGCCGAGGTGCAGATTGCCAGGGCTCAGCTTGAAGGCCGTATTCAAGAGGCGGAGCGTCGATTGACGGAGGCTCGCCATGTGATCGACCTTCAGCGGGAAGAACTAAGCAGCGCTCGTTCCGAACGGGAACAGGTAGGGCGGACCAGAGCCGTGCTACAGAATCAACTGAAGCAGCTTCAAAGGCAACTCTCGAAAGTCGAGAAACAGCTGAGAGGAGAAGTCTCTCCTGCAGCGATGATTTCTCCAAGAGACGCGCAGCCAGAGCCCGCAACGATCGTCCATCAACAGGGCGACCTACGGGCTATTCCGGATGATGGCACCAAGGATGTCTCAGGTGCTGCGATCCAGGTGTCGGGGGCTTCTTCAGTCGGCGAAGTACCGGTGGTTTCTCAGTCGGCAGTGCCCCTTCGTCCACACGTGGTCGTCAAATCTGGAGACACGTTATGGCGTATCGCACGCCGATATCACACGTCTGTCAGCCGCCTCATGGTTCTCAACGCGCTCTCTGGTGACCGCATTCAAGTGGGCCAGACCCTTTGGTTGACAGAACCGTCTGCTGATGAGCCTGAGTACGAACGAATGTAGTGGTGCACGATGGGCTAATTGGCAAGTCGTGAAGGTCTATATCTATGGCAGTATTTGCGTATCGAGTCGCGCGGCCTGATGGGTCCACTCTGCATGGGCATGTAGAAGGAGACAATGAATCATTGGTTCGTGCCAAACTCGAGTCGCAAGGGTTGCTGGTTTTCAATCTTCACTCTCGAGGAGCCGCATCAGTCAAGACGGAGCCGTCATGGTCATGGGGAAAGCTTCCACTGGAGCAGTTCTTAGTTTTCAATCAAGAATTGATGGCTCTGGTCAAGTCCGGACTGCCCATTTTGCGTATCTGGGATCTTCTCATCGAACGAGCCGGCCATGCTGGATTTCAACGGACTCTACGTGGTGTACGAGATGACATTCGAGGTGGAGCCTCTGCCTCAGAAGCCTTGGCTAAACACCCCCGCTATTTCCCGGAACTCTATGTCGCCACGGTGAAATCCGGAGAGCAATCGGGCAACCTTCCAGAGGTACTACAGCGGTACGTTGCGTATCTGAAGTTGATGGTCGGGCTCCGCCAGAAAGTGAAAAAGGCCATCTCCTATCCAATTATTCTCATCGGTATCGGCCTTGCTGTGGTTGGTTTTCTATTGACCTATGTCATGCCGACTTTCGTATCGGTCTATGGAGAGTCAGCAAAGACCTTGCCCTGGTCGACTCAGGTTTTGCTTGATGTCGTCACACATGCTGAATCACGGTTATTGCCCGCGGCCGTCGTCCTAATTGGCCTCATGCTTGGAGTGCATACCTACTATGCCACCGCAGCAGGACAGCTGGCGCTCGACCGCCTTGTGCTGAAACTCCCGCTCGTGGGTCAGCTTGCCGTCAAGCACAATACTGTACAATTGACGCGAACACTCGCAACTATTCTTGCGGGAGGAACCCCGCTTGTTGATGCGTTGAAAGGCGCACGAGGAGCTGTTTCGAATAAGTGGATTTCACAAGAAATGATTGGGGCCGTCAATGAAATTCGCGAGGGGGCGACATTGGCTGATGCATTGGATCGCCCCAGGGTGCTCCCGAAACTGGCGATCGAAATGTTATCGGTCGGGGAGGAAACGGGTTCTCTTGATACGATGCTACGAGACGTCGCGGAGTTTTATGAGGCTGACCTCGATACGAGGTTGACGCAACTTACCACGTGGATCGAGCCGGCTCTGTTGCTTGTGATGGGAGTACTAGTCGGCGGGATCGTCATTGTGATGTATCTGCCGGTATTTCAGATGGCCGGGACCGTCGGCGGCTAGTGTAGGAGGGACGTGGGATCTGAGGATAATAAGTATCTCCTGATGAGACAGGTCGCGTATGCTACGTAGCCTTACCAGAACATCTCTTGCCGAGATCTTGGTCGACCAGGGAATGCTCACAAAGCACACGGTCGAGGATGTCCTACGCCGATGTAACGGTGTGCCTGCCGCCTTAGGACAAATGCTGATCAGCGAAGGACTCCTCTCGGAGGATCAATTGGCTCAAGCCCTGGCTGTTCGATACAGTCTTCCCTATGATCCGCTGAAAGATTTTCAAGTCGATTCCCGCTACTACGAGACGATTTCCGTCAAGCTGATGCAGCGATTTCCGTTCATCCCGATTGCCGAACGGGACGGCGTGCTGACCATTGCCATTGCCGATCCTAACAATGTGCTGGGACTCGACGAATTGGAGCTCTTGATCGGAAAGCCACTCGAGCTGATCGTCAGTCCCAAGAGCGCGATCCTTTCCGCGCTGGACCGTAGCGCTGGCTCGCGTCAAGCCCTCCGTGAGCTGGAAGCGGAGTACCGATCGGTACTGGTCAAAGAAGATGATCGAGTTGGGGAGATTCTGACTCTCGATCATGAGGGGGAAGAGCAGAGTCCGGCCGTGAAGCTGCTGGACTCCATCCTGCTGAGCGCGATGCAGCGCCGAGCCAGTGACATCCATATCGAAGCCGCAGATCGGGCGACCAAGGTTAAACTTCGTGTCGATGGCATCCTGATTCCGGCCATGGAGCCGCTAGATATTCGATTGCATGCCCCTTTAGTGTCCCGATTGAAGGTCATGTCGGAGCTTGACATTGCCGAGCGTCGGGTGCCTCAGGATGGAAGCTTCCGTATGAGGCTGGATAGAAAGACCGTGGATTTTCGGGTGTCCATTCTGCCAAGCGTCTTCGGTGAGTCGGTCGTGATCAGAATATTGGACCGGGACTCGATTGCGACTGGAGTGTCGGACTTGAAGCTCGAACGGATCGGGTTTAATCCGGAAGATCTGAAACGATTCCGGAAAGCGATTACTCGTCCCCATGGCATGGTGTTGGTCACGGGGCCAACAGGAAGCGGAAAGACGACAACGCTGTACGCCGCGATATCGGAGATGAACACGCTCGAAGACAAGCTGATTACGATCGAAGATCCCGTTGAATACCAACTCTCGGGAGTGGTGCAGATTCCCGTCAATGAAAAGAAAGGCGTCACGTTTGCGCGAGGCCTTCGGTCCATACTCCGGCATGATCCGGACAAGATTATGGTCGGCGAGATTCGAGATGCCGAAACGGCGCAGATCGCGATCCAATCGGCTCTGACCGGCCATCTCGTGCTGACGACGGTGCATGCGAACAATGTGTTCGACGTCATCGGGCGGTTCGCGTCGATGGGGATCGACGCCTATAATTTTCTGGCTGCTCTTAACTGCGTATTGGCGCAGCGGCTTGTCCGAATCCTGTGTCCATCATGTCGGACTCTGGTCAAAGCACAGCAGGCCCTTATTGAGGAATCAGGGTTGGACTATGAGCAATACAAGGAGACGCCGTTTTTCGAAGGCAAGGGGTGCCCGCAATGTCATGGGACCGGGTACCGAGGAAGAAAATGCATCACGGAGTTTCTTGATCTGACGGATGAAATCAAAGAAATGATTCATGCCGAACGGCCACTGTCAGAAATTCGGTATCGGGCCGTGACCGATGGGATGATTACGCTGCGACAGTCGGCGTTGAAAAAAGTATTGAATGGCGAGACGTCGTTGCGAGAGATCAATCGGGTGACGTTCAGTGAGGAAGGGTAATGTGATGTGGGAATGGGCTAGTAGCCGACCACAGCGGTGCTTGAAGTTCGGAGCCGATTCGATCGCGTGGGCCGAAACCGAGCGAAACTGGCGTGGGCAACGTCGACACAAGTGCGTCATGTCTCCGCTTTCCGAAGGCATGATCAAACCCTCTCCGACTGAAGAGAATGTACCCGATCCTTTAGCATTGGCCAATCGTATTCGTGCCCTGACCAATCCAGACTCGGTTAACCAGTCCGTCGGGAGAGCAATGCGTTCTGATCTTCCTCAACGGATTGCCGTGTTGCTGCCTGACACGGCGGTCAGAACGACAGTTCTGCACCTGGAGCAGCTCCCTGTCAGGTGCGAGGAACGCGAGGCGCTGATCCGCTGGCGGCTTGGTCAAGAACAGCTGTTCCCGCTGAGCGGGGCGAAGGTGTTGTCTCAAGTCTTTCATGATCGATCGCGAGGGAAAGGATTAGCCCATACTGTGCTGACGGTGGCGGTCCAGGAATCGGTGCTGAAGCAGTATGAGTCTCTGTGTGAATCTGTCGGGTTGATTCCCCAAGAGGTGGGGATCACGAGCCTACGGATCTTTGATCTATGGAGAAGGGCGTCGACCGGCTCTCATTGGCGAAGCCGAAACTGTCTGTGGGTCAACGTATCGGATCGAGCCCTGACGACCATGATTTATCAGCAAGGGCGATTGTTGTCTTACCGGTGCAAGCTTCTGGGGGCCGAGGCGACTGAAGAGTTGAGGAGGACCGACATGCTGAACAAGACGCTTGAGGAATGCTGTGTCTCGTTGGAGATCTGTCAACAACAACATCCTTCAGCGGTCGTTAAGGAAGCCGTGATTTGTACGGATGGGGACATTGCGGCCTTTCAGAAATTGATTGAGACCGAGCTCCACCTGTCCGTTGAACAGCTAGGTTGGGAATCGGTCGAGGCCCTTGGTCGAATGGCCGCAGGGAGCGATCGAGGGATGACATCGTTGGCCGCGATGGCTGGAGTGCTCTAGCATGGCGATCACGAGTTCCGTCGTCGCGAGGTTCTTCGAACTACTCAAGTTAAGGCTATTGCGCTGCGGTGCCGATGATCGGTTCCAGATAAACCTGAGCCGCCGTTATCGACCGGCGGTCGTTCCGCTTCGATGGCTCCTGCTCTGCAGCTGCGTCCTAGTTGTGATCGGGATTTGTTGGAACCTCAGGCATGTGATCCTCACGTATCAAGAATCCTTAACCATCCAGGCAGAACTGGATCGAGTGCGGCAACAGGACCTCGACTTAATGGCAGAGGCCCGGCGTGAGGGTATTGATCTGTCTGCAGAGGCGTTAAAGAGACTGCCTTCTGAGGTCGAGTTGGCGAACCAGTTGCTTGGAAAAAGAACGTTTTCGTGGACCAAGTTTCTGACTGAATTGGAGCAAACAATCCCTCCCCGCCTTGCGCTCAGCAGTGTTCGCCTTGATCAAGCCGGCACGAAGGTTCGACTCACGGGAACTGCTGCGGCCCTCGAGGATATCACTGCCTTTACCGTCGGGCTTCAAGATCACGCGACATTTAAAGACCCGATCTTGGCGCAGCATCGTGTCGGACAGAACGGGTTGGTGGAGTTCGATGTCACGGTACAATACCAGCGCGAAGGAACTTGAGTGATGAAAGATCGACTGCTCTTTCTCTGGCAGCATCCCTTTGCGCCCTTGTTCCCATGGGTGGGAGTCACGCTGGGTCTTCTTTTTATGCTGTTTCTCGTGCATGACCTCGGTGTGGCAAGTGCTCAAGCAAGCCGAGAGCGCTTGGAGAAGGAATGGACTGCGACCCGACAGGCATTGATGTATCACCGAGAAGCAAGAAAAGCGAAACAAGACTTGAGCCGAGTCTGGGCGGTGCTCCCCGCCGAACGCGACTTTACTCCGCTCGCGTTGGGGATTTCAGATGAAGCAAAGCGTGACCGAGTCACCTTGCCAGGGTTGTCCTATAAGACGGAGCCCACTCTCATTCCAAATACGAGCAAGGGGCTGTTACAGGGGCCGATGACTGGGCGATACGAGGATCTTCGCCGATTCATCTACGGTCTCGAGACGGCGGAAGAGTTGGTGTTTATCGAGGATCTTGAGCTGGCTCGGTCCGGAGGCTTACAGGACGCGTCGTTGACGTTCAATATTAGGATTGCGACGTACCTTCGCGGCGATGCCGGGGAGTCTAGTTTGCAGGGACCAGCGCACTAACCATGGATGCGAAAAAGAAGACGATTCTTGCCGCTTCGCTTATCCTTCTGTGGGCAGGACTGGCGGTATGGCAATGGCGGCTACTGCAGGAGCCGGTTCGCGTTCCGCTCACGAATATCGCGGGCCACCCATCCGTAGGGCAACGTGCGGCAACAGGAAGAACAGGCCTGCACGTAAACCTCCACCTGTTTACATCAACGAGTCTTCAACGTCAGACGATTTTCACCGTGCCTCGTAATATTTTTTCCATACCCCGTCCCGATGGCACGTTTGCCACCGGGAATGACCCAACTTCTGTAAATCAGCCTGGTTCGTCTTCAGCCGAGACCTTGACAGAACAAGAAGAGAAGTTGGAATTAGAGCAGTATCGATACCTGGGCTTTCTTCGTATGGGTAAGGGGCGTCATGAGAATAAGGATATTGCCGTACTCAAGAAAGACGATGAGGTGCTGGTGCTGAAGGTCGGTGATCGTGTCGACGATCACCTGATCCTTAAGGCGATCAACTCTGAAAGCGTGACGATCCGAGATACCGGTACCCATGTGGATCAAACGGTATCGCTCTCGGAAAAATCTCTGGAACAATCAACGGACCAGGAGAGGGAACAATCAACGGACCAGGAGTGATGGTGCATGAGGAGGGTTTTGGCATCGTTGAGGCGTCAAGAAACAGGGTTCTCGTACCTCATGGTCATGATTGCGATAACTCTTATGGGACTTGCCATGACGGTGGCCGGTCGGCAGTGGAAGACGATGGTGCAGCGAGAGCTCGAAACGGATTTGTTGGCCAAGGGGATAGAAATTCAATCGGCTCTCGCACTGTATTCGGCCACGACAAAGGCAGGAAGAGTTTTACCTGGTGAAGTGTACCCGCAAACGCTCGCCGAACTCACGAGGCCGCCCAAACCATTTCTCAGGAAGGTTTACCTTGATCCTGTGGGACGTGGTGAGTGGGAATTACTGAGGGCTCCCGCGGGAGGCATCATGGGAGTCCGAAGCAAGAGCCGGCAGAAACCGATCAAACAGGGTAATTTCCCGCTCGCAGTGCGCCATTTTGAGGGAAAGCCGACCCACTACGATTGGGTATTTCAATATCCGAATCCGTCTATGGTGGCGGTGGCTGGGCCTGTTGCTATGCCGTCTGCGGCTCCTGCACAGCCGGCTATACGTGACCAGCCCATGGTTCCAGGGGAATCGAGTTCACCCGACCAATCAATTGTTCCGGAAGAGCCTGATTCTCAGGCAACGCAATGAGTCTGATTGGCGTGCATTCCTCGGTGCCTCCGACCTTGCCGCAAGAACCTTCTGTACTCCTCTTCCACCAGGAGTAACGCCGTCGGTCATGATAGGTTGAGATTGACCATCGCCCTCCTTTCGGGCGGCTACGGAGTGCCATGACCGATATTCTAAAGCATTGATTCTCCGGCAGCTTATTCATTCAGTGAAAGGATCCACCATCCATAGGCCGTCGATGCTCCACTAGAGTCATGCAACCGGGTATTGCCCTCGCGAGGCCATCCCTCGAAATGGAACGGAGCGTTGAATGAATGGCTGGTGGCGTGAAATCGTCCAGCCCCTACCAAGCGTTTTGGGTCGAGCGCTGGCAGTCCACTGATAAGGATCCCAGGCATCATGCCTGACGGAGACTCTTGACCCGTCTCTTACCCACACGGTATTGTCAGCGGTCATTCTGAGTGGTTGGATCATTGGTGTGAAACGTGGAAGCCGTAGACAAAAGCGCCTCAGATCAGAGCATCGACGAGTATGTCTTGGAGCTGGTCTCCAAAGCCAAACAGGCGGCGAGGAGATTGGCATCTCTACCGACTGTGACCAAGGATCAAGCACTCCTTGCCATGGCGGAAGCGCTCGAGGCTCAGTCGGGCGAAATCCTCGCAGCGAATGAGCAAGATTTGAAGGCGTTTGGAATGACACCCGCAAAGAAGGCAATGGCAGATCGCCTGAGATTGACCGAGAAGCGGATCGGGGAGATGGCAGCCGGTCTTCGTGAAGTGGCGAAGTTGCCCGATCCTGTAGGAATGATGTCCGGTATGTGGACGAGGCCCAACGGGATGCAGGTTGGGCGAGTACGTGTGCCCATCGGTGTAGTCGGGATCATTTATGAGTCGCGACCTAATGTAACGGCGGATTCGGCTGCCCTCTGTCTTAAATCGGGCAACGTCTGTGTATTGCGAGGTGGCAGTGAGGCCATTCGGTCCAATACGGCGATTGCCGCCATCCTGTCTGAATCGGCGGGAAAGGCCGGTGTTCCAGCCGGTGCGATCACATTCGTCGATCGTGCAGACCGTGAGGTGGTGCCGGTGTTGCTCAAGCAGGATCGGTTCATCGACGTAATCATTCCGCGTGGCGGCGAATCGTTGATGAAACTCATCTCGGAACATTCAACGATTCCCGTCGTGAAGCATGATGCAGGTGTGTGCCATATCTATGTCGATGCCGAAGCAGATTCGGCGATGGCGGAGGCCATTTGCATCAACGCCAAAACGCAGCGGCCATCCACGTGCAACGCCATGGAAACCCTGCTGATTCACCAGTCGGCCGCGCGGATTCTGTTGCCCAAGCTTGCCCGAAGCCTCGGCGCGGCCAATGTCGAGGTTCGCGGTTGTCCGAAGACTTGCCAGTTGATTCCTGAGGCCAAGCCGGCAAGCGAACAGGATTACGGCAAAGAGTTTCTAGACCTGATTCTTGCCGTGAAAATCGTGAAGAATATGGATGAGGCGATGGAACACATCGCACAGCATGGGTCGCGGCACACGGAAGCGATCGTGACATCGGACTACGGACACGCGATGCGGTTTCTTAAAGAAGTCGATGCCAGTGCCGTCCTGGTCAATGCTTCCACCCGGCTCAACGACGGATACCAGTTCGGTCTGGGAGCTGAAATCGGCATCAGTACCTCGCGCATTCATGCGCGGGGTCCCATGGGGCTGGAAGAGTTAACCTGCTTTAAATTCATTGTCTTGGGGGGCGGCCAACTCCGCGAGTGAATGCCCTCGGACGCCATTGCATTTGCGCTAAACACGCCAGGCCATCTCCGGTTTCCTTCCACACGTACACTTGCTGAGTCCTTCGACAAGGTTGGTGGACACGTTCAAACTCTTCCGAACGGGCACCTCGTTTTTTATCGGCCTGATGGACGACGTTTCCTCGAAACAGATCCGGTAGGCCATCCCTTGCATGAGTGCGAATGGGAGTCGACCGGTATCGGAACCGTCTTGCTGCGGCGAGCGCGAGTTCGACTGGATTGGGGACGGTGGGTTGGGATTAAGCCTTGTGGGCTGGTGAATGAAACCAGGCTGAATCTCGCCTTGAGGCCCAATTGGCAGCGGATCACACCGGATGATCTTCGTGCCCTGGCTGCAGGGGCGTTACGAGTCCCAACCGAGGAAGTGCGATGGTTTTATCGCGATGAGGATCTTGCGATCGATCCCACAGGCATAGCGACGATTCGACAGCGAAAAGATGCCCTATACGTTTTGGATGGTGGGGGATTTGAAACGGTACGCTTCATGGCCTGTATGGGAGCCATGCATTGGGAGCAGATTGACTTTCTCCCGGTGGTTGAACTGTTCAAATCGTTGTTGCCCGGGACGGGCTCTGCCGTGTTCGAACTGATTCGCGGGCTCTACGACGATCAGAACAAGGGACACTCTGTCCCGAGGGCCTTACGGTATCGCGGAATTCCGACCTATCCATCCGAGGCAGCTTTTCGCTTGTTCAGCACCTTTTTTACGCCTCGGCTGGTGGGTGCCGAGGATCCGCTTACAGCGTTCATGAATCCTGCAACGTCTCATCGTGTTGAATGGCTGCCCGCCCAACATCCTCCCGCTCGGTACCTTGCGGGAAACCAGGGGCTGTGTGTAACCGTGCAAAACGGGATTGTTCAAAAGGCCACCCTTGCTGAAGATCTGTTTGGTCTTCCCTACGTCAGTTCGATCGGGCGCCGTATGCTCTCGCTGGATCGCAGCCTTCGTGTCGAAGGGCGCTCGCTAATTCTGAAAGATCGTGAAACCGAAATAACCTTGCCATTGGATCCCGATCTCCCGGCCAAGACATCGCCGTGCGATGAATGTCCGGTCAGTCTGGTCGATTGGCGCACGGTATTCGCGCAAGGAGTTCTGAAGATTTCCCCTGCTGAAGCCTTTGAGGCGGTGCCCCTATTTCCAGAAGACGACCAGGAGATCGGCGAACTCGCTGCCCAATCCTTCGTGGCGGACTATCTCGACGATCTTGGCGAGCAGGATCGGGAGATTGGGAGTTTGCGATCGCGGGCAGAGCGTGTGCTCATTGCCAATGGGGATGCGGTCATTGCCACGTGCGTTCTCTTTGACCGGCCACGTGACTATACCGTGCATGTTCGCTATGTTGCCTATGCGCAGCGTCAGGCCCAGCAGCTCTGGACCCAGTGCGCCGAAGTGCACCGATGGGATTGGCTGCAACGAATTCGAATGGAAGCCGCTGATACGTGTGAAGCGTCTCTGGAAAGCCGCGAAGTGTATGACCTGATTTATCAGTGGTTGCCGTATGAGTCGTTTGATTCGTCCATAACCATGAGGACGATTGTGACGAGACTGAGTCAAATGTTACGTCGAGGTGGTGAGGCCTTTGTTGTCGGCCCGGTTCGCCTAGGGGAGCTGCTGACGCAGGAACCGTCGCGGTTGCTGGTGCATTGGGAAGAATCAGTTGCATCACTCCCAACGTTTCTTACGCATAAGACGATCTTGCCCAAGGCCAGAGTGAAAACAGGGCTTACGTTGTTCCATGTCAGGCGGCTCTAGCCTTGCCTGGAGAAGGAGTCTGTTGTTAAGCCGGTGCGCCACGGTTTAAGAACTGGCTTGTCTCTGACGAGTTCTGTAGAATTTCAGACCTGGTGTCCGTACGTGACATCGTTCATATCGGCTCCTGATCGGAGTGGATCTGAGGAAATTAATCGGGGAGGAAGATTATGCCAAGCGTGTTGGATCGAGTCATCGAGAAAGAATTGAGAAGAGAATTGAAGGATGCGTTAATCAGGTTTGAAAAACAATTGCGGCAAGGCGGCGTCACAGAAGAAAACGTCAGGAATAGAATGCGCGGGGCAAAGCAGTTTGTCGCCTTCCTGTATGGTCGCTATCTCGGATAGGAGCCGTATTCGCCTTTCGAGCTGATGGGTGGGTGGCAAATGGGTTAAGATGGAATGGGCAGCAGCCCCTTCTTGGTGAGCACGCAGCCAGCCCATCATTCTGAACGGTACATTTGTGCCATCGCCTTTCAATTTCTCCAAGATGCCGATCAATCTTTCGGCGCTGGCTTTACCATCCGTTGAGCTGACCGCGCATATTGTAGCATGCGAACAATCAAGAGTCCGGCTATGGTTGGGAGCCAGATCCATTGCACCTCGCTGGCAAGTACGTGGAAAGCCCTCTCGCTATAAAATGCGCTAATGCCGATTGGAGAGACGGCAACCGGTCGAGCAACGAAAAAATATCGGCTTGTATCAAATGGGGAAAAGAACGCCACGCCGAGTCCACCGTCGGTCAGTGCATCGAGAAGACCATGTGATGCGGTGCAGAAGAATAGATAGAAAAAGAGGCGCACCTGTGCTGCCTTCGATTTCTGCCGATGCCAGACACGCGTGAGAAAGGCACTTAGGAGGCTGGCGAAGAGGAGTGAATGGGTCATGCCACGATGACCCCACAGATCACCGTATTCAATTCCGAAGGAAAAACCGATGACATCCAGATCCGGAACAATTGAACAGGCCATGCCCAGGAACAAGACCGGCCATGTGAAGATAGGATGTCGAGGGGCCTTGCCGAGTGCGAGGGCGACGAATGCGTGGGAGAATGCCGAGGCCATGGAACTCTCTTTTTCTCAACGAACGTCAGCTCCCGTTCTTAAAACCCAACTGCCGCCAGGCTTCATAGACCACTACCGCGACGGCGTTTGAGAGATTGAGGCTGCGGCTCTCTGGGCGCATCGGCACACGGATGCGTCGTTCCTCTGAAAACGATTTAAGGAGTGTGGATGGGAGCCCGCGTGTCTCCGGGCCGAACAGAAACACATTGTCTTTGGTGTACTCGATCTGGTCATAGGGCCTGGTTCCCCTTGTGGAGACAGCGAACAGGCGGCGATCCTTGAAGTACTCCGCACAATCGGCCCAGTCGTCGTAGGTGCTGATCGTGGCGAACTCATGATAGTCCAACCCGGCTCGCACTAATTGTTTATCATCCATGGAAAAGCCAAGCGGTTTCACCAGGTGAAGCCGGACGCCAGTGTTGGCGCAGAGGCGGATAATATTGCCGGTATTCGGGGGGATTTCCGGTTGGTAGAGAATAACGTCAAACATCTGAAGGGCAGTGTATCATGACACCCGCTCGCAGCACGATGACCGTGTGGTGCGGCGGAGCGCCATAGGCAAGGCTCAATTGCAGGTTTCGGACACTCATTGTGACGTCTGTAGTCGTTGCAGACATCGAGGTTTCAGACAACGCTGAACAGCTTTTGTGCGCATCCTGCTAGGTTGCTTGACAGGGAGGATTGTACCCGTGAGGATTGAGGTGCTGCCATCGCCAAGTGTCGGCGCACATGTCGGCGAGGCTTCGCTCAGTCCGCCAGCCGAGAAGGGCAGCCGCCTTGCTGGGATCGGCGTAACAGGCTGCGACGTCGCCGGGACGACGAGGCGCAACTTTGTACGTCACCCGCTTGCCGCTGGCCTGTTCGAAGGCCCGCACCATCTCTAGCACGCTGTAGCCGGTCCCGGTTCCAAGATTGACCGTGAGGCATTCTGCCTGTGCTATTGATCGTCCGAGCGCGTCCAACGCTTTGAGATGTCCTTTCGCCAGATCCACGACATGAATGTAGTCGCGCACACCGGTGCCGTCCGGGGTCGCGTAGTCATCCCCGAACACGTTCAGATGCGGGCGGAGACCGACTGCTACCTGTGCCACGAAGGGCATGAGGTTGTTCGGCGTGCCCTGCGGATCTTCACCGATCAATCCGCTCGTATGTGCGCCGACCGGGTTGAAGTAGCGGAGAATCCCGATGCGCCACGAGGTGTCGCTTCGCTGCAGATCCCGCAGCATGTGTTCCACCGTCAGTTTCGTTTGTCCGTAGGGATTGGTGGCGGAGAGCGGATGATCTTCCGTCAGTGGCAGCCGCTGCGGATCGCCGTACACCGTAGCGGAGGAACTGAACACCAGCGTCTTCACCCCACAGGTTCCCATTGCTTCCAATAAACGTAAAGAACCGACGACATTGTTGTCGTAGTAGGACAGGGGTTGCTGGACCGACTCGCCGACCGCCTTCAGGCCGGCAAAATGAATCACCGATTGCGCACCGCTTTCTCGCAGCGCCGTCACCAGCGATGTCCGGTCGCGGATATCGCCGCGGATGAAGCGGAGTTGTTTGCCTGTAATCCGCTGTACACGTGCGAGCGATTCGGGATGGCTGTTACAGAGATTATCGAAGATGGTAATGTCGTGTCCGGCCTGGAGTAGCTCGACACAGGTGTGAGACCCAATATATCCCGCACCACCGGTGACCAGAATCACGCATCATCTCCAGTAGAACTCTCTTTTGGGGTTTCGTCTGAAGCCAGAGTAGCGGGATCATGAGAGTAGGTCAAGCGAGGGAATGAAACTGCAAGAGCGATTTGTGTGAGGCGGTTTTGCTGGAGCCCTGGATGCTATATTCTTCCTGCTTCCTGGTATAGTTGGTTCCAAGCGCAGTGGAGTTCAAAGCGGAAACATGATTGCGCCATCTGATAGGGAAGACTCTGTCGATCGACTACGACCCCGTGCCGGCATAGTTCTTCTGATGCTCGCCCTCCCGCTGGCTCTGATGGCCAGTCTCTGTGCCGCTGCTGATGATGCGCCAGGGCCGTCGGCTGAACAAGCAGCTGAACATGCCAAAGCCGCATGGGACCGTGGGGCGGTCACGACGGCGCTGGAGATTCTCGATCACGGTTTAGGTGTTCATCCGGAAGCGGTCACCCTCCACAAAGTACGCGGTGACATCCTTTCTACCTTTCGTAACCCCCAAGAGGCCGTTCAAGCCTATGACCGAGTGCTCTCCGTGCAACCCGCTGCGCTGGATGTCCGTTGGGCGAAATGGGGGCTGTTGGTCCGGTGGGGGCAGGAAGAGGAAGCGATTGCAGAACTGCACAACATCGCGCGGATTGATGAGAAGAATCCGCTCATCCACTGGCGACTGGCGCAAGAACTGCGAAAGCTCGATCGGTTGGAGGAGTCGCTGGAGTCGTATAAGCTGGCGGTCCAACTTATGCCGGACCTACTCAGTTGGCAACTGGCTTTGGCTCGTGCCCGCTTTGACGTGCTGGATTATCAAGGGGCGGATGCCGACATCCACCATGTGCTCCAGCATGTTCCACCAGGTTCTCCGCTTGAGCTTCCGGCCAAGAATCAATTGGCACAACTGCATGAGTCGATGGAACGGGGCCGACGCTTTCAGCCGGCGCTGGCTCCCGCTGCCACTGCGACTCAGCTGAAGGAATGGGCTGCCATTCGGTCTGATGCCTGGAAACTGTTCGAAGCCGGCCGCTTTCAGGAGGCCGAACCGGTCTATCGCAAGTTGCTGGCACTCAATCCGGACGATCCGATCGCGACCCATCAATTGGGACTGACACTCATGCAATTGGGGCAGTGTAAGGAAGCGCTCGCCGTGTTTGGCAACATGTCGAACCTGAATCCAAGCGAGGAAGACTTTGCGGACACGACCTTTCGGATGGGGCAGTGCTATGTGGAATTAGAGAGGTGGGAAGAAGCCTTTGTTCACTTTCAGATCCTCTATGACGCGGCTATCGAATTTGAACAAGCCAATAAGGATGTCCCTTTCCCAGCCGGTACTCGTGTCCTGGCAAAAGAGAAGATTGCTCGTTGGCTTGAAAGGGTACGGCCCCATGTTCCTGAACTGGTGAAGCTGAAAGAGGAAGAGGCCAAAGCGGAGAAGCAATCAGGTGACTCTACATCCGCACCATCGGAAGAAGCTCTGTTTGCAAAAGCTGTTGAAAGGCTGAAGCCTCAGAAGACGCTGGATACCGGAGCGGCGATCGCAGGGCGGGATGCGGATTTCAGTTGGTTTCGATTTGTTGTTCCGGCAACCAAGGTCGTGCGGGACGACTCTCCGACTGGCGCTCACGAGTTCATCCCGCTGTACCCAGGCGATACATTTCCCACCACACAATCCGAAATCTACTTGATCTTCAGACTGGTATCGGATTCGTTCGACGCCGTGCCGCTGACCGCACGATGTGGTCTGGAAACATCTGACATGGCTGAAGATCCACAGACGATGGTACAAGATCACGTCATGACCACCACGAATGATCGCTCGGGCTATTTTCTCCTTACCTCTCCGAAATCCAGCTGGACACCTGGGTACTACCGTTGCGGCCTCTTTGCCGGAGAACAGACCTCCGCCTATTCCTATGTCGATGAAGTCCGGTTCCGGATCATCGAACCAGGCAGGTCTTAATGGTTGTTCGGTGAGGTTCCCAGTGAGGCAGCGGTCATGCGTTATAGAGAAGGCTCATACCGCGATGACTTCTTCACGGACATGGTGGAGGGGAACAACCTTTGGACCTTTCCCTTCCTCAAAGTGACAGCGGACTGCGTCCCTGACCTTCGCGGGTAGTTCCGTCAGTGTATCGGCTTCAGTAAAGATCGATTGGCCAAGCACGCGTGCAGTAAATGTACCCTCGAGGGCTTCTTCTACAACAAAGATCAGCTCACTTATGATTAAGCCTCACCAGGTAGGTCTTGCCAGCCGTGCCGGATTCTTACGAGCTTCCATTGGACAGTCAATTCCCCCTCTAGTCGCCAAGTTGAGTATGTCGACGTTACGCCATGAGGTGCCATACGTATCTTGATGTACTAGGTGCAATTGGACTCTCTGTCCATAAGTATGTAGACTGAAAAAATGGTGCCTCTAAAAACCCCGTCAACAGATAATTGGTGGCTGAGGGGTGTCATCGCGCGATCCGTCGGAATCATCGCCATTGCCCTCGGGTTCGTCATCGGAATGTACGGACTCGATCATCCTGCCTCACATTGGCTTCAGACCGCACTGGGGTTACTCGTGACCGGGATGGTGGCCCAAGGCTATGCGCTCTACTGCTCGATCAAACGGATGCAGCAACTGAATTCATAATATCGCTTCCCTCCGCTCGCGTGACCAGCTCCGACACCACCAGCATCAGCCGTCGCTGACCAGCTCGTGACGGAGGTTGCTAGAAAAGACTGCCGATACCTTTTCATCCCCCTCAGTGTTCGCGGCAAACCCTCGACTATGTGACTGCGCCTATTTCTTGTAAATTTCCATTAACTGACTGGACTGGAGTATTGTTGAGGGCAGAGCGAAGACGCGTTGCATCATCGTGGGCATGGTGTGAGCAAGAACCGATTATCAAATCCTATAGTTCCTACAACGACCGGTGGGGCTAGGCTGTCGAGATCCCAACGGGCTTTAGACAAGAAGCTTTCTGATATTGACGAGAAGAGAATTGAGGAAGGGCAAGATGCTTACGGGCTTTCTCGAATTTACCGAGGTGCCATCTATGCTGTGGAAGCTCTTGCCAATGTTGACCGTTTCGCTCATGCCGCCCATGGTTTTCGAGAACTGATGGAGAAGCTGGCATTTAGCGTTCCTTCAGCTGAAGTGCCAAGCCCAAAAGGAAATCCTCCAGGGTTGAAGGCCTTGATCCAGGAGATGGCTAAAAAATGGGAGAAGGCAAAGAAGAACACAAAAAGCCTCAATGGTGGAAAATGGGAAGGAGCTATTGATTCCCATACCGGGAAATTGCTCGGATCATTAGAGGAATTTTTTCGCACAGCAATCACGTTGAGACCCTCAAAAGCCCAACAGGGAGAGAAGTTACTGAAGCACACGGACTTTGAACGGTACCCTCTTCCCGAACAGATCGAGCAGATTCGTATTCAAGAATGGAGAACCTATGATGAATATTTCCAGAAAATTGCGCATCACGGGGCTCTAGCCAGTGAAGCTGAGTTCGCCGGATTTGCAAGAAGCTTTGAGGATTTCCTATTGGCTCGTCTAATCCCCAAGACCAGTCGTTCAAAGAAGAGATTATTGGCGATTATTAAAGAGGGCGAAAGAAATGCCCAGCCCTGAAGTTGTCAAAAAGGCCCTTAAGGCCATAGAGCGACCAGTAGACTTTGAATTCTTCTTTGACGAATTGAAGTCGCCAGATTGGCTGGAGCCTCTCGCCGCAGAAGGCGTATTTGATAAGCCCTATCCTCCAGTTGAGGAGAAAGAATGGATCAGTTTTCCAACGTGGCCCCCCTCACGGTATCTGGTACGGATGGCTGAGAAAGCGCCGAATCTTGTTGCACGACTTGCACTACAAATCCCGGAAACTGCCAATGTTAGAATCCACGAAGATCTTACTGACGCAGCTCTTGCTATGCCCGCAGAAATTGCTCAAAGAATAGTTCTCAAGGCGATAGGGTGGGCCAAGTCCAAGTATCAACTTCGACTCGCAGACAGGCTCGGCAAATTGATCAGTCATCTCGCTCGTGCGGGACAAATTGAGAAGGCATTAGACCTGGCGAAGGCATTGCTAGAGCTGTACCAAGAACAGAAGGAGCCGATGGCAGGCTTTGAAGGTGAAAAATACCCATATCCACCCGAGCCCAAATCTGTTCTTTCTGATTGGAACTATGAGCGGATCTTAAAGAACCATATTCCCGACCTGGTTTCAGTAGCTGGATTGAAGGCGCTCGATTTACTTTGTGATCTGCTAGAGCAGGCCATTGTTTTCTCGGGTAGGGCCGCAGACACAGAATCAGAAGACTATTCATATATTTGGAGAACTGCAATAGAAAGTCATAGCCAGAACGAAGGGCGGGATCTAAAAGGAAGTCTGGTGTCAGCTGTACGCGACGCAAGTGAAGCAATCACCGCTGCTAATCCGATGCTCATCCGAGAGGTCGTCCGCTGTGTGCGTTACAACTCGCATAATGCGACCCCTCGCAAATGGAAAGTGTTCGATAGGATCGTGCTCCACATCATAAGGGAACGTCCGGACGCGGTAAGCGACCTTATTCGGGGAGAACTGTTGAAGCCTACAAATGTTGAGGATACAGGTATCTCGCATGAGTATCGCCTCCTTCTAAAAAAGATGTTTGGGGCACTGGACTTGTCAGATCAGCAGGTCATTCTAGGTTGGATTGAGACTGGACCTCCTGACATGGATGGATGGGTACAACGTGTCACGGAAGCAACTGGCGAGGCCCCGAGCGTAGAAGACACGGAAAAGTATAAGAAGGCCTGGCAACTTAAGAGGTTGGCCGTCTTTAGGGAGTCGCTTTCTGAGCCGTGGGCACGTCGATACCGCGCTCTCGTGGAGGAATTTGGTCCACCGGAACATCCAGAATTCTCTTTCTACTCGATCGGCACAATGACAGGACCCATGAGTCCCAAGAGGGCAACTGACCTGTCGCAGATGCAAGAGGATGAACTTCGCCAATTCTTAACGGATTGGAAACCAGGAGAAGAAGTGCTCGGCATTGTGCCGTCTCGAGAAGGATTGGGGCGAGAGATCAGTCAGATGGTGGCGAACGATCCAGCAAAGTATGCGCCGCTTGCGGAGTTGTTCGAAGGACTTGACCCCACCTACGTCCGATCATTCCTGCAAGGGTTTCGAGATGCGGTTGGGCTACAGAAGCCGTTTGCATGGGATCCGGTAATTGACTTGTCATATTGGGTAGTAACCCAGGCAAGAGAAATTCCTGGTCGCAAAGTTGATAAGTGGGGGGCAGATCCGGATTGGAGTTGGGCACGTAAGACTGTGGCAAGTTTGCTCTCGTCAGGCTTCTTGGAAGGTGATGGTTCTATCCCATGGCATTTGCGAGAACGAGCGTGGGCGGCCCTCATTCCTGTTACCAATGATCCACATCCTGAACCTGAGGACGAAGTCGAAAGAAAAGGGCTCAGCGCCGACCCTTCCCATCTTGCGCTTAACAGTGTTCGAGGGGAAGCTGTTGAAGCCGTAATTCGCTATGCTTGCTGGGTCAAGCGGAGTCTATCCAAGGAAGGCAAGAAGAGATTAGCCGGGCAGGGACTAAGGTCAATGCCAGAAGTGCGCGATGTGCTGGACGCACATTTAGAACCGAATAGAGATCCCTCATTGGCAATTCGATCCGTATATGGTCGTTGGTTTCCTACACTCCATTGGTTGGATGCCAAGTGGGCGACACGAAACGTTAAAAAGATCTTTCCCGAGGCGACAGGGTTGCGCAAGCACAGAGACGCGGCATGGGATACCTACATCATTTTCTCAACGCCATACCTAAATATGTTGGATGTCCTGCGTGCCCAATACTCAAGAGCTGTCGCAGAACTTAGCAGTCCACTAACTATTGACCATGGAGTAGGAGATCCCAAAGAGAGATTGGCTGAGCATTTGATGAATTTCTATTGGCATGGCAAATTGCCTTACCGAGGGACATCGGGGATTCTAGGAAAATTCTTCTCCATTGCTACTGATAAAATCCGTGGGCACGCGTTTGAGGTCTTGGGGCGATGGATTCACTCCTCGGGAAAGGTATCTCCTGCTGTTATTGAACGACTCCGTAAACTCTGGGAAGGAAGAGCTGAAAAGGCTAAGGACGATCCGGCTCAGAACGCAAGAACCTTGGCCGCATATGGATGGTGGTTCGCTTCTGGGAAATTTCCGCAGAAATGGTCAATGGCTCAGCTGGCTATGGTTCTTCGGCTGGCTAAAACAATAGACGTGGACTATTTGGTCCTCGAGCGTCTCCTCGTTGTTAGCCGTAGTACGCCTCTGGAGGTTATACGCTGTCTTCGTTTGTTGTGTGAGGGATCAGAGCAACAGTGGGAGATCTCAAGTCGGCTTGATGAAATTAAGAAGATTCTTTCTGTCGTGTTGAAACGCAAGAGAGGCACGGTGAGAGAAGAGGCCATCGATCTCGCTGAATTTCTTACAGCGAAGGGATTTCGATACTTTGACGACCTGCTCGATGATGTATATCAGTCTTCTAGCTAATGCCGCTCAGATCAGTGCGTGACCTTCCCCCGATTTGATGGACACCAGGTTAGGCGACTGCGGCCCTCGCTTCGTACTCGGCCGGGGAGTCATAGCCGAGGGTTGAGTGCCGACGC
>LNDU01000021.1 GCA_001464735.1 Nitrospira sp. Ga0074138
CACCATCCCATTGAGTCGGGCATCCCCTTCAACAACGGGGATGGTACCACAGTGACAGTTCGTCATCTTTATCACGAGCAGCCGGACCGGAGCGGGCTCTATCTGTCCTCTTGGCCGTCAAGGTGTGCCGAGCCGGCGGGCCAGGGGTTCCGGGGACGGATCGCCACCGAGAACAAGAGGCCACACCATATCTCACGGATGTGGGACGGAGTAAGCCAGCACTCCGCTTCGCAGCGCGTGGCGGTCCGCTTTGCGGAACGTGTTTGAAGGGCATGCGAACGTCTTAAATGGCCGTTACCAGCCATCGCGCGACAAATACCATCTCCTGTTTCGTACCGGCTGGCAAGACTGTAACAATCCCCTTGTCCAGTCACACAGCAGTGCCCCTGGGCTGGTTAAGTACGTAAAAAGAGTCTCGGCAACTTTTCTCTCTACGTGATCAGGTCGCACTACGGAGCAGAACAACCAAACGGAAGCTCTCTTATCACACATGAGATGAACTGAACTGCACGAGTCATTCAGATCGGTCAGTGACAGGGCAACGCTCGCCCTCACACGACATACAGGATTCAAACAACCGGGGGGTTGTTTTTTCTATTTCACGCGTACAAAATATCCCCGCTTTGTCAGTACGGACCCAATCGTCAACCACCATAAGAGAGAGGGGCATAACCGTGAGTCTGCGAAATCTTCTACGGCTTGTTCTTGCAGTCGGGGTCTGCGGTACCGCCGGCCCAGTCTGGGCGTATGATCCAAGTCCTAATATCGGTGGCGACCTGAGCGCCTGTGACCAGGTCAACTTTTCTACTTTCACACCGCCTCCCTTCTCCGCAGATAAGAATAATGTCACCGTGGCACCGAAATCGGATTTTTCATTCCTTGCATCCAAGGCAACGACTTCCGCAAGCATCACTGTGAAAATCAAGGAGGAAAAAGTTCCGATCACCGTCACCCCAGTCGGTTATGGCTTCCAGGTCAAGGGGAAACTGCCCCCCAGCATCAAGGGCAGCTACATCCGACTCGATATTTTCGCCAAAGGGCCCAGTGACTGTGACAAAACCGATGGGTGGCTGCTCAAGGTAGGGAACTGACCGTTGCCACAACGATGTGGGCGGGATTCCTCCTGCCCATGTCGTTGTCCTGATACTCGCCGCTATCCTCCTTACTACTCTGCTTCTTCCACAGACTCGATCGACTCTTGCAACGCCACCACAAAGGCCTCCGGCTGAGCGAGGGCACGCTCCGTCAATTGGAATTCACTTACCAGTACGCCATCTCTATCGACCAAGAGTAACCGATAGCCCGTTTTCACAGTAGGTCCTCCGTTCTGCCTGTAGATGATAAGCCCTGACGTGTCACAGACTGAGCAGGATCGTAGATGGTTAGAAGGGAAAACGGATGCCCAGCTGGACCTCGTTTGGAATGAGGTGTTGTCCAAACAGGCTCCTCAGTCCGGCACTGGTGGAGCCGGAAGAAGACGAGAGGGATGGCGAAGCATGCAGGGAACGATCAAACTCCGTGAGATAGCCGCCCCCAAATCCTGCACCGATATAGGGCATCAGCTCCGTTCCTCCCACCACAATCTGTTTCGACAGGCTCGGAACAGCTCTCAGGAGTCCCCTGCTCTCCACTGTCAGGAAGGCTGACGGCCCCTGCCCCGTTGCCGCCTCCGTGACCATGACAGCACCCGAAGATGTCGCGACGCTGGAGGTTGCCGGCCCGATCACTGAATGTCCATCTCCAATTGGGCCTGCAGAGGAGAGCGACCAGCACAAACTAAAGCCGACCGTGGCGCTGACGCCAAAGACCCATCTCATTCTTAGACTGTGCCGCATATACCTTCTTACCATACAACCCGTCCGGCACCAGGTCAAGAAACCCACACACCCGCCAACGTCGCCAGCGGCCCGAGCTGCTTGCTCAGATCCGAATCCATGAAGCCTCCTGAATAAGACGAGATATAAGCATGGACGATGCTCCCGCCCGTCCACAAATAGGCGTAACAAATCTGCGGAGAATTGTGGGAGGTTCACACCAACCGGCGCAATCAGGTGGGAGGCCTCGCTTCCGACATCCGCTATTTTCTTGGCGAGTCGGGCTCGCCACGATATCGTAGGCGCTGCGCACCGATGAGACGGACAGGTGAGATCCTCTATGCGATCCTATGACATGGTGGTGGTCGGCAGTGGACCAGCCGGCCAGAAAGCCGCTGTCCAAGCGGCGAAACTGTCTAAACGCGTGGTCATCGTCGAGAAAGCGCGACAGCTCGGCGGAACCTCGCTCAATACGGGCACCTTACCCAGCAAGACCCTCAAGGATACGATCGAGTATATTCATGGCTTAGGACGGCGAGGATTGCACCAGCTGGGCGCAGAGCTCACCAAGCAACTCACGCTCCCAGACCTGATGACACGCAAAGACCAGGTCATCGAGACCGAAGTGGCCGTGATCACCAACCAGTTACAGCGTAACGGCATCGAGATCATCCAGGGTACAGCCGGTTTTGTCGATCCCCATACCATGAGCGTGGTGAGATCGGATGGGCCTGTCGATCATATCCAGGCCTCGGTCATCGTCCTAGCCACAGGGTCACGACCACGCCGCCCCACGGAGATCCCCTTTGACGACGTGACCGTGTGCGATTCCGACTCATTTCTCCGCACGACCAAGAACCCTACCAGTATCATCGTCCTCGGAGGTGGGGTTATCGGAACAGAGTATGCTTCGATGTTAGCCGCCTTTGGGGTCAAGGTCACCATCATCGACCGGCGAACTCAGCTGTTGCGCTTCCTGGACCAGGAAATCGCGCAGGCGTTAGACTCCCAGATGCTGCAGAATGGGGTCGCGATCCGACTCGGACAAGAGCAGCTTGGCATCGCCATGAATGAAGCTGGGCGCCCGGCGATCCAACTTCACGATGGCGAGACGGTAACCGCCGACATGCTGCTCTACACCATGGGACGGATCGGGAACACGGACGCGTTGAACCTCTCCGCCATCGGCCTCTCGACTGACAAGCAGGGGCAGCTCTCCATCAACAGCCAATACCAAACGACCATTCCCCATATCTATGCGACGGGTGACGTCATCGGGTTTCCCGCGCTCGCCGCGACGGCCATGGAACAAGGCCGCCTCGCCGCCTGCCACGCCTTTCAGGTGTCCGAGTCGCACGACATCAAGGTGATACCCTACGGCATCTACAGCATTCCCGAGGTTTCAATGGTGGGTAAAACTGAGGAAGAGCTCTCCGCTGCCGGCGTCCCGCACGTCACCGGAAGGGCTTTTTTTAGGGAAATGGCGAGAGGCCATATCAGTGGCGAGCTCCACGGTCTATTGAAAGTGGTCTTTCATCGCGACACGCACAGGCTCCTGGGCGTCCACATCATCGGCCAGGGAGCCACTGAACTCATTCACATCGGCCAATCGGTCCTGACCTACGGAGGAACGGTGGAGTACTTCGTCCACAACGTCTTCAACTATCCCACGATGGCCGAATGCTACCGCACCGCCGCCCTCGACGGCCTGAATCGATTACATCGCCAATCCCCTCCGCAGTGAGCAGATACGAAGGTCCCCTCACCACCCATAGCCGGACACACAGCCTCCAACAGAAAAAGGCCTATTGAATTCGCCCGACACGTTTGCGCATACTTATAAAATGGCTATACTTATTGTGAACTCCTGGGCGTCTTGATCGACGTGGAGTCGTACTCATGCACTCTCTCCCGACCATCATCCTCTCGTCCCCGAGCAATCTTCCGGTAAGAACACCCACCAACGGTCTCCATCTGGAGATCGACTACCAGAGGAGGTCCTCCCATGCCCATTCCACGGACGCTTAAAACTCATCTTGATCGTGAGCATGTTCATTACGATGTCTTGCCTCACTCGCAAATGTTCCGAGCGGCTGCCGTCGCTCAGACGCTCCATGTATCAGAGCAGGAAATGGCAAAGGTGGTGATCGTGAAAGTGAAGGAGCGATTTGTCACGACGGTGCTGCCGGCGACGGCGAAAGTGGACGTCCAGCGTCTGCGGAAGATTTTTGGAACTCACCGCGTTCGGCTCGCAACTGAAGAAGAAATTTCACACCTCTTCCCCGACTGCGAAGTCGGCGCCATGCCGCCTCTCGGCACACTCTATGGGCTTTCGGTATATGTCGATCGCTCACTCACTGGCGATGAGGAAATTGTCTTTGAAGGGGGCACCCACTCAGAGGCAATCCGCATGCGCTACTGGGATTTCGCCGCGTTGGTGTTTCCCGTGGTCGCTGAATTCAATCGTCCGCCAGTGGCGACCTGTTGACGGAATGAGCTCAGTAGACCGCGAATTCTTTTGTTCTTGCCATGCCAGTACCCGTGGTCAGTTGTTCACCTCCCGCGTGAACAACTGACCAAACTCAAGAGTCAACTACTGCCTTCATCCAAGGAACACGCTTCAGGCATTTTATGCTCAAAGCTGCTAGGATGGGGCTTGTGCCGGTCGACGCGTGCCACCCTGTTGCGAAAGGAACCCCATGGTCAAGAGTTCACAACTGATAGCAGTCTGTATCGTCGCTTCACTCATCGGCCTCCCGACCCTCTCGTTTGCAAAGGCTCGCGGGGGATCAGGCGGAGGATTTTCAAGCGGCTCACGAGGTGGGGGCTACGGAAGCATGGGCAGCCGTGGATCCCGTACCCATCAAGACAACGGCGCCAAGCCGATTGAACAGTCCACCACCGCCAAGCCGTCGACGGCCCCGCCGCCAAACGCCGCCAACAGCCCCATGGGCCAGCCCGCTCCGACCACATCACCGTCATGGTTGCAACGCAACCCCCTGCTCGCTGGAATCGCCGGTGGTCTGGCCGGAACCTGGATCGGGCATATGCTCTTCGGCGCGACAGAAAGCAGCGCCAAGACGACGGACACCGAAGAACCAGCTTCGTCGTCCAACTCATTCGGGCTGATCCTCCTGCTGATGTTGGTCGGAGGCGGTGCGCTCTACTATTTCAAAAAATTCCGTCAGACACCTGCTCCGGTGTTCACCGGACTCTCGCGCAGCACAGCCACGAGGGGTAGCCTCCTCGATATCTCGTCCAATAACAGCAGCACCGACAGGCCGACCACTGATACGACCTACACTGTGACCGCCGAAGATAAAGCCGCCTTTCAGCAGCTGCTGGCCGATATTCAGTCCGCCTGGAGTGCGCAAGATGTGACAGGACTACGACGCTGTCTGACGCCGGAGATGTTAAGTTATTTCAGCACCGCCTTGGCCGAGGATCACAGCCGAGGGGTGCATAATCACGTAGAAGGCGTGGAGTTGCTCAAGGGAGATGTGCGTGAAGCCTGGTCCGAAGATACAACCGACTATGCAACCGTGGACCTACGCTGGAATGCCCGTGACTATACGGTCTCCACGACAATCCCGCGCGGAGAACCAGGCTACCTGGTCGAAGGCAGCAACGAAACATCGACCGAATCGGGCGAAGTCTGGACCTTCATGCGCGTGCGTGATGGACGCTGGCTGTTGTCGGCCATCCAACAACAATAATCGCCAGGAGAGGGCGGCTGACTCACAAGGTCAGCCGCCGATCCACTTCCAGACAGAGGGTGTGAGCACATAGGCCGCAGCCGAGACCACT
The DNA here is from genome assembly GCA_001464735.1 of Nitrospira sp. Ga0074138. Lineage (GTDB taxonomy): Bacteria > Nitrospirota > Nitrospiria > Nitrospirales > Nitrospiraceae > Nitrospira_D. The sequence continues at coordinate 5,622 of LNDU01000021.1, forward strand.
ACCCCAATCACCACACCAAGCAATCCAGCCACGTAGAGCCCCGCAAATGGTGCCGCAAACACAACCAGAAGCATGAACAGGGCAAGCGACCGATGGCCTTCGTAGAAGGTTCGGCGTGATTCAGCTGAGAAAGAGGCAGTGGAGTCAGATCGATAAGACATGTGCCGAGTATAGACGAAACCCACCACCTCTGTCTGTCTCAGTCATCCTGAGCACGAGCACTCTCAGCAACACAGCCTGTCAGTGGAAGACCGGACCTGAGCCCGTTCCTTCCTTTGTGCTACAACACTTCTTGAACTTTTTTCCACTCCCGCAGGGACAGGGATCATTGCGCCCGACCTTGGTGTGGCCCGAGGGCACTAGATCGAGGTCGCCTGTTTCGAGCCGCGCTTGATAGATCGACCGTCCCAGGCGCGCGCACTTTCGCATCGCATCAGGGAAGATCTCGATCCCCGATTGGGCAAGCTGTTCCAAACTCCCCTTCCCATTTGTTTCCTGATGATATGCCTCGGTAAGTTTCAGAGACGTAAAGAAGCTGAGAGTCATCGGCAAAGCTCCATAATCCTCATCGAGTTCATCAGGCGTGTACTCGTTCCACACCTCCGCAAGATAGTCATAGCCGAGCCCCCATATTGAAGTTGATGTCTTTCTGGATATCCCTATGGCTGGGCTGGTAAAAGATGGTGGTGATCTGATGGTTGCTCCACCGCCCTGAGAGGAATGTCGCGCGATGATGTCAATACTCAGGACGATCAGAATCCGCATCTCCGTACAGCGGTCGGGACGCACCAGAAATATGCAGCGCCTCTTTCACCGCACCTGCATTGCAGCTGTGTTGCTGGTGGCGATCGCCGTCGTGGCTCAGACGCTGTATGCCGCAGGCGGAGGCCAGACCAAATTCAGGCGTATCTCGACGCAGTACATCGCAGCGTTGGGTGCTCCAGGTGCAACCTCCGGGAACGGCGCGCAATGGTGGGGTCTGTGGCCGCTGGACCCAGGTCCTCGAGGCGTGAAGCTGAACCGTTATCCGTCACTAACAAATTCCGGTGGCATCGCCCCGGCGCGCTGGAAGTTCGACGAGACGGACTGGTGGCTTGAGGAACACGGCTTGATCATGGAGCAACCGACCATTCCACTCCCTGCTGGTAAATATGTGGTCACGGGCGCCCGCAAGGTGACAGCCGTGCTGACGATTCATCCGGCCGACAGCCACGGCGACAGGCGCTGGGAGCTCGATCAAGGCGCGACACTCTACGACGTGACCCACCTAGCCTGCCGTTCCGCGCGCTATATACCAGCGGCAGTGGGTGGTTCATGCTCGCCCGCCAATGCAAAGCAGGCGGCGTTTCCAATTGCACCAGGAGGCGCGATGCCTCCGGTCGAGGGCTGTACGAAACAAGAGTATGCGGTGCTCATCGTGATCGGTATGGGCGTGGAAGACTGAACCGTGGTGGCGCATCGACCTCGACGAAAGACTCCCGGCTCATCTCCAACCTCGCAGTGACGAATCAGGAACAGCGCGGGCAAGAGATAGTTGATTCTACAACTGACACCATGACGTCACTAAAAGACTCCCGACCCCTTTAAGTTCCGAAACAACCTGACAAACCATTGACAGATTCCGCTCTTCACAGCGTCAATTTTTACAACACTCCATGCTCAGTTTAACTACGTATATCATGAATCCTTGGAATACTGACATCTGACAATTTGGCGCAGCTCTTGCTTTACATCACTGATAGCAATGAGCCTAACCACCTGAGGAGGGATCAATGAAATGTCCGAAGTGTACAGGGATGATGATATTAGAGCGGTTCTCGGATTTCTTTCTGGTGTTCTATGCCTGGAAATGCATCAACTGTGGGGCCATGATCGACCGTACCATTTCCAACAATCGCCGAAAGAGTCTGGCAGCCCGTGAGTCCCAGACTGTTGCTGCGCGGTAAGAAGTCCAAGCGAAGGGGTCGGGAGTCTTTCCTTAATCTCAGTTGACCATGAAGCAACTAACCGGCCCACGCGCTAGACATCAGCGGCAGTGGGTGGTGCATGCTCGCCGATTCACGCGAAGTAGACGGCGCTTCCCATTGCGCCATGAGGCGCAATGCCTCCGGTCGGGGGCTGCGCGAAGCAGGACTATGCGGTGCTCATTGTGATCGGTATGGACGTCGACAACTGAACCGCGGTGGCACACCGACAACTTGCGCGTCGACTGCAATACAAGACTCCCGGTATATTGTATTCATGCAAAGCTACACACATCGCGTCCTCCACACGGCTTGATCCGCTAGGGGATTCGCCACCGTCGGGGCTTGGTTCGAAGGAAACAGTCAGCCAGATTCGCGATGCTCCCGTCGGCAAAGTGCAGGGTCTCCACAACGAGCGAGCCACTCACCCCGGTCCTTGCGAGTCATCCGAGGTTTGCTTTTTGTCCCTCAGGGATTACACAATAGCGCAGACTCATTGACCTCCGCCATTCTGGCCACTATCAACAATCAACAGCGAGGTATCATCGTGAATGTTCGACATGCCCTAGCGATCGTTATGGTACTGAGTGCCTTCGGCAACATCGGCGATGTCCGAGCCGGCTATGATTCAGCCCCTTCCGGCTCTGGCAGCGTGGATGGTTGCGACGGCGTATCGTTTTCCACGTTCCTGCCGAAGCCATACTCACAAACAGACAACAATATAGAAGTCGCGCCGCAATCGGCATTTTCGTTTGTGGCATCCAAGTCGACGTTTCCCAAAACCATTACTGTGATGATCAAGGACGAAAGCGTCCCGGTCACCGTAACGCCTCACTTCGGTGGGTTTCTAGTCAGCGGCAAGATCCCCGCCTCGGCCAAAGGCACCTTCATCAGAATTGCTATTACGGGAAAAGGCCCCAATCTCTGTGAGCGCGGCGACGGATGGCTCTTAAAAGTAGGAAAATGATCGAGGGCAGGATAGAGGTGGCTCCAGTTGGTTGGCTAGTGTAGGCCATTCCTAACATGGCGCCTGGTAGATTGCTGACGACACGGCAGTACGCCGTGTCGTCAGAGTGCCATCTCTACAATCGTACAATTTATATAAAGGGGTCGGGAGTCCTTCTTTATTCTAGCGTGGGGATAGTCGAGCCGCACACGGTGGGCAATCTGTTCTGGCGACCATCGGCACTGCAGTTTCTCCTGCACATACGTCGCCAACACACCACTCGT
>LNDU01000022.1 GCA_001464735.1 Nitrospira sp. Ga0074138
ACCATCCTCTTTGGGGTTCTACGAATTTGTCTGTTTTCAAAGAACCAGTCAGCAGGCGATTTTTTAGGACGAGATCGCCGTCGTGCTCGTGGCTGATGTGGGGAATCGTATCACTGCTGCATGGAATGAATGATGAACAGTGCTCCGCTTAATAGAACCGCCACCGCCGCAACGGTCGTGGAGGTCTTCATTCCCAATACTGACGGCAAAGTTCTTTTCCCCAGATCACCCCAGGTTTCCACGGTGTTCTTCAAGAATCGCGACAACTCGGCATAACCATAAGAACCGACCACAAGACCGAGCATTACAATGATCGCCGGTAGATCTCCTTGACCCAGCGCGGCTGCCCCGGTGCCCGGACAATATCCAGCGAGAGCAAAACCGACGCCAAAAATCAAACCACCAAGCATATTGGCCCCGAGTTTTGTCGGCTTTAGATGTAACTTGGTGCCGACTCTCTCGTGCAAAAAATATACGCCGATCATTCCAACTACAATTGCCGACAGCATCACCTTGAGAACCGTGTAATCACGAAGCAAGAGTTGTCCCTCCAGCACATGGTATTTGGCTACGCCCCCTTTTTGCAGGAGAAACCCAAACATCAAACCAAACAATACTGGTTGGCCGATCTTGCTCGCATTTTTCGCACTCAGAGCGCGCATAGGAGTAGTCTAATAAATTAACCGAATAGTGACGAGCCCACCCACAAAAAAACAGATCACCGCGACCCACGACGAGATGTTCAGTTGCAAAGTTCCGCTGAGACCGTGTCCGCTCGTACAACCGCCGGCGAGTCGTGCTCCAAAGGCCATCAGCACACCTCCCACAAAACTCAGGCTGGCGTACCCGAGACCACTGTCTGGGCCATATTGATCCATCCACATTCGAGGGAGTCCATGCAGCGATAGCTCTCCGCTTGAAGCAGCGGCCAATGCCGATCCCACTATTATCGCAAGTACGAACCAGAACTCCCACTTAACCATGGGCGGATTTTCCCTGTAATAAGGGAGCGTGTCTGTATGACGGGGGGCAACAGCCTTCCCGATAAATCCCGCCACGGTCGCATAGAAAGAGGACGCGCCGATCGGATGTTCTGAAAAATAAAAGGTCAGCCACGTCAATATCCCAATCAGCCCCCCGGCTACATACGGCGACCAAGATCCACCGATCGAATAAGTGGAACCATCCTGAGCAAAAAGACTCACAGAACTGAATAGCGTCAGCACAAATGCAGTATGTTGTATGTATGGTTTCATGCGGGTGTCGGCAAAGATTGTGACGACGATTCTCTTGTACTGCCTTGGCCGATTTCCTTCAGCTCCAGACTCTGCAGTGCATCTGGGCCGCTAACTAACGGCTTTCCAACCTTCTCCCATGCGGTAATCCCCCCGAGAAGATTAAATACATTCACGAATCCCATGCGAAGGAGAATGCTGACGGCCACACTAGCTCGATGTCCAACACTGCAAGTCACAGCGAGCGCCTTGTTCGGGTCGAACTGACCGGCGCCGTCCTTCAGCTTGCTCAGAAAGCCTACGTATGCGTGCTTCGATCCGTCGATGTGGCTCTCTTCATACTCTGTGATCTCCCGCACGTCGAGGATTGACATGGAGGTCGCTTCCATCTGTGGAGATGTCACACTCAGAGTGCCCGACGTCTCGATCTCAAGGCCCGCATCGCGCCACCCTTCGAACCCGCCGGCTAGGACTCCACAAATGTTATCGAGGCCAATGCGCTGAAGGTGCAGGCACGCTTGCCGCAAATCGGTTGGTCGCTCCAGCACGAGATAGATCCGCGTTCTTTCATTGGCGATCCAGCCGCCAAATACTGGTAGCCCGTCTAACCATATGCTGTATGAGCCTGGAATATGACCGCCCGCAAATGCCTCGGGCAACCGCGTGTCTATGACAATGTCAGTTGTCGATTCACGATTGAAATCGTCGGGTAGTACATTCGGGATTGTTTCCGGATCTCTGCTCGGCGCCATGCCTCCCTTTAGGTTTACTTCTTCCATCAAACGAAAATAAGGAGGTCGAGGAATGCGCTCCTTGACTTTCTTTTCAATGAACTCCGCTCTAGTATGGATGAATGCCGGATTATAGAGGCACTCCAATCCGAGCGTCGATTCGTCATTGTTCGCAATGTTTCCCCCGCAAACCGAGCCCGACCCATGAGCAGGATAAAGCAATGTCTGCGCGCCCAACGGTTTGATCTTATTGTGGATACTATCGAACAGAATACCCGCATTATCATCAGTTTTCGTGACATCAGGCAGATCAGTCCGGCCTGCTTCTCCAATAAACAACGTGTCACCGGTGAAAACAGCCCAGGCCCTATCCGGCTGATTCTTCAAATACGCTGCGTAGCAGACGCTTTCCGGAGTGTGACCCGGAGTGTACAGACATGTGAATATCAATTCCCCAATTGCAATTCGTTCATTGTCGGCGAGCGATTGATCACTGTGGGCGAAGTACTCATGTTTGCCAGATATAACTTGTGCCCCTGTTATGAGTCGCACATAGGCAGAACCAAGGACGAAATCTTCTTGTCGGTGTGTTTCCAATACATACTTTATCGACAGTTTATTTTTTCGTGCGATGGTCAAATATTCGTCTATGTCTCGCCGTGGGTCCACGAGAATGCCAATACCCTCGGTGCCGATCAGATATGCGTTGTGGGCAATGCCAGGAGTTTTAATTCGTTGAAAGAACATCATCACTCCGTTCTGCCGTTCTCATTGAATGGCTGTTTTTTTGAAGGCTGAATCTTTTACCAATTCTGTTTTTAAAATGCCTCCACTCTCGTTCTTAATGAACTAGGAACAACTCTAGGACACAGACGGTTTTTCATGATCTGTATTGGCCAAAGGCCGCCTGGCCCAGACCCTCGGTGGCTTCCATAAACACTTTCTTGGGCTCGTTCCCCAGAGCAGGCTGGAGTAACTCATCCGTCATGCCAACGGAATTGATCCCGCTGGTCATGAAATAATGATGCTTATAAAGCGAGACCTGGTCATTCCAGGTTGTGCTGTCATGGTTGTCGTTCCTTTCACAGTTCCCTCACCTCGCGAAGTGCTCCGTTACTGGCGTGTTGATTTTGATTAATTATGACAAGACCGATTACAGGAAGTTGGTCACAATTGCTCAGCAAGCAAGCCCCGAAGAGCGTAGCCTCAGTTATAAGCGTGTTTCACATCTATCCAAGGAGGCTCAAATGGTATCCATTCCAAAACTGATCGGTGCCCTGTCGTGCGGATTGTTACTGTGTCTCGGATTGTCCAACATGGCGCAGGCCGAGCATGCGCCTTCGGCCTCAGACGTGATGAAGACTGACTCCCAATCTGATCGGCAAGGCTATCAATCTGATGATGATAAGCAAACAAACGGTAAGGTGGAAAGTAGCCCCGCGAAAGGCGCCAAGACGATCACGGGCGAACTGGTCCGCGTCAAAGATGGGAACTATTTCGTCAAGGTGAAGGGCGGCAAAGAAGTACGCATGCATACCGATAAAACGACCCAGATGGCTGGAGAAGTAAAGAAGGGCGATCGCATTGAGGCAAAGATGAACGCTCAGAATCATGCGCTGTCGATTCGCTCGCTGCCATAAACCGATGCCGGGCATGGAAATAAAGAGGGTCGCGACTCGATCGGCCCAAAACACTGATGCCTGTCACAATAGTGAAGCCGCTGTACGACAGACCCAAGCTTGAATCAGGTCACAGCGAGTCAGAGGGGTAGTAGCCATTGCCCACGTGAACGCTTACAGGTCGCTACGTCATAAGGGTAGCGACCTGCCAACTCGCTAAGCAATGCTGGCCCCGTTATTCATCTATCAAACCGGAAGATATCTGCATCTGGATTCGGTCGCCCCAGATGAAGGTCGGTAATGATCTTCGCTGCAATGACACTAAACGTAATGCCATTTCCACCGTAGCCGAGCGCAAAATAGGCATGCGGAAATTCAGGAGTTTGGCCGATGTAAGCCAGGCCGTCTTTGGTTTTACCGAATGTGCCCGCCCATGTGTATGAAACTTCCAGATCAATTCGTGGAAACAGAGGATTCCGTAATAATCTAGAATTCAATGCACACCATCAAGGTGTTTGCCTCAAGGCTGAATCTGACGAGACGAGGGATGATCTCATTCTTCCTACCGATCTCGTGTGTTATGGCTTAAGCCGTATGACCGAGAGCGTATGGCCTTCGCTTGAGATCTTGGCTTCGATCTTGTCCCCTAGATTGACCCGATTCAGGACCTTGGTGTCATCGCTGAGTTCGAGACGCAACTCTTTTCCGGCTCGATCTGTCATGACATAAGAATTGTCCACGATGTCGAGCGTGTCCAGACCTTGGGGATCCTTGGTCATATGAAACTCCCCTTGGACCTGAGACACTTTGCCTATGACAATCATGGAAGGTGACGATTTGGAGGGCGACTGGGCTTCCGCCCAGGTTCCCAGAACCGCTGCGAGCCCGACAATGACGATGGCCAAGACAAGATTGCACGACTTGAGGGCCTTCATAAGGACCTCCATCTGGCTGAGGCTGAAAAGCCTCTTGCTATCCCGTTCACCTGGAAACCAATCAGGCTAACGCAGGTGACGCATTCTGCTGACAGCTCTTCTCTTGCCCTGCTCGACTGAGCGCGTCGCTGTCAGACTTGCAGGCCACCGAAGTTCTGTTGTGCCAAACGGATATTCTGGAACCTCCCCGCATGGAGGGGGCCAGCCTTGATGACCGGCCCCCTCTCTGTGCCTAAACCTCTCGGCCTACTCCTTTACCGTGAGATCATTCTTGACAGACTTTACACCGGCAACCTGCCGGGCGGTCCAGGACGCATTGCCACTGGTCATGAGGTCCCGAACTTCGCCGGTCAGCGAGACGACCCCTGCATTGGTCTGGACTGCAATATTGGCTTTCTTCAGATGTGTATCTTTGGCCATCTGTTCCTTCACGTGTGTCGTAATGGCGTCATCCTTGTCCTCCACCGCCTCACGTGCCGCTGGGGCGACAACCTCAAGGTCGTTCTTCACACTTTTGACCCCATCGAGCATTTTGGCGATTTCCGCCGACGCCTGCTTGGCTGCGTCTGAGTCCACCTTGCCGCGGAGCAGCACCACACCCTGCGTGGTCTCAACATCGATCTGCCTTCCTTTGACCCGACTATCAGCAGCCAGGGCGATTTTGGTTTTCGCCGTCAGCCACGTGTCGTTGATCGGAGTCTTGTCACTGGCTTTGTCCAGCGCATGCGCGGATCCAGCGATCAGTGCCCCACCGAAAACCAGAGCCGTGCAAAGTATCAGTCCATAACGTGTGTGCATCATGTTCTCCTTAAGCGAAATCCAAGGTGTGTCGTCATCAGTAAACTTGCCATATTTCTCTTTCAGTTCCTCTCCAACAATGTCCTCCTCCTGTATTTATGCATCTTTATCTCAGTGGCCATACCAATCTGTCCTGGCACATCCAAACCTCCCTCCACACTGTCAGTATGACTAGAAGCCCGACGGCGGTCTGGTCAGAATTGATCATGTGAGAAGAAATGAATGATTAGGGAGCATGAGGCGCCACCTTCGCGTTATACGTGCCCTCGTCGTGTCGGCGATGTCGGCTGGCCTGTCTCGATGGCTTTCCCGAATTGGGTCGTCAACAGGTCGCAGGCTCCAGCTGCATGGCCTTCGTCATCATTTAGGGGAGCGCTATCAGCGCGAGAATGCTCTTTGGAACACAAGGGGCAAGTCACGAAACCGTCTCGGTTCAGAGAAGACGATCTGTACAGCCGCAAAACTGTGAGGATGCAACTTTCTAATTCGAGGAGATCGACGAGGATAGGTCCTCAAGGTCATGAGTGATGCTGTGGGTGGTCGGCCGTATTGATTCTGTGCGCAACGGCTAGCTCGTTGCGAACATCACATAGGCACAGCAGAACTTTGCCGGCCTACTGGCCGACAAAGCTTTTCCGCCGCCGATTACATCCGACCAGTCAACAGCAGAATGACCAAGACTAACAGGATCAGGCCTAGTCCGCTGCTGGGGCCATAGCCCCACTTCGCGCTGTAGGGCCACGTAGGCAAGGCGCCAACGAGGAATAGAATGATAATGATGAGAAGTAGAGTGCTCATATATCACCTCCGTTTAAGGAATGTCTTACCCGAGTAGAATACCTTCACCGACCAGCTAAGCTCTCACACCACATTTCATAGAGTCTGCTCATATATTCTTTGCAGTGCCGAGTCCGGGACCTCAGGCCATCGACCGCACCGAAAAACATTCACGCTTAGGCATCAGTCTAGGTCTGGATTGAGGCTAAATTTATTCTGCACTGAGCGCGACTCGCAATCTGCTCACAATTGATCAGTTTATCTGATTGCCAGGACGAATCAGTTGTGCCACTCGCTGCCCGACAAATTAATGCTGATAGAGCTCGCGTCCTTCTTCTTCAGAGAGCACGCCTTTCTGGATGAGCAGCTGAATGAGCTTATCGGCGGGAGTCTTGCCTGGGGGCACTGGCGACACTCGCTCCTTCGGTTTCGGCGAGACAGGCGGCCGTTTTATTCCATACACCCGAAACACCGGAGTGAACACGATGAGATAGTCTTTATTTCGAATCCGCACGGCTGCAGGACTGCTTTCGGTGTAGGGAGGCAGATCCGGACCGGATCCGCGAGGAATACGAAAGTACGGTTTGCCGTCCTCTGTTTCACCATCCTGCCCCAGGATCTCCATGCGTGTCAGGTTTGATTCGCTCGTGCCCGCCATCCATTCGTTGCCACCAATGTTGGTAATCTTGTCAAGAACGATGATGAGCGACTCTCCTACTAAGGGATCGGACGACAAGTTCTTCACACTGACATCGTAGAGGTACTCGCTGTTGAAGTTGTCGCGGACCTTGAGGGTGACCACGGCCTGAGCCGCTTTGTCGGTCAAGTCAGAAAGTTGGTCCAAGGCTCCGGCCAGAACATGTGGAGGAAAGACCGCACTCGCCGCGAGGCACAGAAGCGCGCCCCGTACTCCGAGCCTCTGATGGGAAACAAGACGAGAGAAAAGGGGCATGGCACACTCCGGTTTTGAGTTATCCAAGCTGACTGTCTATGATTGTTCGCTCTACAATGATGGCATTGTCAACTTAAACGGCGGTACGCACAATGGAACCGATGGATCGAGCAGTGACACCATCCCTTCTGCAGATAGGCTGGCCCAAACTTCGGACACCACTGGCAAACGGTTTCGCACGCCACCGTGACTCCACGTTCAGCGAAGAGTTCTTCGACTTCGCGGAAGCTCAAACACAATCGATGATAGAGCCAGATGGCATGGCTCATGATTTCTGATGAAAAGCGATGACATTGGTAGTTGAGTGTTTGGGTTATCATACTGCCCGGTCTGCCGAAGAGGAGTTAGATTGACAACGCCTTCAGGCTAGACCAGGCATGTATGACACACCATCACACCCTCAGTGCGCGGACGACGCAAGGCTTCGGTATGTTCGTAATCTGCCGCTAGGCGGTTGGCTTACGACCCGTGAGAAAGCCGACCAGCGCAAGAATCACGAAAAGGACAAACAGGACATAGGCGATGTTGGTCGCAGTCCCGGCCACCCCGGAGAGTCCTAATACTCCTGCGATAATGGCCACGACAAGAAATGTGATAGCCCAACTCAGCATGGTGTTTCCTCCTGGTTAAAGTGAGATGCGTAATCTACATGGATTCCCATCGGTGAAAATTCTTCGACCGTAACTACGGATGCTCGCCGGCATGAACAGACTACGTTTTTCTTTCCCTTTTACATTTGACCCGCAATGACTCGATGTCCATTGGCCATCTGGAATTTTTCCAGGTCCAGGACCCGTTGGTTTGAGACGAATACCATTCCCCGGCCTTTACAGTTCATCTCCGTATAAACAAGATAAACAAGCAATCAGGCATCGGGCCCCAAGATCACGCTCTCGATTTCATTGCCCCAGTCGCGATCGTTGCAATCCTTCAAGCAGGATCGTGGCCCCCCGTTTCTCTGATGATGCCCGGTTCTCGGCGACTCCCGTTCAGGCGACCTGCTGATGTCTCATCGGCACGCGCGGCGCGTGGATGGAAGACACGACGCGCGGGCTCAAGGACTGGGCGCAGATCGGACACAGATGCGGCCCTAGAATCCCTGAGGCCACACGCACGTCCAGACAGGTCGATCCACATTCAGAGCAGGGGACCGGCTCCATCTGGATGAAGTGTTGATACGAGCGGGCAACTCTACAGGTCATGATGCCACCTCCTTGGCTAAGACAGCAGCGACTATTAATGAATAGTATGCCGAGACGCCCGATGCCTGTCTGGTCACAATTGCTCAGTGGGAAGGAAATTCCTGTGGCAGGAAGGACAGACTGGATTCACATATGAAGGAAGCCGGGATCAGCCTTTGTGACGGGTCACTGTGAGCAATTCTGACCAGTCTAGAAGCGACATGCCTGTTACTATGGTTCATAGGCGGCGGTATTGTCGTAAAGTGTTCACCTTTGACATTGCCGCAAGCCACCATGATCGAAACGGTGAGGTTCCGGTACGCTTGCAACCTACGCGTACAGGCAGCAGAATCGAGCGGTTAGAGGAGGGTTTCGAATAAGATTCCGATCACCAGCGACCGTCTTCCTATTTCAGCGAGAAATGGCGCACGGAGTTTTGCTGATTGACAACCTGCGAATTGAATGTGTAAGGATGGCCCGGTGCAATGGTTTCTGAAGGCCCACCCCATACATGGGATGATAAATCGGTGTTCGATCTCTCAGCACTGGAAGCGGACGTTGCGAAACTCATCGTGCAGACGCTTAATCTAAACATTGATCCTGTGCAAATTCAGCCAGAACAGCCGCTCTTCAACGAAGGTCTTGGCCTTGATTCGATTGACGCGCTCGAGCTGTCGCTCGTGATCTCTCAATGCTATGGGTATAAGATACGTTCAGATGATCCGGAAACAGTCGCCACCTTCGCCTCACTCCGTTCGCTCTGTCAGTCGATCGAGAAACATCGCACGAAGTAGCAGCAAGTAGCACTATGACCACCGCCGCGTTGTTCGGCCCCTACCACGCTGATAGAGTATTGGCCTGGGAAAACGGCCACGCGATTACCTATAGCCATTTTCTTTCTGACGTGGGAGCCCTTGCTGACCTGCTTCCCGAAAAGCCCACGGTCATTAACTTGGTTGATGACCGCTATCGCTTCCTGGTTGGGTTCGCCGCTGCATTGGTTCGAGGACAGACCACGCTGCTTCCTCCTAGCCGCGCGCCGGGCGCCTTGGGCCAGCTCGCTCGAGACTATGCCGCCAGCTATTGTCTTGTCGATGACACGGAACAAGTCGAACATTTTCCCTCCTATCAGATTCCCCAGAGTAGATGGTATCCGACCTGTACGGCAAAGATTCCCCAAATTCCCGTTGACCACCCAGCCGTCGTGGCCTTTACGTCAGGCAGTACGGGCAGCCCTCTTTCTCATTCCAAAACCTGGGGCTCCTTAGTCACAGTCGCTCGGAGCACGGGTTCCCGGCTTGGGCTGAAGGCTTCCGATCCTGTGACCATTGTGGCGACAGTTCCTCACCACCACATGTACGGGCTCGAAGCCTCCATTATGCTCCCCATCCAACATGGGATGGCGTTCCATGCGGGACGTCCGCTGTTCCCAGAAGATGTGCGGTCAGCGTTAGCGGAAGTTCCATCACCGCGCATACTTGTCACTACCCCGTTACACATCCGGGCTTGTGTAACGGCTGGCTCACGGCTGCCTCACGTGAAATATATTCTCTCCGCAACCGCGCCTCTTGCCCGCTCGCTGGCGAGACAAGCCGAAACCTCGTTCCAAACCAGCGTCTATGAGGTGTACGGGTTCACGGAGGCCGGAAGTCTCGCGACAAGGCGGACGGTCGCCGAGGACACCTGGCACGTGTTGGATGGGATCACGCTGCATCAGGATTCAGCCGGGTGTTCTCTGCAGGCGCCATACTTACGTGAGCCGATCTCCTTTCCCGATCTGGTATCGATACAAGCGCCACATCACTTCGTGTTGCATGGACGCGGCACGGATCTGGTGAATATCGGAGGGCACCGGGGTTCGTTGAGCGACCTGAACCAGAAACTGAACGAAATCGAGGGGGTGCAGGATGGCGTGTTTTTTCTCCCGGATGATAAGGGACCTTCGGTCACACGTCTGATCGCCTTCGTGGTTGCGCCCGGAAAGGCTGCGGAGCACATTCTGTCTGCGCTTCGAACCGTCATTGACCCCATGTTCCTTCCCAGACCGCTTCACCTCCTCCCCAAGCTTCCCCGTAACGGAACCGGCAAGCTCACGAGAGAATCCTTGCTCGGACTGCTGCACGAGCTGCATCAGGGGGAGAGGCATGGGACCTGAGCGGATCGTCACAATCGGTGCGAGCCATCCATCATTGGCTGGGCACTTTCCCGGCCATCCTGTCGTCCCCGGCGTCGTGGTGCTCGGAGAAATCATGAAGGCCGTCCGCGAGACGACCACAGAGAACATCAAGCTTGTGGGTATGCCGTCGGCAAAGTTCCTCTCGCCTCTGAACCCTGGAGAGCCTCTCAGGATCAGGTTAGACCAGCAGGGTGACGGCGCAACGGAGTTCACGTGCACGACCGGGTCTCGACTCATTGCGCGAGGCTCCCTGCACTACCGCATCGTCGCAGATGAGTCCATGGGTGATGTGTGAGTGTGGAGTGGCTGCGACAACGCGAACGCGGCACCCGAATCGCGTGGCGATTCATGATGTGGATGGCGGGATCCGTCGGACGTCCGGCCACGCGCGCCTTGCTCCATTTGATCTGCGCCTACTACCTGATATTCTCAAGGCAGGCACGTCGTGCCATCCGGCCCTACCTGATTCGAGCGCTTGGACGCCCCATCGGCTGGCGTGACCTGTATCGACAGTATCATTGTTTCGCCTCGACGCTTCTTGATCGCGTCTATCTTCTCGTCGGACAAGGCAGCCGCTTCGACATCGAGATACGGGGACTCGACGTACTCAAGGAGCGCTTGGCTCGCGGCCACGGATGTCTCCTGCTCGGTTCGCATCTGGGGAGTTTCGAGATCGTGCGTGCCATCGGGCTGACCCAGGGGGATGTCGAAATCAAGGTCCTGATGCACGAGCAACATACACCGGTGATCCGTGACCTCTTCCGTGACTTGAATCCAGAAGTTGCCGATGCGGTGATCCCGACCGGCTCGCCGAACACGATGCTGCGCGTCAAGGAATGTCTGGACCGCGGAGGGGTTGTGGGCATTCTCGCAGATCGTCTGGTGAAACAGGATCAGGCCACGCCCTGCAAGTTCTTCGGCGAGCTTGCACGATTCCCTGCTGGAACCATGTGGCTCGCAAGCATCTTAAAGGTGCCGGTCATTCTCTTCTTCGGGCTCTACCGCGGCGGGAGTCGCTACGAGGTCCATTTCGAGTTATTCGCCGAGGAGATCACGATCGACCGACGGCATCGAGACCGGGAGATTCAGCTGTGGACCCAGCGCTATGCCGACCGCCTGGAGCACTACTGCCGCCTCGCGGCCGACAACTGGTTCAACTTTTATGACTTTTGGGAAGAGCAGCGGTAGCTGGTCGCTGAGACTGCCGGCGGCGTTCCTTATCTGGTTGTTCTTGTCGGGTTCTGCGACGATGTTCGCGGCCCAGACGTCGCCACCGTCTGAGCACGGGGAAGGATCAACCGGCTGGACTGTGGAACAGCTCCTTGAGAGCCTTGCCAAGAACCGGCAAGCCGAAGTACGATTTGAAGAGACCGCATTTTCGGACCTGCTCACCCAACCATTGAAGACCCAAGGCATCTTGCGCTTCACGCCCCCGGCGGGACTCGAAAAACATATCACGAGTCCTCATGACGAACGCTACCTCGTTGAAGGCGATACGCTCCTCTTCGAAAGCAAGACGAAGGGGACGAACCGGACCCTGTCATTGCACGACTACCCGGCGCTGCGGGGATTTATAGAGGCCTTTCGGTCAACACTCGCCAATGATGTCATCACCCTGAGGCGTTGGTATCGCGTGACATTGCAGGGTGAGCCACAACGATGGGTCTTGGTTCTGCGTCCGCTGGAGAACGACGTGCGGGCACTGGTGGAGTCCATTCGGTTCTCTGGAGAAAGGGAGCGCGTCAGCCGCATTGAGATCCGAGCACCGGACGGAGATCGATCTGTCATGGTCATCGCAACGGGCGCACTGTGACCGGAAGATCCTGGCTCACGCTTCTGATCTGGTGCATGGTGATGGGGCTCGGAGCCTGGTTTACGGCTACGCATACACACGTTGAGTCCGAACTCTCCCGCTTGTTGCCGGAGGGTGCCACGCCAACAGAACGATTGCTACTCACTGAACTGCGAACAGGCGCGACCGCACGGCTCATCCTGCTGGCTCTGGAGGGAGAGAATGCCGATCGGCTGGCAGAGACCAGCAAGCAGTTGGCGGCCTGGATGCGCAAAAGCGGCGCGTTCCACTATGTCGGCAACGGCGAGCAGGCCTGGACACAGGAGGAGCGGGAACGACTCTTTCAATATCGGTACGTGCTCAGCCCACACGTGCAGGAGTCGATGTTCAGTCGAGATCAGCTCCGCCACTCCCTTGAGCAGCGGATGAGTGACCTCACCTCCCCTTTGTCCCCGATGGTCAAGGCATTGATCCCGGCCGATCCCACCGGCGAGTTCATGAAGATCCTTCAAGCCTGGATGACATGGACGGCTCCGAGGAGGCATCAAGGAGTGTGGTTTTCGTCGGACCTGCGGCGCGCGTTGCTCGTGGCGGAGACGAAGGCCACCGGTTTTGATGTGGAATCCCAGGAACAACTACAAGAGCAAATCAGAGAGACCGTCAGGCGGGTCGCCGCCGGTCCGGCCCCTCCCCATGTGGTGATGACGGGACCCGGCGTCATTGCCGTTGAGATGCGGCAGACCATCCAAGACGATGTCTGGCGGTTGTCCGTCTACGCGACGTTGCTGGTCACCACATTGCTCTTCGTCAGCTATGGATCAGTCTCTATTCTCGCTCTCAGCCTCCTTCCCTTGGCGAGCGCGATCGTGGCCGGGATCGCTGCCGTGGATCTTGCGTTTGGATTCATACACGGCATCACCTTGGCGTTTGGGATTACGCTGCTGGGCGTCGTGGACGATTATCCCATCCATCTGTTCAGCCATCTCACCAGGGAGAGCCGGGCACCGGCCGTGATGAAAGAGATCTGGCCGACGATGCGCCTCGGCGTCGTGGCCACGGCGCTTGGATTCTCGGCGTTACTCCTGAGCGGGTTCCCCGGTTTGTCGCAACTGGGGCTGTTCGCGATGGTCGGCTTGTTCACAGCCGCATGCGTGACCCGTTGGGTACTCCCCCACATCGTTCCGATGGGATTCCATGCGAGACGCGAAGGGCTGCAGGTCGCACGCTGGGTCGATGCACTGACAACGGCACGACTTGTGGTTCCGCTGATGGTGGTCCTCGCCCTCGGCGCCTTCATGTGGTCGGATGCGCCGTTGTGGGAAGAGGACATCGCCAATCTGAGTCCGATCTCGACCGAGCAACAAGCGCGGGATCTGGCCCTTCGCAATGAACTCGGGGGGCCGGGAGTCCAGGACCTCGTCGTAGTGGAGGGCTCAAGCGAGGAAGAAGCCCTCCAACGGAGTGAGATGTTGGCGCTGGCGTTGGACCCGCTCGTGGGCACAGAGGAACTGACAGGATACGACCTCGCTGCTCGCTACCTGCCCAGTCGCAGGACGCAGCAGACGCGCCAGGCTTCGTTGCCAGATCGCGAGACCTTGGAGCGGAATATCACATCGGCCATCAAGGGCTTACCCTTCAAGCCCGGTCTGTTTCAACCGTTCTTGGACGCGATAGAGAAAGCCAAGACGCAGGAACCGATCGAGATCGAGACCTTCAGTGGAACGGCATTGGGGCTCAAGCTGAATTCGCTGCTGTTTATGCGTGAAGGACGTTGGGTGGCGATCGTCCCCTTGCGTGGCGTCACCGACAGAAAGACGATCCGGGACTATCTGGCACCATGGCGTGAGCAGGACGTGAACTATTTGGATCTGAAGGAGGAATCAAACCGCATGGTCGGTACGTACCGCAATGAGGCGCTCCGACTCTTGGGATGGGGCCTCCTGTCGATCGGCCTCGTGCTGCTGGTCGGGCTCCGCGATCCCATCACCGTCCTGCGAGTGATGCTGCCAATCGGGAGCGCCCTTGTGGTGATGGCTGCCTTGCTACACGTATTAGGCGAACGGTTTTCGCTGTTCCACTTGGCGTCCTTCCTGCTGGTCATCGGCCTCGGGTTGGACTATGCCTTGTTCTTCAACCGGAGACATGGAACCCCGACGGAGCGAGGACGCACGGTTTTTGGCCTGGTCGTTTGCAGCACGACCACGATCTCGGTATTCGGAGTCCTGGCCCTCTCGCAGATCCCCGTGCTTCGAGCCATTGGCATGACCACGGCGTTGGGATCGCTGGCCTGTCTGGCCTTTGCCGCGTTGCTCGCTGAGTCGCCCGAAAAGCCATCTCTTCTCGCCGAGACCTCTCCCGAATGAGCAATATTGAACAGATGGGCTCTCCGCGACCTGTTAATTTTGTTGCGGGTGTTGATCGACAGCGTGGAGGACCGTCTGCAATGGCACAGGGTTTGGTTAATCGCCACACAAAGAAAGACGTATCCCACCGCATTGACGATCACAGCCCGAATCAGGCCATCGATGATGTTCTGTGCGGGACTCAGGGCAGCCGAGACCCAGTCCCACAAGATCGACCGGTTGCGACCAGAACGATGGCTCCCCTGATTCTCACCGGCTATACCCTCGTCTCAGCGCTGGGGAAAGGCCTCGATGAGACCTATCGGGCATTGCGGAACCGGCGCTCCGGGTTGCGTCCCTGCGACTTCGAAGATGTGGGGATCACCACGTACATCGGCCGGGTCGATGATGTGGAGAACATGTCATTCAGCGGCGGTTCAGCATCAACACGATTGGAGCAGTTCGACTGCCGGAATAATCGGCTCGCGCTTCTCGGTCTTCAGCAGGATGGGTTCACCCAAGCCGCAATAGAAGCCCGGGAACGCTACGGCGCCCACCGCGTGGCCGTGCTCGTCGGTTCGAGCACCTCGGGCATCCTGGAGACAGAACATGCGTATTGCCACCGTGACCCGGCAAGCGGCGCCTTGCCGTCGTCCTACCTGACCTCCCATCGATATACCCACAACATGTTTTCGGCCGCGCATTTCGTGCGTACCTACCTGGGGCTGCGGGGGCCGGCGATGGTCATCTCCACGGCCTGCTCGTCCAGCGCGAAGGCGTTTGCGACGGCGGCGCGATTCATCGAAGCCGGATTCTGCGATGCGGCGGTGGTCGGCGGTGTGGACAGCCTCTGTCTGACGATTCTGTACGGATTCGCGTCGTTGCAGCTGATGTCGCGCAGTCCCTGCCGTCCATGCGACGAGAACCGCGACGGACTGACGTTGGGCGAATCGGCCGGCTTTGCGTTACTGGAAAAATCCGAGCATGCGGATCAGCCTGGGGCCGTGGCGTTATCGGGCTACGGGGAGAGTTGCGACGGGTATCATATGTCGCATCCCCATCCGGAAGGGACCGGGGCGATCAGGGCGATGCAGGCGGCCTTGCTGCGGAGCGGGCTCACCTCCGCGGATATCGATTACATTCATCTGCACGGCACCGCGACCAGGGCGAACGACAGCATTGAAGATACGGCCGTCCATTCGGTGTTCGGTCCCTCGACCCCCTGCAGCTCGACCAAAGGGTGGACGGGACATACATTGGGGGCAGCGGGAATCACGGGAGCGGTGATTGCCGCGCTCAGTCTCACGCGCAGTTTTGTCCCCGGAACGGTGAATACGACTCGACTCGATCCCAGCCTGAACAGTCACGTGCTGCTGGAGAACAGGGAGCAGCCAGTGCAACGGGTATTGAGCAATAGCTTTGGGTTTGGCGGCAATAACTGCAGCCTGATTTTTGGGACGGTCTGATGACATTATATGTGAGCGGGATCAGTACGTTGGGGCCGGGGCTCCCAGGTTGGGCAGGAAGCCGGGCCGTGCTGGCAGGTGAACGTCCTTGGTGTGAAGCCGACCGGCCGAGGCCGAGCGCCAGCCTGCTGCCGCCGAACGAACAGAGGCGCAGCAGCGAGACGGTGCGCTGGGCTGTCGAGGTGGCTCAGGAGGTCATACAGCAGGCTAAGGCTGATGCGCGCGAGGTGGTGTCCGTCTTCGCATCCTCCGACGGCGAAACCGTGGTCCTGGATCGTCTCTGCACGGAACTCGCCACGCCGCAACGAACGATTTCACCTACTCTGTTCCATCACTCCGTCCATAATGCCGCGTCCGGCTACTGGGGCATTGCCACAGGCTCACAGCAATCGTCGACCGTGCTGGCGTGTTATGATTCGTCCTTCTGTGCCGCCATGCTGGAGGCGGCAGCGTATGCACAGATTGAGGAGCGGCCTGTACTCCTGGTAGCTTACGATCTTCCGTCTCCTCCTCCTCTCTATGCTGCGCGACCCCTGCAAGGAGGATTCGCCACCGCGCTGTTGTTGACACGAACTCCTGCGCCGCACAACCTCGCCCAACTCGACCTCACTCTTTCCAACGACCTCTCTGAGGACGCGACGAGCATGGACGATCCACGACTCGAAGCGATGCGGAACGGAAATCAAGCCGCGCGGTCGTTGCCGCTTCTGGCCGCCATCGCCAGGCAGCGCGGCACCCTGGTCCGCCTTGAGTATTTGGGAGATCTACGCCTGTTGATCCGGGTGATGCCATGCCGATCATCAGTAAAGACGCTCTCTGCAGATTGATTCCGCATCACGGCACGATGTGCCTGTTGGATGCGGTCGAGCAGTGGGATGATACCAGCATCGTGTGTACGACCTCGTCGCATCGCGACGTGACGAATCCTCTCCGCCGAGACAACCAATTGGAGGCCATCTGTGGGCTGGAGTACGCCGCACAGGCCATGGCGGTGCATGTCGGACTTCTGCGGCAGAAGCAGGAACGTCGACTCACCGTGGGATACCTGGGAGCCATTAAGAATCTAATGCTTCTGGCCGCTCGTCTGGACGATGTAAAGGAAGACTTGACGGTTCAGGCGACCCGTTTAGTCGGCGAGGCGGACTGTTTCATCTATACCTTTCGAGTATCGGCTGAGCGACAAGAGTTGCTGAACGGGCGTGCTTCCATATTCCTCAAATACCTCGACCATCCATCATGAAGCGAGCGTTAGTCACAGGCGGCAGCGGTCAAATCGGCGGCGCGATCAGCCGCCAACTGGCGCAGGAGCACCTGCACATCATCGTCCATGCGCATCGCAATCAAGCGGCGGCTGAAGCGGTGGCCGATCAGATCATCGGAGCAGGCGGATCGGCCAGCGTGGCCTGCTTCGATGTCAGCGATGCCGAAGCCACCCAACGTGCGCTGAAGCAAATTCTAGAATTCGGTCCGATCCAGGTGCTCGTGAATAATGCGGGCATCTACGACGATGCCCCGATGGCGGGCATGCGGACGGACCAATGGAAGCACGTGATCGATGTTTCGCTGGGTGGCTTTTTCAACGTGACGCAGCCGTTACTCCTTCCGATGATCAGGACGCGGTGGGGACGGATCATCACGATTTCGTCGATCTCGGCTCAACTCGGCAATCGAGGCCAGACTAATTATGCCGCGGCTAAAGCGGGGCTCCACGGCGCCTCCAAATCACTTGCACGGGAAGTCGCCTCCCGTGGCGTGACCGTCAATGTGGTCGCGCTGGGCTTCATCGAATCGCGAATGGTCGAGCAGAGCTGCAAACCAGACAAGATCGAGACCCTTGTGCCGATGAAACGAGCCGGCACTCTTCAAGAAGTTGCGTACCTCGTCGGATTCCTAGCCTCCGAGAAGGCCGACTATATTTCCGGCCAAGTAATCGGTCTCAATGGAGGAATGGCGTGAACGCCCATTCACATTCGGAAGTCAAGGTCCTGGCCCAGTACTGGGTGGTGATCCCCGCCTATAACGAAGCCGCGACAATTCGGGACGTGGCATGGCGGACGCTTCGACAGATCAAGAACGTGATCGTCGTGGACGATGGGTCCACCGATGGCACGGCAGAAGCCCTGGTCGGTGTGCCAGTGGCAGTGTTGCGAAACCCCACGAACTGCGGGAAGGCCGCAAGCCTGTGGCGTGGCTTTCAGCAGGCATTGGCGGCCGGAGCCTCCGGCGTCGTGACGCTGGACGGCGATGGCCAGCATGCGCCGGAAGATATTCCCCGATTGCTCGCTGAAGCCAACCGCCATCCTTCTCATGTGATCATCGGTGCACGCCGTCGAGATCAGCGACGCGCGGTCTTTTGGCGCTATGTCGCGAACCGTGTGGCTGATTTTTGGATTTCTTGGGCAGCGGGGTATTCATTTGAAGATAGTCAGTCAGGCTTTCGTGTCTATCCCCCATCTCTGTTACGTCATGTAGAGATCAATCACGGCAAAGTCAGGAGTTTCGTTTTTGAAAGCGAGCTGCTGATCGAGGCCGCGCGTGCAGGGCATCGAAGCCTGGCAGTTCCGATTGAAGCCCTGCGCCGTCCGGGAGCGCGACCGAGCTATTTTCGGCCGGTGCTCGATATCCTCCGCATCACCCGCATGGTGGGATGGAAACTTTTGTCCAGTGGCATGAACCCGATCGGTCTCTACCGCTCGCTCTGTGGCCCACCCTCATGCGGGCCGAGCGAGCCTCACGGTGTAAAGCAGGTCGCGCCGGCTCGATGCGCACACCCCACGCCTTCGCGTAGCGGGACCCAAAGTGAGGGTGAGCAGAAGGAAGAAACTGCTTGGCAGCGCATGAAATGCGGGTGAGGTCCCGCTGCGAGACACCCATCAGTCACTTCGGCCCGCGATACCAGCCCCGCAATGCTCGCCCCACAAGTTGTATGACGGTTGATCGCGCACCGGCGAGCGATTGATTCATACTATCAAGCGAGGGTCTTGCCGAACGACTCCGCAAACAGGGCGGGAGAATATCCTAGATGCATCATGTGTTCGACGAATGCGTCAAGCAGGGCAAAGTTTTCCGGTCTCATGCCCTGCATATTCCATGTGGACATGTTGCGTGGGAAGGTTTGCCGATGCGCATGCACGAATTCGTGAGGGTGGCAATAGAACACCAGCCGCGAAGTCCGTCGGGAGATCTGGCGGACCATCCACTTCATCACCGGCAGACCGAGCACCCGGAGAGTGGCCATGTTGATAGGGAATAGGATCGCTGAAGGGGCCATCTCGACGATCGAGCTGTGTCCCGGCAGACGGAGGTGGCTTGACGAGAGGCGGTACGGCTCAGTCGGGGCACGAAAGTATTTCAGGTAATGCACCCGGCCGAAGCCGCAATCAAATCGTCTCGCCGGCACCGATGAATCATAGCGGTATCCCTCGTCTTCGAGCGCGCGCAAGGTCGTTTCGCCGATCCACAGGCTCGGTGCGCGGAAAACGACGGGGCGAACCCCTGAGGCTTTCTCCACGGCCTCCGTGGCCAGCCGGATCCATGCTCGTTGTTGGTCATAACTGGCTGACCTGAAATCCTCGTCCTGCTCGAGGCCACCGTGTTCCCACCCATGTGTACCGAGTTCGTGCCCTCGCCGCCGACATTCCCCGATCAAATCCGCATAGCTGACCGCAAACCGCCCGGTCACAAAAATCGTGGCCTTGAGCCTCCGTTGATCACAGAAATCCAACAACCCTTCCAGTCCGACCTCGGACCCAGGAACCCAGTCTACATCGATGGTGAAATGCCACTGGAGGCTGGTTCGTGCGGGCATGTGCCGGAGGCCTGATGATCCATTGGACTGCTCAGATGGAACATGTACCGAAGCCCCGCGCTGATTGTGCGTTTCCAGTTGTTCGACCTTCTTTTGCATCTCGGTCTTCGCTTTGGCTGACGTGTTGCTCACCTTCAATGTGTCATCCGGCCCAGCCCGCATCTTCTTATAGAAGGGCACTTTCTTCTATACCCTAATCTTCCTGGCCATGTCGCGGACTTCCTTGAGCTCCATTCCGATCGCCCTCAGCGGTGACCGTAAATTGGTGACGGCCACCATGCCGGCAGACGAGCAGGAGCTCGTCCACGTTCTCGACATCGATCAGGCCGGGCGCCCAGGCGAGGCGCCTCTGCAGAAACAGCCCAAGGGGTAGAATGAACCCGTTGTACCAACGCATGGCCTGTGCCCGCCGGTGAGTCAGGCCCCACACGGCGAAGTCGAGGAGCCGTCGGCTCCGTGGTTGCATGCCGAAGACTGCGCTCTGCTCCAGCATAAGGGAATGCTCTCGAAGGATCGTCAGGAGATCAACGGGGTCATAGCGGCGAACGTGACCCACGAGGGTATCGAAGGCGCTCCAGCACGCGGGATGCAGGGGCACCGAGAAGATGACCGTCGCATCGTCCTTCGCTACCCGGCCGAGCTCGCGGAAGGCCTGCCGATCATCCTCGATGTGTTCAACGATGTCGAAGGCGCAAAGCAAGTCAAAACTGCAGTCGGGAAACGGCAGGGCGGTGATCTCGCCGAGCACTGCCAGTCCGCCATGAGCATTCAGACGGGAGAGAGCCGGTCGGCTGATGTCGACGAAGGACGTACCAGTGATGGGGAGCCGCGGATGCAGGCCCGGTCCGATCTCGAGTCGCGCCGGTGCCGAAGCTGCAAGCGTGGAAAGCAGCGGCCAGGTGTTGAAGCGCTGTGGCGGAACGACAAAACTCGCCGACCAGAGCGCGTCGTAGAACTCTCGGTTGACGTCTGCGGGCTGGCGCGTCGCGTTCTGCGCACCTCCTGCCGGTATCGCGCCAGCGCCATCAGAAGCCGCGATCCCCGCAATTCCCTCCCGACCGAACTTACGCGCTCTTGATGCTATCAGGCTCATGCTCGGATGTCGCAGGTTGTTGGAGACGAAGACGGGTTGGTGACACCGTCTGGCTCACGCCAATGGTCTTTTCTTGACTCAGGACACCCTCAATCTCCACCAATAACTCACTTCGGCACATCTCTCCTTGAAGGTACAGGACCTGAGAGTGGGAGGGGAGCTGCTCATCCAGGATGTCGCGGACCGCCACGAAGTGTTCCGGATGTCGAATGTAAACCTTAAAGAGAGCCTGTCCATACCACTGTCCGCGAGTGAGGCCGTGACGCTGCTCAATATGGCTAATCAGCGCATTCAGGTTTTGAATGATTTCCATGGTCTGTTGATGAGGCTCGCCGATGTGTTTACTCACATGACCGACCACACTCGCCGTGCCGGCAATGAGCAGGTTGGCCCCGGAGATGGATGGCCGCAAGGTGGCTCTCGCGAACGACGGGCTGCGCGGACCATAGACACGAGGATACTTGTACGCGCTCACCTGCCGCGGATTCTCGACGTGCATGCCAGGCTCCCTCGCAGCCAGGAAGTAAATGGTTAGCGGGCCGGACATCGTCCCAACGGCAGTCCCCGCGGGCAGGGTTCGAGGGAAGTCTGAAAGGCCCTCGGCCAGGGCCTGGTATCGGCCAGCGCAAAAGCGCTGGTACCGTTCCAGCCCGTCTGATTCACCGTTGATGCGAGAAAAGTAGTTCCACACCCGCAACAAATGCGGGTAGCCCAGAGCACGAGCCTGGACAAGAAGGTGTCGATAGGCACGGTAGGTCACATTATCCAGCAGCGTGCCCGCGCTTTCTTCCAATTGCAACGAGCCAAAGAGCACGTCATCGTTCATGGCGCAGTGAATTCCCTCGGCCTGGCAATAGTTGACCGACAGGCTGCTCGTCCACACCTCGGCCAACGGAGGCCCAGTGAATTGCGGCAAATCGAGGCAGACCACCGGACAGGAACCGAAGTCACGGGACTCTTCAAGACTCCGGTCATGACAGACGACACCCAAGAGGTTAGATGGCGAAGCCTTCAGAAGTGTGTCGAGCCCTACAGTCTCCACGTACTCCGTGCAAAGAGCATGGGCAGTGGACTGCGGAATATGTTGCACGGACGTCACCGGTGGCGACCCAACCGCCCGCTCCACAATACACTGGTCTGACTTGGCTCGGCTCACAGGGCTGATCTCCATTCGTTGTTGTCGACGAGCGAATACCCAGCCTGATCCACCGCGTCAACCTTGACCTCGGTCACTTCAGAAGGGATTCTCTGCGATCGTCGGCGGTCGGGGAAACAACCTTTGCCACCTCCTCCCACGAGACATCTCCCTCGGGGGGGGGCTTAAAACCCAATCCCCTAAACAAGGGGTCGCTCGCTGTGACTTACGCTACGGGAGCAGGGCATCTCCCGCTACGCTAGAGTACACCGGAGTGAAAATGAGCCCCAAGATCGGGGGGAAATACCACATGACCGTCTCGTCCGATTGCACGATCCGCACCTTCGTTGCACCATGTTTTTTGGCCTCATCGGCAAAATGCTGGACCGTTGAGTTCAGTGAGGCGTCCCCCCACATCGGTCTGGTCACGAACAGGTTCACCGCGAAATTCCTTGTGTTGATGTGTGTCAGCTTGTCGCCGTCCACCCCTTTTATGCCGCGCAAGTCGGAAGCGGTGTTGGATATGGCGCAGCCGGCGCCAACGCCCATGACAAGCAGAAGCATCGCCATCAGAGAATACTTCATGGTTTCCTCCTTAACAAAACATTGACACACGCCCATTCGTGTGCAGATTGAGATCAATTTATCCGACTATAGAGAACACAATCTGTTCACTATTGCTCACACGTCGACAATCACCAGCTTCTTGAACTTGTTCACATACTCACATAGATCCTTCACTGAGGGGTCTCGACGATGACACCGCAATCCTGGCTACACCTCGAGCGTCCTTCGTCGGCGGATCAGGTAAATATTTATCCTCTGATTCGTGGATGATGAACGCGGTACCGTCTTGATCAAAGAGCGTCGTCAGCCCATCGGAGATGGTCATGCGGTTCGTAATGGTATAGAGCGAGCCCTTGCACCCTCGGTCACCAAAAGATTCGGCAGTTCCCCAAGAGAATACGGATGGTTGACGAGGCCGGGGCTCACATTGGCATCAGGATTGAGGCTGGAATCGACATTGTTGCCTGTTCTCCCCCACCCGGCATTCCGTGGCTCGAATCCAAAGATGAGTCTCCCTCATGGCAAAAGATCGCTCATCTCAAACCTCACCGCTCTCGTCGCTCTTCCTTCGCCTGTCCCCCATCCTGAGACTTCGGTTCAACAGGCTTGTCAATCTTGCGCGCGGCTCGTTCAGTCATGCACTGGCTACTCTCGCAATCTTTTGATCGTGCCTGCTGCCTCTCCAAACAAGACTTCTTATCCTCTTGACTGATGGCGCCCTCAAGACACTGTTTCAGAAGGTGCTTCGCCTCATCCAGACAGTCTTCACATAGATGCTGAGCAGACAGAGGAGCACTCACAAGGCCCAGAATCAGGAACAGTGCAACGACAATTCGTACGTTCATTTCACTCCCTCACAATAGGCTTGCAGGAATGTTCGCCACACGAACGGACCGAAAGGTGAAGGTCATCAGCCTGCAATTTCTACTTCCGCTAAACGCCCTCGTTACATCCTGGTCTTGATATCATCCGGCGTCGACTTCTGATGCCATTGGTCAGCCCACTTCATCAGCTCATCTTTCTTATCCCCATACCGCTCCTGAACTTTGCCGACGAACTTCTCGTAATTCCCTTCGATCTGCGTCAAATCGTCGTCGGTAAATTTCCCATACTGCTGTTTCAATTC